>JACPFJ010000024.1 GCA_016182975.1 Deltaproteobacteria bacterium
ATCAGAGCGAAGAAGATAAACGTCTTGATCAGCTAAACTTACTTTAAGAGGAGCCACCTTCGAGGTGGCAACGGTTTACCAACCCGCTTTGAGCGGTTAACGTTTTTCAAGCCCCCGGCTGTGCCGGGGGTATCTGACTTACAGGATGACGATCAGTAGATCTCGTAGAACCCGCCCGCCCCCAGCTTGTGCACCTTCATCAGGTTCGTGGAACCACGCGCCTCGATCGGTATCCCCATGATGATGACGATGATGTCCCCCTTGCGGTATCCCGAAGAGAGCAGGATGTTTTCCACCTCTCTGATCTGCTGGTCCATCCCCTGCATGACGCCGATCCCGACCGTGCCGACCCCCCAGTAGATGGAGAGCCGGCGCTGAATCTCGGGGGATGAGGTAAAGGCGATGATCGGGATGCGGGGGCGGAAGCGTGAGATGAGCGCCGCCGTGCTGCCCGACTGGGTGAATACCGCTATGGCACGCGCGGCGAGGCTCGTGGCCGCCCGGCAGGCCGATTCCGCAACTGCCTGGGCAATACTCGGTGTCGCGGTGATCCTCCCCTCCGCCTTGACCCAGAAAGCGGCGTTTTCCACGTCGCGGGCGATGCGGAACATGGTTTCCACCGACTCGACCGGGTAGTCGCCCGAGGCGGTCTCGGCCGAGAGCATCACGGCATCGGTACCGTCGACAATGGCGTTGGCAACGTCCGAGGTCTCCGCCCTGGTGGGCCGCGGGTTGCGTATCATGGAGTCGAGCATCTGGGTGGCGGTGATGACCGGCTTGCCCGCCCGATTACAGGCCTCGATGATCTTTTTCTGATAGATCGGCACCTTCTCGGCCTCTATCTCTACACCCAGGTCGCCACGGGCCACCATGACCGCGTCCGTGGCCCGCAGGATCCGCTTGAAATTGCGGAGCGCCTCGGGTTTTTCTATCTTGGCGACGACCGGGGTGTTTTTCCCCTTCAGGTAGATGATCCGCTTGAGTTGCTCGATGTCCTCCGCCGTCCTGACAAAGGAGAGGGCCACGAAATCGACCCCCGCCTCAAGGGCGAAGTCCAGGTCGAGCAGGTCCTTGGCGGTCAGGCAGGGGGCGGAGACGTGCACGCCGGGGAGGTTGATCCCCTTGTTGTTCTTCAGCACCCCGCCGCTGACCACCAGGCAGCGTACCCGCTCACCATCGACGGCGATGACCTTCAACTCCATCAAGCCATCATCCAGAAGGATCCGCGAACCTCCCTGCACATCGCTCGGCAGTGATCGGTACACCGTGGGGATGAGGCCGTTGCCTCCGAGCACCTCCTCGGTGGTGATGACTACCTCCTCCCCCCTGGTGAGGGTCATGGCATCGCCCGCCATCCTGCCGGTTCTGATCTTAGGCCCCTGCAGGTCGGCCAGGATGCCCGCCTGCCGCCCGGACTTGTCCGAGACCCTCCGGATGACGCGGATGAGTTCCAGTTTCTCGGCATTGTCGCCATGGGAAAAATTGAGGCGGAAGATGTTCACCCCCGCGTTCATCAGCCGCGCGATCATCGCCTCCGAAGAGCTGACAGGGCCGAGGGTGGCAACTATCTTGGTTTTGCGGGTCGTCCTTGGCATTAGCCCTCCCTTCTTCGGTTCTGCTGTTCTTTCACGAAGTTGAGCGTCCCCCCGGCCAGCAACTCCCGGCGCTGACGCTCGGATACGTCCAGCAGCGTAACGACCTCCCGGCCGGCGACGAGGAGCGGGATCTCGCGAGCGCCACTCTCCACCAGGCGGCGCAGATCGGGGAACGAGACCCGATCCCCCTGAGCGAAGCGGTCGTAATCCGCGGGGTCTCTGAAGGTCAGCGGCAGGATGCCGAAATTGACCAGGTTTGCCTTGTGGATGCGGGCAAAGCCCTTGGCGATCTTGGCGCGGATGCCCAGATAGCGCGGGGCAATGGCGGCGTGCTCGCGGGAGGAGCCCTGTCCGTAATTCTCGCCGCCGATGACGACGCCGTTGCCCGCCCCTCTGGCGCGGCCCGGGAACTCAGCATCGATCTGCTCAAAGACGTGCTCGGCTATCGCCGGGATGTTGCTGCGCAGCGGCAGCACCTTGTTGCCGGCGGGCATGATGTGGTCGGTGGTGATGTTGTCCCCCACCTTGATGCTCACCTCCGCCTCAAGGGTCTCGGGGAGCGGCTCGAAATCGGGAAATGGGACGATGTTCGGTCCGGTCCTGATCTCGACCGCGGCGCTATCCTCCAGGGGGAAGATGATGCCGGAGTCGTCGAGCAGGTAACGGGACGGGTTCTGCACCGCCGGATACGGCTTGATGCTGCCCAGCTTGCGCGGATCGGTGATCACCCCGAAAATGCCGGCCGCAGCCGCCGTCTCGGGCGAGCAGAGGTAGACCTTGTCGTCCTTGGTGCCGCTGCGGCCGGGGAAGTTGCGCGGGAAGGTGCGCAACGAGACCTGGTTCGTGCCGGGCGCCTGCCCCATGCCGATGCACCCCAGGCAGCCTGACTGGTGGATGATCGCCCCGGCCATCAGCAGGGTCACCACCCCCCCCTGATCGGCCACGTTCTCCAACACCTGGCGGCTGCCGGGATTGATGTGGAACGATACGTTCTGGGCGATGCGCTGCCCCTCCAGAACCCGGCAGACGGTCATCAGGTCGCGGAACGACGAGTTGACCGAGCTCCCCACCAGGACCTGGTCCACCTTGACCCCCTCGACCTCACGAACCGGCACCACGTTGTCCGGCGACGACGGGCAGGCGATCAAAGGTTCGAGAGTTGAGAGATCGACCTCGTCGTATTCGTCGTAGGCCGCCCCCTCGTCGGCGGTAAGCGGCAGCCACGATTCGCCCCGCCCCTGTGACACGAGGAATTCCCGCGTCCGCTCATCGGAGGGGAAGATCGAGGAGGTGGCACCCAGCTCGGCGCCCATGTTGCCGATGGTGGCGCGGTCGGTGGCCGACAGCGTCGCAACGCCGGGACCGTAGTACTCGATGATCCTGCCGACCCCCCCCTTGACCGTGTGACGGCGCAAGAGCTCCAGGATGACATCCTTGCCCGAGACCCACTCGGGGAGTCTTCCCGTCAGCCTGATCCCCATCACCCGCGGGCAGGGGAGATAAAAGGGGTGTCCGGCCATGGCCAGGGCCACGTCCAGCCCCCCCGCGCCGATCCCGATCATGGTCACTCCGGCCGCCGTGGGGGTGTGGGAATCGGCCCCGAGCAGTATCTTGCCCGGCACGTCGAAACGTTCCAGGTGCACCTGGTGCGAGACGCCGTTGCCCGGCTTGGACAGGTGCACCCCGAACTTCATCGCCGCGCTGGTCAGAAAGGCGTGATCGTCGGCGTTCTTGTAATCGGTCTGCAAGAGGTTGTGGTCGATGGACTGGGCTGCCAGTTCCACCCTGACCCGGGGGATGCCCATGGCGATGAACTCCAGCATGGCCATGGTTCCGGTGGCGTCCTGCAACAGGGTGTGGTCGATCTTGATCGCGATCTCTTTTCCGGGAACAAGCTCACCTTCGACGAGATGGGCTTCGAGGATCTTGGTGGTCAGATTTTTCGGCATGAACGGCACCTCCATTCTTTTTCCATCTCATTATACCATCAATTATGACAATGGACTTCCTGCTTAACTATCTCCGGTTGTAGTGACATAGAGTAAGGTGGCCGGTGTGGAGAGTACTATGGAAATCGGGGAAGGTTCAAGAAACGGGCGTCAAATGGAGAGAGGTAATGCGAGCGTAACTTGTAGCCATTCAGCATGGTTTGGGAGCGTAGGCATCTTGCCTGCGTTTCGAGCGGGTTCATGCTCGAATGTTTCCCTCGTTGCGAAACACCGCTACGTGGCGCGCTGGGATGGCAAACTCATGCTTGCCGTCTCGAAGAAGTCGGTGTCATCCACAACCGCAACGATATCTCGTATCAGGGGATGACCCCGCTATTATGTTCCAAGGGGTGGAGCATAGGTTGGGGAGAAACGGGGAGTAATCCCTAGCTTAATTGGCTATCTGCTTCTTTGCCAGTATAAGTACTCTTTCAGCAATTGCCACCGCATCTTCTGCTTCCTGCCGTTCCGGTTCAAAATAATCACCGGGATAGCGGGCTTCCACTGCATACGTTGAAAGAATGACGAACTGTTCGCGAAACTGCTCAAGATCGGGATAGATGTCGGTCAGCAAATCCAGGAGGAGATGCAGGACATGTACCCTTGGAAAGGGTCTGGAATGAAGGGTAAGCATTCCTTTTAGTGATTTTTCCACAACTTGTTGGGCATGAAAGCATACAGTATCCAACGGGCCATCTTCGGCAGCCAGTATGAGTTGAGCTGACCTCATGTCGTTTTCCGCCTTTTTCAGCCAATCCAGAGCAAAATCCTTATCCGCGTTCATACATAACCTTTCCGAAACGCAGTGCCGCGGTTACGATATGGTTTGTCGTGCCGTTCCATTTTGATAATTCATCAGGGGTGTAGACCAAAAGGTCCATTGCGCAGGGAGTCGGTTTGAACAGCAGGTGAAGGGGAACGGGGCGACGATATCGGGGTTGGTCGGATTCCATGACAACCAGAAGATCGAGATCGCTATCCGGAGTTGGATTTCCCGAGGCGTAGGAACCAAAAAGAATGATCTTTTCCGGCGAAAAATTTTCCGCAATGGTGCGAACCACACCTTCTATCGTTTCAGGAGCAATCAATTCGCCGTATTGTTGCCGTTTCAGGCTTACCGCTGCCATTACTCAACCTCCGTACTCTGTATGATTCAGACGATACCACAATATTGATCGATATTCAGCCGGGATTCTTACAACACGCATTCCGGTCGTCGATTTCATCGTCGAATTAACTGCTCGCCGCACCGACTCCCTCGGACGCCAAAAGTAAGGACTTGGCTCAATAGAAAAATAGATAACTGCGTCCCGCGAGACGCCCCTGGTTTGGGAGCGTAGGCATCTTGCCTGCGTTTTGAGCGGGTTCATGCTCGAAAATTCCCTCGTTGCGAAACTCCGCTTCGTGACGCGCTGGATTGGCAAGCACCTGCTTGCTGACTTGGCTCCAGTTCAAGTAAAGAGCAAGGGCGGGAGTCAATAGAAAAATAGATAACCGCATCCCGCGAAAGACGTTCAAGAAAATATTTCCCCTATCTTAAACAGACCCCATTATGGTCTTTATAGCGTTAAACGCGCCCTCGACATCGAGCTTGGATGCCGCATAATCGGCGCTCAGTAATTCGTCAGTCAGGAAGAGGTCGTATTTTCCCGTCGCTTTATTGAGTACCGACCTTGCCAGTTCAAAGGCATCCGGCTGCCCCTCCTTCTGCAATGTACGCAAACATTTCTGCACCTCTTCCAGCGATGCGTTGGTAACCACAATTGCGATCCCTTCATTCACAGCCTTCATACCCTTCGAGCGGAGCATGGCCGCCAGTGTATCCATCACCCGGTCGCCCATCCAGCAGAAGAGATATGTCGTACTGCCCTGAGTCAACATCCTTGTCTTTGCCAGGTCAAAGCGGTTGAAGTTTTTTCTCGCTTCGGACAAAAGCTCCTTTGCCTGAACATCGAGAAAGACCGGGACACTTTCTTCCGTATAGACAGCAAACATCTCCTGCCGTATCCGGTCATGAACCCAGCCGGCTTGGCCGCCGAATATCGGTGGCACCCCACCTTTTGCGGGTTTCAATATGATTACCTTTTTTGCGGTATCAACTTCCACAACGAGCCATCGTCTGCCGCCGAAGATGAGCAGGGAATCCACTGCAACTGGGCGGTCGAGGGGCAATGTCCCGAGTGTCCGGTCGCCGGATACCAGCCGGTATTCCTCCGGCGTCGTGAACGCGGTATAGAACGAATAGTGATTGACGATTCGCTCTCCCATTTGACCATGCAGGAGCAGGCCGTCGCTTGCCTGCATGATGAGACGTTGCTCTCCCAGGCTGCGCAGGAAGTCTCCGAACATCCGCTGGCCGACGTGCGGGAAGGGGCCGTCTTTGCACAGGACATTGTATGCCTGGACAGCCGTGATCCCGCCGTACTGGGCGATCAAAGACAACATCTGCTGAACGAGGGTCGAGAGGTGCAGTCCTCCGGATGGAGGCGGTTCGTACCATTTCGCCAGCAAAAGCCTTACCATGGCTATTGTCTGCACCAGCCCGGAGCGAAGGCAATCAGAGGGATCGGATCTTTCGGTCAGTTCATCCTCCTGGATGTAGATCCTCAGTATGGCCGGGTCGCCTTCCCTTCTTCCAGATCGGCCAAGGCGCTGGCGCATGCTGGCAACGGAAGGAGGGACGCCTACCTGGGCGATGCTGGCTACGGAACCGATGTCGATGCCCATTTCGAGGGTAGAGGTGCAGACGATGCTTACGGGGCGCGACTTGTCCTTGATCGCCGCTTCAGCGTCTTCACGAAGCTCTTTTGAAAGGCTGCCATGGTGAGGCCAGAACTCGTTCGGAAGGTGCTGCTCCTCGCACATCTTGCGGAGCATATCGGCAAAGAACTCTACCCGGTTACGGCTGTTGGCAAAAACGAGATTGCTGCTGCCCCGCAGGGTCTTGAAGAGGTATTCTCCGATTTTAAGAATGCTGCCGTCCGGTTGAAGCTCCTCTTCCGCCTCCCCCACCGGGGCCAGAGAAGGGGGAGTCTGAATATACCCCCGCAGAAGAAGCCTCAGTTCCTGGCCGGTAGCCGTGGAGACGATCATTTCCGTCTCGGTGGCGCTGTCAGGTCTCAGGAATCGTGACGCCAGATGCATATCCCCGATGGTCGCGCTCAGTCCGATGCGCGGCACTTTTCGTTTTATTGCGAATTCAATGCGGTGAAGGAGGGACTGCAACTGCTGGCCCCGTTCCGAGCCGATGAAGGAATGAAGTTCGTCAACGACGATGTACAGCAGATTGCCGAAAAGCTGCGGGATGGCGGTCCCATGATTGACGAAGAGGGATTCGACGGATTCCGGGGTAATCAGGAGGATGCCGGTTGGTTTCTTGAGAAACCGCCCTTTCCTGCTGCCGGAGATATCGCCATGCCATGGATGCACGGGGATATCCAGGCGTTCGCACAACTGCTCCATGCGGGAGAACTGGTCATTGATGAGGGCCTTCAGGGGGCTGAGGTAGACGACGCACGCGTTCCGGTTCTCTTCCGTCAGGAGCCTTGAGCAGATGGGAAGAAAGGCGGCCTCGGTCTTACCGGTCGCCGTTGCCGCCGCAATGATTACATCGGTATCTCCGGCGAGAATGGGCGCAACCGCCCGTTCCTGTGCGTCCCGCAACGCCGTCCACCCCTGGTCCCAGACCCAGCGCCGCACCTTCTCGTCGAGCAGGAAGAAGGCTTTGGATTCTTCAGAGCTTGAAGGATGCAAGGCTATCCTCGGCATCGGCAGAGTATGCCGGAGAAGTCAGGGTGCTGGTGGCGGCAATCTCTTCCGGCCCAAGGTCCAGGTCGGGATTGGTGTCCGGCTTGATCTCCACGGTTCCGAGGATGTCCTGCCAGGTGATCTGGCGGTTCTGCTCCAGGACGGAGAGGAGGTTGACGAAGCTGGTGATCGTATTGCGCGGGGTACGGAAATAGGCATCACCGATCCTCTTGGAGCAATGTTCCATGAACGCTTTAAGAGCCTTATCAGGTAGGAGATAATCTACTGCTTTGCCATATGCAAAAACATGTCGAATATTTCCCAGAAGGATGTAGAAATCTTCGGGACTGAGGTTGCTGAGGCGCAAGACAGGCCCGCTGTAATCGACCAGCCCCTTGATGGCGAAGGTATTTTCCGCAAGCCGGGATTGCAGAGCGGGATAACTGTAAAGCCCCCGGCGCGTGTCCAGGAGGAAGTCTGGCGTGCCCCCCATGATGAAGCCAAGGCCGACAGCGGTTCCCTGCAAGGAATCGTTCAGTATCCTCAGGATCTGCTCGTAGTTCGAGTTCCTGGCCTGCACGTTCGACAGCTTGTACAAGTTCACCAACTCATCCAGACAAATCAGCATCCCCTCGAATCCGGCAAGCCTGACGAACCGGGACATCAGCTTGAGGTGGTCATAGAAAGTGCCGTCGTCGATGATGGTTCTCACTCCAAGGGCGTTGCGGGCATCGGTTTTGGTCGTGAATTCGGCGCGGAGCCAGCGGATCGCATCCGCCTTCAGCTGCTCGTTTCCCGTGTCATGCCCTTTCCAGTAGGCAGCAACGACATGGGCGAAATCATAGCCGCCGACCATTTCCGAAAGGAACTCCAGTTTCTCGTGAATAACGGTTTCCGGGTTTTTACCGGAAGCTTTCGATTCCTTGAGCGCTTCCGTGACGAACCGTTCCACGATGGACTGCATTGCGCCGCCGTCCGGCTTGGAGCGGGTTGAGATATTCCTCATCATCTCCGCATAAAGCGACCGAGCCTGCCCGCCGGAGGCGTGCAGCCGTCTGTCCGGATTCAGGTCCGCATGGGCTGTGACAAGCCGTTTTTCAAGGGCTATTGCCCTGACGAGATTCAGGAAAAAGGTCTTGCCGGAACCGTATTCACCGATGACGAAGCGGATACCAGAGCCATTATCTGCTATCCGCTCGATGTCTTTGATAAGAGCGGCGATTTCGTTCACCCGGCCAACCTGGATGAGGTGTTGGCCGGTACGGGGCACAACTCCGGCACGTAGTGATTGAATGACAGCGTCCCGGTCTTTGGGGCGGATTGCGGTTGTCATGCGGTTATCTCCTTGGCAAATTCAGGATTTATTTCAATGGGGTCGTCACCTTCGAAGAACGGACCTCCGAAGTGGTCATATGAAGCATCGTTGATGCTGTCGAGCGTTCCGTCCAGCATAAGGCTATGGTGATCTGCCAGTTTTTCCAGTTCATCCCTTGTCCAGATGTGCTTGGATGCCAGCGCCTGCATGAATGAGAAGGATTCGGTATCAAGGCCGGCAATGGAAGTTTCTGTAGTGGTTGAATCCGGGACTGCTGTTTGAGGTGGCACCGGCACGTCTTCGGCGAAGATGTCCTTGAGGATGGCAGAGACGGCGACCGTTTCTGCCAGTTTAGTCTCAATGCTGCTCATATCGAGGGTAAATGCCCTTTCAGGTTGCGTTGATGGCGTGGGGATTGCGTACATTTTCGGCTTAGTGAATCGGGCAGTCTGAGCCTGTGGCTCGCTAGCTATTTTTCGAGCCAGCCACTCATCATCGCGTCCCAGCCACTCTATCCTTTGTTCCCAATTCAGCCGATAGTATTTGAGATTACTGCGCGCTCGGTCTTGCAGCCATTCAACCATGCTCATTTCATTACGCCATCTTTCAGTCCTGATGCGCAGTTCTTCCCAACAGTAGCGGGATATGCCATTTCGTCGGATGTTCGGCCATAAAGCATCAAAGGTCTGGTGCGTAGCAGGCTCTCCGAAAGCCTCTAACAGCCACTTCACGTCGGTTTTCAAAAGCGCTTCGATGTAATGATAGCCTAACGTGTCGTAATCGATATGAATATTTTGTAGCTCACGGATATCGACATTGCATGCCACGCTTCCTATAGGCCCCTCAAAAGCAAGAGTCTTGACGAAATCGGTGAGGACACACGAACCGTACAAGGAACGGAGCAGATCATCGTATGGTTCTTTGAGCTTTCTGCGCTCTCGGATTAGCACTCTGAGCTGCTTGGGAATTACGGAGACTGAATTCAGCCCCCAGTTCACCACGTTTTTGATTTCACAGAGCTTTGCCACTTCGAATGGCATAAAGGGGAGCAGCCAAGCATAAACCTTGTCTGAACCTGTTCTCAGGCGGCGCTTCTGCGTTGTTTCCTCGAACCACTGATCGGCAGTCTTTAGCCGTCCCAATTGATTGATGAGCACGAAGTCATATTGTTTCATCGCTTCAGTCACCTCGTTCTCGAAGGCATCGAAGGAGGCTGCTGGGACAGTGATGATTGGAGCGGATGTAATCGTGTTAGTGTCAAATTTGGATATGAAAAAGTTCTTCCCGCAGGCAAAGCAGTGGCAATCAATCGTGTATCCCGTAATCCTCAAAATGCTGTGAAAACCCCAAGTGTTGCAAAAAGCACATTTTGCATTCTGTCTTGTTGGCGTAGCTGTAACGGTATTGCTGCCATATTTAAGTGATGGGAATTTTTTATCGCAACTTATACAATTAGGATCAAGCCTTAAAATGTCATGTATCCCCGTAGTCTTGCACAGGTCACATTTTTCACTTTGCTTCTTTGAAGTGCCTGTAACGACAGCAGAAACAGCGGTTTTTATAACGGTCCAGGTTTTTTCATTTTCTAAAACCTGTTCAATCTCAGCATATTCTTGAGCAACTGGCTCCGGCATACCCATATCTTCGGAATCAAGAATCCACTGTTTTTCAATAGGCTCCAAAACAATATCAAATAGATTGTGAATTTGGTCTATCTCTTCTGCGGTTGTTATTTTTAAGGCAACTTCAACAGCTGACTTCTCAGCCACACCGGTAGTAGATACCGTTGTTTTTTCAGTTGCTAAAATCCGTTCAATTTCAGTATTAACTTGAGCAACACGTTCTCTCACAGCCGCTTTCTCGGCATCAACAATCCGCTGGGCCTTGAAACAATCCATGATGACAAGAAGCCTATTATTAGTCTTTTCCTTTTTTTCGGCTTCTAAAACCTTTTCTATTTCAGCATTGACTTGTGTAACGCGTTCTTGCAAAGCTGCCTTTTTTGCATCAAGAATCCGCTGTATTTCGGTACCAACCAAAGCAGTCTCAAGCCTATTGACAATTTTCATAGCAACTTCAGCCGCTGCTTTCTCCTTTGCCAGATCTTTTCCAATCACAGCATTAACTTGATCAACTTTCGTACTTGCATTATTCCGATCAAATGTTTTCTCCAGCAATTCAGGGCTGTTTTGAGGAGTGTGATGGTTGACAAAGGTATTAGCTTTGGGGTCTGAGACAATAATTGGTGCAGGAGTGTCTGTAATGGTGGTAGATACCGTCACACCTTGAAATCCAAGGATATTGTCAGACATTTCAGTTTTTGACCAATTTCTGGTTAATTTTACGATACCCCAAATTGCCAAGGCGGCAAAACCGATGGCAACCAAGACATACCAATACTTTGCAGCCATGGCTAAGCCTATTAGGCCGATTATGACAGTTCCGCAACCAATCGAGTTTTTTTTAGCCATGACATATTCCTCAATATACAAAATCCGAGGGCAGGACTACTTTCTTCTTTTAACCAAGTTCCACAGTCCCCGTCCCTTACCAGCCTTGAAAATATTCATCAATTGGCACAGAGCCCTTAATACCGTCTTTTGCTGTGACGACTAAGCCAGAATAGCCAAGTTTAGCCAACAGCAATAGCTGAAGCCCAAATTGTGCGGCTGCAAGCAACTGATAATTACCTTTCTGGTTCGCGGTCATCTTGCCAGTATGAGCGACACTATCTCTCGTTTTCTTCAAGGCCTCAAAATCAAGTCCGATTTTTGATAAATTAATCCTGCCACTTTCAGCCAAAGACTCAATCTGCCGCCTTGCCATTGGCCACTTGAAGGGGAAGGTAATCCGGCTACCCCAGTTCCCGGTTGGATCAGCTTTTGGGTGTTCATTTTTCCAATCATGATAGCTTGCCATAATTCTTTTTCGAAGATCGCATTCGGAATCGCTAAGTTTGTCTTTTTGCATCCAAGAGGTAGCAAGAAATTCCCATGCCTGACTGATCTGAAAGAGTCGAATATCAAGGTACCCTGCCCCCGAAAGATTAATATAGATGATGGCGAGACGCGCCTGAGATTTAATGTCTGGTCTCCACTGTCTCCACACGGGAAGTACTTGCTTCAAGAATTGACCAAACTGGAAATCAGGTACAACAGCACCAGGACCAAATGCATCCCCTGTCATCTTGCACCAAACCTCCATTGTTCGTTGAGCGTCGAAATATGCTATTTGCCTATAGGAGGTCACACCATTACCTGTCGCCAAAGACAAGAGCAGCATTATTTCGCGAGCCTTTTCATGATATTCATCAAGCGTTGTGCGGGTTTTCTTAAGCCTAAGCGTAAGTCCCTCCATCGGAACACGCCATGCCTCTGACTGGCGCTTCGTATTGCTCGCGTTATCGTCAGATTTGAGGACTTCAATTGTCCACCCAAATTCTTCAATGGAGAATTCGCCATCAAACATGCCGACAAGTGGATATCGGACTTCCAAAATAGGTGAATGGCTTGATTGTCCGATGACCACACTAGCCAAGGGCGTAAATTCTATATATTTTTCGATGCCTCCAGTTTTGGCTACCATGAGTTGGTCGGCAAGAATGTCCCGACCGTCCTCAAGTTGACCCGATAAGGACCATATTGCCGAAATATCAAACTGATAAGAAAAAAGATCCTCGGGTTCATCCTCTTGAACAAAAATTAACGTATATGAAAACTCTCGCTGAACAGTAAAGGGTTTCTCAATATGGCTATCGCCAGAAGAAAAAATCCCTTTACCATTAAGGTTTATGAATTTGGTTTTATTTTCCATGTTTCCATTCTTGCGATAACGGATTCGGCTCTTAACGACTTTTCCGGTCTAACGGATGCGACATTTTTGTATCACTCAGTTCTCAAAAACTCCTCTTCGAGCCGATGCATTTCCATGACCGTGTCCCATTGCTGCATCTGCCCCGCACACCAAACAACAAGCCCGGAAATTTCCTTGGAGTATAGAGCTAACAAGTGTTCTGGTGACAATGAGACATGAAGTTTTGCACACACATATGCGTGAGATAAAGGATTAAGCCTTTCAAGTCGTTCTAAAGCAGCTGGACCATCTCCTTTTAATCGGAGATACAGCCTCGAAAGCAGTGGGCCTGATTTCGACAAGTCTTCTTCAAGACCATCAAAATTATGTGAAAGAGTTTCCACTGATGCACGGTTTAGCAAGAGGCGTGTCGCTTCAAATTCACGGTATATTTGCCATGCTTCCAACAGGTAGTCTGGGCATATATTTTCAGGAAGTTCTTTTAGTCTTCGATAGATCTGTACCCTAACATTTCCATTTTTACACGTAGCGAGGCGCTTCAACACCTTGTGCTCCTCCTTCTCGGGTAGCCTCCTCGCAAAAAACAGAAGTGTGTTGGCAGCACTTATTTTCTTTGAGCCTGGAAGTGCTTCAATGTTTTTCTCTAACTTTTTGAGTAATTTCCGGTGGCAATCTCGAATCGCTACCGACATGTCGGATTGAATCTTCCGCATTATTGCTTGACGTTTTCGTGGACACTGCTCAAAAGTAACATCCAATGCTTGGCATGCCACTTCTGGAGTGAGGCAGAATACTAAAGCCCCAAAAATGACCACACTGTCAGGCGAGTTCACATCAATCACAAACCCATTTAGAAAATTGAGTCGTTCGTTCATTAGGTTTATTCCTTGTAGCCGAACAACTTCGCGGCTCCGAGTTCCGGTGACATCCATACTTAATTCCGAGTCAACTATTTTCGCCAGCCCCATCCGCTCCCCAACACCAACAAAACCTGATCTCACATCACGTTATCTTCTTCTTTCCCTTCCCCGCCAACCCCTTGAAATTCTCACCCGTCACCACCGGGCTTGCCCGACCGCTTTTCAATCCGTGTTTTCAATCTGTGGGATGAATCCCACGGCTACCGTCAATAGCCCCGATTGAGCTTCAGCGGTCATTCAGCTGGTGACAACTTGTCACCGATTCGTTATCTACACCTTCTCCCGCCCCAAATCACCAAGCAACTCACGCTCCCGATCCAGTTCCGCTCGCAGTTCATCCTCCGTGGGGAGAATCAGCCGGTATTTGCTGGCAAAGAGCTGTTCATTTCCCGCCAGCACCGAATAACGCACTACCGAGGCGTCCTTTTGGGCGCACAGAATTATGCCGACGGTGGGGTTGTCATCCTCCCCGCGCTTCAGGTCGTCGTACATCCGCACATACATATCCATCTGCCCGATATCCTGATGGGTGAGTTCTACCGTCTTCAAATCGAACAACACAAAACACTTGAGCAGGTAATTATAGAACACCAGATCTATGTAAAAATCCTTGCTCTCCGTGCTGATCCGCTGTTGGCGGGCTACAAAGGCGAATCCTTTCCCCAACTCCATCAAAAAGCCTTGCAGATTGTCAATCAACGCCTGTTCCAGCTTGGCCTCCAGCAGCTTGCCGGGGTTTGGCAGCCCCAAGAATTCCAGCATGACCGGGTCACGTACAAACTCGCGAGGAGATTGTGGCATCGCGGCGATATTCGAAACCGCTTCCTCGATGACAGCCGTGCGATCCTGGCTTGCCAGCAATCGCTCGTAATAGAGTGTGCCGATCTGCCGTTCAAGGGCACGGGTCGTCCAGTTTTGCACGGCGGCTTCCTGCATGTACCAGTCGCGGGCCTTGGCATTTTCCACCCTCAACAACAGCCGGTAATGAGTCCAGCTCAATTCGTGACGCAGTGCGTCACGAATTGGAAACGCTTGGTAGAAAAGGCGCATATACCTCAAATTCGAGGCATCAAAGCCCTTGCCAAATTCAGCCGTCAACACTTTTGCCAGTTGCGAAAGTAACTGTTTGCCATATTCAGCCCGGCCGGCGCCGCCCTGCTCAAACTCGACAATGTGCCGGCCCAACTCCCAGCAAGTATGCACTTGAACTACGTCAACGGCTCGCAGCGCCTGTTGCCTGCCGCTGGTAATCAGTCCGCGCAAGTTATTCAGCAAGCCGGAGATAGACCTGCTTTCCGTGGTGTTCCGTATAATTTCATTGTGCATGGCATTCTCCATGTGTCGTTCTATTACCGCCACCAACCGCATCCGGTTTCAACCGGTAACAATTTGTAACCGGTTGACGTTCAGTCGTCCGGCATTTTCGGACAGCTCGGCATTAATCAGTCGTTATTGGGGCTTGATCAGATTTCATCCAAGCCCGCACTCCCCAGCCTTCCAACTATCTCCGGATCAATCTCTATCGGATCATCCCCATCGAAAAACGGCCCGCCAAAATGGTCAAACGCGGCATCGTTGATGCTGTCGAGCGTACCGTCCAGCATCAGATTATGGTCGGCTGCCAGCTTTTCCAACTCATCCCTGGCCCATATGAGCTTGGAAGCCAGCATCCGCATGAACGCGGATGATTCCGGGTCGAGTCCTGCAATAGAAACGTCCGAGTTGGCCGGCTCGGAAACGGGCACTGATGACGACGCCGGTTCCTCTTCAGTGAAGATATTGTTGAGGATGGCTGAGACGGCAACCGTTTCCGCGAGCTTCGCCTCAATGCTGCTCATATCGAGAGAAATACCCTCGGTCGGCTTCGCCGGAGGCGACGGGATGGCGTACCCCTGTGGCCTCACCAAATCGGCTGCCTGAATGGTAACCGGTTCGACGGCTGCGGCATGGGCGTGGCTATAGAGACTCTGGGTGTCCAGGCCGAGCATTGCGTAAATCTTCGTGAGCATTTTCATCTCGGTCGGGTCGATGTAGCCGTCTGCCTGCGCGACCCCGACAAGGAACCTCCCCAGCGACACCCTCTGGTCATTATTGAGCAGTTCTATTCGCTTCTTGACGCCGCTCATGCCGGGGTAGGAAGAAAGGAGCCATTGATTGTGCGCCCTCAGCCTCGTCTTCTCATCAGATGTGAGGTGCAGCCATGCCTCCAGATGCTCCTCCAAGTGGCGCTCTTCGGAAGAATCAACGGACCCGTCGGCGCCGGCAACGGCAGAGGCCAGGTGCAATACCACCGTCGCAGCGGAATACTCGGCGGATGGTGAATTCGGAGCGCTATCGCCGATTCTGAAAAGAACGACGTCCTGTTCCGGTTTTGGGACGAAGCACCCGAAGCGCGGGTCCGGCTCAATGCCGATGCTCATCTTGCCGAGAAGATTGGCAATGGCCGTCGCCTCTTTCTTGCCGAAACCGTCCCGATTGATCGATGGAATTTGCTGCACGATGGAAGAAAAGGGCGCTGATACTGGAGCATCGGATGTAACCTGACCATTCAGCCAGTTGATCAGCCTCTGGAAATCTTTTCCCGCATGCTTCTTCAACAGGGGTTGGGGAAGATATGAAGTAGCCTCAATCGAGTTCCGGCCATCCGGGTTTCGGCCAAGATAGCGGCTGTACCCTTCAAGTTCATCGGTACAACTGTTTACGAGGTCATTAATCTTGGAAGATGGCCCCGTAAGCCGCGTTATGTCCGGGAGGTCCGGCATCGGGATATCGACCTGTCCGCCAAAAGAGGAACTGGCGGGACGATATGCGGCCTGGATACGAGTCTTGTTCGGCTTCAGCTTAAAACCGTCCCCGAATTTTTCGCTGTACCGAATCCTGAACAATTCGCGGAACTCATCCGGGCAACGCTGGACAGGCATCCTGCGAGGCATCGACGGGTCGTTTTCCGCCCATGCCAGTGCCCATTCTGACGACACGGGAATATCGTCTCTCGCCATCTGACCGAGTGCTATCTTGAGGGTTAAAGGAACCTCCCAGGAACAAGAGTCAATCTGTGGGGAGGTGCGATAGAGCGGGACGGTTGTCTGAGTAACCCGCAATGCGTCCAAAAACTTACCGGCGTATGCATGAAAGGAACCGTTCTCGCCGTAGATGGACAGGAGCCGCTTAACTTCCGTGATGATGGCGGGCACATCGTTTCGTGCTGAAGCGGAATCCCTCGCATCGGCCAAGGCCCGCCTCTCCAGGCCGTAAAAGTAGATGAAAACATAGCCGATATTGGTTTTGGGATCTTTTCTGCCGGTGGAGAGCCAATCCAGGTAAGCAGCACGAGATGCAGGGTGGATTTGGGTATAGGAAGGCCAATAGCCCATGTTCCTGCCTTCGCGGTCGGGGTTGTCACTAATAACGGGAAGGCTTGTGTCAATGAGAGCTGGCTCTTCGTTCCAGCGCGTTACAGATTTTAGGCCGCTGCCAAAGTAGATGAGTCCGCCTGGAATAGTATACCCTGCATGCTGTATGGTTCTTCCGCAGGGCACCCAAAGGGCGTCCGGTGAACTGGATTTCGGTTGCTGTGCGCTTGCCTCGAAGATTGTTGCGTCACTAGGAATTGGTTGTGATGTCGAATTGTTCGGTGCAGAGGGCTGATAATTTGTGGTGACTTTATTACTATCAAATTTGTAAATGAAAAAGTTCTTGCCGCAGGCGAAGCAATGGAAGTCTATGGTCTTGTCAGAAGACCTTAATACGCTGTGCAACCCCTCAGCATTGCAATATGCGCATCTTGCGTGTTGTTTTGGAGTGTCAATAACGGAATTGGAAGCCGTTGCAGCTCGAATATCAAGATCTTTCTCCGGTATTTCGGATGTTGCCCAACTTTTGGCTAACTTGGCGATCCCCCAAACAAGGAAGGCGACGATACCAACGGCAACGAATAGATACCAATACTTTGCTGCCATGGCGAAAACAATTAGGCCAATTATGATAATTCCGCTGCCAGTTGAATTCTTTTTGGCCATTTCATACCCCTCACATATACAACGGGTCAGAGAAGATGAGCCCAACCGGGATCAAGGTTGTTTTGTAGTTTTCATCCAAGCTCCCCCTCAAAGACACCCATCCCCGTCCACCATCCGCTCCCAACATCAACAAAACAAAACCAAGACGCCAATCCGGCGCGCCCAACCATCCCGATCTGTTCTATTTGCCATAGCAGATTTTACCCACTTTAGCCATGATTTTTAGTTTTCATTAAGTCAATTCTGGTGATGAACAAGGATGAGGGAAAGGGTAACACGAGGAGATGACACAATACGTCATGTACTATTGCAACCAGAGTTCAGTGTCTTTTTTCATAAGCCACTTCACCCTTGTTGATTTCCTGTAGAAATACCGAAGCAGGGTCGTACGGCATGGTTATCGGTAACAGGTCGATGGGAATGATCCTGGAGAGACTGCGCAGTCTTTTTCGTAACGACAAGGCCAGGGTGAGGTAATCGTCCGAGGAGTCGCAAAAACCGCCACATCCATGTCATGGGGGGTGGAACTTCGTGTGAAAGAGCCGAAGACGGCGATCTTTTCCACGTTTTCGTCTAGTGCGTTAAGTCAAGGAAATCCCCCTCTATCCCGATTGTTCTCACCCACCAGCGTAAAAAAGCTGCAAGGGATGCTCCCGCGTCTTGCTTTGTGCGCTTACGCGTGGATCGCCTCCTTATGCACATCAAGCGCCGCCTCTTTCAACGCCTCTGACAGGGTCGGGTGGGCGTGGCAGGTCAGGGCGATGTCCCTGGCCGTCCCGCCGAAACTCATCACGGTAACCGCCTCGGCGATCAACTCCGAGGCCCGCGGGCCGACGATATGGACACCGAGCAGCCGGTCCGTTTCCCCATGGGCGAGGATCTTGACCAAACCCTCTGACTCGTCCATGCAGCGCGCCCTTCCCAGGGCGGCAAAGTTGAAACGGCCCGCCTTGTAGGGGGTGCCGCTCTCCTTGAGCTCTTCCTCGCTCCTCCCCACGCAGGCCCCTTCCGGCCAGGTGTAGACCACGCCTGGGATGTAGTCGTACTCCACGACGCCCTTCTGCCCCGCCATCCGCTCCGCGCAGACCACCCCCTCCTCCATTGCCTTATGGGCCAGCATCGGGCCCGGGACAAGGTCGCCGATGGCGTAGACGCCGGGGGCCGTGGTCCGGTAATCCTCATCAACGACCACCCTCCCCTTTTCATCCAGCCGCACCCCCAGTCCCTCCAGGCCCAGCCCCTCGGTGAACGGCTTCCTCCCCACGGCCACCAGCAGCCGGTCGCACTCGATCTCCTCGCTGCCGCCGCCGGTGTCGAAGCGGACCAGGCCATTGTCCCCATTGCGGCTGAGGCCGCTGATGCGCGCCTCCAGCCTGAACTCGATCCCCTGCTTGCGCAGCGAGCGGTGGATGGCGTCGGCCGCCTGACGGTCCATGGTCGGCAGTATCCGCGGGAGCATCTCGATCACCGTCACCCGGGAGCCGAGGCGGCGCCAGACCGAGCCCATCTCCAGACCGATGTAGCCGCCGCCGGCAACCACCAGGTGCTCAGGGAGCCGCTCGAAGCAGAGCGCCTCGCGGGCGCTGACCACCATCTCCCCGTCGAAGGGGATGCCCGGCAGCGCCGCAGCCTCGCTCCCGGTGGCCAGCAGCAGCCGCGGCGCCCGGAGGGTGACCGGAGCCGCGCCGGTCACCCGCACCCCGTGCAGACCGGTGGAGTCCCTCCCCGCCAGCGCGGCCGTGCCCGCGACCCTTTCGATCCCGTTCTTCTTGAAGAGGTAGGCGATGCCGTCGGTCAGCTTCCTGACCACATCGTCCTTGCGGCGCAGCAGCGCCTCCAGGTCGAGGCGCGGCGGGTCGATGGCGATGCCGTGCAGGGCGAAGCGGTCGCGCGCCAGGGCGAACAGCTCGCTGGAGTCCAGGAGCGCCTTACTGGGGATGCACCCCTCGTTGAGACAGACCCCGCCGAGCGTGGTCCGTTTCTCCACCACCGCCACCCGCATCCCCAGTTGCGCGGCGCGGATGGCGGCCACGTAGCCCCCCGGCCCGGCGCCGACGACGATCAGGTCGTACGTTGTTGTTTCCGGCATTGCATTTCCCTCCATGAATTCAAACGAAACCATAACCAAACAAAGGCTGATTTTTAACGCAAAGGCGCAAGGACGCAAAGACAATCGTTTTACTGGGTGATACTTTGCGCCTTTGAGCCTTTGCGCCTTTGCGTTAATGTGTTTCAGGTTTTTGTGGATAACCTTCTTTTGGATTGCAGATCCGAAATCAAATCATCACCCCTCCAGCAGCAGCTCCTCCGGCTCCTCGATATACTCCTTGACCCGCCTCAGGAAGAGCACCGCCTCGCGGCCGTCGATGATGCGGTGGTCGTAGGAGAGCGCCAGGTACATCATCGGGCGGATGACGACCTGGCCGTCGCGCGCCACCGGGCGGTCCTGGATGGCGTGCATGCCGAGGATGCCGCTCTGGGGCGGATTGAGGATCGGGGTGGAGAGCATCGAGCCGAAGACGCCGCCGTTGGTGATGCTGAAGGTGCCCCCCTCCAGGTCGGCGATGGCCAGACGGTTGGTCCTGATCTTCTCCACGAACCCGGCGATGGCCTGCTCGATCTGGTAGAGCCGCATGCGGTCGGCGTTGCGCAGCACCGGCACCACCAGCCCCTTTTCGGCGCCGATGGCGATGCCGATGTCGTAGTAATGGTGATAGACGATGTCGTTGCCGTCGATGGAGGCGTTCACCGCCGGAAACTCCCTGAGCGCCTCGACGCAGGCCTTGACGAAGAACGACATGTACCCCAGGGCGACTCCGTGGCGCTGCCGGATGTGCTCGCCGTGCTTCTCGCGCAGCGCCTTGATGCGGGAGAGGTCGGCCTCGTTAAAGGATGTCAGCATGGCGGTCTGCTGGCGGGCCGCCAGGAGGCGTTCGGCGATCCGCCTGCGGATGGGGGACATCGGCCGGCGCTCCTCCCGGCCGGCAACATATTCGGGCGCCTCCTCGGACCTGACGCAGGCAGGCGCTTCAGTCAGGGACGTCTGCGTAGGTGCGGCGGCCGCGGACGGCTGCGGAGATGGCTCGGAAGCGGGAGCAGCCAGGGTCTCCTGCTCGGGTTCGGCCGGCATCCCTTCCGCCGGGCGGCGCGACTTCTCCTCGATGCGGGCGAACAGGTCGTCCAGCGTGATCCGCCCCCCCTTCCCCGTTCCTGCCACCGTCTCGGGCGCGATCCCCTGTTCGCGCATCTCGCGGCGCGCCGCCGGCGATGACACCGCGGCCCGGATCTCCCCTTCGCGCGGAGCCGTGGGAGGTATAACAGCCGGCGTTTCAGCCGGGGTCTCGGCTGCGGCGGCCTGCTCGGCGATCGACCCGATGACCGCGCCGACCTTCACCGTCGTTCCCTCGGGCACCGAGATCGAGAGGATACCGCCCGCATCGGCGTTCAGATCGAGCGTGATCTTGTCGGTCTCGATCTCGCAGAGCGCTTCATCCTTCTTGACCGCCTCGCCGTTCTGCTTGAACCACTTGGCCAGAAGCGCCTCGTGGACGGACTCACCGACCGCCGGTATCCGAATCTCCATAACAAAACTCCTCCATTGAAAGGCTTGGACCAAACAAGATCATTCTAGCGTAGATTTTCCGATTTTCCAGAAACGGCAAGGGGCGACCATCGGCCGCCCCTTGTTGTCTTCATCCTATGTCACGATCAACCCCTACCCCTGCCCCTTGAGAAACTCCCTGCCGAAGGGGGACATGCGGCGCAGGCGCTCGATGATCGGGGGGAGCTCGCGAATGACCGTATCGATCTCCTCGGCGGTGGTGTAACGCGACAGGGAGAAGCGGATCGAGCCGTGGGCGCAGGTGAAGGGGACCCCCATGGCGCGCAGCACGTGGGACGGCTCCAGTGAGCCGGAGGTGCAGGCGCTCCCCGACGAGGCGCAGACACCCAGTTCGGAGAGCAGCAGCAGGATGGCCTCCCCCTCGACGTATTCGTAGGCGATGGAGGTGGTGTTCGGCAGGCGTTCTGCCCCGCCGCCGTTGATTCTTGCGTTGGGGATGCGGGCCATCAACTCGTTCTGCAGGCGGTCCCGCAGCGCCATCACCTGGGTGTTCTCCAGCTCCATATTCAGACCGGCCAGTTCGCAGGCCTTTCCCAGGGCGATGATTGCGGCGGCGTTCTCCGTGCCGGCGCGGCGGCTCTTCTCCTGGTGTCCTCCGACCATGAACGGCCGGAAGGGTGTGCCGCGGCGCAGGTAGAGCACGCCGATACCCTTGGGTGCGTGCAGCTTGTGGCCGGAAAGCGACAGCATGTCGATCCGCGAGTTCGCCATGTTGATCGGGATCTTGCCCACCGCCTGGACCGCGTCGCTGTGGAACAGCGCCCCCTTGGCCTTGGCTATGGCGGCGGCCTCCTCGACCGGAAAGATCACCCCGGTCTCGTTGTTGGCCCACATAAGCGAGACTATGGCGGTATCCTCATCCACAATGGCCTTCAACTCCTCCATGTCCAGGCGCCCCTCGCCGTCCACGCCGATCTCGCTCACCCGGTACCCCTTCTGGATCAGGTTGCGGCACTGGGTCAGCACGGCCGGATGCTCCACGCGCGAGGTGATCACGTGGCGCCTGTCCGGAAAGACCTCCAGGGCCGAGCGGATGGCTGCGTTGTCGCTCTCGGTGCCGCAGGCGGTGAAGACGATCTCGTCCGGCGAGGCACCGAGGAGTGCCGCCACGCGCCCCCTGGCCTCGTCAACCTTGCGCTGTACCTGGCCCCCGAAGAAGTGCATCGAACTGGGATTGCCGTACATCTCGCAAAA
Organism: Deltaproteobacteria bacterium; assembly: GCA_016182975.1. Taxonomy (GTDB): domain Bacteria; phylum Desulfobacterota; class Desulfuromonadia; order Geobacterales; family Pseudopelobacteraceae; genus JACPFJ01. The sequence continues at coordinate 22,214 of JACPFJ010000024.1, forward strand.
ATAGGGGCGCATCTCCTCGAAGACCGCCTCGTCCACCTTGGTGGTGGCGTTGTTGTCCAGATAGATCTCTTTCATCCGGCCACCTCCTCTACCACGATATCCTCGGCCACCAGGTCGCGCAGCTTCTGCTCGACCACGCGCGAGGTGTAGCCGGACGAGGCGCAACCGGCACAGGCCTTGCGGAAGGCCACCTGCACCTTGGGTCCGTCGATGTCGATCAGCTCAAGGTCGCCGCCGTCGGCCCACAGGAGCGGGCGGATATCCTTCTCCAGCACCTCCTGGATCATCTGCATCTTTTTCATGTTGGAGAGCTTTTCCGGTCGTTTGCGCGGCTCCTCGGGCTGCTTGCCCATCACCTCGGCGATCAGTTCCTTGATCCTGGGGATGCAGCCGCCGCAACCGCCCCCCGCCTTGGTGAAATGGGTCACCTGCTCGGCCGTGGTCAGCCTGTTGGTCTCGATCACCTTTTTCAGGAAGACGTCGGTGATTCCGAAGCACTTGCAGACGACGACCCCCTCCTGGTCGGGATAGGCGGGAGCGTGCTCATGGTCGTGAGCGGACGCGGGAAGCTCGTGGCCGCGATACTTGGCAATGGCCACCTCCAGCGCCTCCTGCCCCATCACCGAGCAGTGCATCTTCTCCTCTGGCAGGCCGCCGAGAAAGTCGGCGATGTCCTGGTTGCTGATGGCCAGGGCCTCGTCCAGGGTCTTCCCCTTGAGCATCTCGGTCAGGGCCGATGACGAAGCGATTGCACTGGCACAGCCGAAGGTCTGAAACTTGGCCTCGACGATCCTCTCCTTCTGCTCATCCAGCTTGAGGTACAGCTTGAGCGCGTCGCCACATGCCAGGCTCCCCACCTCGCCGACGGCATCGGCATCGGCAATATCCCCCACGTTGCGGGGGTTCAGAAAATGGTCCTTAACGATTGGTGTGTAATCCCACATAATTGAGTATCTCCTTAGATAGACTTTAAAAATAAAAGATAAATTCCGATTCTGGTTGTTTACCCCAAGATGAACTTCCTGCCCGCCTCCATCACCTCCGCCAGCCGCGCCTCCGAGGCCGCCTCGCCGTAGAGGCGCACCACCGGTTCGGTGCCCGACTTGCGGAACAACATCCAGCTGCCGTCTTCCAGGAGCAGCTTGGTACCGTCGATCCTGATCACCTTCGTGACCTTCGTCCCGGCGACCTCGGCGGGAACCGCATCGACCTTGCCGGCATAGGCCAATTCCAGCTCGGGCGATAGCTTCAGATTGTCGCGACGGGTGACGAAGCGCCCCACCTCGGCATAGAGCCGCTCCAGCAATTCGCGCACCGTTTTTCCCTCGCGGGCCACCATCTCGGCCACCAGGAAGCAGGCCAGGATGCCGTCCTTTTCCGGTACATGACCCTTGATGGTGAGGCCGGCGCTCTCCTCACCGCCGATCACGATCTTGTCCTGGCTGATCAGCTCGCCGATGTACTTGAAGCCGACCGGCGTCTCGTAGACCGGCACGCCGTGTTTCCCGGCCACGGCGTCGATCAGGTGCGAGGTCGCCACGCTGCGGGCCACCCCCCCATCCAGCTTGCGCACCCGGATCAGGTAATCCAGCAGCAGGGCAATGATGTAATTGGGCTCGATATAGGAGCCATCGCTATCCAGGATGCCGAAACGGTCGGCGTCGCCGTCCGTGGCCAATCCGAGGCGGATTTCAGGATCGTTTTTCACCAGGGCGATGAAATCCGGGATATGGCTTTCCGACGGCTCGGGGGGATGCCCGCCGAAATAGGGGTCGAGCCGGTCGTTGATCATGACGAACGGGAGGTTGCGTTGCCTGAACGGCTCGTCCAGGTAGCCGCGTGCGGTGCCGTAGAGCGGGTTTAGCGCCACCCGGCCCAGGCGCGCAATGGCGTCGAAATCGACCATCCGCTCCAACGCCTGCAGATACGCCGACCGGGGATCGATCACCTCCAGCAGCCCATGTTTACGGGCATCTTCCAGTGAGAGCTCCCTGTAGCAGCTCTCGCCCAGCATCTCGTTTGCGCGGGATTCGATATCCCTGGTGGTCTCCGGCAGCGCCGGACCACCCCACGAAGGGGAAAATTTGACGCCGTTGTACTCCGGTGGGTTATGACTGGCGGTGAAGTTGATCGCCCCGGCGGCCCGCCTCCGCAGGATCTCGAAGGAGATGACCGGCGTGGGCGTGTCCCGCTCACACAGGAATGCCTTGATCCCCGCAGCCGCCAGGACACGCGCGGCCTCCTCGGCGAAGCGCTGTCCCATGAAACGGGTGTCGCAGGCAACGATCACGCCCTTGTGCTGCTCGCCGGCCGCCGTGAGATAATCGGCGATGGCCTGAATCACCACCTTGACGTTGGCAAAGGTGAAATCCTCGCACAGGATACCGCGCCATCCGGATGTTCCAAAGGCAATACGCGTCATTGCTACCCTCCGTGATATAATAAAAGACAGCTTTTGTCGTTTTACAGTAATACAGCAACGCACGCCCGTCAAGTCAAAGAGCCGTTTATGTAAAGGATTTTTCCGTTGACTTTATTCTCCCATACTTGTTACAGTTACATCTCAGGGCAGAACACAAACTCAGGAGGAAGAAGCATGCAGTGTCAGACAGTACTTCCAGGTATCGAATGTACCTTTTGGGGTAAGCAGGGTTGTATATTTCCGGATGGTTCATGCCACACGATTGCGGAAAACTGCGAAGGGTGCGAGCGTATCGTCACCGGCACCATCGGCCGGGTCTGCAGCGCCTATCCGGCTCCTGTCAAGAAATGGTCCAATGGTCTCTGCAATTTTGCCACCCACGTCAAGGTCGAGCTCAAGGTTGAAGACGCCAAGATGAATCCGCTCAAGGCATCGAAAAAGGCCTCCGGCGGCAGCAAGGGCGGCAAGAAGAAATAACCCGCAAAACCGCACCACACACAATATGCAACGGAAAGGGGGATAAATGTCCCCCTTTTTTGTGGCCGGAGGACCGCCATGTCGTTCGACACCCTCACCTGTCCCGGCTGCGGGGCAGAGGTCAGACAATATCGCAACCCCTTTCCCACGGTGGACATCATCATAGAGGTCGCCGGCGGCATCGTCCTCATCGAGCGCAAAAACCCGCCTTTAGGCTGGGCGCTGCCGGGCGGATTCGTGGATTACGGGGAGTCTCTCGAAGCGGCGGCTGTACGGGAGGCCCGCGAGGAGACTTCGCTCGCGGTGAGTGATCTGCGGCTGCTGGGATGCTACTCCGACCCGGCAAGGGACAGCCGCATGCACACGATCTCGACGGTCTATGTGGCCAAAGGCGCTGGAACCCCGCGTGCGGCGGACGATGCGGCGAATCTGGCTATCTTCCGGCCGGATGAACTGCCGGAACGGCTCTGTTTCGACCATGGCAGGATCCTGGGCGACTACCTGGAGAGGAAACTGGAGGGCCGGAGCTGACCCGACCGCTCCCGCTCGTTTGTCACCGTGCGCCCCGACAATCCCGCCAGCCGGCAGCGCCCCCCCTTACCCCGGCTCCAGGAACGCGAGTTCCGGGGCATGCTCAATCAGCCCCATCCCGGCCGCCAGGCTGAAAAACCGCTTCAGCCCCTCGATATGCTCCCCGCTCAGGTCATAGGAGAGCACCCTCCAGTACTCCATCAGGCGTTCGTATCCCATCCAGGCCGCCTCTGGAGATGAGGCGGCGATCCGTTCCAGGTTCATCATGGCACTGGCCTTGGCCTGCTGGAACTCCCTTGCCAGCTGGCGCAACTCATCGCCCCGCTTCATGGCGGTATCCCGACAGGCCAGCCAGAGGGCAAAGACGAACGGCGTTCCGGTCCAGTCGTACCAGAGCGCCCCCAGATCGTAGACATGGCCGGCAGCCGCCGACTGTGCCTGCCGCAAGGCGGAATCGCCGATCAGCAGCACCGCCGGCGCCTCGCGCAATGCGTCGGCCAGGACACGGTTCGTTACGCGGTAGGAGCAGGCGCAGCCGTAGCGCATCTTCAGGAGTATCTTCAGCAGATTGACCGAAGTGGCGGATTCCGCGGTCAGCAGCACCTCCCTGCCGTCCAGTTCCCCTAGCGGCACGTTCGAGAAGAGGAGCACGCTCTGGACAGGGCCGCAACTGCTGATGGAGAGGTCGGGGATGATCAGGTAGCGTTCCGGATGGAGCGCATAGGCAATGGAGGAGGAGGGGCAGACATCGATTGCGCCTGCCGCCAGCATGGCGTTCAGTTGCGCGGGGACACCTCCGACGTAGCGGTACGCTCCGGCGGGACATTGCTCGGTCAGGGCGTGAAAGATGGGGGTACAGTTGGCGTACTCTATGCGGCCGATCCGTAGCATCAGCGGATATTGGTGTAGAGTTTGTCGGCGTCGCCCTCAACCATGCGAACCCCTTCACGCTCCAGCAACTCGCCGGTCACCTGCCAGAGACGGGTGACGGCGTTGTCGTAGTTCACCACCGCAATGATCTGGTTGTTCTTGGCGCTGACCAGATCGTTTTCCACGTCCATCACATCCCTGGTAGTGGCTAGCCCCACCTCGTTCCTGCGGATGAAGGCCCTCAGCCGCTCATCGGCAAAGGCCCGCCCGCGGTCGGCCACGTCGATCTGCTTGTAGCCGCTGATGACGCCGCGAATGGCACTTTTGACCTCGTTGGCGGCGCTCTCCTCCAGGCTCCTGATCTGCAGGGCGGTCTGCTCGGTCTTGAGCCGGCTCCTGCGGTAGTCGTTCTCGGCGGCGCTGTTGCCCAGCGAATAGGAGAGGTTCAGACCGATGCTCCAGACCGGGGTATCGAACGAAACGACCTTATTCAGGTCGCCCGGATAGTCGCGGTCCATGCCGGTCAGGGAGGTCGAGGCGGTCAGGGAGAGATCCGGCTTGGTCCGGTTACCGAAGACGCGGGTCTGGAGCTCGGCGATCTCCAGGTTGCGCTTCTGTTCCCTGATGTCGGGACGGCTCATGGCCCGCTTGAGCGCCTCCGTCTCGTTCACCTCGAATGGGTCGCGCCGTGGCGGGTCTGCCGTGAGGATATCCCCCCGCCCCTCGATCTGCAAGAGCAGGCGGAGCACATCCACCTGGTCGCTGACGGCCTTCTCGGCGTCGATCATGTCCTTTTCCCGCGAGGTTACGCCGAATTCGGCGTTGAGGATCTCCATGGCGGGGAGCACCCCGGCGGCAACCCTGGCCTTGGTCTCGGCCAGGACTTTGCGGGCCAGTTCCAGCGAGACCTTTCTGACCTCCAGTTCCTCCCGCAGGCTGTAGAGCCGGTAATATTCGCTCCTGACCCGGGCGACCGTCGCCAGCAACCGGTCGCTGAAGCGCTCGATCGAGGCATACTTGGAGAGGCGCGAGACATCGATGTTGACCTCGGTGTTCTCCCGCCCCAGGTTTTTCAGGAGCGGCTGGGTCAGGGTGACCCCCAGGCTCGACTGCCAGTAGTTGCTGAGACCCGTGGTAGAGGCGCTGAAGACGCCGGTACCGTTGAAGCTGTTTTTCAGATAGGCGTTGTTGAAGCTGAGCGCCGCCGTGCCCCCGGTCCAGAACAGGCGGCTCAAGGAGGCGTTGAGCTCAAAGGACTGCTGGCTGTTGGTACCCAGGGCAACCGTGCCAGCCGAGGCGGTGTTCGCGTCGCTGTAGCTTGTCTGGGCGCTGAAGAGCGGATCGTAGATCGAGCGGTTGCGGTTGATATCCGCCTCGAACTGGGCCGGGTTGTACAACTCGGCACGCACATCCAGGTTCCTCTCCACGCCCATGCGGATCGCCTCCTTCAGGGTCAGGGTCAGCGCCAGCGGGGGATCGGCGGCGTAGGCCCGGGACGCCATGCAGGTCAGCAATGCGGTGATGGTAACGAGCAGTCTCACGGCAGGTTCCTTTCAAAAAAACAGGGCGAGATGATGTATCTCGCCCTTATAGCACGGCTTGCGAAGTTTTCTAATCCCTGTTTTCCACGTAGTCGTTGTAATCGTCGGCCGACATGAGCCCCTTCAGTTCGTCGGGGTCGTCCAGCGACACCTCCAGCAGCCAGCCGGAGTCATAGGGGTCGTCATTGACCAGAGCGGGGTTGTCCAGCACTTCGTGGTTCACGTCGCGGACGGTACCGCTGAATGGGGCATACAGTTCCGCCACCGTCTTGCGGGCCTCGATGGAACCGACGGAATCATCCTGTTCCACCTCATCCCCCTCCTCGGGCAGCTCGACGCCGGAAACCAGCCCCAACTCCTCCTGGGCAAAGTCGCTGATGCCGATCACGGCATAACCCTTTTCCACCCGTACCCAGACATGCTCCTTGGAATACTTCAACTCTTCCGGAAATTCCATATGCGTTACTCCAGCACGATCCTCTCGAGGAACGATGTATCGATATTGCCTTCGATGAAATCCTTATTGGCCATGATCCGTTTGTGAAAGAAGATGGTGGTCTTGATCCCCTCGATGATGAACTCGTCCAGGGCCCTGGCCATGCGTTTGATGGCGTCCTCGCGCGTTTCGGCATGAACGATCAGCTTGGCGATCATCGAGTCGTAGTGCGGCACGACCGTGTACTGGTCGTAGACGAAGGAGTCCACCCTCACCCCCAGGCCTCCCGGCGGATGATAGGCGGTGATCTTGCCGGGGCAGGGGGTAAACTTGAGCGGGTCCTCGGCGTTGATGCGGCATTCGATGGCGTGGCCGTTGATCCTGATGTCTTCCTGCCTGTAGCGCAGCGGCTTTCCGGCGGCGGAGAGGATCTGTTCGCGGACGATGTCGACACCGGTCACCATCTCGGTCACCGGGTGCTCCACCTGGACGCGGGTGTTCATCTCCATGAAGTAGAAATTGTTCTGCTTGTCCACCAGGAACTCCACCGTGCCGACGCTGTTGTAGCCAACGGCAGCGGCGGCCTTGACGGCGGCGGCGCCCATGGCGGCGCGGATCTCAGGGGTGACGACGGTGGAGGGGGCCTCCTCGATCAGTTTCTGGTGGCGGCGCTGGATTGAACAGTCGCGCTCACCCAGGTGGATCACGTTGCCGTGCTTGTCGGCCAGGATCTGGATCTCCACGTGACGCGGCTCTTCGCAGTACTTCTCGATGTAGACCTCGGGGTTGCCGAAACCTGCCTGGGCCTCGGCGCGGGCCGTGGCAAAGGCGTTGGGCAGGGCCGCCTGGGAGTGGACGATCTTCATCCCCCTGCCGCCGCCGCCGGCGGTGGCCTTGATGATCACCGGGAAGCCGATCTTTTTGGCGGTCTTGACCGCATCCTCGACCGTCTTCACCCCTTCCTTGGTGCCGGGCAGGATCGGCACCCCCTGCTTGATCACCGCCTGGCGGGCGCTGATCTTGTCGCCCATGATCCGCATGCTCTCCGGGCTGGGGCCGATGAAGGTGATGCCGCACTTCTCGCACACCTCGGCAAAATTGGCGTTCTCGGAGAGAAAGCCGTAGCCGGGGTTGATCGCCTCGGCATCGGTCAGCTCGGCGGCGCTGATGATGGCGTTGATGTTGAGATAACTCTGGCTGATTGCGGCCGGTCCGATGCAGACGCTCTCGTCGGCCAGCTTGACGTGCAGCGAATTGCTGTCGGCCTGTGAATAGACGGCCACCGTCTTGATGCCCAGTTCCTTGCAGGCACGGATGACGCGGATGGCGATCTCGCCGCGATTGGCGATAAGTACTTTATGGAACATGGAGATTGACCCCTTGAAAAGTAAGAATTCAGAACACTGAATTCAGAATCCAGAAGTTTTTTTCTGACTCCTGACTCCTGACTCCTGACTACAGTTTCTCTATTACAAACAGCGGGTCGCCGTATTCCACCGGCTGGGCGTTCTCCTTGCAGATCTTGACGATCTTGCAGCGGCACTCGGCCTCGATCTCGTTCATAAGCTTCATCGCCTCGACGATGCAGAGCACCTGCCCCTTTTCCACGACCTGCCCGACCTCGACATAGGATGCGGCATCCGGCGCCGGGGCGCGGTAGAAGGTCCCCACGATGGGTGAATTGACGGTTTCGCCAGTTTCCGCGGCCGGTGCTGCGGCCGGTGCGGCGACAGGTGCCGCCATCGGAGCAACCGCTGGCTGGGGGGCGGCATATGCGGCCGGAGGGGCCGCCACGGCTACGTATTCGGTCTTCTGTCCGCGCTTGATGATGATCTTCTCATCGGAATTGTCCATCTCGAACTCGGTGATATCGGTTTCGGTGATCATCTTTATCAGCACCTTCAAATCCTTGACGTCCATCCTCTTCTCCTTTTAATGCATGGGAATTGTAACTGGTCTCAATCCGGAAAAACCGGATGGGAAACTGTTGGTTTGAAACTACAGTACCATCAGTTCCTTGGGTACCTGCGTCAGCAGGCGGCAGCCGTCGGCAGTGACCACCAGCGTGTCCTCGATCCGCACGCCACCGAAACCGGGGATGTAGATGCCCGGTTCGATGGTGAAAACCATCCCTTCCTCGACCATCGCCTCGCCGCGCGGCGAGATGACCGGCTTTTCGTGGATCTCCAGGCCTACGCCGTGTCCCAGGCCGTGCCCGAAATAATCGCCATAGCCGTACCCCCGGATGCACTCCCTGGCCACGGCGTCAAGCTCGCGGCAACCGACGCCCGGCCTGACCGATGCCACGGCCCTGTCGTGGGCCTCCTTCACGATCCCGTAGATCTCGCGGCTCCGCTCGTCGGGCGGGCCGAGCGCCACGGTCACGGTTTCATCGGAGCTGTAGCCGTCCCTGACGGCGCCGAAGTCTATGGTCACCAGTTCGCCGGAGCGGATCGGCTTTGCCGACGCCCGGCCGTGGGGCATGGCCCCCCGTTCCCCCGATGCAACGATGAAGTCGAACGCCCGGCCCTCGGCCCCGCGGCGGCGCATCTCGAACTCCAGCTCGCGGGCGATCTCCGCCTCGCCGACACCCGGCTTCAGGAGAGGGAGCACCGCAAGAAGGGAGGCCGAAGCGATGGCTGCAACCAGGCCGAGCCGCTCCACCTCGTCCCGGTCCTTGCAGGATCGTATCTCGTCGAGCTCCGCGCCGATTGGCGTCAGCTCGACCCCTTCCAGCCTGTCGGAGAGCGCCCTGAAATCCGCCACGGTCGTGTGGGCGGCCTCGAAGCCTACGCGGGAGAGCTTCAACTCCGCCAGCAGTTCGGCAATGCTGTCCAGTTTGACCGCGAACTGCCTGACCTCGGCGTCCCCCACCTCGGAGGAGGCCTGGGTCGTGTAGCGCGAATCGCAGAGGAACCAGGCGGCGTCACGGGTCAAAAGCAGCGCCCCCTCCGAACCGCTGAAACCGCACAAGTAACGGATATTCAGCAGGTTGGAGAACAGGATCGCATCCAGGTCGTATGTATTGAAAAAGCGCTCCAGCCTGGCGCGCCTGTTTTTTAGCATAGGTGAAACCCCAAATACAAACTGTTTTTTGAACACAACGGCTGATTCTTAACGCAAAGACGCAAGGACTCGAAGAAGCTCGATTTTCATTGATGTAACCTTGCGGCTTGGAACCTTTGTGTCTTTGCGTTAATGTTTTTCAGATTGTTTTAGTTAAACTGAAAATAGCCCGCAGTCCGAGCAGATAGCTGTCCCTGCCGAAACCGCAGATCTGCCCCAGCGCCAGCGGCGCCGTCAGGCTCTTGTGGCGGAACTCCTCGCGCCGGTGGATGTTGGAGAGGTGAACTTCCACGAACGGCAAACCAACGGCGGCCAACGCGTCGCGGATGGCGACGCTGGTATGGGTGTAGGCGGCCGGATTGATGACGATCCTTCGCAGGACCCCGCCGCCGCCTGGATGGCGTCGATCAGTTCCACCTCGGCGTTGGACTGCAGGAAGGCCACGCTGCAGCCGAGCTCGGCGGCCAGACTCTCGATGGAGCGGTTGATCTCCTCCAGGGTCAATGTGCCGTAGACATCCGGTTCACGTTTGCCCAGGAGATTGAGATTGGGACCGTGCAGGACAAGAAAATGCATCAACTTAACTCCCGTGCCAGTTCATCCGATCTGAGGCGCAGAAGATAACGCCCCTTGCCGAAATTGCCGGCCTTGGTCATTGCCAGCACCACAAACAGTTCGTCGCTGAGGACACGCATGACTACCCGCGCCTGGCTGGTGGTGATGGTAATCTCTTCCATTTCGCCCGACTTGATGAGAGTGACCGTACGCCTGATCTCCTTGAGCAGGGCGGCGTATTCGACGGTCAGGAGTTGCAGGTCTAATCCGGTCTGCGCCACCACGACCTCATCGATGGGTATGCCGTCGCTGGCCATGATGATGGCGGCAAGCCCCCCCTCGACATTCTCCACGATCGCCGTCAGCGTATCTCTCAGCGACATGCCTTCAGCCTCCCGATGTTGTCCAGCCAACCCTCAAGCACGGCAATCGCCTCTGCCGCCCCGGCCGTTGCGGAGAAAGCGGCTGCCGGTGGAGATGACTCCCCTGTTGCACCTGCAAAGGGCGGCTCTGCGCCGGGCTGTAAGCCGGGAACGGCAGTGAAATCGGGCGTCCTGCCGGCCTCCAGTTCCGCCATGCGCGAACGCACTCCGGCATTGCCGGGGTCGGCGGCCAGGATTGCGTGATAGATCTCCAGGGCCTTATCGCCAAAGCCCTGCCGTACGTACAACTCGGCCAGGGTGGCGGTGGAAAGGGGATCGTGATCCGTTGCAACAGGCGCGGCGCCGAGGTCCTCCGGTTCTTCCTCCTCCAGCAGGTCGCTCTCGTCCATATCGAGGATCTCGATGTCCTCGATGATCTCCTCCGCCTCGTGCTCCTCACCGTATGCCACGAACCCGTTGTCCAGCAGGTCAACGGCCGGCCCGGCGGCGTCCGCATCTGGAGCGGCGCCCTGAGCGGCAGCCGTTGTTGCGGCACTGCCGCGTTCAAGCCCCTCCAGCTCGAACCGGCATTCCGTGTCTCCCGGGTTGAAATCCAGCGCCGTGCGCAAGGCCATGATGGCGGCGTCACGGCTGCCGGCGGCGGACAAGAGCCGCGCCAGCATCTTCTGGGCCTCCCCGTCCTCCGGCAGCGCCGTGGTGACCCGTTCCAGGGCCTGGCGGCACTCCTCCCCTAGCCCCTTGGCGTGACAGGCCATGGCCAGGGCACGCTGGCCCGCGACAAAACCAGGATAACGCGCCACTCCCTGCCGGGCGGTGTGGAGGGCGTCGTCGACCAGCCCGAGCTTGAGATAGAGATCGGCCAGGCGTGCGAAGAGGAGCGAATCGGGGTCGTGCGCGAGCCTCCCCTCGTACTCCTTGATATCGGCCCAGAACGATGCGCCGTCATCTTGCATGGTTCACACCTCCAGCCCGCTCAAGGCAAGCAGTTGTTCCGGCGAGAGCATCTCCACGGCATGGTTGCCGATGCCCTGGTTGCAGACGAAAATGATGGTACCGCCGCGGCTCTTCTTGTCCTTGGAAAGGGTATCCAGCAACCGTCCCGGCTCAACCACCGGCGGGGTCAGTATAAGCCCGAATTTCTCCAAAAGCGCAGTGATCCTGGCGCCTTCGGCGGCGGAGCAATGTCCCAGCGCTGTGCTGATGCGCGCGGCCAGCGCCATCCCTATCGCCACGGCCTCGCCATGCACCATCTCGCGATACCCGGCCAGGGTCTCCAGGGCATGCCCCAGGGTGTGGCCGTAGTTGAGAACGGCGCGCAGCCCGGCTTCCCGCTCGTCGAGCTCCACCACCCGCGCCTTGGTCCGGCAGCAGCCGTGGATCACCTCGATCAGGTGCCCCCGCTCCATGTTGAGGATCGCGCTGGCATTGCGCTCCAGGTACTCGAAAAAGGCGCCGTCAAGGGCCACACCGTATTTGACCACCTCGGCCATTCCGGCGCGAAACTCGCGCACGGGGAGCGTGGCCAGGGTCTCCACGTCGATCAGCACCAGCCGGGGCTGATAGAAGGCGCCGATCAGGTTCTTGCCGCGGGGGTGGTCAATGCCGGTCTTCCCCCCCACGCTGCTGTCGACCTGGGCCAGGAGCGTTGTCGGCACCTGCACGAAGGGGATGCCGCGCAGGTAGGTGGCGGCCGCGAAACCGGCCATGTCCCCCACAACCCCACCACCCAGGGCGACGATGAACGATCTGCGGTCGAGTCCGGCATCGATCAGGCCGTCGTAGACCCGATTCAGGGTAGCGGCGTTCTTGTACTCCTCGCCGTCGGGGATCTCGATCACGCTGACCGAGTTTCCGGCATCCGCCAGCGACCGCAGAACGCTATCGCCATAGAGCGCGGCAACAGTCGGGTTGGTGATCAGCGCCACGCGCCCCTTCAGGCCGATCCCGGCGCAACGGTCTCCCAGCGACGGCAGGCAACCGCTCTCGATGACGATATCGTAGCTCTGTGCGCCCAGGTTGACGGTCAAGCGACTCACGCTGGCAACCCCTTTAAATACCTAAGAATCTCTGCGGCCACATCTTCCACGGATTTAGCGTCCGTGTCAATTCTAATATCGGCGGCGGCATAAAATTGTTCGCGCTCCTCCAACAGCCTCCGCATCCGCTCCTCGGGCCTTTCGCCGGCATACAAGGGCCGGTCTTCTGAGCCGGAAAGGCGCTCCAAAAGCCGCGGCAGGGAAGCGGTCAGGTTGATGACGGTACCGTAGCGCTGCATCAGCCTGCGGTTCTGTTCGGCAACCACGGCCCCGCCGCCGGTGGCGATCACCCCCCTGGCCCCCTCCAGCACCCGCTCCAGGCAGGCGCTCTCCAGGGCGCGGAAAGCGGGCTCCCCCTCCTCGGCAAAGACGGCATTGATCGTTTTGCCGGCCGCAGCCACGATGACCTCGTCCAGGTCGATGAAAGGCAGCCCCAGGCTCTGCGCCAATAGCCTCCCCACGCTGCTCTTGCCGCTCCCCATGAAGCCGGTCAGGATCACCGATCTCTCAGGCACGTCGCAACTCTTCCAGGTAGCCGGCGTAATTGCGCCTGATCTCCCCCAGCGAATCGCCGCCGAACTTCTCCAGGAACGCGTTGGCGATCTCGACCGCCACCACCGCCTCGGCCACCACCAGGGCCGCCGGCACGGCGCAGGTATCGGAACGCTCCACGGTCGCCTCGAAAGGCTCGTGGCTGCGGATATCCACCGAGCGCAACGGCTTGTACAGGGTGGGTATCGGCTTCATTGCCGCGCGCAGCACGATCGGCTCGCCGTTGGACATCCCCCCCTCGATTCCGCCGGCGTTGTTGGTCGCGCGGCAATAGGCGCCCGCTGCGCCCTGCCCCAGGCGGGCCTCATCGCGGATGATCTCGTCGTGCACCAGCGAGCCGGGGCGGCGGGCGGACGCGAAGCCGATGCCGACCTCGACCCCCTTGATCGCCTGGATGCTCATCAGCGCCATGGCGAGGCGGGCATCCAGCTTGCGGTCCCAGTGGACATAACTCCCCAGTCCGGGCGGGGTCCCGAGCACCTGGACCTCGAACACACCGCCCAGCGTGTCGCCTTCGGCCTTGGCGGCGTCTATGGCCCCCTTGATCCGCGCCTCGACCGAACGGTCGCAGCAGAAGAGCTCCGAGCCCTCTGCCAGCCGCCAGAGTTCCTCAAGGGGGAGATCGGGAGCAGCGGCCGCGATGCCGCCTATCTCCGCGACATACCCCCCGACGCGGATGCCGAACTCCCCCAAGAGCGCCTTCGCCACGGCGCCTACCGCCACGCGGGCGGCCGTCTCGCGCGCGCTGGAACGCTCCAGTACGTTGCGGACATCGTCGTGGCCGTACTTCAGCGCGCCGCTCAGGTCGGCGTGACCCGGTCGCGGCCGGGTCACGGCAATCGAATCGTCGCGGTGTTCCGGCAGCGGCGACATCCGCTCGTGCCAGTTCTCCCAGTCGCGGTTCATCACCACCAGCGTCAGCGGCGAGCCGATGGTTTCCCCCCAGCGCACGCCGGAGAGGAGTTCCACCGTGTCCTTCTCGATCTTCATCCGGCCGCCGCGGCCGTACCCCTGCTGGCGGCGGGACAGCTCGCGGTTGATGGCGGAGGCCGAGATCGGGACGCCGGCCGGCATCCCCTCGACAATTGCGGTCAGTTGCGGTCCGTGGGATTCACCCGCGGTGAGGTAGCGGAGCATAAAATGAAAAAACCTCCATCGGTTAGGAATGGAGGTTAAATTAGCATTTCCGGCACACTGACGGCAAGTAAAAGGTCAGCCCCTCATTGATCGACCTGTTTCCGAATCCGCTCGTCGCTCTTGTCGACCGCCTTCTGGAGGCTTCCGGTTTCCGCCTTGAGCCGGGAGAAGAGATCCACGACCCGCTCGGAGTAAGACTTGAAGACGAACACCCCCACCCCCAGCAGCAGGGCGATCCGTATCACCTTGCCAACCACGTTGGGGAGCAGCGAACCGACCACCTTGCCCAGGAACAGCGCAGCGCAGAACAGGCCGCCGATCACGGCGGCCACCTTCAGAAGCGGCATGTGGCGGCCGAGCCACCCCTCGTTTTGCGCAGCCGGCTCTGCCGCCGGCGCATCCGCCTTGCCCGACCCCGCCGTATCCCGGGGCAATGCGGCCGGCGCCGGGGCCGGGGCGGAGCCTTCTTCCTTGACGATCTTCACCTTTGAACGGTACTGCGGAGGCACCTTGTTGAAGTCGTTGGTGATGTTGACGGTTCCGCCGGCGTCGCGGTACTTGTAGAAATCGGCGCGGGCCGGGGCAAGGGCGATGAAACAGAAGAGAAACAGCATTGCCGGAAACGTGAACAAACGGATGCTCGCCATGATTATCCTCCCATTCCAGCCGTTGTTTCAATTACAATACCAGCTATCCATTGCCTTTCAAATTCCAATCTATGCCAGTGCTGTTTCCACCATCTCCCGGACCCTGGCGATGGCCTCCTCGATGGGGAGCAGTTCCATTTCACCTGTCTTGCGCTGCTTCAGCTCCACCTTCCCTTCGGCCAGCCCCTTGCTCCCAACCACGATCCTGAGCGGGATGCCGATCAGGTCGTTGTCCTTGAACTTGACACCCGGACGCTCGTCGCGGTCGTCGAAGAGCACCTCGATCCCCACCCTTTCCAGCTTGCGGCAGATCTCCCCGGCCGCGTCCATGACGCCCGTGTCCTTGGTGTTGATGGCCACGACCGAGCAGTGGAACGGCGCTATCGGGAGCGGAAAGATGATCCCGTTCTCGTCGTGGTTCTGCTCGATGGCGGCGGCAACGGTGCGGCCGATGCCGATGCCGTAGCACCCCATGAAGATGATCTGTTCCTTGCCATCCGCATCCAGGTACGACGCGCTTAGTGCCTGGGAGTACTTGGTCCCCAGCTTGAAGACGTGACCGACCTCGATGCCGCGCCACATCTCCAGCCTGCCCCCTTCGCAGCGCGGACAGGCGTCCCCGGCCACGACGGTGCGCAGATCGGCGAAACGGTCCACCTGGAAGTCGCGACCCGGGTTGGCGTTGGTGAAATGCATGTCCAACTCGTTGGCGCCGATGACGGCGTTCGTCATCCCCTGCACGGCCAGGTCGGCGATCACGGCAACCTGCCGCTTCAGGCCGTGGGGCCCGAGGAAACCGACCGGCGAGCCGGTGACGGCCAGGATCTCCTCGTCGGTGGCCATGCGGATCTCGTCCCAGCCCATCGAGTTTTTGAGCTTGATCTCGTTCAGTTCGTGGTCGCCGCGCAGAATGGCCATGACGAACTCGCCGCTGCCGGAGGCGCAGACCAGGGCCTTGATGGTTTGATCCGCGCTCAGGCCCAGAAAGGCGGCCACATCGGCTATGGCCTTCATATCAGGGGTGGCGGTCTTCTGAAGGGGCAGCAGTTCGATCCCCGCCACGGGCTGGACCGGCCGCGCCTCGGCCTTCTCGACGTTGGCGGCGTAGCGGCACGCATCGCAGGAGACGATGGCGTCCTCGCCCGACTCGGCCAGCACCATGAACTCGTGGGACGACGAACCGCCGATGCTGCCGGTGTCGGCCTCCACGGCCCGGAAATTCAGGCCGCAGCGTTCGAAGATGCGCATGTAGGCCCGGTACATCCTGTCGTAGGAGTCATCGGCAGCCGCGCTGTCCACATCGAAGGAGTAGGCGTCCTTCATGATGAACTCGCGCCCGCGCATCAGGCCGAAGCGCGGGCGGATCTCGTCGCGGAACTTGGTCTGGATCTGGTAGAAGTTGACCGGCATCTGGCGGTAGCTCTTGATCTCGCGCCGCACCAGGTCGGTGATGACCTCCTCGTGGGTCGGTCCCATGCAGAACTCCCCCTCCTTGCGGTCCCTGAACCGCAGGAGCTCCTTGCCGTAGAACTGCCAGCGTCCCGACTCCTGCCACAGCTCGGCCGGCTGGACGCTCGGCATGAGCAGCTCGATCGCCCCGGCCCGGTTCATCTCCTCGCGCACGATGTTCTCGAACTTGCGGATGGAGCGCAGCCCCAGGGGGAGGTAGTTGTAGATACCGGCGGCCAGCTTGCGGATCATGCCGGCGCGCAGCATCAACTGGTGGGAGATCACCTCGGCGTCGGAGGGGGTTTCCTTGAGGGTGGGTATGAAATAACGGGAATAGAGCATGGTCACCTCAGTTAGTAAATTCAGCAGATATTCAGTAGTCAGGAGTCAGGAGTCAGGAGTCAGAATAAAAATCCTCTGAATTCTTGAATCCGTCAATTCTACAGCTTTTCGATCTCCTCCAGGAGCGCGTCGGCCAGCTTCTCCTCCGGCACCTTGCGGACGATCTCGCCGTTGCGGAAGAGGAGCCCCTCCCCTTTTCCGCCGGCAATGCCGACGTCGGCCTCGCGCGCCTCGCCCGGCCCGTTGACTGCGCACCCCATCACGGCCACGGTGATCCGCTTGTCCACCCCCTGCAGCCGGCGCTCCACCTCCTCGGCAACCCGGATCAGGTTGATCTGGCAGCGGCCGCAGGTGGGACACGAGACGAAGTTGACCCCCCGTTGGCGCAGCCCCAGGCACTTGAGGATCTCGTATCCGACCCTGACCTCGTCGAGCGGATCACCGGTGAGCGAGACCCGCAGGGTGTCGCCGATCCCGTCGGCCAGGAGGATGCCCAGGCCGACCGAGGACTTGATGGTACCGGAGAAGATCGTCCCGGCCTCGGTGATGCCGATGTGCAGCGGATAATCGACCCGCTGCGCCAGCAGGCGGTAGGCGGAGACGGTCTTCATCACGTCCGACGCCTTGAGGGAGACCTTGATCTCCTGGTAGCCCAGATCCTCCAGGATGCGGATGTGCCCCAGGGCCGACTCGACCATGGCCTCGGCCGTGGGATGGCCGTAGCGCTCCAGGAGTTCCTTTTCCAGGGAGCCGGCGTTGACGCCGATGCGGATCGGCACCCGGCGTTCGGCAGCCGCCTTCACCACCTCCCCTACCTTCCATTTCTCGCCGATGTTGCCCGGGTTGAGGCGCAGGCCGTCGATGCCCCCCTCCAGGGCCTTCAGGGCCAGCCGGTAATCGAAATGGATATCGGCGATGACCGGGATCGGGCTTTCCCGCTTGATCTCGCCCAGGGCAATGGCGGCGTCCATGTCCGGTACTGCGCAGCGGATGATCTCGCAGCCGGCGTCGCCAAGCCCCCGGATCTGGGTCAGGGTGGCGCCCACGTCGCGCGTGTCGCTGGAGCACATGGACTGCACCGCGCATGGGGCGCCGCCCCCAACGGGAACAGGGCCTACATGTATCTGTCTGGTTGGCTTTTTCATAGACGGGCATAGTAGCCAAAGTGTGGGAACAAAGTCAAGAAAGACGGAAGACCCGCCGGTATAAACCGGCGGGTCTCGTCGACAGCGGCAGAGCGGTTGTTTGGCAAGTCTCAGACAAGCCGTTGCGCGTAGAGCGGGAACCTCTTCATCATCTCGTTGACCTGACCCTTGATGGCCTCCAGCTTCTCGTCGTTGCCGATGTTGGCTACGGCCTCGGCGATGAAGCCGGCCACCAGTTCCATCTCCGGCTCATTGAGGCCGTGCGACGTGGCCGCCGGCGTACCGATGCGCACGCCGGAGGTTACGAATGGTGAACGGGTCTCGAAGGGGACCGTGTTCTTGTTGATCGTGATGCCGGCCTTGTCCAGGGCCTCCTCGGCCGCCTTGCCGGTGATCTCGCTGCCGGAGAAGTCGAGCAGCATCAGGTGGTTGTCGGTGCCGCCGCTGGTGAGCTTGAAGCCCTTCCGCATCAGCGCCTCGGAGAGCGCCTTGGCGTTTTTCACGATCCTCTGCTGGTAGACCTTGAACTCCGGCTGGAGCGCCTCCTTGAAGGCCACCGCCTTGGCGGCGATGACGTGCATCAGCGGTCCCCCCTGGATGCCGGGGAAGATCTGGGAGTTGATCCCCTTGGCGAACTCCTCGCGGCAGAGGATCATGCCGCCGCGCGGGCCGCGCAGGGTCTTGTGGGTGTTGGTGGTGACGTGCTCGGCGTAGGGGACCGGGCTGGGGTGCAGTCCGGCGGCCACCAGGCCGGCGATGTGGGCCATGTCCACCATGACCACCGCCCCCACCTTGTCGGCGATGGCGCGGAAAGCGGCGAAGTCGATGATGCGCGGATAGGCGCTGGCGCCCACCACGATCATCCTCGGCTTGTGCTCGACGGCCAGGCGCTCCACCTCGGCGTAGTCGATGGTCTGGGTCTCGGGGGAGACGCCGTACGGCACGATGTTGAAGAAGCGCCCCGAGAAGTTGACCGGACTGCCGTGGGTAAGGTGGCCGCCGTGGGAGAGGTTCATCCCCAGGATGGTGTCCCCGGGTTTGCAGGCGGCGAAGTAGACCGCCATGTTGGCCTGGGAACCGGCATGGGGCTGGACGTTGGCGTGCTCGGCGCCGAACAGCTCCTTGGCGCGCTCGATGGCCAGGGTCTCGACCACGTCCACGTGGTGGCAGCCGCCGTAATAGCGCTTGCCGGGATACCCCTCGGCATACTTGTTGGTCAGGACGCTCCCCTGAGCCTCCAATCCCGCCTCGGAAACAAAGTTCTCGGAGGCGATCAGCTCCAGGTTGTACTCCTGGCGCTCTGTTTCGTGACGGATGGCGTCGGCGATCTCGGGGTCGAACTGGGAAAGGATGGACATGATGGCATACTCCTCTAAATTGTGAGAAAAGCAAAACGGGACTTTCTTCAAGCCCCGCTTGACGTTCAGTGACATAACCTGTTTATTTACAAAAGGTAATACAATACTTTCTTTCGATTTCGCCGATCTTGTTCAGCCGCCCCTGGTGACGCCCCCCCTCGAAGGAGGCGTCCAGCCAGGCGCCCACCAGGTCGCAGGCGATCTGCTCGTCGAGCACCCGGCCGCCGAGCACGAGGATGTTGGCGTTGTTGTGCTCTTTCGCCATGCGGGCCATGAAGACGTCCGTCACCAGCGCGGCCCGGATGCCGGGCACCTTGTTGGCCGCTATCGACATGCCGATCCCGGTCCCGCAGATGAGGATGCCGCTCTCGGCGCCCCCTGCAGCCACCTTTTCGGCCACCTTCAGACCGAAATCGGGATAATCCACCGAATCGCCGTTGTCGGTACCGGCGTCGGCAATCTCGATCCCCCGGCGGTTGAGATAGCTTATGATGGCGGACTTGAGCTCCAGCCCGCCGTGATCGCTTCCGATTACAATCATCTACCTTGTCCTTTATCTAGATCTTCCTGAACAACAGCGTGGCATTGGTGCCGCCAAAGCCGAAGTTGTTGCTCATGGCATACTCGACACTTGCATCGCGGGCCGTGTTGGGCACGTAATCGAGATCGCACTCGGGGTCCGGCTCGTCATAATTGATGGTCGGCGGGATGATCCCCTTGTCCATGGCCAGACAGGTATAGACCGCTTCTATGCCGCCGGCCGCGCCCAGAAGATGGCCGGTCATGGATTTGGTGGAGGAGACCATCACCTTTTTGGCGTGATCGCCTAATACGGCCTTGATGGCCATGGTTTCGTAAAGGTCGTTCATCGGCGTCGAGGTGCCGTGGGCGTTGATGTAGCCAACCTGCTCGGGATTGACGCCGGCGTTGTTCAGGGCCATCCGCATGCAGCGGGCCGCACCCTCGCCGCCCGGAGCCGGCGCGGTCAGGTGGTAGGCGTCGCCGGTCAGGCCGTAGCCGGCGACCTCGGCATAGATCCTGGCGCCGCGTTTCCTTGCCGACTCGTATTCCTCAAGGACGACGATACCCGCCCCCTCGCCCATGATGAAACCGTCACGGTTCTTCTCAAAGGGGCGCGAGGCGGTCTCGGGACTGTCGTTGCGGTCGGAGAGCGCCTTCATCACGCTGAAACCGCCGATGCCGAGAGGCGTGATGGTCGATTCGGTTCCGCCGGCGATCATGGCGTCGGCATCGCCCCGCTTGATGATATGATAGGCGTCGCCGATGGAATGGGTCGCCGTGGCACAGGCGGAAACGGAGGATATGTTCGGTCCCTTGGCGCCATACTTGATGGAGATGTGGCCGGGCGCCAGATTGATGATCAGCATGGGGATGAAGAACGGCGATATCTTCTTGTAGCCCCCCTCCAGAAATGCCGTGTGGTATCTCTCGATGGTAGGCAGGCCGCCAAGACCGGCGCCCACCAGGACCCCCACCCGTTCGGCGTTCGCCTCGGTGATGGCCAGCCCGGAATCCTCCATGGCATAATGGGCGGCGCCCAGGGCGTACTGGATGAAGAGATCCATCTTCTTGATCTCTTTCTTGTCGATGAACTCTTCGGGACTGAAGCCCTTGACCTCACCGGCTATCTTGACCGGCATATCCGATGCGTCGAAGCGGGTGATCAGGCCGATGCCCGATCTGCCGTTGACAAGCGCATCCCAGTTGGCGGCGTTGCCGATTCCGAGTGGAGAAATCACGCCGATTCCCGTAATTACGACTCTTCTCATGATGTGTGACTCCCGGGGTTTGACTGACGTTCAGGCAGTTGTGGAAAACAAAAGAGGGGAGAAACTCCCCTCCCCGTTTTTCTTAGCTGTGCTCGGTGATGTACTCGATGGCGTCGTTCACCGACTGGATCTTTTCGGCGTCCTCATCGGGGATCTCGATATCGAACTCCTCCTCTAGGGCCATGACCAGTTCAACCGTGTCCAGTGAGTCGGCGCCCAGGTCGTCCATGAACGAGGCCTCGGGTACTACCTGGGATTCTTCGACACCCAGTTGCTCAGCGATAATTTCCTTAACCCGTTTTGCAATGTCAGACATCTTTCACCTCCGTGTGATATAAACCTTGTCCAGGTTTCCCGTCTAAGATGTACCTGCTAATTAAGCATGAAACGTTCAAAAGTCAATTTTTATTTTATCCTCAAACCTGCTACATGTACATGCCGCCGTTGACCGAGAGCACATGCCCGGTAATATAACCGGATGCCTCGGAAGCCAGGAACACAACGGCATTGGCGATGTCCTCGGCGCTCCCCAGCCGCTCCAACGGTATCTGGGCCGTCAGCTCGGTGCGGACCTTGTCGGAAAGGGCATCGGTCATGGCGGTGGCAATGAACCCGGGGGCAACCGCGTTGACGGTGATGTTTCGCTTTGCCATCTCGCGAGCATTGGATTTGGTGAGGCCGATCAGGCCGGCCTTACTGGCGCAGTAATTGGCCTGGCCGGCATTACCCATCTGCCCGACAACCGAGGCGATGTTGATGATACGGCCATAGCGCTGCTTGCTCATCACCTTGAAGGCCGCCCGTGTGCAGAGGAACGCACCTTTCAGATTGACGTTCAGGACGGCATCCCAATCCTCGTCCTTCATGCGCATCAGCAGGCCGTCACGGGTGATTCCGGCGTTGTTGACCAGGATATCGACACGCCCGAACGCCTCTGTTGCCGCATCGATCATCCGCTCGACGTCCGCGGCCACGGTCACGTTGCCGACAACCGCCAGCGCCTTGCCGCCGGCAGCCTGCAGTTCCGCAACAACCGCCTCGGTTGAGGACTGATCCATATCCACCGCCACAATGGTGGCCCCCTTGGCTGCAAGGGCCAGCGCGATGCTTCTGCCGATCCCTCGTGATGCGCCGGTGATGACTGCAATCTTTTCCTGAGGCATGGTCACTCCTTTCCTTGAAAACAGTTACTCATTGGTTTTTATCTGCAAAGGTCGCCTTCAGTTCGGCTTCGGTGACGAGCTTGCCGTCGACAAACGCCTTGGCGTTGAAAATCCAGATACCGCGTTTGCAGCCGGTCGCCTCGATTTCAAAACGAAGCTGGTCCCCCGGCATGACCGGCTTGCGGAAACGGGCATTATCGATACCGACGAAATAGGTGACCTTGGAGCGAACGCTTTCATCGGAGGAATAGGCCAATATTCCGGCCACCTGGGCCATCGCCTCGATGATCAGCACTCCCGGCATGACCGGATGGCCGGGAAAATGTCCCTGAAAGAACGGCTCATTGATGCTGACGTTCTTGATGCCGACGATGCTCTTGCCTACTTCCATCTCAACGATCCTGTCAACAAGAAGAAAAGGATAGCGATGCGGGAGTATTTTCATGATTTCATTGACATCTATCATCATTCAATTCCTTTCATACATCAGGTCAGCCGAGCAGGGCCTTTAACCCCGCTATGTCCTCGACGTTCGCGATCCCGGTCTCCTTGGCGATGCGCTTGACTAATCCGCTCAGCACCTTGCCGGGACCGATCTCGACAAAGCGTGTTACACCCAGCTCCACCATGGCGGCGACCGACTGTTCCCACAGCACCGGCGCGCAGACCTGGGTCACCAATAGCGGCCTGACCCGCCCCTTGTCGGCGTTCGGCGCGGCATCGGCATTCGCGGTCACCGGCAGGTTCATGTCATGGACCGTCACGGAGTCAAGCACCAAGGCAAGCCTGTCCGCGGCCGGTTTCATCAGGGCGCAGTGGAAGGGGGCGCTGACAGGAAGCGGCATGGCCTTCCTGAAGCCGCGCGACTTGGCGATCTCGATCGCCCGATTGACCGCTGTTGTGTGACCTGCGATGACGATCTGGCCGGGAGAATTGAAATTGGCCGGCGAGACCACCTCGCCCTGCGCCGCTTCGCGGCAGATATCCTCAAGCGCCTCTCTCTCGACACCCAGCACGGCGGCCATGGCACCGGTTCCGACCGGTACCGCCTCCTGCATGAAGGTACCGCGGGCGCGCACCGTTCTGACGGCGTCGGCGAATGCCAGGGCGCCGGAACAGACCAGGGCCGAGTACTCGCCCAGCGAGTGCCCGGCCAGATAATCGGCCCTCAGCCCGCTCTCCTGCTCCACGACCCGCAGCACGGCAATGCTGGCGGTCAGGATGGCCGGCTGGGTGGTGGCGGTCAGTTTCAGCTCCTCCTCGCTCCCTGCATGGCAGACGGCTGAGAGTTTGAGGCCAAGGGCGTCGTCGGCCTCTTCGAATACGTGGCGCGCCACCTGGAAGTTGTCGGCCAGCTCTTTGCCCATGCCGGGATACTGGGAACCCTGTCCGGGAAAGATGAAAGCGGTCTTTGCTGTCATGATCAATTACCTTTACAGGATATTTTGTAGGGGCAAACCTTGTGTTTGACCGCCTCTGGGTGTTGCCCGCCGTCGGGCGATCACAAGGATCGCCCCTACCAGCGTAATAACGCCGAACCATAGGTGAATCCGCCGCCGAAGGAATCAAGCAGCACGACATCCCCCTTTTTCAGGCGGCCGGCCCGGCTGGCCTCGTCAAGGGCGATCGGGATCGAGGCCGACGAGGTATTGCCATAGTTGTGCAGGTTGATGAAGACCTTCTCCGGTGTCAGCCCGAGACGTTTACCGGTAGCATCGATGATGCGGCGGTTGGCCTGATGGGGGATGAACAGGGAGAGGTCGGACGCCGACATGCCGTTGGCGGAGAGTGCCGCGCCGGCGGCCTCCTCCATGGCCCGCACGGCATGCTTGAAGACGTCGCTCCCATCCATCCTGATAAAAAAGAGGCGCTCGTCGATGGTGCGCTGACTGGAGGCCGGGTTTCTTCTTCCGCAGCCGGCCTGGTAGAGCGTCTCCCAATAGGCGCCGTCGCTGTAGATATGCGTGGAGAGGATGCCGTCGTCCCCTTCGTACGCCTCTACGACTGCCGCACCCGAACCGTCACCGAAGAGGATACAGGTGTTGCGGTCCGTCCAGTCGACGATGCGCGACAGGACCTCGGCGCCGATGACCAGCGCCTTTTTTGCCGACCCGCCGCGGATGTAGGTGTCGGCGATGGAGAGGCCGTAGAGAAACCCCGAACAGGCGGCGGAAAGATCAAAGGCAACGGCATTGCGGGCGCCTAGTTCGTGCTGGATGATGCAGGCCGTGGCGGGAAAGGGAAAATCGGGCGTCACTGTGCCGAGGATGATCAGGTCCAACTCCTCGGCGCCGATGCCGGCCATGGCAAGCGCTTGCCGCGCGGCCTTGACGGCCAGGGTCGAGGTAAACTCCCCTTCAGCGGCAATGCGGCGTTGCTTGATGCCGGTTCTGGCGGTGATCCATTCATCGCTGGTCTCCACCATCCGTTCCAGGTCGGCATTGCTGAGGACCTTCTCCGGCACTGCGGAGCCGGTTCCGGTTATCCTGGCTCTCAGCATGCAGGCACCATCAGGCGGCATCCTTGGATTTTTGGCTCTCGCGCAGCATCGAGACGGCGAAATTCTCCGACAGCTTTTCCGAGACATGCTCGGTTACGCCACTTTTGGCATACTCATGGGCAAAACGGATGGCGTTCTTGATGGCCTTGACGTTGGAGCCGCCATGGCAGATCATGCCGACGCCGTTGATCCCCAGGAGCGGTGCGCCGCCGTATTCGGCGTAGTCGACGATCTTCTTGAAACGGCCGAATGCCCCGCGCACAAACAGATATCCAAGTTTGGACACCCAGCTTGCGAGGATCTCCTCCTTCAGCATGGTACCCATCGCATCGGCCAGGCCTTCCGACACCTTGAGAACCACGTTCCCCACGAAGCCGTCGCAGACCACCACTTCCACTGTCCCCTTGAAGATGTCGCGTCCTTCCACGTAGCCGGTATAGTTGAGCGATGTCTGCTTCAGGATGGCGTTGGTTTCGCGGGTGAGCTCGTTTCCCTTGGAATCCTCCTCTCCGTTGGACAAGAGCCCCACGGAGGGGTTGGCGATTCCCATGGCGTAGCGGGCGTAGACCTCGCCCATGATGGCGAACTGGACCAGGTGCAGCGGTTTGCAGTCCACGTTGCCCCCCACGTCGAGGACGAGGGTCTTGCCTTTGAGGGTGGGGAAGATCTGGGCAATGGCGGGGCGATCGATGCCGCTGATGCGCTTGAGCACGAACATGCCGGCGGCCATGGTGGCGCCGGAATTGCCGGCGCTGACCGCGGCGCATGCCTTGCCCTCCTTGACCAGCTCGAAGGCCAGGCGCACGGAGGAGTTGCGTTTTTTGCGCACCGCATCCGAGGCGGAGTCGTGCATGCCGACCACCTCGCTGGCGTGGAAGATGTCGATGTCGAGCCCCTGGCAGGCATACTTGGCCAACTCGGCCTCAAGGCGGGCGCGATCGCCCACCAGCGTCACGGGAATGCCGAACTCGCGGCAGGCGGCTATCGCCCCTCCGACCTCGACGGCCGGCGCGTTGTCGCCGCCCATTGCATCAACAGCTACTCTCATCGTTGCGAGTAATGACACGAAATGGTGCCGGCGCTATTGAGCTTTGGAAAGATCGATGACTTCTTTGCCCTTGTAGGTGCCGCAGCTCGGGCAGACACGGTGGGGCAGCTTGGGAGATTTGCACTGCGGGCAAACGGATACGGACTGGGTCGTAAGGAAGTCGTGAGCCCTTCTCATGTTCTTGCGTGATTTGGATGTCTTCTTCTTGGGTACTGCCATGTCTATTCTCCTTTTTCCGGTGGTTCAGAGCTCGCCGCCACCATTCGCGTTATCTTGATACCTTGAAATCCTTGAGCGCACTGAATTTCAAACTGGTCTGCCCGCGCGGGCAGGAGCAAGCGGAGTGGTTCAGGTCGGTCCCGCAGTCCGGGCAGAGCCCCTTGCACTCCTCGCTGCAGAGCGGCTTGAGCGGGAGCTCCATCGCCACCTGCTCCTCGATCTCGTGGGCGAGATCGATCTCGTCACCGCTGTAGGTCGCCGAGACGAGATCCTGTTCGTCCAGTTCGGTTTCCTCTTCCTCGACGATATCCTGGGATGTCCCCTTGCGGAAATAGATCGTGAAGGAGGAATCGAAGGCCGTCTCATAGTTCGCGAGACAGCGTGAGCAGACAAGCGTGACCGGCGTGCTCACCCGGCCCGAGACCCGCACATGGTCGTATTCCCTGGCTGCGGTAATGTCGCTCACGACAGGCCCGTTGAAGGTGCATTCACCCTCGGCCTGCATCCTGGAGAGCACCGGAAAGGCATCCGCCGGCTCCTCGGCATGCAGCGAGAAGGGCTTGTCCTGGATATGGGAGACACTTATCTTCATTCAGTCGGTCCGCTCAATGGGCAATACGATAAAATCCGAAGCACGTTAGTATATTGAATGCATGCGGTTTGTCAAGATATTTACAGGTGGTGGTTCATCCTGCGCCCGGCAGTGCCAATCGGTTCAAATGGGGACAATACTTCGCCTTGACGCCCTTTCCCTTCCGTTGTAAGCTCCCGCTCACCATCATTACTCTCCCGCGGTTGTCATTTGACATATGAAATCAATCCTCGTCTCCTCCATATGCATCTTCATCTTCGGCTCGTTCAGCAGGGTGCTCCTCTTTGCCGGGCTGGCAGCCGAGCTGGCCTACCTGGGGATGCGCGGCCTCTCCGTGGGACGCCTCCCCCTGCTCGGCCCCCATGACACCCTGGTGTTCTTCTCCGCCTCCATCGCCCTCATGGCGCTGGCGACATCCTTCTCACCGGCCCTGGGCAAAAGGGGATGGTTCACCTTTGTCTCCGGCCTTGCCGCCGGTCTCTTCGCCCTGTTCGCCCTCATGTTCCCTGCCTCGGGCATGCCGCTGCCGCAGATCCTCGACACCCTCTGGTTCGAGGCGCACGTGGTGCTGGCCTTCTTCGCGTATGCGCTCTTCGCCGTCGGCGCGCTCCTGTGCGCGGGCTTCATCGGCGGCAGGGATCGCGCCCTGCTGGATCTGCAGTTCAAGGCGGCGCTGGCCGGCTGGTCGTTCTTTTCGGCCTCGATGGTCTCCGGCGGCATCTGGGGGTATTATGCCTGGGGCACCTACTGGCTCTGGACACCCAAGGAGCTCTGGACCTCGATCCTCTGGCTCTTCTATGCGCTCTTCCTGCATCTGCGCCTCAAGGGGGCCAGGTGGGACGCCCTTTCGGCCTGGCTCGGGATCGCGGGCTTTGTCGTGATGCTGTTCACCTATCTCGGCGTGAGCATGCTGATGAAAAGCTCGCACAGCTTCTGACATGAAACGGCTCTGGAACGCGCTCATATCGCTGGAACTGGGCCTCTGGCTCCTGGCGCTGCTCTGCGCAGCCATGGCGGCCGGTTCCTTCCAATTGAAGGGTGAATACGCCGCCGCCATCAATTTCATGCCGCTCTTCGCCTGGCTGGCGGAGGTGCCGGCCGCCCACTCCTGGTGGCTCTGGCTGACCGTGGCCCTGCTCGCCCTGCTGGCCGTCCACACGCTGCTCTGCTCCGCCGAGACGCTCCGCCTGCGCCGGGGCCGCGCCGGCCTCATGCCGCTCTTGGCGCCGCAGCTCGTTCACGCCGGTTTCCTCCTGATCGTGACCGCCCACCTGGTGAGCGCCCTGGGGGCCTCCGTGCAGCAGTTCGAGGTCTCCGAGGGTTCGCTGCTGCGGCTGCCCGACGGCAGGCCGTTCGCCGTGGCAGCCATAGCGGCGAATGTATCCCCCATGGGCATGCCCATAGGTTTCAGCGGCGAGTTGGCGATCGATCCGCGCGACCCCGCGCAGCGGGTGGTCATAAGCCCCAACCATCCCTGGTTCTCCGGCGGCTATGGCGTCTATATCAAGCAGGCCGAGATGTATCCCTACCCCAGGGCGCTCCTGGAGATCCACCGCGAACCGGGCGCAGGCATGGCCCTGGCCGGGGCGATCCTCTTCACGATCGGCAATGTCATGGTGCTCCGGTTGCGGTCGAAGAGGGACGGGGTGGCGCGGCCGGGCGTAAACGAGGCAGAGAGTGAGGAGACGGTAACATGACAATAGAATCGCATGAAGCCATGGTTCGCCCCCCATTGCTTCGTACCTGGTGCTACGGCAGATGAACTGCTTATATCCGCTACCATCGGAAAGGAAATCATGTAATGACCACAACTACATTACTCTACTTCCTGGGCGCGTCCATCGCGCTCACCCTGGCTCCCGGCCCTGACAACATATTCATCATAACCCAGGGGATCGCGCGGGGGAGAAAACCCGCCATCGTCACCGCGCTCGGCATGTGCAGCGGCATCAGCGTTCACACCACTGCCGCGGCCTTCGGGATCTCGGCGGTTTTCTATTCGTCGGCAGTCGCCTTCAATGCAGTCAAGTACGCCGGTGCGGCCTACCTGCTCTATCTGGCCTTCAAGACGCTGAAGGAGCGATCCGCCATAAGGCTCGCAGTTGCCGATGACAGAAGCGCAACCGCCCTGTTCAAGCGGGGATTCATCATGAACGTGCTCAACCCGAAGGTGGCCATGTTCTTCCTGGCGTTCCTGCCGCAGTTCGTTACCCCCGATACCGCCTACTTCCCACTCTGGATGCTGCTCCTGGGGTTTGTCTTCATGCTGCAGGCGGTCGTCATCTTCTCCCTGATCGGCTATTTCTCGGGCGGCATCGGCAGCTTCATCCTGGCGCGGCCGAGGATTGCCAGGTACTTCGACTGCCTGACCGCCGGCGTCTTCGCGTCGCTGGGCGTCAGGCTGGCCCTGGCGCAGAGGTGAACAGGGAGAATTCATAGAAACCTGACCCAGGCGTTGCCCCTGTCTTGACGCCCCCCAGACCTGTAGTACTCTTTCGTCAGGCCCCAACGAGCCGCACGATCCCCATCCAAGCACGGAGAAACGCAATGAACCCGTCTGATCTGACCTGGAACACCGCCCTGCTCTACCCCGCCCCGGACTCCCCCGCCCTGGAGGCGGATCTCGGCTCCTTCGAGGGGCTGGCCGCCGCTTTTCGCGAGCGCTACTTCGAGAAGGTCGCCTCCCTGGACGACGCCGCCCTTTTGAGCGCGGTAAGGGAGTACGAGGCCATGCAGGTAGCCATGGCCAAACCGTTTTCCTATGCCCACCTGCTGTTCGCCGCCGACTCCGGCGACGAGACCAACCGCGCCCTTTCCCAGCGCTGCTCCGAGCTTGGGAGCCGCCTCTCGCAGCAGCTCCTCTTCTTCGACCTGGAGCTGATGCAGCTGGAGGATGAGCGCTTCGAGGCGCTGTGCCGGCTGCCCGAGGCGGCCAACTACGTCCACTTCCTGCAGGGAGTGCGCAGATTCCGCCCCTACACCCTCAAGGAGAACGAGGAACGCCTGCTGACCCGCAAGAACCTGACCGGCGTCAACGCCTTCACCAAGCTCTTCGACGAGCTCTCCGCCTCGTTCAGCTACCGCATGGAGATGGAGGGGGAGGAGCAGGAGTTCACCGGGGAAGAGCTCCTGGGGCTCCTGCACCACCCCTCGGCAGACGTCCGCTTCCGGGCCATGACCACCTTCCTGGAGAAGCACGGCGAGCACGGCATCGTCTACAACGCGGTCTTCAACAACATGGCCCTGGACCACGGCCAGGAGATGGAGCTGCGCGGCTACGAAACGCCGATCCAGCCGACCAACATCGGCAACGAGATCCCGGACGAGGCGGTCGAGCACCTGATGCAGGTCACCGAGACCAACTTCGGGCTGGCCCAGGAGTACTTCCGCCTCAAGGCCCGCATGCTGGGGATGGAGAGGATCAGGAACTGCGACGTCTACGCCCCGCTGTACGAGACCGAGCGCAAGTACCCGTTCGACGAGGCCCGCGCCATGGTGGTGGACTCCTACGCCGGCTACGACCCGGACTTCGGCCGCATCGTAGGGGCCTTCTTCGACGAGCGCCGGGTGGATGTCATGCCGCGCCCGGGCAAGTCGGGCGGCGCCTTTGCCATGGGGATCTCACCCCACGACCCTCCCTTTCTGCTCTTGAACTATACCGGCAACCTGCGCGACCTGGCCACCATCGCCCACGAGGCGGGGCACGGCCTGCACTTCGTCCTGGCCCGAAAGCAGACCATGCTCAACTACCACGCCCCGCTGCCGCTGGCCGAGACCGCCTCGGTCTTCGGCGAGATGCTGCTCACCCGCCGTCTGCTCGACCGGGAGACGGACCCGGCGGTGCGACGCTCGCTTCTCTGCGCCAAGATCGAGGACATCATCGCCACCACCTTCCGCCAGACCGTGCTGACCCGTTTCGAACTGCGCCTGCACACCGAGCGCAAGGAGGGGCTCTTGTCCAACGACCGGGTGGCCGCGATCTGGCAGGAGGAGAACGCCAGGCTCTTCGGCGACGCGGTCGAGATGATCCCGGCCTACCGCTGGGGGTGGAGCTATATCAGCCACTTCATCCACGCCCGCTTCTACTGCTACTCCTACACCTTTGCCGAGCTCCTGGTGCTGGCGCTCTACCAGAAGCACCTGGAGGAGGGGGAGAGCTTCAAGCCGGGCTACCGCCGGCTCCTGGAGTCGGGCGGGGCGCTCTCGCCGGCCGACACGGCCAGACTGGCGGGGATCGACATCACCGAGGGTGGGTTCTGGCAGAAGGGGTACGACTTCCTGAGAGGTTTGATCGAGGAGTTGAAGGGAATCGCGTAAAGACACGAACAAGAAATATTCAAAGGTAATGGACCCAAAGGGCCTACGCTTTTTCCGCGACTACGCGCGGAAAAAGAGGCCCCTTCGGGGCAACCAAGTATTAACGTGTTCTCTGAAAAATTGCTATAATCCTTACAGAAGTCTCTGATTTCATGCAAGGAGGATGTGTCATGCTCGCCTGC
>JACPFJ010000026.1:0-155131 GCA_016182975.1 Deltaproteobacteria bacterium
AGGGGTAGCAAAACGGTTCAGTGTCAAAGAACAAGCGTCACAACCTCATTTGAGAGGCCGATTTTTTTGAATTTCGGGAGCCGGGGCAAAAATTACACCCGACTACCCCTCAAAATAACAAGTCACGTCACGGATTCAGGGTATTGGCAAATGGTGAGTCGGATGTTGTGCTGGTTTCCAGGGAAGGGATATGCCATGCGAACGATTACGCGGTCAATCTTGCTGCTGTTCCTGCTTTTCACCCCACAGGCCTTTGCCGCGGACATCACCACCCTGGCCGACTGCGCAACCAAGGTCTTCAAGGAGATCAACCGTACCCGGAACTGGTCCGGCAAGGCGCCCGCCGGCTGCCCGGCGGGAATCGCCGTGGAAAGGCGCCCCGCCGGGCTGTTCGTCATAGCCTGGTCTACTGAAAAGGCGGATGGCGGCTGGGTCAGGACCTCCTTCTCGGCCGCAGCGGGCTACGCCGAGATGGCCACTAAACAGGGAGTGGCAGCAGCCAACCGCGACATCCTGTCGCGGGCCGGCCGCATCGGGCGCTGCCTGAACTCGATCAACACGGTGAACGACCCGCTCGACTGCCGCGACCGCGCCACCACCTCCCACCTGGTCGGCGAGAAGAGCGGGAGCGAGAACAGGCGGCTTGTCTGGCTCGATGACAACGGCCGCCACAGCGTCGTTGAACAGACGTTCGGCACCACCTCGGCCACCCCTGCCCCGCCGGCCGAGCTCTTCGGCGGCCAGTTGTTGCCGCCCGGCCTGATCATCGACCTCCGTCTCGATCCCCGGAAATGAAAAAGCCCCCCGGAATGTTCCGAAGGGCTCAAACTCATTAGAAGTGGCAATCGACTTTTTACCGTTGATAAGATTTTGTCTTATCCTATCCTTGGCTACTCGTCTTTTTGCTACTTCTATAATCAGTATAATACTCTGAATGAAAGTTGCAAGCTGTTAATTCGCCACGCATTGCCGCCCTCCTCCAGCCAAATCCCGCCCCATTTTTTCATGACGATTTTATTGACGTGGGTCAAGGTCTCGCCATTCAAATACCGTTAAGGTGACATCATCAAGGGGCTGCAGCGGGGACATCGACCCCCGGGTCCCGCAGATCAACTAACAATCCTTCCGGCATGCCGGGGGAAAAGGAGAGAACGATGAAGAGGCTTTTCCAATGGCTCGGTTTTTCCGCACCCGCAGCAAATGCTGCCAACAACAATTCACCCAAGGAGGAAAAGATGTCGAACATGTTCTGTTACCAGTGTGAACAGGCCGCCAACGGCGGCTGCAGCAAGGTCGGGGTCTGCGGCAAGCAGCCGGACGTCGCGGCCCTGCAGGACCAGCTCGTCTACGCCATGAAGGGGATCGCCTTCTGGGCCGACAAGGCCCGGCAGAAGGGGATCAAGGACCAGGAGATCGACCGCTTCATGCTCGACGGCCTCTTCACCACCGTCACCAACGTCGATTTCAGCGCCGAGGAGTGCGCCAAGCTCGTCCGCAGGGCGGCCCAACTGCGCGACAAGGCCCAGGCCATCTTCGAGAAGGCCAACAACGGCCCCTTCGCAGGGAATGTCCCCGATGCGGCCCGACCCTTTGCACCAGGCACCACTGCCGAACTGGTGGCCCTCGGGGCAAGGCACGGGGTCAAGGACGACAGCATCGACGCGGACGTGAAATCGGTCCAGGAGATCATCGTCTACGGCATGAAGGGATACGCGGCCTACGCCCACCACGCCCTGGTGATCGGCCTGGAAAACGACGAGATCTACGCCTTCACCCACAAGGCGCTCGCCGCCACCCTCGACAGGGGCCTGGGGCTGATGGACTTCGTCGGCCTGGCCATGGAGTGCGGCCGGATCAACCTGGTCACCATGGAGTTGCTCGACAAGGCCAACACCGACAGCTTCGGCCACCCGGTTCCCACCCCGGTACAGCTCGGCACCAAGGCGGGCAAAGCGATCCTCGTCTCCGGGCACGACCTGCGCATGCTGGAGGAGCTCCTCAAGCAGACCGAGGGTAAGGGGATCAATATCTACACCCACGGCGAGATGCTGCCGGCCCACGGCTATCCCGGCCTGAAGAAGTACAGCCACCTGGCGGGCAACTTCGGCGGCGCCTGGCAGGACCAGGCCAAGGAGTTCGTCAGCTTCCCCGGCGCGATCATCTTCAACACCAACTGCATCCAGCGCCCGGCCGAGAGCTATAAGGAGCGCCTCTTTACCTGGGGCCTGGTGCAATGGCCGGACGTGAAGAACATCGACGGCTGGGACTTCTCGCCGGTGATCAACAAGGCCCTGGAACTCCCCGGCTTCGAGGATAAGCCCGGCAGGGAGATCCTGACCGGCTTCGGGCACAACGCGGTGCTGGGCGTGGCCGACAAGGTAATCGACGCGGTAAAGGCCGGCCAGATCAGGCACTTCTTCCTGGTCGGCGGCTGCGACGGCGCCAAGAGCGGGCGCAACTACTACACCGAATTCGCCGAGAAGGTCCCCAAGGACTGCGTCATCCTGACCCTGGCCTGCGGCAAGTACCGTTTCAACAAGCTCGACTTCGGCGACATCGGCGGCATCCCGCGCCTGCTGGACATCGGCCAGTGCAACGACGCCTACTCGGCGATCCAGATCGCCGTGGCCCTGGCCGGCGCCTTCAAATGCGGGGTGAACGACCTGCCGCTCTCCATGATCCTCTCCTGGTACGAGCAGAAGGCGGTGGCGATCCTGCTGACGCTCCTGCACCTGGGGATCAAGAACATCAAGATCGGCCCCTCGCTGCCGGCCTTCATCACCCCCAACGTCCTCAACTTCCTGGTGGAGAACTTCAACATCCAGCCCATCGGCACCGCCGAAGGGGACCTCAAGCAGATCCTCGGCTAGAAAAGACAAAGGCCCGCCGGCAGATTGCCGGCGGGCCTTTGTCTTTGACACGGATGAAAAGTCTTCTTGGTCATCTATTCCGCCTGCCGTAACGTTCCAGCATCTCCGCCAGCGACTCACCCAGGTGGCGCGAGACCATCCCCCAGGAGAAGCGCCACTCCCAGTTGCCGAAGGCCGTGCCGGGAGTGTTCATGCGGGCCTCTCCCGGCAGCCCCAGCAGGTCCTGAAACGGGACTATCGCCGTGTTGGCCACGGACATGAACGCCGTCCTGAGCATGTCGGTGACGATATCCCCCCCCTTGGCTCCGATATACGCGTTCACCCCCCGACGCCGCTCGGGCGCCAGCTTGTCGTACCACCCCAGGGTGGTGTCGTTGTCGTGGGTGCCGGTATAGACCACGCAGTTTCTGACATGGTTGTGCGGCAGGTACGGATTGGCCGGGCCGGAATCGAAGGCGAACTGGAGTATCTTCATGCCTGGATAGCCGCACTGCTCGCGCAGCCCCTCCACCTCGGGGGTGATCACACCCAGGTCCTCGGCGATGATCGGCAGCGGCCCGAGCGCGGCGGCTACCGCCTCGAAGAAACGCGCGCCGGGACCCTTGACCCAATGACCGTTGACCGCTGTGTGCTCGCCGGACGGCACCTGCCAGGCCGCCTCGAAACCGCGGAAGTGGTCGATGCGCACGCAGTCGAACTGGGTGAACAGGTGGCGGAGACGCTCGATCCACCAGGCATACCCCTGCCGCGCCAGCGCATCCCAGTCGTAGAGCGGATTGCCCCACAACTGGCCGGTCTTGCTGAAATAGTCTGGCGGAACACCGGCCACCACGGTCGGCTTGCCGGCCGGGTCCAGCAGGAACAGGCCGCGGTTGCGCCAGACATCGGCCGAATCGTAGGCCACGAAGATGGGCAGGTCGCCGATGACGGCGACGCCGTGGCCGGCGGCGTAGTCGCGCAGGCTTCGCCACTGGCGCTGAAACTGCCATTGCAGATACTTGTGTATCCCGATCTCCGCTCCCAGCTCGGCCGAGGCCTTCTCATACATCTGCGGCGCTGACAGGGCGGCATCGGCCGGCCACTTGTGCCAGCTCTTCCCCTTGTAGCGCCCCTTCAGCGCCATGAAGAGCGCGTAGTCGTGCAGCCAGGCGGTGGTGTCGCAGAAGTGCCAGAACTCCTCCATACGCGCGCTCCTGCCGGCGGCGAAGAAGGCCTGGGCGGCGCGCCGGAGCGCAACCGACTTGAATTCGGCCACGGCATCGTAATCCACCCGCTCCTCGGGAAAGCAGCCGGGGCAGGCGGCGTCCGCCAGGTCCCCTTCCCTGACAATCTGGTCGATATCGATCAGCAGCGGGTTGCCGGCAAAGGCCGAAAAGGCCGAGTAGGGGGAGTTACCGCAGGCTGGGGGCGTGAGCGGCAGGACCTGCCACATGGAGATGCCCATTCCGGCCAGCAGGTCGATGAAGCGCCGGGCATCGTCCCCCAGCGTGCCGATGCCGCCGCTCCCGGGGAGCGAGGTGGGGTGCAGCAGTACACCGCAACTGCGTCTGTTCAGCATTTTTACCTCCCTGTGCGCAATTCTGAATCCGTGATGCCTGAAGAGCGGAGCGAGTGAAATGCCGGGGTCAATCGCCGCCCACGGAGAACATGCCGGATTTGTCAAGTGAACAGCGCCAGGGTCGTGACAATAGCATGGAACGCCAGGACTTAGGCATTGTAAGCGAGAGTAGCGATGAAGGCATCACGGATTCAGAATCATATAATATCACCATTTCGCAGAACTACCCGTTGTCCAGAAGCTCCCGCACCTTTTGCAGCAGTTCGTTCAGGGTGACCGGTTTCTGCAGCAGGTGCAGTCCTTCCTCCTTCATCACCGTCCTGTTGATGATATCCGCCGCATAGCCGCTGATGAAAAGCGCCCTCAGCTCCGGCTTCGTCTTCCGCAACGCGTCGTAGACCTCCTTGCCGTTCATCCCCGGCATGATCACGTCCAGGATCACCACTCTTACGGAATCGCGGTTCTCCGCGAAGCGCGCCAAAGCCTCTTCTCCGTCGGCCGCCTCGATAACCCGATACCCGAATTCCTCCAGCATCAATGCGGTACTTTTGCGCACATCCTCGCTATCCTCGACCAACAGCACGGTCTCGTCCCCGCCCGGCGCCGCCGTTTCCGGCGCGGCAACGTCCTCGACGCCCGCCGCGTCGGGGACCAGGGGCAGATAGATCTTGAAGACCGTGCCACTGCCGAGCTCGCTGTAGACGTCGATATAGCCGCCATGCTGCCTGATGGTTCCGAACACCATGGCAAGCCCCAGACCGGTCCCTTTTCCCACCTCCTTGGTTGTGAAGAAGGGATCGAATATCCTCTCCCGTGTGGCCTCATCCATGCCGCAACCGGTGTCTGACACCTGGATGATTGCGTACACGCCGCTCTTTTCCAGTCCGTGGAGCTGGGCGGAGAGCGTGTCCAGGTCTGCCCGCCGTGTCTCGATCAGCAGCTCCCCGCCGCCGGGCATGGCGTCACGCGCGTTCGTGGCAAGGTTCACCAGGACATGTTCCATCTGGCCGCGATCGGCCATGACCGGCAGCCTGGTTCCGGTCAAGACGAGCCTGAAGTTGATATCCTCGCCGATCACCCGCGACAGCAGTTTGTCCACCCCCCTGACGCAGTCGTTGAGATCAAGACCCTGGAAGCTCAGGTACTGTCTCCTGCTGAAGGCGAGCAGGCTTTGGGTAAGGTTGGCGGCCTTGCCCGATACGGTCATGATCTGTTCCAGATAACCGCTGAAGGGACTGTTCGGGCCGGATTTCATCCGGATAAGCTCGCAATTGCCGATGATGGCGGTAAGAAGGTTGTTGAAGTCGTGCGCCACCCCTCCTGCCAACTGGCCGATCGCCTCCATCTTCTGGGATTGCCGGAACTGCTCCTCAAGGCCCCGGTGTTCTGTCACATCCGTCCCCAGGCCGGCAATACCGATAAGGCCGCCGTCACCGCCGCGCAGCAGGGTATTGTCCCATACGATGGTGCGCCGGGCGCCGCTCTTGGTCACGATCTGGTTTTCGTAATGCCCGGTGACGGCCGAAGTGGCCAGTATCCGGCTGAACAGGTGCTTCAACCTGCCGCGGGCCTCTTCCGGGATGAACGTGTCGAACCAACTGTGCCCCAACACCTCTTCCCTGGACCAGCCGGTCTGATCGAGAAAGTAGTCGTTGCAGAAGATGATGTTTCCTTCCCTGTCGAGGATTACCGCAACCAGTTGAACGGTTTCGAGAAGCTCCCGGAAGCGGCCTTCGGAGACACGCAACGCCTCCTCCATACGGCTGCGCTCCACGATCTCTCCTTCGAGCGCCGCATTCGCGGAAACCAACTCGGCGGTACGGCTGTTAACACTCTCCTCGAGCTCTGTGTGCCAATTCTGGATACGCTGCACCATGGCGTTGAACGATCCGGCAAGGACCCCCACTTCGTCGCCCCCCTCCGTCTCCGAACGGGCGTCCAGGTCCCCCTGCTCCACCCTTTTGGCCGTCAGGCTCAACAGCTTGATCGGCCGGGAGAGTTTCGTGGCGATCGCATAGGTCAGGCCGAGAACCAGCAGGAAGAGAAAGGCCCCCTTGAGCGTAAGGTAGTACATCAGCCGGCGGATCGGCGCAAAGACCTCGGCCTGGTCCTTCTTGACCACCATCCCCCAGCCCACCTCGGTATTGAGGCGCAGATGACGGAAGGCGGCCAGGACAGGCACCTCGCCGTAATCCTCGCTGAAGATGATCCCCTCGTTCCCCTCCGCGGCGAGCCGTGCCTGCCTCGTGTCCACACGGAACTCAAGCGGCTTGGGCATGTTGCCGTCCGGCAGGGCGTGCTGCAGGGGTGTGAGAAGTCTTGTGTCCTGGTCGACCAGGAGGATCTCCCCGGTCTTCCCAAGTTCCTGTCTGTTCAGCTCAAGGGAGTTGATGAACACATCCGGCTTGAGATAGAGGGCAAGGACCGCCGTTACGGCATCCTCCGCTCCTTCCCGAACAGGCGCCCGCCTGATTGCGTGATGGATGGAAAGGTATGCGTTGCCGCTCGCGGCGTCCCTGAGCACGCTCATGACCTGATCCTGCCCCGCCCCCCTGGCCTTGATAAAGCCGGGGTCGCGGGACATGTCCATGCCGACATCCCTCTCATCGGTCGAGGTGATGATCAGTCCCGTGGCCGCGTCCGCAACCCTGATCTTGTCGTACTGGACCATGTAGGTCTGCTTGATGGTCGCAAGATGCCCTGTCAGGGAGCGGTAGTCAGCGGAGCCCTGCAACGCGGAGCGGAGCCTGGAGGGGCCGCTCCGCGCCCCTCCAGGCTTTTGCGCCAGGGAACAGACACGGGAGACCAGCCTCCGCAGGACGGGGCTTTCGCAGAATGCGGCCGCGTCACCCTGGCGTTCGGCGATCAGGTGCAGAAGTTCGGCCTTCTTGATGTCGGCAAGCAGGTTCAGCTCCCGCAACGCCTCCGCGCGTCTCAGACCGTACTCGCCCTTGAAATCGGTGAAAGGGATGCCGTACAGGCTGGACATGCCGCTGGCAAGAAGCCCCGCGGCAAAGGTCAGGCCGAAATAGATCAGCATCCTCCCCCTGAAGGACAGGGGTCTTAGCCTGCGTTTCCCTCTGTCGGGTCTGCCGGATGGCGACACGTCACTCATCTGTCCGGTTTCTCCATTGCGTAATCGAAGCTGTTCAGCCGGTACCTTTTCGGATTTGCCAGGACCTTGGCAATCGTGGCGCGGTCAAAACTTTGCAGGAGCCTTTCCCATGAGGCTTCGGTGGATATCTGTCCCCGGACTTTCAGGAAATCGAATTTCTTGCGGATGGCGCCGTTCGCGGCCAGGTCCCTCTCGGGGATGATAGGGGAGGAGGTGATACTGAGGATGTCCTTCATGGTCAGAAGGGCGATCTCTGAGGCGGAAAGCGGCACAGGCTTGCCCCGCAACCGCTTTCCCGCCGCCAGGGTCCACTCGCCGGCCAGGAGCAGATGGTCCTGCTTCCCCTTCATCCAGCCGAGGGCGCGGACCATTGAGGCCACGATCAGTGAAGCCGCTTCGGGGTGACGATCAAGCAGGGAGCGGCCGAAATAGAGATAGCTCGAATTGAGGTAGCGGTAGATAGCGGCCGCATCGTGGATCCGCTTCAGCGCGACGCTGGATATCGGCTCCCAGGCGGCAAAGGCGTCGATCCTGCCGCTGGTAAACGCCTCGACCACCTCGCTTACCTCCATGGGGACCATGCGCACCTCGGACTCTTTCAAGCCCGCCGATTCAAGCGCGGCCAGGAGCGCGTAATGGGCGTTGGATACCGGCGGATAGCCGATGCGCTTCCCCTTGAGGCCCCTTATCGTAAAGTGACCTCTCGTGACGATGGAGGAATAGCCCTGCTTCGCCAGCGCGGTGACCAGGATGTCGAACGAGGATGCCGTCACTATCGTCGGCATGTCCCCCCCCATGGCCGCGTCTATCCGTCCCCGCCTCAGGAAGAAGTTGATGTCGTCCCCCTTCAGGAAGGGATGAAAGCGGATTTCGAGGCCGATCTTTCCGAGCTCCTCCGTCAGTATCCGGTCCCGTTGCATCACCTCGCCGATCACCCCGATCGGGACCGCCAGCGGCTGGGTGCCGAAATTGATCACGCCGGAAGTATTGCCGAAGTCATAGCGCGAGTACAAGGGATGCCTGGAAAGGTCGTCATCAGGTTTGCCTGGGGATGTCGCGGTCGAAGGCGCCGCCGGGGTGGAGAGCGCAAGCAGAAGCAGTACCGCCGTGAATAACCTCAATTTATCAAGTACCTCCCGCACGATGCCTCCGGCTTGGCGCCGTGCTCCCGATTTTCATTAAGATATATCACAAGGCGTCGCGGCAGTCATCATCCTTTATCGCTGCCATCCGTCACCACCTCTGCCCTGTATATCTCGAAAAGCGCCAGGAACAGCGCCAAAACGAGCGGCCCGATCACGACTCCGAGCAGGCCGAACGACACCAGTCCGCCCAGGCCGCCGATGGCGATCACCAGGACCGACAGCCTGGCCTTGCCGCTGATGAAGAACGGCCTGATGAGGTTGTCGATGCTGCTGACCACCAGGGCGCCCCAGAGCATGAGCCCTACCCCCTTCACGACCTCCCCGCTCAAAAAGAGATATCCTGCGGCAGGCAGCCAGATGAGGGCCGTTCCCACTACCGGGACGAGCGCACAGACCGCCATGATGGCCCCGAAAAGCGGTGGCGAGGGCAAGCCGGCCGCCCAGAAGCCGATACCGCCCAGGACGCCCTGGACCAGGCAGGTGAGAAAGACGCCGTAGACGACCGCCATGACGACCCTCTTGACCGTGTCCACCAGCACCCGCTTGTGGGATTCGTCCAGGGGGATGACGGAGAGAAGCTGCCTCTGGAAACCCTCGCCGTCGCGGTAGATGAAGAACAGAGAAATGACCATCAGGATCAGCTTGAGGACGAAGAACAGGACGTTTTTCGCCACCGCCTTCGAATAATTGAGCACGGTGGCGGCGATTTCCTTCATCTGGGGGAAGAGGGCCGCATCAAGTTCGAGGGTGAATGGGCCGAACCAGGCGTTCAGCCGCTCGATCCACGGCTTGAGCAGTGGATGGGCCTGGATGTTCTCGAAGAGGTGTCTCCCCCCGTCGGCGGAGAGCCGCTCCAGAAACAGGTAGGCCGCCGCCGTCTCCCTGACGAGGAGGAAGACCATGCCGATCACCGGCAGGACAAGGACGAACACGACGGCAACGGTCATCACCGCGGCAGCTGTCTGTTGGCGCCCTGCGAGCCGGCTGCGCAGCCTCTTGAAGAGGGGAAAGGTGAGGATGCCGATCACCCCCGCCCAGCCGATGGGCGCCAGGAATGGGGCGACGATTGAATAGACCAGGTACAGCATCAGGACGATGGAGAAAAACGCCGTCAGTGCGAAAAAATGTGCTCGGTCCATGTCAACTCCTCCCCAAAAAGCAATTGAAACGCAATGTCGCAAGGACGCAAAGAAAAATGCATCAGGCCCCGCGTTTGGCGAGCCAGATCGTGTGCCGCTCTCCCTTGCCGGGACCTCGCGCCCGCACGCGGACCTCGTCCACCTCGAAACCCGCCTGCCCCAGGAGCCTGGTAAAGGCCTGATCCGGACCGGCCGACCATACCGCCAACACCCCGCCCGGCCGCAAAGCCGCAAAGGCCGCATCCAGGCCGGGCCGCGAGTAGAGCCGGTCGTTGCCCCTGCGGGTCATCCCCACCGGGCCGTTGTCCACATCCAGCAGGATGGCGTCGTAGGCCCGCTCTTCAGACTGGATGATCCGGGCGACGTCGATCTCGCGAACCGTGACCCTGGCATCCTCAAGGGGATGGCCGGCCAGGTCCGCAAGGGGGCCACGGTTCCATTCCACCACCGCCGGTACCAACTCGGCCACCACCACCCGCCCCCCGGCCCCGATCCTGCGCAGGGCCTCGGCAGTGGTGTAACCCATGCCCAGCCCCCCGATCAGAACCCGCTGGCAAGGGCGGTCGGCGATACGGGCGCAGGCAAGTTCGGCCAGGGC
Source organism: Deltaproteobacteria bacterium (assembly GCA_016182975.1). Classification (GTDB taxonomy): domain Bacteria; phylum Desulfobacterota; class Desulfuromonadia; order Geobacterales; family Pseudopelobacteraceae; genus JACPFJ01. Next base: position 10,426 of record JACPFJ010000026.1, read on the forward strand.
CTCCTCCGATCCGTGGGCACGGCTGTTCATCAGCTCGCTGCCGTTCACCATGATCGAGTACTCCCTTCCCCGCCTGTAGAGGCGAAGCTCTCCGCCGCCTCCGGGTACCGGCGAGCTGTCGATGAACTCCCAGGGTATCATGAACGCTCTCCGCTCCCCGTCGGCAGTCGGAGCAGATGGACTGTGACCCCGACGGCGATAACGAGGAGCAGCACCCTGACCCACGGGAGCGGCACAACCAGGAAGGCCGATGCCGGCACGGTAAGCCAGACCATGGCAATGGCGCTTACCTTGGCGCGCAGCGGGATGCCGGAGCCCTCAAGGTAGCCACGGATCATCGGCCCCAGCCGGCCGTGCCCCAGCAGCCGGCGGTGAAAGCGCTCCGAACTGCGGGCGAAACAGGCCGCGGCCAAGAGCAGCAGGGGTGTGGTCGGGAGCAGGGGGAGAAATATCCCCAGCACCCCGATGGCGGTACAGATGAAGCCCGCGGCCAAGAGCAGCCAACGCAGGGCGTTGTCCTGCACGATTCCTGGTTTTTCCATCGTTGTCATACGGGCATCCTTCGGGCCTGGTACCGTTTTCTTCGGGGCTGCCGATCCCTTGCCTTTATGGCTGGGAAAACTCTTGCCGCGCAGGCAGAACCGGTTCCCTGGTCCTCATTTTTGCCGGCTTTTCCACCAGCGCCAACGGCGCAGTGAGTTGCTGGTAGCGCTCGAACAGAAACGCCACCCGCTCGGCTTCGGTATTTAAGGTGGTTTTACCGTAGGCCGCATCGACAGCGCGGTCGAGCGCCTGGTGGGCCTTGACCAATTCTGGCGGCATGGTCAGGGGATCGTAGAAATCGGCCAGTGTGGCGTCAGGGAATGTGGCGCGGAGGTCAAGAACTGTCTTAGCGGCGGCGACAATCCCGCTTTTCAGCTGTCCGCAGACAGCTCGCATCCAGGCGTTGTGTCTGGTAGAACAAAGATTGTCAAGGTGGTAGAAGGTGGGATGGGAAAGAACGAAAGCGAGGGGTCGCTTCTCCAAATTTGAAATTTGGAGAAGCGACCCCATATCTCTTTCCAAGTAATTCATAACGTTACCTTACGCCCATCTCCTTGGCGTAGTGGTCAAGATTGCCCACACTTGTCCCCAGCAAAGCAGCAGCCTCCCTAAACAGCAACCTTCCTTCATAGGCACTGGATAGAACCGCCTGGGAAAACCTGGTCCCGTTACGTGTTTTCAGCGTCCGGTAAAAATCTCCGCCACTCTCGGAATCTTCACGGGTGCGGGTCCATTTGTCCCTCTCAGATTCATAGAAGCTCCAGTAACCGGCCCAATCAATCAGATTCAAGTCCAGCGCACGACGGGCAATAACCACGGTACTTACCCGGAGATGACGGGCAAGGCGGTCGGCGTTCTCTCCAATATTCTGATTCGAGTTCCAGGTCACAAGAAACAGGTTTTTGGGCACTAGCTGCTTGAAGGTTGGAAGTGCTTCGCCCATTTCCCAGGCAAGCACCTTCTCAACCTTGGTCCCGATTTTATGAGCAAGCATATCCACGCCGAGGTAAGAACGTTCTCTTGCCCAGCGCAAAATATCAGGATTAACCAAAGCTTGCGACATCTTCGCCTCTAAATTGTTATTAAGTGAACGGATTATACTCAAAACTGATTAAATTACCACCACCCAATTGTAAAGATCCACGCAAGAGTCATCCAGTGAAGACACACGCTGCCATCATCCCCGTACCATGTGCCCTGGCGTAACCATAACGCCTCGTTCCAGCTCAAGCGGCTATCTACAGCAGCACCCGGTAATCGCACTTCAGCGCTACCCCCAGCTTTTTGGCGGTTTCCTTGCCGATGATCCGCTTGCCGCTCTCCATCTCACTGATGTGGCGCTGGGGGATCCCGGTCGCCTCTGAAAGCTGCACCTGCGTCAACCCTTCACGATGCCGGTAGCCGCTAAGCAGCGTTCCGGCTTCATTTCCCTTGAACTCGGGGAAGGCCTCGCGCCAGGGGATACTATCCTGTGACTCCGTCAAACCAAGAGTGGCCGCATACCGGCGAAGCTCCTGGAGTTTCCCGGCGGGCCCGACAAAACGGGCAACATCAGTATGGCGCTTTTTCGTGAGTGCCTGCATAAACTACCTCCACCAGCTTGTTCTCTTTATCCAGTACTTTCCAAACCACCACATATGTCGGATTTCCCTTTTTCAGGTGGCAATGATGCCGCCCGTCTGTCAGCTTTGAATAATTCGGCCAATCGCCCCGTACCGGGCCGCCGGTCTCAATGTCGTGCATGAGTGCGAACAGGATTTGACGAACCGGCTTAGACAGCTTCTCTTTCTGCTTCTCGGCCTTGCGGGATAGCTTCACGGTCCAAGTCATAAAATATACCTTCCAAAAGTATAAGTCAATTGGGCTATACCGTCAGCCACCAACGCTCACGTTCTTAAAAACAATAACCGCTGCACCCGCATTACATCGGCACAAGCGGTCCTTAATCACCCACTGCGCCCCACTGATGGCCCTCCAACGAAAAAGATGGCAAGCGGGTTCCGCTCATCAGTACACGTGCGGATCGGGATGCTCCACCATCGGGTTCATGCGCACCGCCAGCGAGAAGAGGTAGGGGTAATCCTCCTTGAGATGCCTCATATAGAACACCCATTCGCGGGAGAGATAGCCGAAGGCGCGCTTGATGTCGCCGTTCAGATGCTCGCGGTCGGCGGTCGTCATCTCGTCGAGCGAATCGCGGGCGTCAAGCTCCTCCAGCAGGTGGAACACCGCCCAGAGCAGGTCGGTGAACTGCTCGTGCTCCAGCAGGCTCTGGTTCTCCAAGAGACCGACCAGGAAGCCGCGCCTGGCGATCAGAAAATCCTTGAGAAGCTGCCTGTGGTGACCTGAGCTGTCGATCTGCGGATCGTGGGAGCGCAGATAGGCCAGCGCCCGCTGGAAGTCGGCCTCGCCCCACTGGCCGCTCACCCTGAGCTCGCCGCGCAGTTCGGCGCCCATCACCACGCAGGAGGAGAGCTCCCTGAGCAGGCGGTTGCCCACCTCGCTGAAAAAGACGCCGATCACCATGTTCAGCTTGCGCATCAGGTTTTGGCGCTCGCGCTCGCGCATGATCTGTTCAACCATCAGCGTAACGAATATGATGTAAAGCGGCAGAAAGGCGAGATTTCCCAGGAACCAGACGCTCAGTTCCCTGATGCTACCCAAGAGGATGTAGTCCAGCCCGTAGAGCACCACCGAAAGGATCGCCAGCAGGACCAGCATGAAGTGTTTTTTGTGGATCAGGCCATTCATTGATTCTATCTCCGTTGTATCAACTCTCCCGCAACGCATCGACGATCTTGAGCCGGCTGGCGCGCACGGCCGGGACGACGCCGCCGACGAAACCCATGATGAGCGCAAACAGCATCGACTTCCAGATGATATCGAACGTCAGGGTAAATGAAAAGGCCAGCTCCGAAAAGGTCTGCCAGTTCATGGTCGAGATGGTGATCAAGTGCATGCACGACGCGAAGATCAGGCCGCTGATCCCGCCGATCAGCCCGAGCAGCAGCGCCTCCGCCAGGAAGGCGGCCAGGATGCTGTTGCGCCGGAAACCGATCGCCCGCAGGGTGCCGATCTCCCGCACCCGGTTGGCGACGGCGGCATACATGGTGATCATGGCGCCGATGACCGCGCCCAGTGAGAAGATCACCGTCAGCGACAACCCCAGGATGCGCAGGAACTTGGCCATGGCCTCGGACTGGTCGCGGTAGTACTGTTTCTCCCGTCTTACGTCCAGCGTCAGGCGCGGGTCTCCGTCCAGCCGCTCCTTGACAACGGCGAAATCGCCGGCGTCGCGCAGCCTGAAGGTAACCGAGGAGTAGACCGGCCTCCGGAAGGCCTGCATGAGCTGGATGGCGTCCCCCCAGATCTCGGAGTTGAAACCGGTGGCGCCGGCATCGAAGACCCCGACCACCGTCCAGTCGCGCATGCCGAAGCGAAGCCGCTCGCCGATACCGCCCCCCTTGAAGCGCTTGGCGATACTGCTGCCCGCTATGATCTCCGCGGAGCCCGGCCGCGGCACGCGCCCCTCGGCGAGCCGCACCTGCGGACGCAGGGCGAGCGATGCCGGACCGATACCCCTGATGACCACATTGGCGGGCTTGTCGCTGCCGCGTTTGGGAAGGCTGATCAGCACCACCAACTCCTTGGTCAAAAGCGGCTGTCCGTCACCGCCGGTGGCGATCTCGGGCAGACTCTCCACTATGGCCGCCTGCCGGCGTTCCACACCGCTCTGTACCTCGGAGTTGGCCGCCTTGCGGGTGACGATGACATTATCGTCGGAACCGGTCTCTATCAGCGTTTTTTCCAATCCCGCCGACAGCATCAGGACCGAGGCAAAGACGAACACCACCAGCGCCATTCCGGCCGCCGTCAGGAAGGTGGTCAGTCGGCGGGTAAACAGGTTGCGGAGGCTGTAGGAGAAGGGGATGCGCATGGCTCAGATCGGCAGCATGATCGTGAAGCGGCAGCCGCCGTCGGCAGGGGCCTCGGCCGTGATGGTCCCGCCGTGGGCCTCGATGATCCGATAGGTGATGGCCAGCCCCAGGCCGGAGCCCTCCGGCTTGCTGGTCCAGAACGGTTCGAACAGGTGCGTGGCCGTTTCGGCGTTGATGCCGCTGCCGCTGTCGGTCACCGTGATGACGGCGACCGGCGACTTTTGGAATCCGTCGGCGCCGCTCAACAGGAATCGCGCCTCGATCTCCACCCTGCCGCCGTCGGGCATGGCATCCGCGGCATTGTGGAGCAGGTTGAGCAGCACCTGGCGCAGTTGGTTGACATCGCCCCGCACGACCATGTGTCCGGGTACGAGATTGGCGATGACAACCTGCCCGAAGCGGCTGTCGGAAGCTAGCAGTGTGCACATATCGTCACAGAGCGGGCGCAGCTCGACGCGCTCCTTCTGGGGGGAGGCGGGGCGTGCGTAGGCCAGGAAATCGGTGATAAGTGCGTTCAGCCGGTCCGACTCGCGCAGCACGATGGCCAGCAGGCGCCCGTCGTTCTCGGCGATGGTGCCGTGCTCCGCCAGGAGCTGGACCGATCCGCTCATGGCGGCCAATGGATTGCGGATCTCGTGGGCCATGCGGGCCGAAAGCTCGCCCAGCGCGGCCAGCCGGTCGGCCCTCTTGAGGGCCGCCTGCATCCGTTTCATGTCCGTCAGGTCCTTGAAATTGATGATCACGCCGGCCGGTTCGCCATGGGTATCGGTGAACGGCACGGCGCTGTAGCCGAGTATCATGCCCGCTCCATCACCGGGCTCGAACGCGAACTCGCCGTTCGCCGCAGAGTCAATATTTTCCACGATTCCGGACATGGCCGGGAAGATGGTGCCCAGGGGCGTGTCGTAGACATCTGCCTGGGTTTTGCCGGTCACCGCCTCCGCGTAGCGGTTGAATACCCTGATTCTCCCCTGCGGCGTTACGGTCAATAGCCCGCTCTCCACGTTCGCAACGATGGTCGTGCTCAAGCGCTCCAATTCCTCGTAGTCTACGGTCTTGTCCCTGAGGGCGTCCTCGCTCTCGCGGGCGCGCTGGTAGAGATAGCCGGTGATGAAGGCGGTGAGACAGAATCCGATCAGGTTGAGAAAGATCGTATAAAAGACGTGAGATGCCCCCAGATCCCGCGCGTCGGCTTGGCTCAGGCCGATTGACGAGAGCAGGCCGAAATACTGGAAGTCGATGATGGCGCCGTAGAGGATGCCGCACAGGGACGCCGTGTAGAGCGCCTCCCTGCGACCCAGGAGGACCCCTGCGTTCATGATGGAAAGGAGGTAGAGGAATGAATACGGGCTGAGGATGCCGCCGGTGAACAACAGCAGGACCGTTACGAAGAGCAGGTCCCAGATCGTCTGGAGATAGGTGATGAAAAAGCGTGCCCTGCCAAATCCGAGGGCAAGGTGGGAGACGACCGAGAAGATGAACGCGAACGCCATCAGCCTGACCAGCCCTGTCCGGAACTGGTCCTGGGCCGCGGCGGGGTCCTGAAAGCTTAGCAGCAGGGTTGACGCCAGGAACAGGAAGGAAACGATTATCCGGGCGTAGATGAAGATCCTGAGTCTGCGTTCAGGCCCCATGCCTATCCGCCGACGGCACCCGCCAGTTTGAAGATCGGCAGGTACATGGCGACTACGAGGCCGCCGACGGTGGTCCCCAGGAATACCATCAAGAGCGGCTCCATCATCGCTGTCATGGCCGAGACGGCGTCATCGACCTCGTCGTCGTAGAAATCCGCGATCTTGTTCAGCATGGCGTCCATGGCGCCGGTCGCCTCGCCCACGGAGATCATCTGCACCACCATGGGTGGGAAGACGCCGCAGGCGGCCAGCGGCTCTGCCATGGTCTTCCCCTCCGAGATGGCCTGGCGGACGCCGTAGATGGCCTCTTCGACGATCTTGTTGCCGGCGGTCTTGGCGACGATCTCCAGGCCGTCCATGATCGGCACGCCGGAACTGACCATGGTGCCCAGGGTGCGGGTGAACTTGGCCACGGACACCTTGCGGATCAGCGGGCCGGCAATCGGGGCCTTGAGGGCCAGGCGGTCGATGGTCTTCCGTCCGCCTGCGGTGGCATAGTACTTCTTGATCGCGGTAACGAGGCCGAAGAATGCGGCGATGATGACGATGATGTACTTCAGCAGGAAGTTGCTCAGCGCGATGACGAACTTGGTCGGCGCCGGCAGTTCGCCGCCGAAATCGGCAAACATCTTGGCAAAGGTCGGGATGACGAAGACCAGGATCACGCCGACGACGATGACGGCGATGGACATGATGGTTATCGGGTAGACCATGGCGCCCTTGATCTGTTTTTTCAGCTTCATGGCCTTCTCGATGTAGGCTGCCAGACGGTTCAGGATCGTATCGAGGATACCGCCAACCTCTCCGGCCGCCACCAGGTTGACGAAGAGCTGATCGAACGCCTTGGGATGCTTGCCGAGGGCCTCGGCAAAGGTGGAGCCGCTCTCCACGCTCTCCTTGACCTTGTAGAGGATATCCTTGAAGGTCTTGTTCTCCTGCTGGCTGGCCAGGATATCGAGGCATTGGACCAGCGGCAGCCCCGAGTCGATCATGGTGGCGAACTGGCGGGTGAAGATGACCAACTCCTTGGTTTCCACCTTGCCGCCGCCGCCGAATTTCGGCAGCTTTATCGCGAATCCCTTGGAGGCCTCGGCTATGTTGATCCCCGTGAATCCGTACCTCTTCAGCTGGGCCTCGACCACCTCGACGCCGGCGGCTTCCATGACACCTTTCTGGACGGCGCCAGTCTTGGATTTTGCTTCCCAGTTAAATTTCGGCATCCTCTGTTCTCCTCGTGCGCTGAAAGGTTTCAAGTTCAAGCTGAAACCTGAAACGGGTTAACGTGCCGGCGGTCTGCGCATGCCGGCCGACGGATTGTTCAGCATCTGTTTGAACTCCTCCGGGTCCTGCGACCTTCCCATGGCATCATCGAGCGATATCAGGCGTCTCTGGTACAGGGAAAAGAGCGACTGGTTCATGGTCTGCATACCGTATTTTTCCTGGCCGACCTGCATCTGGGAATAGATCTGATGGATCTTGTCCTCGCGGATCAGGTTGCGGATGGCGGCGTTCGGCACCATGATCTCCAGGGACATGGCCCTCCCCTTGCTGTTCATCTTGGGTATCAGGGTCTGCGACATCACCCCCTCCAGCACGAATGAGAGCTGGGCGCGGATCTGGGTCTGCTGGTAGGGGGGGAACACGTCGACGATGCGGTTTATGGTCTGGGCGCAGGAGTTGGTATGCAGGGTGGCCAGGCAGAGGTGCCCGGTCTCGGAAAGGGTCAGGGCCGCCTCGATGGTCTCCAGGTCGCGCAACTCGCCGACCAGAACCACGTCCGGGTCCTGGCGCAGGACGTATTTGAGGGCATTCTTGAACCCTTTCGTGTCGGCGCCCACCTCGCGTTGGTTCACCAGGCACCCCTTGTGGGGGTGGAGGTACTCGATCGGGTCCTCGATGGTGACGATGTGCTCGCGACGGTTGACATTGATGTAGTCTATGATCGAGGCCAGCGTGGTGGACTTTCCGCTGCCGGTGGGGCCGGTGACGAGGATCAGGCCGCGCGGCTTGGCGGCCAGTTCGACGACGATCGGCGGCAGGCTGAGTTCCTCGAAGGAGAGTATCTTGTAGGGGATGACCCTGAAGACCCCTGCCACGGCGCCGCGCTGGACGAACATGTTGCCCCTGAAGCGGGAAAGCCCCTTGACCCCGAAGGAGAGGTCCAGCTCGTTCTCTTCCTCGAATTTGTGCTTCTGGGACTCGGTGAGGACACTGTAGCAGAGCTGCTTGGTCTCCACCTGGTTCATGGGGGGATAATCCAGGGGGGTGAGCTTGCCGTCCACGCGGATCTGCGGCGGGGAGTTGGTGGTGATGTGCAGGTCGGAACCGTTGGCTTCCACGAGTGTCTTCAGCAATTGATGGAGATTGATCATGGTTTGTGTTCTCCCTTATACTTCAAGCTGACACCTGACCACCCCTAACCCCTCCTGAACCAGGAGGGGGATTACATGCTCCCCTCCTTGATAAGGAGGGGTCGGGGGTGGTGAAAAAATCAGTCGTCCGCGACCGTTACCCGCAGGACCTCTTCGAAGGAGGTAACCCCCTCCTTCAGCTTGGTAAGCCCTGACTGGCGCATCGATTTGATGCCCAGGCGCATGGATTCGCGTTTAATTTCGGCGGTATTGGCGCCGTTCAGGATCAGCTCGCGGATCTCCTCGAGCATCGGCATGACCTGGTAGAAACCGACCCTCCCCTTGTAGCCGGTGCCGTTGCAGACCGGACATCCCCTGCCGCGCAGGCAGACATAGGAAGGGGCCTCGTCGGGCGGCACCCCGGCTTCGATCAGCGCCTGGACCGGGATATCCTCCGGCACCTTGCACTCGCCGCAGTTGCGCCGCGCCAGGCGTTGCGCGGTGATCAGGTTGACGGCCGACGCCACCAGGAACGGCTCGATACCCATGTTGAGCAGGCGGTTGATGGTTGCCGGGGCATCGTTGGTATGCAGAGTCGAGAGCACCAGATGACCGGTCAGGGCGGCCTTGGTGGCGATCTCGGCGGTCTCGAAGTCGCGGATCTCGCCGATCATGATGATGTCCGGGTCCTGGCGCAGGAAGGAGCGCAGGGCCGCCGCAAAGTTGAGGCCGATGTCTTCGTGCATCTGCACCTGGTTGATGCCGGCGAAGTTGAACTCGACCGGGTCCTCGGCGGTGGATATGTTCTCGGAGACCTTGTTCAGCTCGGCAAGGGCCGAGTAGAGCGAGACGGTCTTGCCGCTGCCGGTGGGGCCGGTAACCAGCACCATGCCGAAGGGTTTGTGTATCTCGCGCTTGAAGTGCTCCAGCGCCTCCGGCTCGTAGCCGAGCTTGGTCAGGTCGGTCTGCAGGTTGCTCTTGTCGAGCAGCCGCATGCAGATCTTTTCTCCGAAAAGGGTCGGCAGGACCGAGACACGGAAATCCATGTCCTTGCCGCCACCCAGCTTGATCTTGATGCGTCCGTCCTGGGGGAGGCGCCGTTCGGCGATATCCAGCTCGGCCATGATCTTGATGCGGGAGGTGATGGCGTTCTTCAACTTGAGCGGCGGCTTCATCATCTCGTACAGTATGCCGTCGATGCGGTAACGGACGCGGAACATCTTCTCGTAGGGCTCGATGTGGATATCGCTGGCCTTCTTCTTTATGGCGTCCTGCAGGATGGCGTTGACCATCTTTACGACCGGGGCGTCCTCGGTGGCCCGCTCCAGGGAGCCGACATCGACCTCCTCGTCGTCGCCGACGATTTCAAGGTCCACGACATCCAGATCGCTCATGACATCGGCCAGGGAGGCCGACTGGTCGTAGTACTTGTCGATGGCGGCCTTGATGTCGCCTTCCGAGGCGACCACCACCTCCACGTTGTAGTTGGTCATGAACTTGATGTCTTCGATGGCGAAGAGGTTGGAGGGGTCGCTCACCGCCACGATCAGGGTCGCGCCGGCCCGGTTGACCGGGACGAGCTGGTATTTCTGGACGACCTCCGGCGGGATGATCCTGGTGATGGCCGGATCGATGTCGTAGTCGGCAAGGTTGATGGTGGGAACGCCGTACTGCTTGGAGAGGAACGAGGTGAGTTCCTGTTCCGTGATGAGGTTCTGCTTGATGAGTATAGTGCCGAGACGGATCTGATTACCGGAGAGCTTCTGCTCTTCGAGCGCCTTGGCAAGCTGCTCGCGGGTAATCAGATTGTTCTTAACCAGGATCTCTCCCAGCCGGCTTGACTGCATACTGCCCCCTGAAACGCTGAAAGCCAAATTTTATGCGGATTTACGCGTGTTGTCAAGCTGTTGTGAGCTGGGATGAACGGCCGCGAGCACGCCTCTCATGACCCCTGCGGGGGGAAGCGCACCGGTCCAGATCCGGAAGGCCAGCTCCCCCTGCGCCGCCAGCATGCCCAGGCCGTTGGCGCAGTTGAGTCCACAGGCTGTTGCCCCCCGAAGCAGGGGAGTGACGGGAGGCGCATAGACCATGTCATAGACCGCGGCCGTTCGGGGCAGCTCCTCAACCCTGAGGAATGGGATGGCCTCATGCTGCATGCCCAGCGAGGTGGTATTGACGAGCAGCGCCGTATCGCCCAGCCATGGCCTCAACTCCGCAGCATCGGCGGTCGGGATGATCTCGGTTGCTCCATATCGTCGCGCCATGGATTGCGCCAGTTCCAAGGCCCTCTCCCTGCCGCGGTTGACGACGACGATGCGTCCGGCGCCGGCGCGGCAGAGGGCGGCAATCGCCCCGCGGGCCGCACCTCCCGCACCGACGATGACAATGGTGCCGTTGCCGGGCAGGACCCCGAGGTCCTCCGCCAGCGACCTTACCAATCCCTCGCCGTCGGTGTTGTAGCCGATCAGACGCCCCGCGTCGTTGAGGACGGTGTTGACCGCCCCGGCCGCCTCGGCGCTTTCGTCAAGGAGGTCGAGATGCGCCATGACGGCGATCTTGTGGGGGATGGTGACGTTGAATCCCGCCACCCCCAGGGCGCGCAGACCGGAGACGGCCGCGGCGAGCCGCTCGGGGGGAACGCCGAAGGGGACATAGACGTAGTCCAGCCCGCAGGCCGCCAGGGCCGCGTTCTGCATGGCCGGGGAGCGGGAGTGTTCCACCGGATGGCCGATAATGGCCAGCACCTTTGTCGAGCCGTTCAACTGAGGCATCATATCACCGTTTCCCCCTGTAATGCATGAGCACCTGTTGCACGGAGCCACCCAGCTCGGGCGAGATCCGCTCCGCCTTGCGCAGCATCTGCATCCCCTCCTGCATCCGGCCGATGCTCATGAGGAACTCGCCGGTCTCCAGATGGCTATGGGCGTAGATCAGGATGGCCTTGCCGGTGTCGAGGTCGAGGAACGATATCTTTTCCAGGATGCCCCGGTCGTTGTAGTTCTCCCAGACCGAGATATCCGGCAGTCCGGCCGGTTGGCTGGCGCGCCGTATGCGGTAGACGATCCCCTGCTGCACGGGGACGTAGTCGCTGAAGGGAACGGAGTAACGCGTCGAGAAGTCGATATAGGTCGGCCGCCGGTCGATGATCTCGGTGATGGCCAGGCGCAGGGCCGCCTCGGGCCCGTAACTCTGCCTGTCGAGCCTTCGCAGGCGGCTCTCACCGAAGAGGCGCGGCATGGACTCCAGATACCAGTCGAAGACGAGATGGGGCGTATGGGGAATATCCAGGTCCTCGCGCATCCGCTCCACCCCCTGCAGGTACCAGAGCGGAAAGGCGCCGCTGTCCCCCCAGGTAAACATGACCGCGTTTTGGGGGAGGGAGCGCAGGGAGTTGGTGGCGTAATCAAAGGCGATGTAGTTGTCGTGCTGGTCGTTCTCGTAATAGTTCACGGCACAGAGGGTGACCGGCAGGGCAAAGAGCATGACCCCCGTCAGGAGGTACACCCTGGCGTCGTAGCGCGCGGGAAGCCGTGCCCTGACCACCGCAAAGGCGAGCAGATGGTACAGGCCGACACCGATCAGCACGGCTGCCAGCAGGTAGAGCGGCGTGAAGAACTCCTCCGTCAGGAAGATCATCTCGCGGGGCGTGTTGAAATGGCCGGCAATGACCAGCAGGAAGGTCGCCACCCCGGCCAGGCAGGCGATGACCACGTCGCGCTGCCGCCGCCAGAGGCAGACCAGGGCCAGTACGGCCAGGCCGGCCCCCAGCCAGGTGAACTCGTGGGGAACGTTGAATGCCTTGATCTGCGCCCAGAGCAGGTTCCAGTCGCGGGGGTGCGGCTCGGCAGGATAGCCCTTGCGCAGGAAATGCCACATGAACTGCCCGAAGCTCTTGGTGTCGCCCCAGTTGAGCAGCGGGTTTGCGGTCGCCCTGAGCGGCAGGTAGAGATGCACGGAAAAGCCGAAAAGGGCAAAGGCCGTTGCCAGGACAATCTCCCTGATCCTGGTCAGCATGCGCCAGTCGGTCAGAACGATCATGAGAAACCAGGCGGGCAGCAGCAGGACTACCGTCTGGTGGACCGCCATGGCCAGTCCGGCCAGAAAGGCGCCGGCGTAGATGCAGGCCGGGCGTTCCTCGCCCCCCTGGTACTCTTCGCGCCACTTCAGCAGCAGGTAGAAGATGCAGGCGGTGATGAAGGCCAAAAGCGGATAGGGCTTGTCGTGGTTGGATTGCAGCCAGAGCCGCGGGGTAACGCTGAAGGTGAGCGCCGCCGCCAATCCGGCCCCCTTGACGCAGAAGCGGGAGAAGCGTCCGTCCTCGACCAGCCGTTCATCCCTGAGCAGATGGACTGTCAGAAAATAGACCCCCAGGCACGCAAACGACGACGACAGGGCCGTGGCCATGTTGATGCGGAAGGCGATGTTTCCCAGCGGCAGCCATGTAAATGGCTTGGCGAACATCAGGAACAGCGGGTAACCGGGAGAGTGGGCCGACCCCAGGGACCAGGCGGCCGTAACGAACTCGCCGCTGTCGAAAAAGGTCACCGAGGGCGCCAGGGTGAGCATGTAGATCGCGAACGGGACCGTGAACGCCATGATCACGAAAGTATCCAGGCCGCGCAAGGCTATCTTAGGCAGTTTCATTGGCTTTGTCGTGGGACGCCGCTTCCAGCGCGTGGAGCGAAAGTCCCTCTTTCCAGAGATGATACAGTCCAGCGATGATGACCGGGAAAAAGCCTACCGCATGGATGACAAGGGCGATGCTCACTGAGACGGAATCGGCGATGCCGAAGGCCGAGAGCCCCTTGAAGCAGGCATAGTGATAGGTGCCGATGAAACCGGGTGAGGCGGGCACCATCACCGCAAACACCAGCAGCACCATGATGAACATGGCGGCGCTGATGGGGAGATGGATGCCGAAGCCTTGCAGCACGAAATCCACCGGCAGGACCGCGAAGGTCCATACCAGGAGTGACGTCACCAGCATCGCCGCGATGTGCCCCCCCTTGGCGGACATCCTGATGCCGGAGATGAATGAGCCGAAAAGCGGGATGAGTCGCTCTGAAATGCCCTGCGGAAACGGTCTCAGGAGCCATCCCACGAACGCAAGGGTCCTCATGGTCTGCCGCTTGAGCAGAAGCAGAAATATGAGCACCCCCAGATAGAGCAGAAACATCGCCACGCCGCCGACCCGGAGCGCCGTAGCGGCATCCGCCATGCCCTGCGGCAGACGCAGGGTGAACATGGTTGTCAGCAGCATGAGCAGCACCGTGAAGCCGTCAAGGAGGCGGTCGATCACCAGCGAGGCGAATACCGCGGGTGTTTCCAGACCTTCCCGCCGGGCCAGGACATGGGCGCGCACGAATTCTCCCAAGCGCGCCGGGAGCAGGTTGTTGGCCATGTAGCCGATGATGGTGGCCGGGTAGAGCGATGAAAGGGGAATCGGCTTTTCGGGGATGAGCAGGTAGCGCCAGCGCACCGCCCGCAGGAAATAGCTGACAAAGGTGGAGAGTACCGCCAGCACTATGAAGCGGTAATCCACCGTACGCAGGGCGGCCGCCAATTGGCTGAAATCGATCCGCCTGAAGAGCAGCGCCATGAAGAAGACACTGACGCCGATCCCCAGCCAGAATTTAATGTTAACTCGCTTTTTCATGAAATAACCGTGTTCCTATCGGGATTCAGCAGCGGCTTGACCATCTCGGGCGTGACGCCGTCCAGGATCACCCGGGTCAGCGCCACATCCTGCTCGATGGCCCGGATGAGCGTATCGGCATCGGGAAACCTCTTCTCCTCCCGCAGGCGCCGCACGAAGCAGACCGCGATCTCGCGGTCGTATATCTCGGCGGAAAAATCCAGCAGGAACACCTCGACGCTCCGCTCCCCCTCCCCGAAGGTCGGATTCGTCCCGATGTTGCAGGCGCCTTTCAGGAGTGTCCCCCCCACCGCCACCATGACGGCGTACACCCCGTCGGGCGGGATCAGCTCGTTGCGCGTGGCGATATTGGCCGTGGGAAAGCCGAGCTTGTGGCCGATGTCGCGGCCGTGCACCACCCGTCCGGAAATGACGTGATATCTGCCCAGGATGGCGGCGGCGGCGGTCATGTCTCCGCCGGCGATCAGGCGGCGTACCAGGCTGCTGCTGAAGATGACGGCGCCCTCCCCCACCGGGTCGAGATCCTCCAGGGTGAAGCCGCACTCGGCCCCCAGGAGCTCCAGGGTCTCGTAGTTCCCCTGGCGCTCCCTGCCGAAGGCGTAGTCGTGACCGATGATGATGTGGCGCATGCCCAAGGCCCCGAGGAGGATGTCGCGCACGAACGCATCCGCCGTAACCTGGGAGAACTCGCGGGTAAACTCGATCACCGCCAGGCAGTCGATCCCCGCCTCGGCGATCAGGGCGGCCTTCTGCTCATGGGTGGTGATCATCGCCGGCGCTGCCGCGGGCGCCAGTACCGCCAGCGGATGAGGCTCGAAGGTGACCACCACCGATGGAAGCCCGAGCCGGGCGCTCCTCTCCCTGAGATGGCGGAATATCTCCAGGTGCCCGCGATGGACACCGTCGAAATTTCCGATGGTTATAACAGAACCGTTCAGGTTGTTGTTGAATATTTCAGTGCCTGTCAGTATGCGCATATATTATCCTACCGCCGCCAGTTCCAGCCGCTTTCCCCAGCGGCGCAGCAGCTCCTCCCGCAGGGGGGCGTGGCCCGGCGCGGACAGCTCCTGATCGCTCTCCAATAGTCCGAAGGCCGCCTGGCGGGCCTGTTCCAGGATGCTCCCGTCGCGCAGGATGCTGGCCACACGAAAATCCGGCATGCCGGCCTGGCGGGTGCCGAGAAAATCGCCCGGACCGCGTATCTCCAGGTCGGCCTCTGCGATGCGGAAACCGTCGCTGGTTGATTCCATGACCCGCAGCCGCCGCTCGCCGTCCTCCGAAAGCCTCCCCGGCGTCAGCAGCAGGCAGAGCGATTTGGCGCTGCCCCGCCCCACCCTGCCGCGCAACTGGTGCAGTTGCGAAAGCCCGAAGCGCTCGGCGTGCTCGATCACCATGACCGAGGCGTTGGGGACGTCGATCCCCACCTCGATCACCGTGGTGGAGACCAGGATGTCCAACTCGCGCCTCTTGAAGGAGCCCATGATCGACTCCTTCTCATCCGGGCTCTGCCTTCCATGCAAAAGGCCGATGGCCAGATCCGGGAAGATCGCTTCCCGCAGGTGATCGGCCATTTGGCTGGCCGCCTTCAGGTCCGATTTCTCCGTCTCTTCCACCAGTGGATAGATGACGTAGGCCTGTCGCCCCTGCCTGACCTCGGCACGGATAGTATCATAGACCTGCGTCCGCCGCGATTCAAAAAATATCCGCGTCTCGACCGGGGTTCGCCCCGGCGGGAGTTCGTCAATCACCGACAGGGCAAGGTCGCCGAACAGGGTCATGGCCAGGGTCCTGGGGATGGGGGTGGCGGTCATGACCAGGAGGTCCGGATTGATCCCCTTCTTTTTGAGGATACCGCGCTGCAGCACGCCGAAACGGTGCTGCTCGTCGATGATGCCCAGTCCCAGCCGAAAGAACTCGACCTTCTCCTGGATCACGGCATGGGTGCCGATCACGATCCGGGCGCTGCCGCCGGCCACCCGTTCCAGCGCCTCCTTTTTGGCCTTGCCCTTCATGCCGGCCGTGATCAGGCACGTCTCGATGCCGAGCTGCGAGCACCATTGATGGATGGTGTGCCAGTGCTGCTCGGCCAGGATCTCGGTGGGGGCCATTATGGCCACCTGATAGCCGTTTTCAACCGCCAGGAGCGCGGCCATCAGCGCCACCAGCGTCTTGCCGCTTCCCACGTCCCCCTGCACCAGACGGTGCATCGGGTGTGGGGCCATCATGTCGGCCTTGATCTCGGAGAGCACCCGGCGCTGGGCGCCGGTCAACTCGAAGGGGAGCAGTTTCGCCAGCTGCTTGGTATAACGGTGGGTCACCTCGAAGGCGATCCCCTCCTCCAACGCTACGCCGCGCTTCTTCATGGCCAGCCCCAGCTCCCAGAAGAAAAACTCGTCAAAGGCCAGGGCCCGGTGCGACGGTGTCCGCCCTTCACTAAGCTCTTGGAGCTTCATCTCGGCCGGCGGCAGGTGCACATTCCGCAGGGAGTCGCGCAGGCCGGGCAGATGCAGGGGGTCGAGGATTTCGGCGGGGACCGGTTCCCGGATGGAAGGGAGATACCCGTCCACCACCTCCTTCATCACCCGGCGCATGACCTTCTGGTTCAGCCCCTCCGTCAGGGGATACACTGGGACGATCCGGCCGAAATTGACCGGGTCGGCGGCCAGAACCGCCTGCACGCTTCTCCCCTCCTCCAGCCACTCCACGTCGGGGTGATGCACCTCGCGCTGGTAGCCGAACTGGGAGACCTCGCCGGTAAAAACGCCGCTCCTGCCGACCTTCCAGACGCGTTTCATGAATGTCGGATTGCTGTTGAACCATTTCAGCACGATGCTGCCGCTCTCGTCGGCAACAACCGCCTCGAAGAAGCGCCGCCCCCCCTTGGTGGCCGTCATGTCGGCGGAAAGCACCTTTCCGCTGAAGACCTCGGTCGTACCTGGACGCAGTCTCTGGACCGGGCGCAGCTCGCGGCGGTCCTCGTAGCGGTGCGGCAGCAGATAGAGGGCGTCCTCGACGGTCGTCACCCCCCGTTTGGCCAGCAGTTCGGAGAGCTTCGGCCCGACCCCCTTGATGAACTGCATCGGGGTCTGCAGGTTCTTGCGGGCGATGGCGCTATCCAGCGTCTTTCTCCCCTCTCCCTCGGGTTTTGGGTGGGGAAGAACTCGGGCAGCACGAACCACCAGCTCCGCTCCCTCGCCCATCGCCACTTCAACCGCGTCGCCGGGGCGCACCCCCAGCCGCTCGCGCAGGTCGGGGGGGATGGCTATCCTTCCGTCTGTATCGAGGGTCAGGATCGGCATGGCGGGTCAGGGCATGGTGGCGGGAAACAGGGGAAAAGCGGTGCCATTAATTCCGAAACAGCCGCGGTTTGCATTGTGCACCTCCATGGATACTGCCGGTTGACCATTATGGTCATTTCAACACGACCTGTAAATATAATCCTTAGTACCATGTAACACGTATTTCTTCGTAGGCCGGAACAAGCGCAGCGGTTCCGGCATTGTCGATATTGCCCGCATTGTCAGCCGGATGCGCTACGCTTCATCCGGCCTGCATGGGTGGGCAAAAAATAGGGGGAGGCGGTATCCATGACCGGCTCCCCCCTGGTGTGCATCTGCTTCCGGATCAGCTGTTCAATTCTACTCGTCCTCCACTTATAACGGCGACACATGCAACCTTCCCCTCTTGTAGAATTACCCAAGCCTTCGTACGGCCTTCTCTGCCATATCCCCCATCAGTTCCATCAAGCGGTAAAGGGCGTCGCATCTATATCGGTCAAACGCCCCCTTGAAAAGCTGCAAGCGGAGATTCTGCATCCTCCGGGCAGTTTCGACAACGCGTGTCAGCACCAGCCGCGGTTTTACGCCCACCTCTCCGGCGAACCGTTCCCAATGCCTCTTCTGAATTGCGCCCGGATCACTTTCGCCGCCGATCTTCATGGCCAGCCCCTCCGCCAGGCCGTAATGGGCATAGATCCTCGTCGAAAGGAGATCGTAGAAAGGGGCCAGCATCGGTCCTTCCGGAAGCAGCAACAGGGAGATGTTCTTAGCGTGGGCATCGGAGTTGCCGATCAGGTAATTGAAAATCACCCAGTTCAGAAGCGACAGCACATCCTTCCCCGACCTGATGCTGGCATTCCGCACCAGGTCGAAGCATGCCGCCAGCGACGGCCCACCCTCGGATTCATACTTGTACTCGGGCGGGACATGGAGCGCCTGGCAGAAATCCTCCTGATGCAGCCTCTTGATCCCATCGGCGCCTGCCGCGCGGTCGAAGCGCTTGACGACAAATACCCTCGTCTCCTCATGCTGGTGGATGAATGACTGCGGCACATCCAGCCCGACCTCACGGGCCAGGGCCATGCAGTAAGCCTCGTTCTCGACCGTAGCGTCCAGGTTCTCGATGGCCGGCTTGATGATGTAGTTGCTCGGCGCATTGCCATACCCAAGATGGAAGTTCTGCCCATCGTAGAAGACCGGGAGTTTTTTCTGTGCGCCTGCCAGTGATAGCCGAATCCCCTTTTCACCGGCCAGAAGCGGCCGTTGCTGGAGTTCCCTGATGATGGTGTTCAGTTCGGAAAGCGAGAGATGTCGATATGAGGGGGGCTCCCGCTCCGGGCCGGCAGTCTCGGGATGGAGTGAAACCGCGCCGGCGCAATCGCCGCCGATCCGTTCCAGCAGCCCGAAATCGTTATTCAGAGAGACGCCGAGATTCCGGGCGATCACTGCGCGGATCTTTTCTTCAGGCAGGAGGTTGGCGAAAAAAGGGTGGGATTCGTCATCAAGATAGGGATCGGCTCTTAACGGCAATGAGAGAGACAGGGGAATTCTCGAATGTTCCAGCCACCCGCTTGCATACCGGAAGCAGAAGCGTTTCTTCCCGTCCAGCCAGAGACGTCCGACCGGAATCTCATCAATTTTGACCAGCAGGGGGGCGGTCATGATTCATCCTTCCCTGCCGCCCACGTCCGAGTATTCGCTTCCAACTCGATGCCGAGACAGTTGATGACCTGCAGCACCTTGTTAAGGCGAACCGTCTCCTTGCCGTTTTCCAGGGCGGACAGAAAGGCATAACTCACCCCGCAGACCGCGGCCGCTTCTTCCAGGGTGAGGCCATCGGCCTTGCGTTTCCGCCTGATGGTCTGCCCGATATCTTCCGGCTTTGAAATTTTCATGCGATCTCCAAAAAATATATATGATCCTATATTAATAACCGCAATTGGTCGAAAATGACAGTCAATAATACATGATCGTAGATATTTTTTGCGGGGATGTCGGAGGGATGAAAATAGTTGCGTTCGCCTATGCCGGCAGTGGATGCCTCCAACAAAAGGGGGAAGCGGCGCATTCACCGCTCCCCCCCGGAAGAGACCATTCTCCGACGACCCTCAGGCCCTACTCCTCCTCCCAGCCGTCCCCTTCATCGCCGTATCCATCATCGAATTCATCACCGTAGCCGGCTTCGTCGTCATCGTCCTCGTCCGGTTCCTCGTCCAGGTAACGTTCCGGCGTGCGCTCCTCGTCGCTGATCTGCTCGAAGCGCGCCAGCAGGTCCTGGTTGCCGCAGAAACGCCCCTCCCTGTCGCCGCACCCATCCAGGTCGCACAGATCGAAGAGCTTGATCTCGCCGCACAGCCGCCGTGCCGGTTTTGGATCCTGTTTGCCGCTTTCTTCCATTACCGGGCTCCAGGTATCCCTAGCAGTTGCCGTTCAGGAAGTCGGCGGCCTTCTCCACGTCCTCGCGGCAGCCGATGTAGACCGGGCTGCGCTGGTCGAGTCCACCGGGGACGATATCCAGAATCGGGATCTGGCCGTTGGTGGCGGCGCCGCCGGCCTGTTCAATCAGGAAGGCCATCGGGTTGAGCTCGAACAAAAGGCGCAGCTTGCCGTTAGGGGTGTCATTAAGGGCCGGATACATGAAGACCCCCTTCCCCTTCATCAGTATCTGGTTTATGTCCGGTACGAAGCCGCCCGAATAGCGCAACTTGGACCCCTTGTCCTCCAGGTAACGGATAAAACGCTCATTACACTCACTGTATTTCTTGCGCAGGCCACCCGGCGAATATATGTCGCCAAACGGTTTCATCTGGATCCTCTCGCGTGTCAGGGTGTACTCCATCAACTGGTTCATGGTGAACTCATAGACCCCCTTGCCGACGGAATAGACCAGGGATACCCGCGGCCCGTAAAGGATGTACATTGCGCCGACCATCCTGCGCCCCGGCTGGAGCAGGTCACAACCCTGATAAATACCTACAATAGTGCCCACCGCCAGATTGACATCCACGAGAGAAGAGCCGTCCAGCGGATCGTACGCCACCGAAAACATCCCCTGGGGATTGCTGGAGACCTGAAAGATCTCCTCCATCTCTTCGGAGGCGATATTGCAGACCACACCGGAATGTTGCAGCCGTTTACGCATAATACGGTCCGAGAGTACATCCAGGGCCAGTTGCTCCTCTCCGTAGAGGTTTGAGGTGCCCGCAACGCCCAGGTCACCGGTACGGACCGCGTTGATCACGTATTTGCTCGCCTCGGCCACCTCGCAGAGCAGATGCACCAGGTTGCCGCTGATGTTCTGGTCACGCAGGTGTTGGCGCAGATCGATCTGGAATTTGGTCTTGCCCGCTTCGCTGTACATTAAGCCCTCCAGGATGATTTCGCTGGGATATGATGTTTCAGGATGGGTACTATACTGGAAACAGGCGGTTTTATCAAGCCTGAAGACATTTTTAGCGGTGATAATGTCGATTGATCGCCGATAAAACCAGTTTCAGGAAAACCTCAGGGACGAGAGATAGGTGATCACGCCATCAAGGACAAAGACCGTGATCAGGCTGGTCATGACCGCCCGGGTGGCGGCCTGGGGAATCTCGGTTACGCTGCGGCCGACGCTCAGACCGTAGCAGCAGCAGGTGGACGACACGAACAGGCCGAAAAAGAGGCTCTTGATGAAAAGTACCAGCACCTCCTCGATCCCCAGCGAGGAGAGGATGCCCTGGATGAACTGGTCGTAGGGGAGATGCCAGCCGATGGAGGCGATGAGGAAACTGCCGATAAAGGCGGTCAGCACGAAGTAGAGCGTCAGGACGACGACCGAGGTGGTGACGCCCAGGATGCGGGGCATTATCAGGTAACTCCGGGTGGGTATCCCCAGGGTCTCGATGGCGTCGATCTCGCCGTTGATCTTCATGGTGCCCAATTCAGCGGCGATGGCCGTGCCGCTGCGGGCAATGACGATCACCGCCGTCAAAAGCGGCGCCAGCTCGCGCAGCACCACCCAGACCAGTATCTTGCCGGTCAGCGAGCCGTTGTCCCCCACCAGGCTGACGACCTGCGCGATGATGACGGTGCCCAGGATAACGGCGATGGAGACGATGATGCCCGATCCCTCGAGTCCGGAAAAATAGACCTGCTTGAGAAAGACCATGCGTATGGCTGCCCGTCCCTGGCGAAACGAGGCGAAGTAATCCCTGAATGCCTGGACGATGGTAAGGATGATCTCGGCGAAGAAGCCGAACCTGGTGATTGTCCACCGTCCGAGCGTTGCCAGCATGGCCGCTTAAAAATCGTACACGGCGCCGTCATGGAGGAGTTCGATCTCCTTCATGCCGAGGCAGTCGATCTCTCTCCTGATGATGTCGTAATACTGCGGCTTGGGGTGGGTGATGAGGATGCGGCGCGGCAGTTGCGCGATCTTTTCCAGCTCCGTGGAGAGCAGCGAACAGGTCAGGTGTTTGGTCAGGAGCGCCAGCGGCTCCATGTTGTTGGGGAAGGAGACCTCGACGATCAGGGCGTCGACCCCTGAAACGCAGCGCCAGATCTCGTCCGTCGGGCCGGTGTCACCGGTGTAGGCCAGGGTCTTGCCGCCGGAGGTGACGATATACCCCACGGCCGGCACGGTATGATTGACCCCGACCGCCCTGATCTTGTATCCGGCAACAGTGTAATCATGCCCGGCCTCGATCTCGGTGAAGGTGAGCACCGGACGCTCCGGGGTGGGGATCTGGGTGAAATCGGGCCAGATGACGTTGTTGAACAGATGGTCCTGCATGGCCGTGATGACGTCGCGGGTTGAGTAGACCACTACCGTATGGTTCAGGTTCTTGATGATGATGTTGTCGGCCAGGGCCGGGATGCCGCGGATGTGGTCGAGATGGGAATGGGTGATGAAGATGTTCTGGATGCCCCACTGCTCCTCTTCGGAGAGCACCGAGCCTATGGTGCCGGCATCCAGCAGCAGTCGGTCGTCGACCAGGAAGGCCGGGGGTCTGAAGTCGGGAAATTCCGCGCCAGCGCTGCCCAAAACCCGTAGCTTCATCTTCCCCTCCGTTTTCACCCCAAGAATGGTCCAACCGACCGTCATTAAAAGTATCTTTAAACTTCTCTGATGGCAAAGTCAAGGACGAGGAAGAGCTGGGCTCATCCATTCCATTCAGCCGCCGACCATCCGCAGGCTGCTGAATGCGAGTTGCCAGCTCACCAGCAGGACAAAGGCAGCATACAACGCTACCGCAACCGCGGCAAGACGTTTTTGGACCGCCGGGACCGCGGAGCGCAGGCTCTCTGCGCCCCGAAACGATGCAAGCACTCCACAGGAGATCCCAGCCACCCCGCCACCCAGCAGGGCCAGGTAGAGCGGATAGCCGATATGGCCGTATTCGCCCTGCATGATGCAGAACGGACAGTGGTGGGTCGGGAGTTCATAATAATAGGGGCTGATGAAGGCCACCAGCGAGACGATGCCGACCGGCAGCGCGGCCGCGGAGAGGATACCGAAGACAAGCGCCCCCCTCCTCGCCGCCAGGAAGATGATGCCGCTCGCAAGTACAGCCGCCATACAGGCGTAGAAAAGAGAAAGTGCGAAGGCGGGGGGGAGCGAGACGATCACGGAGGTGATCGGACCGCTGCCGGAATCGAACTGCGAGCCGCAGCACGTGGTGAGCGCCCGGCTCCTGAGACTCATGAAATAGAGCAACTGGAGCGCCGCTTCCATCAGGATCAGCGGTGCGATCACCCGCAAGAGGAGGTACTTGGGGCCGATCAACGGGTAGTCATAGGCGCGGCTGTCCACGTGGTTGATCACAAGCCATATCCCGCACAGCAGGAAGTTGGCGATCTTGAGCACAAGCACGGGATAACCGTAAGCGTTGGCGGCGAGCGAGCCGGCCGCGCACATGGCGCCGGAGAGCCGCGTGTGCAGGGAATCAGCGGTGAAGATGAACAGGAACAGCGACAGGAGCTGCACCACCAGGGCCATGTTCATGATGGTGGATACCAGATAGGTGCTGCGTTCCAGATCGAGTTGCAACTCGCTGCCGCTGGTGATGTCCCATTTATCGGCGATCCGGACGCCGGTCAGGAAGGCGTGCCCAACCAGCAGCGTGAGGAGCAGCGAGGAGAGGAGCAGCGCCAGGATCGAGGGATTGAGGATCATGGCGCCGGTGGCGTGGGGGCGGACTGCCCGGTCAGATCCCCGTCGCGCATCTCGATCAGGCTGTCCACATACGGAGAACCGCAGACGATCGGGTCGTGGCTGGCGATGACGACGCTCCTTCCCTCATCCCTGAAGCGCCCGACGGTCTCCATGAACTCGCGGGAAAGCGCCGTATCCAGGTGGGCGGTCGGTTCATCGGCCATGATCACCTGCGGGTCGTTGATCAGCGCCCTGGCAATGGCCACCCGCTGGGCCTCGCCGCCGGAGAGCCACTCCACGCGCGAGGCGGCCTGGCGCTCCATGCCGAGCGAGGCCAGAAGCCCGGCCCCCCGCCGCCGCAGCCCGGCCATGTCGCCGCCGAGCGGGTACGCCGGCAAGAGGACGTTTTCCAGTGCCGAAATCCCCTTGATGAGGTTGAACTGCTGGAAGATGACACCGAACATGCCGCGCCTGATTCCGGTCAGGAAGCGCTCCGGAAGGCTGCTCAGCTCGACCTCCCTGCCGTCCCCCAGGCCGGCCGGCAGGCGCATCTCCCGCAGCCAGATCCTGCCGCTGGTCGGGCGCGCCATGCAGCCGGCCAGCGACAGCAGCGTTGTCTTGCCCGAACCGCTCGGCCCCTTGATCACCGTGACCCTGCCGGTGGCGATGACCGCGCTCACCTCGCGCACGGCGGCGTACTCGTTGTGCCGCCCCTGATTGAACACCTTGCTGACGCGCAACAGTTCGATCATCTCACTGCTCCCTCATGACCGTGTCCGGGTCCATGCTGGCGGCACGCCACGACGGGATCAGGATGGCCGCGATGTAGGGGGGCACGGTCAGCATGAAGAGCACGGCTAAATTATAGGGATCGATGACCGGAGCCAGGCGGAAGTAGGGATAGAGCGTTGACCAACCCTTCAGGAAGGCCCCGAACAGCGAGCCCCAGAAGAAGTGGAGGTGCAGCCAGGCCAGGATGCAGCCGCCAAGGAAGGAGATCAGCGCGATGACCGCCCCTTCGCTGAACTTCATCAGCAGGATGTCGGCGGTCTCCCAGCCGATTGCCTTGAGGATTCCGGTCTCGCGGCGTTCCTCGGCGCTCAGCCCGGTAGCGCGGTCCCAGGCAAAGAGCGCGAACGAGATCAGGGCCGAGGCGAAGATCAACCCCATCACGCCGCTGCGCCAGTCGAACAGGGCCTGATAGGTGGCGATGATGTCGTCCCGCGTAACGGTCCGGGTGTCGGGGAGGAGCTCGGCGATCTTGCCCGCCACCGTACCGACCTCGCGCGGGTTGGCGACAGTCACCGCCAGGTCGGTGGCCCGGCCGGACGGGAAGCTGAAAAGCGACCTGAAATCCCGCTCGGAGACGATCACCAGGTCGGATGAGACCAGCTCCGACTCCTCGGGGATCAGCGCCTCGATCTCCAGGGCGTGCTCCCTGCCGTCGTAGCCGCGCATGACCAACGTATTGCCGCGGAAGAGCTTCCGGCTCCGCCCCACACCGACACCGATGCGCGCCTTCCCCTCGCCGATCCCGCCGTCAGGGGGGACGACCAGGGTGAAGGTGGCGTTGGCGGAGGGGTCGAAATAGTACCCCCACAGGCGCGGCGCAACCCCCCTGACGCCGGGGAGTGAGGCGATTCTGGCGACATGCTCGGCCGAAATCAGGTCGTGCCGACCTGCCACCATGCGCTGGACAACGATCTCCGGCGCCTCCTTGAGGACCAGCCCCGCCTCGTGGCGCAACGAGCGGGTGAAGAGCAGGATCGAGGCGAAGACCGCGATCACCAGGGTGAACAGGGTCAGAACCAGCAGGTTCTTCCCCCTGCGCCGCAGCATGGCGCGCAGCGTGAAGTCGAGGATATTGCGGTAGCGTGCGATGCCCGGCGTCATGGCGTGGTTCTCCGGGCGAGATGGGGAGGGGGCGGGATCAGGGAGCCGCTGGGGAAGTGCTCCAGCGCCAGGGGATGGTCCTGAAACGGGGCATGGATGTCGGCCTGTGACAGGTGCCGGGTGTAGCGCGCCTCGCCGGAGAGGCAGAGGTCGGTCAGGGCGTAGCTGCGCACGATTGTGCGTTCCAGGGCGATGCGGGCCTCGCTCTCCCGGCTGCGGCGTGTGGCGTCGCAGCAGAGGAGAACAACCCAGAGCAGCAGGTAGGCCAGGAGGAGGAAGAGGCCGTCGGAGGGGCGCATATGATTCATTCAAGCCCCTTGATGATCACGGGGGTCAACTCGGGGAAACGGAGTATCCTCGTGCCGTGGTGGTCCTTGAGGAAGGAGCGGGCGTCGCTCTCCCCGCGGAAGGGGACCGCCTCCTTCCCCATCGGCCCGAGCACGTCGCTGCCGATGACGTACCAGGCGCTCGCAGCGTCCACGAAGGCCAGGGAGTAGTAATCCTTGACCTGCATCTCGCGGATCTCGGCGGGCCGGCGTCGGGGGGCATAGCGTTTCAGGCCGTGATAGAAACGGAGCATGTCCTTGACGCCGTCGAAGAACTCGCTCCTGCCGTCGTTGAAGGTCAGCGAGGCGGACCACTCGGGATACCTGGCCACGAACATGCCGCAGACCGGGCACTTGTCCTTCGGCCCCGGCTGGGGAACCGAGCCGGCCGTGGCCGCGCAGGAGAGAAGCAGCAGGAGGCAGAACACCAGGCGCAGGGAACGGGCCGCCATCTAACCGTGCTCCATCTGCTTCATGCGCTTCATCTTGCGCCGTTCGCGGATCGACCTGGTATCCTTGTACATATCATCGTAGGCCGACCTGATCGCGTCCTCGAAGCTTCCCAGGACCCCCTTGCTGGCCGCGATGAACGCCTCGGCGTCGGCCTTCTTCTCAAAGGCCCATTTGCCACGGTTGCTCATTACGCCGGGCCTCTCCCCGCCGATGACCCAGAAGGCGGCTTCGGCGTCGATCAGCATCCTGGAATCATAATCTCCGACCTTGATGGATGTTGGCGTCTTGTCGATGTTATTGACCTGTTCCACCACCAGACAGTGGATACTGCAGATCCCCACCGAGCTCCCGTCGTCGTACTCCACCAGCATCCGGCTGTGGGCGAATTTCCCCCGGTCCATGCCGCAGTATCTGCATGAGGGTAATTGCAACACGTCGGCCTGTGGCGCCGCTGACACCGACGGCGTGGCCGACAGGCAAATTCCGAAAACGAACAGCAGAAAGATGCGCATAGATTCCTCCTCCAGCAAAGCGTAATTTCAAACAGGGATCGCTGCCTGCAAGGCTTGAGATAAACGGTATACTATGCTGTGTGCTTGTCAAATCGACAGATTGGCATGGCATCATGCGTGCTGCGCATAGGCATGGGAGGGAGAGAAATGGATACGACCTATCTGAAAACCTTTGTGGAGGTGACACGTTGCGGCAGTTTTTCAAAAGCCGCCAAGACCCTCTGCGTCACCCAGTCAGCCGTTTCGCGCAGGATACAATTCATGGAGGGACATTACGGCACGCTGCTGCTCGACCGTAGCGCGGCGCTCCTGGTCCCGACCGGGGCGGGGCGACTGGTCTATGAAAAGGCGCAACGCATCCGGGCACTGGAGGACGAGCTCGCAGGTGAACTGCAAAGTTTGAGCGGGAGCCCGCCATTCTGGTTTGCCTGCACCCGTCCTTTCGGGATGGCCTTCCTTCCCGCGATCATGAAAAGGTTCATGACGAGATACGAAGGAAAGGTCGACATCAGGCTGAGTTTCGAAACCCCTGCCGCTGCGCTGGAAGGCCTGCGTGAAAACAGACAGGACCTGATCGTCATCGAGCATTGGGACGAGCTCGATCTCACCCCCTTCAGCGCCGTAAACCTGGGTGAGGACGAAATGATCTTCATAAGTTCGCCGCTGCTCGGACTCCCCACACCCATGGTCAGCATCGATGAACTCGTCCGCCAGCGTCTTTATCGGCGCAGGGAAGACTGCTGCTCGGGAAAGCTGCTCGCCTTCAATATGGCGGCAATCGGCCGCAACTCGATTGATTTCGACAGGGTGCTGCATTATGACGATCTGAATGTCATCATCGAATCGGTATGCGCCGGAGAAGGGATCGCGCTCGTATCGAAGAGCCTCGTCGAACGACGGCTTGAGGAGGGAACGCTCCACGAACACAGGGTTGAAGGGTTCCGCCATTTCCGCAAACGTACCCTTGTTTACCGCGACAAGATTCTCCGGGATCAACCGCTGCGCTATTTCATCGACTGCGTCCGCAACGCCTTCGGGGTGGGGATGGAAACGCAGGCACCCTTCCCCTCCCTCTAGCACCCCGTCAGAACTCGAGCAGGGTTATCGAGTTGCGGCCCAGGGAGACCTTCCCCTGCCGCTCCAGCTCCTTCAGGAGCCGGCTGACTACCTCGCGGGAGGTACCCAGGTCGTTGGCGATCCTCTGGTGGGTGGCCAGGAGGATGCCGTCGGCAGATTTCTCGATCAGATAATCCAGCAGCCGCTCGTCCATCCTGCCGAAGGCCACCTCGTGGACCAGTTCCATGACCTCTGTCAGCCTCTCGCTCAGGATGGAGAAGACAAAGGCCCGCATCGCCTCGTGTACCCCCAGAAGCCGCCTGAACTCGTGGGCCGGGACCAGCAGCATCTCTCCGGCGCTCACTGTGACCGCGTTGGCCGGGTAGGCGTTGTGGCCGAGGATGCAGGATGCGTTCAGGATGCAGGTCTCGCCGGGGCCGATCCCGTAGAGGGTGATCTCCCGGCCGCTCTCCCCGTACTTGTAGACCCTGACCTCTCCGGCCAGCAGGAACGCAATGGCCGCGCAGGCATCCCCCTCCCAGTAGAGTTGCGTATCGGCCGTAAAGGCCTGCCGACGCGCCTGCGCCAGGAGTTCCGCCACCAGTTCCTCCTGGTGGCGGAAGCGGGGAAAGATGGAGACGAATTCCTCCATGGCGATCGTGGTTGCACTCATATTTCTCCCTCCCTGTCCGTTTACCTCCATTATCCGACCATCTCACCCGGTTGCAAACTCAATATTTTATCCTGAAAAATTTTTGACATGAACCTTGAAAAAGCAGTTCATTAACGCAAAGACGCAAAGTTCGCAAAGAAACCAATCGGTTAAGATATATCTGGTTGTCATCCTGAAAACGGCACTTCAACCACAGAGTCACAGAGAACACAGAGAAATCACAGATTTTATTAAATAGATTCATCACCAAAAGGGTGAACGGCATAACCATTGAGATACATGTCTAATGTATTGGTAACTAAAATGATTTTCTCTGTGCCCTCTGTGTCTCTGTGGTGAGGTTTACAGAATTTAGATTTATAGGATTATTGTGACAATGTCACAGACACAGGGCCGGATTGTCCCTATGCTGTACCTACGATCTACCATCAAACCCATGGAGGCATATCATGAAACGGGATGTAGGTACGCTGGACAGAACAATCAGGATTTTGGTGGGGCTTTTTCTTCTCTTTCAGGGGATCGCCAACGGGCATCTGTGGGGATACATCGGCGCGGTTCCTCTTCTGACCGGGGCAATCGGCTGGTGCCCTCTCTACGGCCTTCTGGGGATCTCCACGGTCGCCAAGGACTGTTCCGGCGGCTGCTGCGCCGTAAAGGGCACGGAAGGGAGGCTGTCATGAAGGACATGGTGCGGAAGCGGATCAGAAGGGCGGCGCTCGGCTTGGCAACGTTCGCCCTGCTGGCCGGCTGCGGAAGCAGCGGCGGTACGGACAACAATGGCCAGATCAGCGCCGGGCGTGAGATCTTCATGGCCGAGACCTTCGGCAACGAGAAGTTCTTCGGCGACACGCTGGGGCTGCACACGGTCCTCAACAACGTCGCCCCCAAGGACGCGGTCGCCCTGGGGGTGCAGGTGGACATCAGCAAGGTCCCGGCGGAGGTCGCGGCGGTGATGACCGGCAGCGACCTGGCCGCCAAGGACGCGGCCCTGGCCGACCCGGCTATCACGCGCAAGCTGATCAAGGCGGGGGCGGTGATCGGCGTGAAGGGCTTCTACGGCAGCGCCGCGGCAACGGACGACACCATGACCAACGCCGGCATCACCTGCGGGCTCTGCCACGTGACGGTGAAGCCGACCACCTTCAGGCTGACGGCAGGCGATACGGCGCTTCCCATCGGCGAGCCACAGCTCAACGGCGTTCCCAATGCGCGGATGGACGCCGGCAAGGTGCTATCCTTCACCCCCTTCGCCCAGCAGAACGGCCTGAGCGCAACCCTCGCCGGCTGGGGGCCGGGGAGGTTCGACATCCGCGCCCTGAACGAGCTGGACGACGGGGTGGACAACCCGACCGCCTTCCCGCCGCTCTGGAACTTCCCCGAGCTCCAGGCCCACGGCTACGCGCTCGGCTGGGACGGCATGTTCAAGGGGGAGAACGCCCTGGCCAGCATAGCGGAAGCGGTCTATGACCTGATCATGCACGGCAACGGCTCCTTCGCCACCGCCTCGGGGGCGATCAATCCGCCGGCCCTGGCCTTTGCGCCGCGCCAGGCGGTACTGGACCGGTTGCAGGACAACCCGGCAGGCGTCATCACCCGCGACAGGCTCCTGCAGCTCCAGGCCTTCCTCCAGAGCATCACCAGCCCCGCGCCGAGCGGCTTCGACGCCGCCAAGGCGGCCCAGGGGGCGGCCCTCTTCGGCGGCAAGGCCGGCTGCTCCTCCTGCCACCCCCAGGCAACGGCCTTCACCAGCGCCGGCCGTCATGCGGACATAACCGCAGTGCCGCCCACCGGCGACCTGGCCGGGGGGATAAAGGTGCCGGGGCTGAAGGGGGTCGGCCTGACCGCCCCCTACTTCCACGACAACAGCGCCGCCACCCTGCCCGACGTGGTCAACCGTTTCGATGTCCGCGGGAACCTGGGGCTGAGCGCGGCCGAGAAGGACGCCCTGGTTGAGTACCTCAAGAGCCTGTAGAACCGCAGCAAATCGCCCCGTCGGCTGCTGCCGGCGGGGCGATTTTGACTCGACGTACCCTTTGCTCAAAAAAACTACTTGCTCTTGGCCGTGTAGACCCCGTCCCACTCGGCGGGCGGCGGGTTTTCGATGTACTCGGCGCAGCGCCCGGCGTAGAGCCGCGACGGGCCGTCGTTATATCCCTCGGCAAGCTCCTCGAAGATCTCCCTGGCTGCGCTGAACTCCTGCGAGCGGTAGCGCGTCAGCCCCTCCTCGAAACGGGGGAGGATCTCCATGTTGGCGATCATCAGCTCGTACATGACGATCGGCTGGTGTTTCCCCTTGACCCGGACCCGGTCCACCTCGCGGAAGGTGAAGCGGCCGTCGCTTACCTGGCTGCGGGTGTCCTCGCTGACCAGGATGTGGGAAGCGTAGTACTTGTTGAGCCCCTCCAGCCGCGAGGCCAGGTTGACCGAGTCGCCGATGGCGGTGTAGTCGAAGCGGATATCGGCCCCCATGTTCCCCACGACCGCCGGACCGGTGTTGATGCCGACGCCGATATCGAGGGTATTCATCCCACGGGCTGCAAACCCCTCGTTCAGATCCTTCAGCTTCTCCATCATCCGCACGGCGGCCGAACAGGCGTGGCTGGCGTGTTCCGGCACGTCCAGGGGCGCATTGAAGAGGGCCATGACCGCGTCGCCGATGAACTTGTCCAGGGTGCCGCGCTCCTCCAGCACGATGCGGGTCATGGGGGAGAGGTATTCGTTCAAGAGCTTGACCAGTTCGGGCGGGGTCAGGCTCTCGGAGACCGTGGTGAAGCCGCGGATGTCGGAGAAGAGGATAGTGAGTTCGCGCTGCTCGCCGCCCAGGACCAGCTTGTCCGGGTCCTTCTCGATCTGCTTGACCAGGTCGGGCGAGACGTAGCTGGAAAAGGCCTTCTTGAGGTGGCGCCCCTTGCGCTCCACCACCAGGTTGCGCCACGCCTCGCTCCCCAGGTAGGTCAGGGCGATGCCGAGGAAGGGGTAGATCAGGGTCATGTCGCGGAAGGCCGAGGCGAACATGGCGTAGTTGAAGGCCCCGAACCCCGCCGTGACCACTGCCAGGACCCCCAGGCCGGCAAAGGTGCCGGGGGCGAAGGCCAGCAGGCAACCCAGCAGGATCGGCAGGATGATGATGCAGGCCATCTCGTACTGCTGGGTCACGCCGTCATACAGGAGGAAGCGCCGTTCCAGGGCGTTGGCGGCCATGGTGGCGTGGATCTCGATCCCCGGCAAGGTGGCGTCGAACGGCGTGGGACGCAGGTCGTAGATGCCGATCTCCGTTGCGCCCACGAAGGCGATCCTTCCCTTGAGGCTCTCCTTGGGCAGCCTCCTGTTGATGACGTCGGCCGCCGAGACGGTGGTGAAACTCCCGGTGGGTCCGTAGAAGTTGAGCGCCATGGTCCCGTCCTCGCGGGCCGGGACGCGCAGCTGGCCGATCTGCATGGAATCGACCCCCCACTGTTTGACGTCCAGCATGATCTCTGACCCGAGGTAGTGACGCAGGGCCTTCATGGCCAGCGATGGGTAGATGTCGCCGTTGTAGAGCAGGAGCAGTATCGAGCGGCGGTAGAGGCCGTCCGCGTCGGGGCGGGCATTGAAGAAACCGAAATCCAGGGCTCCGGCGCCCACAGAGGGGATGTTCAGGTCCAGGCTCGGAAATTCCTGTATGGGGATGTTCTGGACACCGTCGGCGACCCTGACCAGCTTGAGCTTGGCGTTCTCCAGTTGGGCCAGGGACTCGGGCTGCGGCACGCTCTGTTCCTCGCGGAAGAAGTACCCCATGACCGCGTTGCCGGCCTTTTTCACCGAGGCCGCCAGGGCGGCGTCCGCGGCCTGGTTCTGCGGCTCGGAGAAGACGATATCCAGGGCGGTCACCCTGGTGCCGTAATACAGCCCCAGGTTCTCGATCAGTTGGCCCGTCACCTCGCGCGACCAGGGCCAGCGGCCGATCTCCTTGATGCTCTTGTGGTCGATGGCCACCACGACCACGTCCTTGTCCGGCTTGACCGGGCCGCGGATGCGGAAACGGGCGTCCTTCATGCGGAAGTCGAGCTGCTGGAGCGTGGGGTTGGCCTGCTTGTAGAGCATGAACGTGCAGAAGGCGGCGATGACGCCGAACAGGGCGAAGACTAGGCGTTTGTTCATGTGTATGGTCCCTCCATTTACATTCAAGATGGAACTTTTAACCACTCCCAACCCCCAACTTCAACCACCCCCAACCCCCTCCTTAATCAAGGAGGGGGCTTTGAGGTTTTCCTCCCTCCTAATTTAGGAGGGGCCGGGGGTGGTAAGCCTCCCCCCTCCTAGATTAGGAGGGGGTCAGGGGGTGGTAAGGTTATTACTCTTCAACTCTTCCAGAATCCTTTCACAGACAACATCCAGATTATCGTAAACATCCGTGTTCAGGAACCTGAGCACCCTGATGTCCAGGGAATTCAAAAAGCCTGTTCGAGCCTGATCATATGCCATTGCCTCATCGGTGAAATGGGAATCGCCATCAAGTTCCACCGCAAGCCTTTCCGATGGGCAGTAAAAATCCAGAATATAGGCTCCAACACTGTGCTGCCGGCGAAATTTGTAACCGTCGAGATTGCTGTGCTGTAAGGCTCCCCACAGCATCCTTTCGGCCGGGGTCGCGTTGTTGCGCAGTTCCTTTCTGCGCCCCTTCAGTTCAAGCCGGTTGTGGATCACGTCACCATCTTCCAATCGGAAAGACACGGAAGGCTCCTTCTAGGGCGATTACCCCACCACCCAACCACCCCCAACCCCCTCCTTAATCAAGGAGGGGGCTTTTAGGCTTTGCTCCCCTCCTATTTTATGAGGGGCTGGGGGTGGCAAATTTTCCCCTCCTATTTTAGGAGGGGGTCAGGGGGTGGTAAGGTTCTAATCCGGTTTCCCTGTCAGCACAAACGCTCCCCAATAAAAGGGATTCGGTTTCTTCTGCATCATGTTCAGCTTGGCTTGCTGCAAGGCGTTAGATTTGCTTTTCCCCTCGGCCATCTGGGTATAGAAATCAGTCATTAGCTCGGCTGTTTCGGCGCTCGGCACGCTCCAAAGGCTCATGACCAGGCTTTTTACGCCTGAGAGGATGAAGGCCCGCTTGAGTCCGAAGATCCCTTCGCCGTTTTTCACATCGCCTACGCCGGTCTCGCAGGCCGAGAGCACCACCAGGTCGGTCCCCTTCAGCCGCAGCCCAAGAATCTTCTCGGCGCTGACCATGCCGTCGTCCCGCCCTTCTTTCAGGGAAGTATTCACCCCGGAAAGTACGATGCCAGAGCGGAGCATCGGATTCTCGATGTTCGCAAAATCATCATACCCGAGACCGCTCTTCTCCTTGATGACAAGACCGCGTGTCTGGTTGGTGCTCGCCTTGTTCTCTTCATCGTTCAAAAAATAGCCGTGGGTCGCCAGATGCAGTATCCGGGGAGGTTCGCTGGCAAAAAGGATATCCTCCAGCGCCTTTTTGTTCTGGTAGTTGCGGACGGTCATTTTCATCTTGCCGGCAAGCACCCCGGCAATGGCGTCAGCCTCCAGCTTGGTGTCAGGCAGTGGATCAAAAGAGAGTTTCGAAGCGTCCCGCGAAACGCTCCCCCGCATCGCGCCGGCAAGTTTCAGTTCAGCGGCAACCAGGTTCTTCTCCTTCAATCCCAGGTTATAATCCGGGTCGGCCATGATCAGGGCATTTCCCTGTGTGGTGGCCGTATCGGCAAAGCGGACGATGTCCCTTCCGGCGCCGATATAGGAGATGGCGTATTTCTCGATCAGGTGCTTACCGTCGGGTGCGATCAGGATTTCAAACGGTATCAGGTTCATGTTGCCGTCCGGGCTGATGAACAGTTGTTTCTTGCCGGTGATATACGGTTCAAACGGCTTGATCAGCACATCGTGGATGGCGCGGGTGCTGGCAGTCAGGGCTTCCCGGTCCGGCACCTCACCTTTGGTCTTGATCCGGTTCATCTCCTGGAGGTAGGTCTTGAGGAGTTTTTCCAGCGGCTCGGCGTCGGCGACCTCAATCAGCTTCACCTCCGCCCCTTTTGAGGGGATGAGCATGAAGGCAAAATACTTCTCCGGACCGGGAGCATTCTTCTTAAAGTCATAGGTCCAGATTCTGGCAAAGTCGATGTAGATGGAGTCCTTGGGGAGTATAGCGACCAGCGCCTTGGTGTCGGCCCGACCAGCGGTCTTTTCCAGGGCAAAGTCCTTACTCAGCCTGCTCAATTCCGCTTCAAGCGCTTCTTTCTGCTTTTCCAGTTTTTCGATTGATGCACGATAGTCGTCGGAGGATAGTTTTTCAGGCTTTGAAAGCTGCAAGCGGGCCAGTTCACGGCGGATGCCGGTAAGTTCGTCAAACTTTGCCTTGATCTTCGGGTCTGTTGAGCGAGTCGCCGCTTCCTGGTATCTCCCCTGCGCTTCGGCAACTGTCCCTTTCCAGCGTAGCCAGGCGTTGAAAGTATCTGTTGCCGCTTCCGGCGAGGAGGCCATGGATTCTACAGTGTGGTTAATAAAGGCGTGGATACCACTTTCCTGCGTCTTCATAAAGTTAATCTTCTGCTTTTCGCTGAGTATTTGGAAGCTGATTTCCCGGTTGATTTCTTTGATAAATGCAGTTCTTTGGAATGAAGCATGACTCTCTTTATGTCTGTCAGTGGAGGCATATAGTAAAGCAAGGTTCTCCTGACTCACGGCCACATTGGGGTGCTGCGGACCATGGGCTTGCTCATGGATCTCCAATGATCGCTTGTAGAGTGGCTCGGACAGGGCGTACTGGCTTTGGGTGTCGTACAACAGCGCGAGGTTGTTTAAGATTATAGCTACATCTGGATGATTGGGACCGAGGACCTTTTCACTGATCGCCAGCGCGCGTTTGAAAAGTGGCTCAGCCTGTGTGTACTGACCTTGAGTGCGATACAACGACGCGAGATTGTTCAGACTCGTGGCCACATCAGGATGATCCGGACCGAGGGCAAGTTCAGTGATCGTCAGCGAACGTTTGATGAGCGGCTCGGCCTGTGCGTACTGGCCTTGGGTGCGATACAGCGACGCGAGGTTGTTTAGACTCGTAGCCACATCTGGATGATTGGGGCCGAGAGCCTTTTCCTTGATCGCCAGCGAGCGCTTGTATAACGGCTCGGCCTGTTCGTACTGGCCCTGAGTGCGATACAACACCGCAAGGTTGTTCAGGTTCAGGGCTATATTGATATGATCTGGACCGAGGGCCTTCTCCCTGATAGCCAGCGAACGCTTGAAAAGCGGCTCGGCCTGCGCGTACTGACCTAGGGTGTAGTCCAGTTCCGCTAGGCTGTTTAAACTTATGGCCACATCAGGATGATCAAGGCCGAGGGCCTTCTCCCTTATAGTCAGCGAGCGGTTGTTGAGCGGCAAGGCCTGTGCGTACTTGCCTTGGCTGAGGTATAGCGACGCGAGGTTGGTCAGGCACGCGGCCACATTGGGATGATCCGGACCGAGGGCCTTTTCAATGATAGCCAACGAGCGCTTGTAGAGCGGCTCGGCTTTCGCGTACTGTCCTTGGGTTTCGTACAACGTAGCTAAGTTGTTCAAAGTTGCTGCTATATTGGGATGATCCGGACCGAGGGCCTTCTCATAAATTGCAAGTGAGCGCTTATAGAGCAGCTCGGCTTGCACGTACTTGCCTTGGGTGCGATACAGTTCCGCTAGGTTGTTCAGACTCGTGGCCACATCGGGATGATTGGGGCCGAGGACCTTTTCCTTAATCGCCAGCGAGCGTTTATAGAGCGGCTCGGCCTGTGCGTACTGGCCTTGGATGTGGTAAAGTGACGCTAGGTTATACAGACCCAGGGCCACATTTGAATGATCCGGACCGAGGGCCTGTTCATGGATCGCCAGCGAGCGCTTGAAAAACAGCTCGGCCTGTGCGTACTTGCCTTGGGTGTAGTAAAGCCCTGCGAGGCTGTTTAAGCTTATGGCGACATCAAGATGATTGTGGCCGAGGGCCTTTTCCTTGATCTCCAGCGAACGCTTGAAGAGTGGCTCAGCTTGTGCGTACTGGCCCTGGGTGAGGTAAAGCATTGCGATATTGTTCAGGCTTGCGGCCACATTGGGATGATCCGGACCAAGGACTTTCTCAGTGATAGCCAACGAGCGCTTTAAGAGTGGTTCGGCTTGCGCATACTGGCCTTGGGTGTAGTAAAGCCCCGCAAGGTTGTTGAAGCTCTCCGCCACATCGGGATGATCCGGGTCGAGGGCCTTCTCCCGGATTGCCAACGAGCGCCTGAAGAGGGGTTCGGCTTGCGCGTATTGGCCTTGGGTTTTGTACATCCCCGCGAGGTTGTTAAGGCACTCGGCTACATCGGGGTGATTGGGTCCCAACGATTGCTCGGCGACCTGCAACGCCTTCTGCGCCACTACAGCGGCGTCATCATACCGACCTTGCCTGTACAGCGATATGACCTCCTTGTTGAGCGTCTGCAATTCGCTGTCTAGAGCATGGGCGGGCACGCCCGTACCAAGCAAATGTATAAGCAGTAATAGAGCTGTCATGAGACTTTTCATACGACCTCAATTTGTGTGGTCAACGTTTTAGTGCCTTACGCGACGCGTTAATTCGCAGACACGTGCAAACATTGGCTATCATTATTTATGCTTACAAATATCGCTCAATATCTTGAAGAGAGCACTTTGAAAGCCATCTTGGTATATGAAATACTTTCCGATTTAGGTAATCACTCCATCTATGAGACCAAAAACGCTTAGTTTCAAGATTCTCACCAGTTTCATCATGCAGTATCAAAAGACGATTCTTTTCAGAATTGCAAAGCCATTGATCTATTCTAATATTGATACCATTATCACCCCAACCGTATCCACTACAAATCAGTGTATGGTGATCCTTTAACCGCTCGTGAAACTGTGCAAAAATTTCACCAAAAAGTCCTTTCCCATAGGCTTGTTCTTTAACACCAATTCCTGATAAGAAGAGTGGCGCTGTCTCCAATGACTCAAAGAACTCTCCTTTCCCGTCTTTAGCCTCATCAGGATTCATTGGTATTCGTACATACTTAACAAGATTCTGCTTCATAAATCTTACCCATTCAATTGAACCATGTAATTTAAAGACCCTTGTGTTATGGGTATTCCAATCTCGGCTAAAGAGATAAGCATCTCCATCTTCTTCACTAAAACCATCAGAGTATTCTATTTTATTGTTATGAAGTTCTTGCTCGACAAGAAGATCATGATTCAGAGTGAAAATATCAAGTCCTTTGAGTGAGACTGCGGCTTCCGATATTAAATCGAGTCCTATTGGATTGCGAATGTCGCAAAGGGAATGGTATACAACCCATTGGATTAAATCAGAGGCGCGGTCTGCCAAAGAGGCAAAATGATTATCAGTCCCATTAATTGGAAGGTGAGACTCGTACCCTAAGTACAAATGCGAACATGCCATCTTTAGGTATTCAACATTTTTTACAATTAAAGGATTGGTTATTTCTGCTTGTTCGTCTTGGACTATTTGCTTCAGACATGCAAAGTAATCTTCGTAATGCGATTCTCGATTCTCACGAACAAGGAGGTGAGAATCTATCTGCTCTTTCAAGATTAGAATCAGATTTTGTGCACGCTTTGCCCTCTCCTGTTCATCCACTGTTGAGCAGTCACTTGGTTTACATGGATAAAACTTCCAATCACTATGCTCTATCCAAGGCTCTTTCAATAGTCGTCTTGTAATTTCTTTTACAGATGGAGATTCCGAACTACTTGAAATTCCAGAACCAAGCAGAAATGCAGCCCGTAGTTTATTCATCGTTGATTCCTTTTAGGCAACAACGAGGCGATGGATCACACTCACCGCTCCCATTACATGGTAAGTGTCTCAAAGTCATTGACACATTCCGATGTTGCTATTGTGACGAGTGTAAGCCTGACACTTTGGGTCAGTTTACAAACTTCGTCGTTGGTGGCAACCATTATAAGCATTACGGAGATATTATGAATGTCCCAGTCAGCGTATTGGATTGATTATTATTTGTGTCGGTTACATACAAGGAAAATTTAATTGTTTGCTGCGTTGAAGTTGGAATCACAGCCCTTGCCGTTAATGTACCATTTTTTTCTCCTGGAGTAGTAGCAATGGCTGTATTGAGCGTAGGGAGCACATTATTGTTTGAGTCAACAGCAACAAGAGTTAAGCGGCCGCCAGAAAGCATCTCTTCGCTATCAACATAATCAATGGTTCCGGTAACGGTCAGGGCACCGCCTCCTTGATTTACTTTTGCTGAATCTGGTGAAATTTTAAGATTGGAAATTATTGGCTTGACAGTAGAATCGGTTTTTCTTTGTGACATAACATCTGCGTGACAAGTTACAGTTATAATCATCGGCCAGAAATAAATCATTGCGACAGTATCAACGGAGCTAGTATTTGCAACTTTAATGTTATTACCACGGCAAATAAATAGTGCATAATGATACTGGGTATGCTAAAGTTCGTGCATGGAAAAGATCGACGCTCGAACACTAAATCAAGAAGCACAGGAGGCATTGCGGAACCAGATCGTGAGGCTACGCAAGGCTGGTCGCTCGCACAAGGAAATTGCTGACATTGTTGGCGTCACTCAATCCCATTGCAGCCGAGTCTGGACACGCTACCAGAAAGGCGGAGCAAGCTCAGTTGCAAAAGGCAAACGTGGTCGCCGCCAGGGAGAACAGCGTAATCTGAGTGCTGAACAGGAAGCTGAAATCAAGCGCCTTATCATCGACAAGGCACCAAATCAGCTGAAGCTTTCCTTTGCTCTTTGGACTCGTGATGCAGTTCGCCTCCTGATCGAACAACGGTGCGGTTTCTCCATGCCGATCAGAACTGTTGGCGAGTATCTGAAACGCTGGGGCTTCACTCCCCAGAAACCGGCTAAATGGGCGAAAGAGCAAAGCACACCTGCCGTTGCCAGCTGGCTTCTCAAAGAATATCCAGCCATTGAGAAGCGGGCCAAGCAGGAGAAGGCTGAAATCTATTGGGGCGACGAAACAGGCATACAAACCGGAGCCAATGTGGAGAGGGGATACTCTCCGAAAGGCAAGACGCCAATGCTTCGTCAAACCGCTAGAAAAGATCGAATCAATATGATCTCTGCTATCACCAACCAAGGCAAGGTCAGATTCATGTTCTACAAAGAGACCATGAACAGCAAGCGCCTGATTACCTTCATGGGCAGACTTATCAAGGATGCAGGCCGGAAAGTTTTTTTGATCCTCGACAACCTGAAAGTCCACCATAGTAGAGCGGTTGCTGACTGGCTGGAGAAACACAAGAATAAGATCGAAGTGTTCTACCTGCCGTCGTATTCGCCAGAGCTGAATCCGGATGAGTATCTCAACAACAGCCTGAAAGGGCGTGTCCATTCAGGGGTACGAGCACAGAATGCTAAACAGCTTGAATCAAAGGCCAGAAAACATATGCGTCATCTCCAGAACAACAGGAGCAAAGTGAAAAAGTTCTTTGAGCATCCCTGTGCTGCTTATGCAGCATAATTGATCTGTTTAGTTGCCGGAGTAATATTGATGCTTACACCAAGCTCTGTTGCTTTTTCATGTAAACTCTCTATGCAGCCGCCTGACGTATAACCACTTTCGGTAATTGATTTTGGTTTACCACCGTCTCCTGGTATGACATGTGCCACCCCGCAAGCTGATAACAACATCGCCGCCAATACAGCCAATAGCATATGTTTCATAAACCCCTCCTGTTTTTTTGCATCAAATATCACAGATGACACAAAGATGATATCAATCGATAAACTAGGGGGGGAAAACCGGTACATCTCCCATATTCCCCTTGCCACGCTTGACTCCCTGGAAAAAATCGTCCCACAATGTGAGCACCGCGTTCCGCAATGCCAGGTCCTTTTTTATTGTGATCCCAAGTCAATGCATTACCCTGCCCATCCCCACCCTACACCAACACCCTTGAAAATCACCCCGCCCCGTAATACAAAAAGGCCCCGCATTCCAATTCAGGAACACGGGGCCTATATAACTCACAAACCAGCTATCCGTTCAAAACACCCGCAATCACCTGAAAATCCGCACATCAACATCATGGGGCATGTCAACCCTGGGCGGTGCGCTGTCCACATCTTCATTATCCCTCCAAAACATGTCATTGATTATGCAGTCGCAACCGCCAGCCGTGCCGGTGTAGCGTGAGAACGCCGACGCTTCCTTTGAAGCGTAGTAGCACGTGGCGCCCGCTTGCCTTCGGCCTGCAATGAATCCAGGAACAGCCGTAAAGCCGCCTTGCCCTCGCTCAACGCTTGTTCCTCGGTCTCTCCGAATGCTGACAGGCCGGGAAAGTCCGGGCATGTGGCGATATAGCCACCATCCTCTTCACTCCAGAAAACATCAAAGCCATAATGTTCCATTATCATCAGCCAAAATCAGTTCAAGTTTTTAAGTAATGTTTCCACCGTATCCCTATGTTTTCCCGATGGATACTCCTTCAGGTACTGGGTGAAGCGGACCTTGGCCTGGTCGTTGAATCCCAGCTCGGCCAGGGTCTGGGCGGTGTTGAAGAGCGCGCTCTCGGCCTGGGGCAGCTTCGGGTATTCCTCCATCACCAGCAGGTACTCGGCCAGGGCCAGTTCGGGGTTATTGAGGAAACGGCCATAGACCGCGCCCCGCTCCATGTGGGCGTCGGCCCTGATCGCGGCGATCTTCGTCAGATCGAGGGCGATCTGGAAGACCTGCAGCGAATCGTTGTACTTGCCGGAGTCGGCCAGGTAGTGGCCGTGATTGATGTTCCAGCGGGCGATGATGTCGGAGATCCGGCCCGAGTCGGTCCATTCCGCCGGCGGGACGGCGGCGGTGACCTTGTCGAAGATCCCCCTGGCCTCGGCGATCGGCGTGCCGGCCTCGACCTTGAGCGGTTCCACAGGCGTCATGCCGCGGGTGTTCT
This sequence comes from Deltaproteobacteria bacterium, assembly GCA_016182975.1. GTDB lineage: Bacteria > Desulfobacterota > Desulfuromonadia > Geobacterales > Pseudopelobacteraceae > JACPFJ01. The sequence goes on from JACPFJ010000026.1 coordinate 51,803, forward strand.
GGGTCATGGTGTTTGGAGTCAGCGGCTGCTGCGGCCCCTTGGCCTCGCCGGAAACGCCCACCGTCCCCTCGTTGCCGAAGAAGACGTTGGCCGGCCCCTGGGAGAGCATCAGGAACTCGGTCCCCTTGATCCCGGCCACGGCCGTGCCGCTCTTGACGGTCATGCCGCTCTGCTTGCCCGCCAGCTTGACCACCGAGGCGCGCAGCTTCCCCTGGGCCAGGTTGAAGCTCCCCTCACGCCTGTTCTTGGTCAAGAGAAAACTGGTGACCTCGAACTCGGTGTTGTCGGCCAGGGTAAACCTGCTCTTGTCGTTCAAGGTCAGTTCGACCCAGCCGTCGGCGCCGGTCTTGATCCAGTTTCCCTCGCTGACCGTCTCCCCGCTCTTCAGCGCGCCGTAGGGGATATTGTTCCCGGCCCTGATCTGGGCCTGCCCCTTCAGTCCGGTGATCTTGCCCACCTGCCCGGCCAGGGCCGCGACCGGTACCAGCAGGAGCGCCAGCAGGATAATCAGGGTTCTGTTCATGGTGCCACCTCCAATTGATATGCATGACAACAAGGCCGCAATTTTAACAGCAAATTAATCAGAGTCAAACGGAATCTCGTAACGGGCCTACGAACAGCATTTACTCTTGTTATATGCCATAAATCTGATAATCTACTGCCGATTTCCAATCACTTTCACAGGATCGCGGCAATGGCCCAGGAAACGGATATTCTCAAGCAGCAGCTCGAATACCGCAAGCGGTTGATGGACAAGATCAACGAGATCCATTCGGCCGACAACCTCAATACCATCCTGATCCACATCAAGGACAGCATCGCGGCCCTGTTCAGCGCCGAACGCATCACCATCTACCTGGCCGACAGCAAGCGAAACCTGCTCGTCTCCAAGGTAATGAGCGGCAACGAGGTGCAGCAGATCGTGGTACCGATCAGCGATGCGAGCCTCTCCGGCTACTGCGCCACCACCGGTACGGTGATCAACGTCAAGGACGCCTACGATCTCCACGAGTTGAAGATGATCGGCAGCAACCTGAAGTTCGACGTGAGCTGGGACAAGAAGACCGGCTTCACGACCAAGCAGGTATTGTGCGTGCCGATGAAGTTTCAGAAGACCCTGATCGGCGTGGTCCAGATCATCAACCACAAGACCGGCACCCCCTTCAACGAGACCGACATCAGCTACGCCATGGAGTTGGCCACCTCTCTCTCCATAGCCATCCACAACATCTACCGCCTCTCGGTCACCACCAAGGTGATCCGCCAGAAATCCCGCTACAACTACCTCCTGGACAAGAACCTGATCGACGACAAGGTGCTGGAGAAGGCATCCAACCACCCCGAAGTCGCCAGAATAGGATTCGATTCCGTCCTGATGAGGGAATTCGGGGTCTCGAAAGAGGACATGGCCAAGAACCTCTCCTTCTACTTCGGCACCGAGTTCGTCGGTTATGAGCCGACATCGCCCCCCCTGGACGAGGAGTTGCTGAAACGGGTCAAGGTCGAGCGGCTGCTGAAGGAGTGGTGGGTCCCTTACAAGATCGAGAACGGCATCCTGCACATCATCATGGACGACCCCACCGACCTGGCCCGTCACGACATGATCAAGTTCATCTACCCGGAATACAAGCGCATCAGCTGCATCGCCGCCTTCCGCGAGGACATCCAGAGCTACATCAACCTCTTCTACCGCCACGGCTCCTCCGGGGTCACGAGCAGCAGCATCAACGACCTCATCAGCAAGCTGGACGCCAACGACGAGCCGGAGATCGATCAGGAATCGCAGAAGGTCTCCGAGCAGGACAGCGTCATCGTCCAACTGGTCAACAAGATCATCATCGATGCGGTGCAGAGCAAGGTCTCGGACATCCATATCGAGCCTTTTCCCGGCAAGGAGGACGTCCGGGTGCGCATGCGCGTCGACGGCCGCTGCAAGGTCTACCAGATGATCCCCTACAAGTACAAGTACGCCATCACCTCCCGCATCAAGATCATGTGCGGCCTGGACATCTCCGAACGCCGCAAGCCCCAGGACGGCAAGATCGACTTCAAGAAGTTCGGGCCGATCGACGTCGAGCTGCGCGTAGCCACCGTCCCGACGGCCGGCCAGCTGGAGGACGTGGTCATGCGCGTGTTGGCGTCTGGCGAGCCGATACCCTTCGACAAGCTGGGTCTGACCGAGAGAAACCGCAGGGAGCTCGAGACCTGCGTCAAACAGCCCTACGGCCTGGTGCTGGTGGTCGGCCCCACCGGTTCGGGCAAGACCACGACGCTCCATTCGGCCATCTCCGTCATCAATACCATCGATACCAAGATCTGGACCGCCGAGGACCCGGTGGAGATCACCCAGCGCGGACTGCGCCAGGTGCAGGTGCATCCCAAGATCGGCTTCACCTTTGCCGCGGCCCTGCGCTCCTTCCTGCGCGCCGACCCGGACGTGATCATGGTGGGCGAGATGCGCGACCAGGAGACCGCCGAGATCGGCGTGGAATCGTCCCTGACCGGCCACCTGGTCTTCTCCACCCTGCATACCAACTCGGCGCCGGAGACGATCACCCGCCTGCTGGACATGGAACTGGACCCCTTCAACTTCTCCGACGCCATCCTCTGCATCCTGGCCCAGCGCCTGGCGCGGCGCATCTGCGGTGACTGCAAGCAGGAATACAGGCCCTCGGACAAGGAGATCGAGGACCTCATCCTGGAATTCGGTGAGGAGGACTTCAAACGGACCGGCATCAACCCGGCCGACATCAGGCTGTACAAGGCAACCGGCTGTCCCAAATGCGGCGATTCCGGCTACAAGGGACGCCTCGGCCTGCACGAGCTGCTCCTGGGAACGGACCCGATGAAGGTGTTGATCAAGCGCAAGTCGGAGATCGAGTTTATCCGCAAGCAGGCCATCGCGGACGGCATGACCACCCTCAAGCAGGACGGCATATTGAAGTGCTTCCAGGGGTTGACGGACCTGAAAGAGGTAAGAAAGGTCTGCATCAAGTAGGGTGCGACATCGGCAGGATATCGAATCCCGCCGGGCTTGAGGGCTATTGTTTTTGGCGCTGCTGCTGCCAGCGCTTCAGCATCACCCCCAGGAATGCCGTTGCCGCCGGGGAGAGTTCCCTGCCGGCGCGCCGCGCCGCGTAGAACTTCCTGGTGATGTTGAGTCCGGGGATCCTGACGGTGACCAGTTGTCCGTTGGCGATCTCCTCCGCCACCGACATGCTGGAGACAAAGGCATAGCCGGTTCCGTCCAGGATGGCGCGTTTGACCGCCTCGTTGCTGCCGAGCACGGCCACGACGTGAAGCGCCTCTTTCCTGATCCAGGTGTTGGTAAGGGCCTCGTAGACGGCCTTCTGGGTACCGGAACCCTGTTCACGCACCACCAGCGGGACCCGACACAGCTCGGCCTGGCTCAGGCTGTGCTTCCCCGAGGTGACGCGGTCCGGCGACACGGCACAGACGATGGAATCCTCGCCCATCGGCTCGAACTCCACCTGATCCTCATCGTAGCGCCCCCCGATGAATCCCAGCTCGATCTCTTCATCGACCAGTTGCCGCAGCACCGACCGGCTATCCCCCTGCACCACCTCCAGCCTGACCTTGGGGCAATCCAGGAGGAACTGCCCCAGGCTGGCCGGGATCAGGCTCGTGCCGGGGACATTGCTGGCGCCGACCCGCAGCACCACATCCTCCATGCCGCGGAAACGGCGCACCGCCGCAAGGGATGCCTCGCACTCGCCGCATATCCGCCTGGCCCGCTCAAGGAAGAGCTTGCCCCCCTCCGTCGGCATGGCGCCTCCCCGCCCCCGGTCGAACAGCCTGATCCCCAGTTCGTCCTCCAGCGACTGGATGTGCTGGCTGGCGGTAGACTGGGTGATGCAGCTCTTCTCGGCCCCCTTCGAGAAACTGCGGGTTTCGGCCACCGCCAGAAACACCTCAAGTTGCTTCAAGGTCATGACAATCCGCCCCTATCGTTCATAACGATAAATACCATCGTAAAAATACAGAAAACCAATTTGCGTTTCAACAGGAAATGATGGTATTTGATGTGGTATGAAACGATTATCACTGCTGCTATTTCTGACCACCGTGGCCGCTGTCGCACTGGCCGAAGAACTTCAGGTCAGCCGCTTTTCCGCCGAGGGGCTGGCGGGGTGGGAGCGCAAGTCGTTCAAGGGGACGACCGACTACCGCCTGGTGCAAGAGGAGGGACGGAGCGTGGTCAAGGCGCACAGCCGGGGCGCGGCCTCGGGCCTGACCAGGAAGCTGAAAGTCGACCCCGGCCGCTACCGCTACCTGCGCTGGTCGTGGAAGGTCGCCGCCATCGTGAAGAACGGCGACGAGAGGACAAAGGCCGGGGACGACTACGCCGCGCGGGTTTATGTCGTTTTTCCGGGCCGTTTCTTCTGGCAGACCAGGGCCATCAACTACATCTGGGCCAACCGCCTTCCCAGGGGCGAATCCACGGTCAGCGCATATACCTCCAACTCCATGATGGTGGCGGTGGAATCAGGTCCCGGGCGGGTCGGCCAGTGGATCAGCGAGGAGCGCGACCTCCTGGCCGACTACCGCCGCCTGTTCGGTGAGGAGCCCGGCGAGATAGGCGCCGTCGCCATCATGACCGACACCGACAACACCGGCGGCGAGGCCATTGCTTGGTACGGGGATATTGTCCTCTCCACCGACAGGTAATACCCTGCCTCGACGCACTTCAGGGCGCAACCGAACATTCTCAGCCATCCCCCCCCTACAAGGGAGGGATTATTTTTGTGTTCAATGTTATCCTTGTATAGAGTGATAACTTATGTAATATTGTATTCATGACAAGTGACAATTTGAAATACGTTATCCGTCAATTCGTAGAGAGGGTATTGCCTGCCTGCAAACAGCGGGAGATGGTTGTCCCCGCCGGCACGGGCAAGGTCGTCGGACTGGCGGGTGTCAGGCGCTCCGGCAAGACGTTTATGTTCTTCGATTCCATCCAGAAACTGGCAGCACAGGGGGTGGACCGGCGGCAGCTCTTGTATCTGAATTTCGAGGATGACAGGCTCCATCCCATCCGTTCCGAAGAGCTGGATATGATACTGCGCTGCTGGCACGAGGTGTTCCCGGAGACGGTCGGCCGGCATAAGTTTCTCTTTCTTGATGAGGTACAGAATGTGTCCGGTTGGGAGAGGTGGGTACGCCGAATCTGCGACACGGAAGATATTGAAGTTTTCGTCACCGGCTCTTCTTCGCGCCTGCTCACCCGCGACCTGACAACCGCACTACGAGGCCGCAGCATCACCATGGAAGTATTCCCCCTCAGCTTCCGCGAATATCTGGCTTTCCGGGGGATAGAGGTAGTTCCGCACAGCGCGGACAATGAGAGCCTGCTTCGACATGAACTTGAGTCGTATCTGCTCTGGGGTGGCTTTCCGGAGATCGTCCTGGCCGAAGAGCCTTTACGGCCTTTGATTCTTGAGGAGTACTCTTCCCTGATGCTCTACCGGGACGTGGTGGAGCGGTATGGGGTGCGCAACGAGAAGCTGATGCGTGAATTGTTACGCTTCTCCTTCCGCAACACCGGGTCGCTCCTGAATGTGAGCAAGCTGCACCGGGACTTCACGTCTATGGGGTTCAGCGTCTCCAAGAATACCCTCTTCGACTATCTCGGCTACCTCGAGGACGCTTTCCTGCTGTTTCTACTGCCGAAACGGGAGGCCTCGTTCAGGAAACAGGAGCATAATCCCAAGAAGCTGCATGTTGTGGATACTGGGCTGATTGCCGCCTTTCAGGCATTTCCGAACCGTGACCTTGGCCACAAGTTGGAGACGGTGGTATTTCTGGAGAACCGGCGCAGTCGCAAGGATCTCTTCTACTACGCCGACGGCAGCGAGGTTGATCTTTGTGACGCCGAAGGGAAACTTTTCATCAACACCTGCTGGAGTTTGGCCGACTCCGAAACGCTCCGCAGGGAGAAGGCCGCCATGGCGTTCGGCGCCGGTCAATGGCCGAATGCGGAAGGAAAGCTTCTGTTTCATGAATATGGATCGGGGCGGGAGCAGGAGACGCCTGCTGCACAGGCGGCATGGAGGTATCTGCTTCGATTATAAGCGGGTTCTTCACCAAAGAATGCCATCACTGGGGCCTCCGAAGTAGGGGGCTGGTATCCCTGGATATGGAGATTGATTACTTGTTGATTGTAAATAACCGCTCTTCCCAACTTCTGCCCTGCCCTGCACGCCACCCGTTGAAAGCCCGCTGTTGCGGGCTTTTCATATCCAGGCATATTCACATTTGACAGCATACTGATTATCTGCATAATGAGCGTTGTTTTGTCCGTATTGGAGACACTCCCATGATCGACATCGAGAAAAGCATCGGCTTCCTCCTGGCCAAGGCCTACCAGCGGGCCTGCGCCCTGTTCAAGGAGGAGTTCGACCGCTACGAGCTCACCCCACAGCAGTTCGGCCTGCTCGCCTTCCTCTGGATCGAGGACGGCCTCTCCCAGGCGGAGCTCTCCGCCAGAAGCCAGATCGACCGCACCACCATGGGGGGGATCATCGACCGGCTGGAAAAGGAGGGGCTGATCGAACGTCGCCACCACCCGGAAGACCGCCGCGCCTACCAGGTCTTTCTCACCCCCAGGGGGAAGTCGCTGGAGGAGGAACTATGTGCCGTTGCCGGTCAGGTCATCGAAAAGGTGACCGCTCCACTCTCCGAGGAAGAACACCAGACCCTGATCCGACTGCTGACCAAGCTCCGTTACTGAACAGGAGGAACCGATGAAAAACACCAGCATACTCGTACTCCTCTTCACCCTCACGGCGACGCTCGGCGCCCACGCCGAGCCGCTCACCCTGGCGGATGCCCTTGCCAGGAGGGGCGCGGCCAGCCGGACCCTGAAGATCGCCGCCATAGACGAGCAGGTCGCCGGCGATAACGTGCGGATCAACCGGAGCGGCTACCTCCCCCGCGTGGACATCCAGGGTGGCTACACCGCTCAGCTGGAGCCCCAATCCATCTCGACGCCGTTCGGCACCATCAAAACCCAGGAAGCGGACTTCCCTTTCCTCAGCCTCGGCATCAGCCAGACCCTCTATGACTTCGGCCGCACCGACGCCCGCTTTGCCAGGGCCGAGGCGACCCGCGAGGCGATCCGCTTCGGCTATGAGAGCCAGGAGCAGGAGATCTTTCTGCGGACGGTGACCGCCTATTTCCGCATCCTCCAGGGTCAGAAGCTCCTCAAGGCCGCCGACGAGGAGACGGCGCAGATGAGCGACCACCTGCGGGTGGCAAGGGTGCTGTTCGAGGAGGGGGTGGTGACTCGCAACAACCTGCTCCAGGCGGAGGTGCAGCTGGCCAGAAGCAGGCAGCGCCGCCTTGAGGTCGCCAACCGGCTGGAGAACGCCTGGCTCGACCTGAACGATCAGATCGGCGCTCCCCCGCAATCCCGCAAGGAACTGGTCGAAGACACCAAAATCGACCTGAGCGACCTGGACAAACCGGCCGCTGAAGCGGTTGCACGGCGTGCCGAGATCCAAGCGCAGCGGAAGCTGCTCGATGCGGGCGAACTGGAGGTCAAGGAGACTAAGAGCGGTTACTATCCAGAGATCTTCGCCAAGGCCGGTCTCGACTACGTGCAGAACTCAAGGGTGAAGGAGCAGGCCATCTACTCCGCGACTGTCGGCCTGAAGGCGAATCTCTTCGACGGCTACGCCACCAGCGCCCGCCACCGCCAGGCGGTCAGGAGCCGCTCGCGGAGCGAGGAGCGGCTGCGCCAGATGGAGTCGGACTTCGCCCTGGAATACCGCACCGCCGTCAACGACGCGCAGGTGGCCAAGGAGCGGATCAGCGTCACCGAGGCGTCCATCCGCCAGGGTGAGGAAAACCTGCGCATCAACAGGGACCGTTACCAGGAGCAGGTGGGGACCGCCACCGAGGTGATCGACGCCCAGACGCTGCTGACCCAGATAAAGACCGACAATTACCAGGCGATCTTCGACTATCAGGTGGCCCTGACCAGGGTGAAACGGGCCAGGGGCGAACTATAAGACAGAGGAAAAGAAATGGAAGAGGAAAAACAACCGATAAAATCCGAACCGATTGTTCAGGAAGACCCGCCCGTGTCGGTGCGGAAAAACGGCCTCAACAACAGGCACAAGGGGATGATAATCCTGCTGATCCTGGTCATCTTCGGCGGCTGGCTCGGCCTGAATTGGTGGATCAGGGGCAAGACCCACATCGAGACCGACAACGCCTTCATCGAGGCCCGTTCCGTCCCGGTCTCCTTCAAGGTGCCGGGCACGGTCAATCGCGTTCCGGTCAAAGACAACCAGTTCGTCAAGCAGGGTGACCTGCTGGTGGAGCTGGACGCGAACGACTACCGGCTGCAGGTGGCCAAGGCCGAGGCCGGGGTGGGCGTTGCCGAGAACGAGACCGGCGGCGAATACCAGAAGGCCGAAGGCGCAAGGGCCGCCGTCCAACTCGCCAAGGCGAGATTCGACCAGGCCGTGCTGGACCTGCAACGCGGCGAGGCGCTCTTCAGGCGCGATGTCATCCCCAGGGAGCAACTCGACCGGCTCAGGACCGCGAAACGGGTAAACGAATCGCAATTAAAGGAAGCCGAGGAGGTCCTGAAGAGATATCTGGCCGAGGCCGGCCTGGCGAACAGGGGAGGAAACAGGGCCAGGATACTTCAGAAAAGGGCCCAGTTGGAGGAGGCGCGTCTGCAACTCTCCTACACGCGCATCACAGCCCCCTGCGACGGCTACATCACCCGCAAGGGGGTGGAGCCGGGCGCCAACGTCCAGGCCGGACAACCGCTGATGGCGCTGGTGCCGTTGCAGGACGCCTGGATCACCGCCAACTACAAGGAGCGGCAGCTGACCCATATCAGGCCGGGCCAAAAGGTCGAATTCACGGTCGACGCCTATCCCGGCAGGAGCTTCAGCGGCCGGGTGGACAGCATCATGGCCGGCACCGGCGCGGCCTTTTCGCTCTTGCCGCCGGAGAACGCCACCGGCAACTACGTCAAGGTCGTCCAGCGGGTGCCGGTCAAGATCGTCGTGGATGGCAACAGCGATCCCGAGCGCCTCTTGCGGGTGGGGATGAGCGTGGTGCCCACGGTGCTGACGGGGCGGACGGCAGGGGATGTGCTCAGGGGATTGAATCCTTTTAAATAGGACTCATGGGACTTATGGGACTTATGGGACATATGGGTCCTATATGTCCCATGAGTCCTATTTGTCCCCAAAAATAGCTATCAAATTTACCATGGCACCATCAAACAACGACAAACCCATCAACAAGTGGCTGATCACCATCACCGTCATGCTCCCCGCCATCATGGAGATCATCGACACCTCGGTGGCCAACGTGGCCCTGCCGCACATGCAGGGGAGCCTCAACGCCGGTACCGACGAGATCACCTGGGTTCTGACCTCCTACCTGGTTTCCAACGCCGTGGTGCTCCCCATGACCGGCTGGCTGTCGCGTGTCTTCGGCCGCAAGCGTTTCCTGATGACCTGCATCGTGCTCTTCACCCTGGCCTCGCTTCTGTGCGGCGCGGCCCCCAACCTGGCGACGCTGGTCCTCTTCCGCGTGCTGCAGGGGGCCGCCGGCGGGGCGCTGATCCCTATCAGCCAGGCAATCCTGATGGAGACCTTTCCCCCTCACCAGCGGGGGATGGCCATGGCCATCTTCGGCATCGGCGCCATGTTCGGACCGATCGTCGGGCCGGCCCTGGGTGGCTGGATTACCGACAACATGAACTGGCGCTGGATCTTCTACGTCAACCTCCCCATCGGTCTGATCGCCCTGATCATGTGCGCCTTCTTCATCTTCGATCCCGGCTATCTCAAACGCACCGGCCACGCCATGCGGATCGACTACTGGGGGTTGTTCCTGCTCACCAGCGGCATGGGGGCGCTGCAGGTGGTCCTGGACAAGGGGCAGCAGGAGGACTGGTTCAACTCCTCCTTCATCCTCACCTTCAGCGTCATCGCCGTGGTCTCCCTGGCGGCGCTGGTATGGGTCGAATTGACCCACGAGCACCCGATCATCAACCTGCGCCTGTTCAGGAACGTCTCCTTCTCGGCCGGCAATCTGATCATGTTCGTGGTCGGCTTCTGCCTGTACAGCTCGATCATGCTGATCCCGCTCTTCCTGCAGACCCTGATGGGGTATTCGGCCACCGACGCCGGCATGGTGCTGGCCCCCGGCGGGGTGGCCACCCTGATCACGATGCCGTTCGTCGGGGCCATGCTGGCCAAGCGGGACGGCAGAAAGATCGTCATGACCGGCCTCATCATCGGCGCCTTTTCCATGTTCCTGATGCAGCGTCTCAGCCTGGAGGCGTCCTACTGGTCCTTTGTCTGGCCGCGGGTGATACTGGGGGTCGGCCTGGCCATGATCTTCGTGCCGCTCACCACCGTCACCCTGGCAACCATCCCCCGCATGGAGATGGGCAACGCCACCGGCATGTTCAACCTGCTGCGCAACATCGGCGGCAGCGTCGGCATCGCCGTGGCCGCCACCCAGCTCGGCCGCTTCGGACAGTTCTATCAGACCACCCTGGTCGCCCATGTCACCCCCTACAACAGCGCCTGGCAGATGCGCTACGAGGGGTTCAAGCAGGCGCTGCTCGCCAAGGGGGTCGCCATGGCCCAGGTCGACCAGAGCGCCCTGGCTATGATGTACGGCATGGTCAGGCGCCAGGCAGGCGCCATGGCCTTCAACCACATCTTCTGGGTCAGCGGCATCGCCTTCCTCGCCATACTCCCCCTGCTCCTGCTTCTCAAGCGACCCTCGCATCAAGAGACCGGGGGAATGGGGCACTGATTTCCCTCTCGCCGATTACCACTTCCGGTTGGCGAAGAAAACAAAAAAAAGGGCCGGGGAATAATTTCCCCGACCCAGAAATATGGCACGCCCGACAGGATTCGAACCTGTGGCCTACGGCTTAGAAGGCCGTTGCTCTATCCAGCTGAGCTACGGGCGCATGCTGCATCCGAATCTGTTGCGATTGATAAAGTCACATAAGGGGCTGGCCGTCTTCGGCCAGCCCCTCCTTTTTAGTATTCTGCTTGGTGCCCGGAGCCGGGATCGAACCGGCACAGTCTTTCGACCGAGGGATTTTAAGTCCCTTGCGTCTACCAGTTCCGCCATCCGGGCAGTCGATCCGGCCTCCAGCGGCCGTGGTGCGCAATCAGCAGTTGACCCGCTCCTTGAGCTCCTTGCCGGTCTTGAAAAACGGGGTCTTCTTGGCCGGGATGCTGACCACGTCACCGCTCTTGGGATTGCGCGCCTCACGGCCGGTGCGCTCCCGGATTGTGAAGCTCCCGAAGCCGCGGATCTCCACCTTGTCCCCGGACCTGAGGGCCTCCTCGATGGAGTCGAAAACCGTGTTGACCAGCATTTCCGATACCTTCAGATTCAACATACCGTGCGTCTGCACGACCTTTTCAATCAGTTCGCTCTTGGTCATGATGCCTCTCCTGCCGAATCTAGTCTTAATTGTTGCTCTTGTTGTTCAACTCCTGCTGCAGCAGCTCGCCCAGGTTCGAGGTGGCCTTTCCCTGGGAACCCAGGTACTGCTCGAACTCCTCTTTTTCGACGGCGGCCTGCATCGCCTTGATGGAGAGGGAGATGCGGCGTTCCTTGGAGTCGCAGTTCAGCACCACCGCCTGGAGCGTGTCGCCGACCGCGGCGAAGGTCTTTGCAGTGGGGACCTTTTCCCGGGAGAGCTCGGATACGTGGATCAATCCCTCGACCCCCTCCTCCAACTCGACAAAGACGCCGAAATCGGTCAGCGAGGTGACCTTGCCGGTGACCTTGACTCCGGGACGGTACGTGCTCGGGGCGATGCTCCAGGGGTCCGGCAGAAGCTGCTTGATGCCCAGGGAGAGGCGTTCGTTCTCCACGTCGACCTTGAGCACGACCGCCTGAACGATATCCCCCTTGGCATAGACGTCGCCGGGATGTTTGATCCGCTTTGTCCAGGAGATGTCCGAGACATGCACCAACCCGTCGATACCTTCCTCGATGCCGATGAACATGCCGAAGTCGGTCATGTTTTTGATCTGTCCCTCTATCTTTGTGCCGACCGGATATTTCTCGGCAATGGACTTCCAGGGGTTTTCACTTACCTGTTTGAGTCCCAGGGATATCTTGCGGTTGGCCATGTCGATGCCGAGCACCACCGTCTCGACCTCGGCCCCGACGTTCAGCACGTCGGATGCCCTTCTGACCCGCTTGGTCCAGGACATCTCGGAGACGTGGATCAGTCCCTCCACGCCGGGCTCCAGCTCCACGAAGGCGCCGTACTCCATCAGGCTGACCACACGCCCCCTGATACGGGTCTCCACCGGGTACTTAGCCGGAACCTCCAGCCATGGGTCGGGAAGCGTCTGCTTGACGCCGAGGGATATCTTCCCCTTGGTTCGGTCGAACTTGAGAACCTTGGCGGTTATCGGCTGCCCCGGTTTGAGGACGTCGGCCGGTTTGCCCACCCGGCCCCAGGACAGGTCGGATACGTGCAGCAGGCCGTCCACACCGCCCAGGTCAATGAAAGCACCGTATTCGGTGACGTTCTTGACCACCCCCTCCACGATCTGCCCTTCAGCCAGCTTTTCGAGGGTTACGTCACGGACAGCCGCACGCTCCTCATCTAGCAGCGCGCGACGCGAGAGCACTATGTTGTCGCGTTTCTGGTTAAGTTTGATGACCTTGAACTTGGCCCTGACCCCGATGTAGCTGTCGGGATCGGAGGAGGGGCGAATATCCACCTGCGAGGCGGGCAGAAAGGCGGGAACGCCGATATCGACACTATAGCCGCCATTGACGCGAGCGGTAATGGTCCCCTCTATGATGCCCCCCTCCTGACCGGTCTCACCGATCTTCTCCCAGGCCGCCAGGTAATCGGCCTTCTTCTTGGAGAGGATGTACCCCTTCTTGCCGTCCTCGCGTGTCATCAACACGCGGATGCGGTCGCCGATCTTCACCGCCAGCTCACCGTCCGCGTCGCGGAACTCGCTGATCGGCACAAAACCTTCCGATTTGAGGCCAATATCCACAAGCACGGTTTCCTGATCGACGCGAACAACCGTTCCCTCTATGATCTTGTCCCGCTCGGGCCTTTCCTTGAGACTTTCCTTGTAGAGCTCGGCAAATTCGCTGCTCTGCTGCTCGGCATCAGCATCTTCATGTTCACCGTTGTCAGCAGCGTCGAGCCTTTTGAAGTCAACCATTAAACCATACCCCCTGAACGTTTTCTTTTACCGCGTTTGCGTTTTGTTGTGTTTGAAGCGAGTTAATGTAGCACATATACATAAATTATCAATCGTTTTTATTGAGCTCCGCGATACGGCTCATCACCTCGTCGATGATCCACTTGGGTGTGGAAGCGCCGGCCGTGACCCCCACCCGTTCCACCCCCTCGAACCAGATGGCATCGATCTCTGCGGCGGTCTCGATGTGATGGGTGCGAGGCTGGATCTCGGCGCAGACTTCGGCCAGCCGGCGGGTGTTTGCGCTGTTGAAGCCACCCACCACCAGCATGCAGTCCACTTGGCACGCCAACTCCTTGGCCTCTTCCTGGCGAACCGCCGTGGCGTCGCAGATGGTGTTGAAGACGCGTATCTCCCCTCCCCTCAGGAGGCATTCCGACACCACGTTCTTGAGGTTCTCGAAGGACTGGGTTGTCTGGGCGACCACACCGATCTTGTTCATCTTGGGGAGCTTTCGGACCTCTTCACCCGAACCCACCACAAACACCTTGTCGCCCCCATAGGAGACGATCCCCTGAACTTCGGGATGGTCGGCGTCGCCCACGACGACAACGCCGTAGCCGGCCTCGGAGAGGCTCTTGACGTGCTCCTGGGCCTTCTTGACAAACGGGCAGGTGGCGTCGACTATCTCAAGCTGCTTCTGTACCGCCTCTTCCATCTCGCTGGCCAGCACGCCATGGGAGCGGATGATGATCGTTCCGCTGCTCGTTGCGTCCAGATTCCTGACAACCTTGACCCCCATCTCCTCCAGCTTGTTGACGACCTGCGGGGAGTGGATGATCGGGCCGAGGGTATAGGTCTTGTTATCCTTGCCGGCCGCCTCGAAGGCCATCTGGGTGGCGCGCTTGACGCCGAAGCAGAAACCGGCCCGTTTTGCCAGGATAATTTTCATGTCACGCTTTCCGTACTGCTGATTTTTTCCCGGATGGCCGCCTCCATGATACCCAGCACCTCTTCGATGCCGATGGCGGACGAATCTATGGCGATGGCGTCATCGGCCTGCCTGAGCGGGGCCAGGTCACGCTCGGAATCCTGCAGATCCCTCCGGGCAACCTCCGCGACGGTCTCCTCCTGCGTCACCTGTTCCCCCTTGCCGGCCAGCTCCGCGAAGCGCCGCCGGCCGCGCTCCTCGGGAGAGGCAAAGAGGTAGAACTTGACTTCCGCGTCGGGAAAGACGACCGTGCCGATGTCGCGCCCCTCCAGCACCACACCGCCGCCTTGTCCCATCAGGCGCTGGGCCCGCAGCATCGCCTCGCGTACCGGCTTGAGGGCGGATATGCGCGAGGTCATCAGGGACATCGCCGGCGTGCGGATCAGCTCGGTCACATCCTCTCCATTGGCAAAGACCCGCTGGACGTCGTTTGGACAGTCGAGGCGGATTTCCGCAGCGCTGCAGAGGCGCTCCAGTTCCTCGACGTCGGCCGGGTCGATCCCGGCCCGGTCGATCAGCCAGGCCATTGCCCGGTACATGGCGCCGGTATCGATCTTTCTGTATCCCAGCCGCTGGGCAAGCTGCCCCGCCACGGTGCTCTTGCCGGCGCCGGAAGGGCCGTCTATGGCTATGACCAGGCCGTGCCTGCGTCCGCTCATGGCGCCGCCTGGGCGGAGACCGTTTCCAGGATTCGGAAAAAGGAGGGGAACGAGGTGGCAACGCAATCGGTATCGCTGATGGTAATGCCTCCCCTCGACACCAGGGCTGCCACCGAGAGGGACATGGCGATGCGGTGGTCGCCGCAGCTCTCCACCGCGCCGGAGCCTAGGCGCTCCACCCCGCTGATGTCCATGCCGTCGTCGCATTCATCCACGGCTACGCCGAGGCGGCGCAGGTTGGCGGCCATGGCTGCGATGCGGTCGGTCTCCTTGACCCGCAGCTCGCGCGCATCCCTCAGGGTCGTTTTTCCCTCGGCGCAGGCAGCCGCCACGCAGATGGCGGGAAATTCGTCGATGGCCCGCGGTACCACGTGGCCTGCGATCTCCACCCCTTTGAGCCGCGAGGAGCGGACAAGCAGATCTGCCACCGGCTCGCCGGAAAGCTCGCGCTCGTCCAAAAGCTCGATGCTGCCCCCCATGGACCTGAGGATCTCGATGGCGCCGGTGCGGGTGGGGTTGACCCCGACGTTGCGGATGAGCAGCTCGGATCCGGGAGTAATCAGCGCGGCAACCAGGAAGAATGTCGCCGAGGAGATGTCTCCAGGCACTCTGATCTCGCGGGCCTGAAGCTCCACCCCCCCCCTGACGGTGACACCGCTGTTGAAGGTCTGAAGCTCCGCGCCGAACAACCGGAACATCCGCTCGGAATGGTCGCGGGAGAGGCTGGGCTCGCGCACGGAGGTCTCGCCGTCGGCATACAGCGCCGCCAGCATGATGGCCGATTTTACCTGGGCGCTGGATACCGGCGATTCGTAGCCGATGGCGTTCAGGTCGCCGCCGTTGATGGCCAGCGGGGCCAGACTTGCCTGGTTGCGCCCCAGGATGCTGGCACCCATACGGGAAAGCGGCTCCACCACCCGTTTCATGGGGCGCTTGCGCAGGTACTGGTCGCCGGTAAGCACCGAGAAGAAGGATTGGCCGGCCAGGAGCCCTGTCAGAAGCCGGATGGTGGTGCCGGAATTGCCGCAGTCGATCACATCGGTCGGTTCCTTGAGACCGTGCAGGCCATTGCCGTGAATGGCAACCGTTTCGCCGTCGTCGTCGATCTCAACCCCCATGGCGCGGAAGGCGTTCATGGTGGCCATGTTGTCCTCGCCCCGCAGGAAGCCCCTGACGGTGGTGAGGCCGTTGGCGATGGCCCCCAGCATGATCGAGCGATGGGAGATCGACTTGTCGCCGGGGACGCTGATCTCGCCCCTGATGGATGTTGCAGGTTTTATGGTGATCGAATTCACGAAAGGCTCCGTAACGGTTTCAATTATTCAACAAGGACACAAAGGACATATGGGACATAAAGGACTTATATCAAAACCCTTGTGTCACTGGCGTCATTTGCGCCCTCTTTTATTACAAAATCCCGTCCCTGAACTGCTTGGCGATCGTGAAGAACTCGGCCATCCCCTGGGGATCGCCGGCCTCGATGCGCCGGCGCAGTTCGGCCAGGCTTGCCGAGAAACCGTCGATGCTCTTCAGGAGCGCCTCCCGGTTCATCAGGGCGATGTCGCGCCACATGGCCGGGTCCGACGAGGCGATGCGGGTAAAGTCCCTGAAACCGCCGGCGGTGTAGGAGAGCACGTTTTCACCCTCCACATCCGCGGTCCCCACGGCATGCACCAGGGCGTAGGCCACGACGTGCGGCAGATGCGATATCTCCGCGAAGATCCGGTCATGGTGCCCCGGCTCCATCGTGCAGACCTCGGCTCCGGTCAGTTGCCAGAGACTGGTGATCAGTTCAAGGGCAGCGGCGTCGGTACGCTCCGTAGGTGTAAGGATGCAGCGCTTGCCCCTGTAGAGGGTGGCGAACGATGCGGCCGCTCCCGAGTGTTCGGTGCCGGCGATGGGGTGCCCGCCGATGAAGAAGCACCCAGGCGGCATGAGCGCCTCGCATTCCCTGACAATCGCCGTCTTGACGCTGCCGCCATCGGTGACGATGCAACCGGGCGACAAGGCAGGGGCGATCTCGGCCACCACGGAAGGGATGGAACAGACCGGCACGGAGATGAACACCATCTGGGCGCCCCGTACCCCAAGGACGGCGTCTTGGGTAATCTCGTCCACAACCCCCAGTGCGAGCGCCTGCTCAAGGTTGGAGCGGGACCTGCCGATACCGACGACGCTCTTCACGGCGCCCGCCTCGCGCAGTGCCCGGGCAAGTGAGCCGCCGATCAGCCCTACGCCGACTATTGCCAGGCGTTCTATGATCATGGTCGTATCTTGCACCCCTACATCGACCGCGGGTATGATCCGAGGATCTTGAGGAATTGGCAGCACTGCCTGAGCTCATCCAGCGCCTCCGCCACCTCCGGCTCGGAACAGTGGCCGGCCAGGTCGAGAAAGAATATGTATTCCCAGGCCTTTTTCTTGTAGGGGCGCGATTCGATCTTGGAGAGGTTGATGCCGCGCCTGGCGAATGGCTCCAGCATGCGGCAGAGGATGCCCGGCTCGTCCTTGACCGAGAAGAGCACCGAGGTCTTGTCGTTGCCGGTGCGTTCGCACCCCTTGCGGGCAATCACCAGAAACCGGGTGAAGTTGTTGACCTGATCCTCGATCCTGTGCCTTACCATCTTCAGGTCATACAGTGTGGCGGCCAGTTCGCTGGCTATGGCGGCTGCGCTGTAGTCGTCGCTGACGATCTGGGCGGCCACGGCGGTGGAAGCCACGTCCACCAGCGGCACGCCGGGCAGGTTGTCCTCCAGCCACTGCCGGCACTGGGCAATGGGCTGCGGATGGGAATAGACCTTCTTGATATCCTCGATACGGCCGGTGCGGGACAAAAGGTCGTGGTGAA
Organism: Deltaproteobacteria bacterium; assembly: GCA_016182975.1. Lineage (GTDB taxonomy): Bacteria > Desulfobacterota > Desulfuromonadia > Geobacterales > Pseudopelobacteraceae > JACPFJ01. The sequence goes on from JACPFJ010000026.1 coordinate 69,509, forward strand.
CCTCCAGCAGGATCTCGGCGGTGATCTTGAGGCCGCTCTCCACGAACATGTCCAGGGTGTGGGAGATGACCCCTTCGGTTGAGTTCTCCACCGGCACCACCCCGTACAATGCCTTGCCCTTCTCCACCTCCTCGAAGACCTGGGGAATGGACTTGAGCGGCACCAACTCGGCCGAAAGACCGAACTGCTGCATGGTGGCCAGGTGGCTGAAGGTCGCCTTGGGTCCCAGAAAGGCCACCTTCATCGGGGATTCCAGCGCCAGGCAGGCCGAGATGACCTCGCGGTAGATACTGCGCAGGGCGTCGTTGGGAAACGGTCCGGGATTGAGATTCAGCAGGCGTTCATAGATCTGACGCTCACGGCCGGGGACATGGAATTCCATGTTGCTGCCGGACTTGAGCTTGCCGACCTCTATAACTACCCGTGAGCGCTCATTGAGAAGCTCGACGATCCGGTCATCAATGCTGTCGATCCTGGCGCGGAGTTGTTCGATTGTCGGTGTGTTCTGCTGCAAGAGAGCCGCCTGGAGGGTGATGGGTAAACATGAAATTGGAAACGTATTTATACCGCATGGCAGCCTGAAAAGCAACAACTACTTAATCATTACCCTGAATCGTGACGCCTGAATGGCGGATCCAGTGAAATGGGAGCAAGTCTCTCACCCCGAGCCGAGCGCCGCTCCGAAGCGCGCCATCCATGCGTCAAAAATCCGGACCTTGTCGGCGCCGAAAGCGGCAAGTTTTACCCGCACCTGCTCGACCGGCTTCATCTGCTCAAGCCTCGCCGGGTCTTTGGAGAAGAACAGATCGGCAAAGCAGATGATCTCCTCGGAGAGGCACTGGGGGGTCATGTCGCGCAGCGGAAGCGGGAGACCCTGCTTCACGATGTCGTCCAGCGTCAGTCCGACGCCGATATGCCGCTCGCAAACCAGGGCGTGCCGCGGCAACCCCTCCCCTTCCAGGATCTCCCGCCCCAGTATGCCATGCATGATGTAGGGCTGCCCGGCATGCAATCCGAGCCCGGCAAGCTCGACGCGGCAGACGCCGATGTCATGGAGCATGGCGGCCTCCGCGATGAAGCCCAGCTCCGCCTCCGGCAAGGCCAGACCGCGAGCCGCGGCAAGCGCCAAGCCCGCCACCGCCCGGCCGTGGGTGACGACCACCCGCAATGCCTCACCCGTAAGATGGCTCTCCAGAATGGCGATCACATCCATCGACATAACAACCCCCAACAAAGTCAAAATATGGACACACCCTCGTTTACAACATACCACTTCTTGTCAATATATTGCCACACCAAAACTAACATACCGTTATCATTGATTTATCAACTTGGTACAACTTATGCTTAATACTCGGAATGCAACAGGATAACGCCTGTTCACCTGCCATACAGAAGGGAAGGATGTCATGTACGCCAAGTTTCCGTTTTACTCCGTAGCCCAGATGTACGCCATTAGCCTGGACGCACCGGTAGCAATCCTTTTGGGCCGTGACAACCTCTACTGGGTCGTTGACCAATGGAAGGCGGATACATTCCTGAACGAAGGATGTTCCATGCTCTGCGCAGCGAACTGATATCTGCCTCCACGCATCTCCGCGGCCGCTCTCAGCGCCCGTCCGGACAGGGCGGACCAGCAGGACCGGCACGCAGCTTCCGGGAAGTGCCCGTCCTGTTATAGCCCATCTCTCCTTCAATGGAAAGCCCCCGAACCCCAGCCACCCTCGCCACACCCCCGTCATAGCATTGACATCGCGAGAGATGTCCCCCTCTGCCCGTCCGGCCCGCAATATCTTTCAAAAGCTTGACCCACGTCATTAAACTTCCTTTCCGCCTCGGTTATCCTGCAATCATAAAGATGAGGAAAGGAGGTTGGTGATATGGAATTCCATAAAGGCCTTGGCGACATGGCCATCCAGGACGTGCTACGGACAGACCCCGAGATCGGCGAGATCCTCAACCGCTATGAGATCGGCTGCGTGACCTGCAAGGTGGGCATCTGCCTGCTGAAGGATGTGGTCGCCATCCACGGGCTGTCAAAGGCGGATGAGGCGGCAATAGAAGAGGAAATCAACAACCATCTGGCAACGAAAGGAGAATGAAATCATGGGAAATCTTGGATGCGGCTGCCCCGGCAGCATGGCGAGGACGATCGAACGGCAGGAAACGACAGAGACAACAAGCACTAAAGCCCCCTCGGAGCTGCGGCAGTGGCCGGTGCAACTCCACCTGGTGCCCCCCACGGCGCCCTACTTCCAGAACGCGGACATCCTGGTTTGCGCGGACTGCGTGGCCTTTGCCATGGGGAGCATGCATCATGAGCTGCTGAAGGGTAAGGCGTTGGCCATTGCCTGCCCCAAGCTGGACGATACCTCGGCCTATGTGGAAAAGCTGGCCCACATCTTCAGCGCCAACGTGCTCAAAAGCATCACCGTGGCCATCATGGAGGTCCCCTGCTGCCGTGGCCTGGACGTCATGGTCAGGGAAGCGCTGCAGCAGAGCGGCAAGGACATCCCCCTGGAGAGCATCGTGATCGGCATCGACGGAGAACGGAGAAACTGATGAAAAAGGATATAACCAAGGCGCTGGTCGATGAGCATCGCCTGATCCTGAGGATGATCGCCCTTCTTGAGCGCAACGCGCCCCGCACCGCAGGGGGGAGCTACGGCAACTGGCGCTTCTACCTGGACGGGGTGGACTTCATCCGCAATTACGCCGACCGCTTCCATCACGCCAAGGAGGAGGCGGTGCTCTTCGAGGCGATGATTGTTAACGGCATGCCCCGTGAGAACAGCCCGGTGGCGGCCATGCTGCTGGAGCACGAGCAGGGACGCGGCTACGTGAGGGCGCTGGAGACGGCGGCGGCCGAGGCCCGGGACGGCCAAACCGGCCGGGAAGGGATCATCGCCGAAAACGCCCTGGCCTACGCCATGCTTCTACGCGAGCACATCGACAAGGAGGACAACATCCTCTACCCCCTTGCCGAGCGGGTTATACCTGTTACCCTGAGAGACGGCATCCTCGCGGGCTATACGGCTGCGGAGGCGAAAACAGCGGCGGATTTCACGGTCCGTTACGAGGCGTTGGTGACGCATTACGAAAACGAATCATAGGAGTGAACCATGCAGGAACAGCTATCGCAGGAGCGGCTCTGCCAGAGGATCATCGCTGAGACGAACGATGCCGTCATGTTTTCCGACCGGGAAGGGATCATCCGCCTTTGGAACGGCGGTGCGGAACGGATGTTCGGCTACACCGAAACGGAGGCGCTGGCGCGCTCCCTGGACCTCTTCATCCCCGAAAACCTGCGCCAGAGGCACTGGGACGGCTATAACCGGGTGATGGAGAGCGGCGAGAGCCGTTACGGCATCGAACTGCTCTCCGCGCCCGCCCTGCGCAAGGACGGCACGCGCATCTCGAGCGAATTCTCCATGTCGCTGGTAAAAGACGCCGCCGGAAGGATGCTCGGTGTCGCGGCGATCGTCCGCGATGTCACGGCCCGCTGGCAACGGGAAAAGGAGCTGAAGGAGAGGATTCGGGAACTGGAGGCAAATCGCCAGCAGCCAGCGGCTAGCGGCTAGCGAAAACAGGTTTCATGAAACATACCTTTACATACCCAATCCCCCCGTGCTAGCCTTTCGGAAAAATCGGTCCCGTGGCATGGCGCCCGTCAAACCAGATGAGCCAGGCCATGGAGCCCCAGGAGCCCTTTTCATGCAGAAACGCAAGGCACTCGCCCTCCTCTCCGGTGGGCTCGACTCCACCCTGGCCGTCAAGCTGATGCTCGACCTGGGCATCGAGGTGGAGGCCCTCAACTTCACCTCCCCCTTCTGCACCTGCACCGGCAAGAACGCCGGCTGCAAGTCCGAGGCGATCCGCGTGGCCGAGGAATTCGCCATCCCGATCAAGGTGATGCACAAGGGACTCGACTACCTGGAAACCGTCCGCAATCCGCGCCACGGCTACGGCAAGGGTCTCAATCCCTGCGTGGACTGCCGCATCTATCTCCTGCGCAAGGCAAAGGAGTATATGCTGGAGAGCGGCGCCGACTTCATCATAACCGGCGAGGTTTTGGGGCAGCGCCCGATGAGCCAGCGCCGCGACACCCTGCGGGTGATCGAGCGGGAAAGCGGCCTGGAGGGGCTGATCCTGCGGCCCCTGTCGGCCCGGCACTTCGAGCCGACCATCCCGGAAAGGGAGGGATGGGTGGACCGGAACAGGCTGTTGGCCATCAAGGGGCGTTCCCGCAAGGAACAGTTCGAACTGGCCGAGGAGATGGACGTAAGGAACTACCCCTGCCCCGCCGGCGGCTGCCTGCTGACCGAGCTCTCCTTCGTCCCCAAGGTGCAGGACGTCTTCGATCACACCGATGAACTCAACCAGCGGGACTTCCGCCTGCTCAAGATCGGCCGCCACTTCCGCATCGGCCCGGCAACCAAGGTCATCGTGGGCCGCAACGAGGCCGACAACAACCTGCTGGAGGCGGCCATGCAGCCTGGCGAGACGGCCATCACCTGGCTCGACGGCAATACCCCCGTTGGTGTCGTCACCGGCCAACAGGAACCGGCATATCTCGATCTGGCGACACGCATCCTCCTGCGCTACACCAAGGCGGAGCCCGCGGCTGTATGCCGGATAACGTCACGTTGCAACGGAGATGAGCGGATCATTTCGGTGGCGAATGACATGGACGAGGCGGCAGTGGGGAAATATCTGGTGGCGTAAGGCAGAATTCAACATAAAAACGGCAGTTGTTCACGCGACGACGCCACGAACGCGACGAAATTCAAATAATTGATAAACCTGATATGGCTGTCAGTAGTCAATAAGGGAATAAAGTTCCATCCCTTGGTTTCAGGGTTTTGTTGTTCTGTATGTATCCCAGGTCACAGGCAGAGACGGGATCCTGTGGCGACGTTTGATCACTCTGATATACGCGGGTTGTGTACCGCATGACTTGGCTTCGTCGCGGAGCTGCCTCGCTCTAAAAGCGGAAGTTCGGCTTACGCCTTATTCACATTGGTTTATCGAGGGTTCTCCTGAACGTGATCGCGTCTCTGCCTCTGGCCTGGGATGTTTGTTGGTTGGTGACCTGTTGGCCTCCTTGAATAAGATGGTTGTTCTTTGAAACTATGAAGCCGGTAAAATTGCGCAGGCAATGGCCCACATAAAGGCTGCAAGCTCTCGGGCTGTAGCTGTTATGACACTGTTGCGGGATTTGCCTCGTGCTATGAGCTTTCGGTAGCGGCCACAGAGGCGAACCTGAGCCTTCCAGGCAATCTTCCGGACTTCTTGCGGAAGACCTTCCAGGCGTGCCAGAAGCGTTCGTGTTTCTCGCGCCTGATGTTTGTAGGCGTCTGCCGCTTCGATAAGCACCCGGCGAACATGACCATTGCCTGTTTTGGTTATTCCGCCTCTTTTGACGGTGTTGCCACTGGAGTGTTCACTGGGAACCAGTCCCAGATAGGCCATCAACTGCTTTGCCGAGTCGAACCTGGTAAGATCGCCAAGCTCGGCAACCGTGGTCGTGGCAACGACCAGAGAAACGCCGCGCAGGGCCTGCAAGGCTTTTACCATCGGCTCCAGCTTCCAGGAAGACACCAACTCCTGAACTTGCCCGGTAAGGCGCTGTACCCGTTCGGTCTGCTCCTTTACTGCATGGACGTATTCCTGGAAAGCGATCTGCTGTGCCGGGTGCGGCATCTTGATGTCGGCCAGCCAGTTCATATGCGCCTGGCTCCAGTTTGATTTGCCGCTGTAACGGTGTCCATGACGCAGAAGAAACGACAATAGCGTCTGCCGGGATACTCGTTGCGCTTTAACGGCATCTTCTCTGCCACGAGTCAGGTCGCGCATGGCTTCATCAAATACAGTGGGAACGTAGATCGCTTTCAGCTCTCCTGCCCGGTGAAGACGGGCAAGATTCAGAGCGTCGCGACGATCATTTTTGATCCGGTCGCCACTCTTTTTGGGAATCAGTGACGGGGCAACCACGATACAGTCGAAACCTTGATTTGTCAGAGAACGATATATTTCATAACCGCATGGTCCGGCTTCATAGACGAAACGTAACGTAGCACCAGTACCTTGTAACTTGCGGACGACTTTGTGCAGCGAATCAAGATCACCACCAATAGTGCCGTAACTCCGAACTTCCCCATCACGACCGGAATCGGCAAGGGCAATATCGATGGAGTTTTTGTGAACATCAAGACCAACAAATGTGATACGCTTTTTCATGACCTGCCTCCTTGGTTGTGGCTCTGTGTGGTGAACTTCGCATTCACAACATAACCCACGTTTGCAAGGGGCAGGTCGCTTACTTTCTACTGACAGCCATTATGTCTGAAAACGGCAAATGCTTTTTCTAGGATAAATATTGATACGAACCATCTGGCGAACAACTCGATTGTTTTACGTTGCGTCGTCGCGTTCGTTGCGTGAAACTATTTTTTATATTCAAACGCAAGCCCCCCGAGGACATAAAAACTTCGGGGGGCTTTTGCATTTCCCCTACCCCAGCTTCAACTCGTCCAGGGAGAGCCGGTAACCGGGCAGGAAATTCGCCAGGAAGTAGCGTACCTCGGGCAGCGGGCTGGCCGAGAGTTGCTCCAGGTGCTCGGCCCCGGCCCGGCGGAACTCCAGGTTGCCCGACTTCTCCTCCTCGATGCACTTGGCCAGGGCCGCGATCTTGTCGGCCGCCTTGACCAGCGCCGCATATTCCCCGCCATCCTCATCGAAGAAAAACAACGGCTCGTATTCCTTGGCCAACTCCGGCGGCAGCATGGCCAGCAGCTTGCGCCGCGCCCTGTCTTCCAGTTGATGGAAGGAGCGCTTGAAGTTGGGGTTGAAATGCTTGACCGGGGTGGGCATGTCTCCGGTGAAGATCTCGCTGGCGTCGTGGAAAATGCCGTACAGCGCGACCCGGCCGGGGTCGAGGTCGCCCGCGAAATACGTGTTGCGGATCACCGCCAGGGCATGGGCGATCACGGCCACGTCCAGGGAGTGCTCCTGGATGTTCTCCGGCACGGTGTTGCGCATCAGCCCCCAGCGGCTGATGTAGCGCATGCGCGAGAGAAAGGCGAAGAAGTCGTACTGTTCGGGTGTGGCGGGTTTTTCTTTCATGGTCATCGCCTTCTTTCAAAATAAAACCAGAATCCGTGATGTCTGAGAGGCGGATCGAGCGAAATGCCACGGTCGAGCGTCTCATACTGCTCGATCAGCCGCTGCAGAAGTTACACGAGAACCGCTTTCACGGCATTTCCTCCAACTTCTTCATCTCCTCCTCGAAGCACTGGGGACAATATCCGTGCGAGAATCCCACATCGGTCTTTTCGGAAATATAGTTCTCTATGGATCTCCATGCCCTGTGATCCTTGGGATTTCCTCCCTCGACCCGGATCTTCTTGCAATTTGCGCAGATGGGAAGAATACCCTGCAAGGTGTTCTGCACCTCCGAGAGGAGCCGCGATTGAACCGATATCACCGTGAATACGAATATTGAACCAAAAACAGTATGATGCTCAGGACGAACTCGCTGACCAGCGAATAATTGACGGCAACCGCGACCAAAACCAAAAGATAACCGAAGCAGAAAAATATGATCAGTCCGCGATGCAGTATCAGATAGCGAAGAAGATGGCCGCGATGGCGATCCGGAACAAACGGCATGAGTTTCATCAGTTCCTTTGTCCGCACCAGACTGATCAGCATGATTACCGTGCCGAAGAACACCAGGAAACAGCTTACAATTTTTTGAATGCCCATGACCCACTTTCCCACTCATAATATTTCATAGTCCCTCAATCTACGGCCTGCCAGCGGGTAAAGTCTCCATAATTCAGCCTCTTTGATCCGCATAAATGAACCCCGCGCCGCCGCTACTGTGGCAGGTAATCCTCACGCACCGGAGAGAAGACCTCGACAGCCACCGAGTCCGCGACAATCTCGGCGCCATGCCGGGCTCCACCGGGAATGCACCAGCTGTCCCCAGGCATCACCTCGTGCACCTCCCCGTCGATGGTCAGCCGGACCTGCCCCTTGACCAGGTAACCGGTCTGTTCATGGGGGTGCGTGTGCAAGGGCAGGGTCGAACCCCTTTGCAGCAGGAATTCCACCATCAGTGTCTTGTCGCCATACGCCAGTGTCTTCATCTCGATTCCGTCCAAGGCGCGTTTGTATCCGTTCGGGCTGCATTTTTCAAACATGCCGGTCTCCTTTCACTTTCTGTTCCGGGTTATCGTCTCTGCTTCTTCACAATTTTCCTTAGGGACTTGGAATAAACGGATATACCAAATTTTGCGCTCAGATTCGGGTCAGATTTGTTGTCACTGATTGAGCAAAAACGCAGGCGTGAGCCAAGGCTACGTCGAGGATTTTGCGATTGAAGTGGCGGCAAAGATGGCCTGAAGATGAGATGTAAAATGGTATTTTTGCTTGTTCCGAGTCCCTTATGGCTTTCTTTCGTAAAAAACGACGCCGACCCGCCTGATGTGGTCGAGCAGGGCTTTGTTGTCGATCTGGTGTATTAGGGAAAGATCGATGGTATAGGGGAGCAGCAGGTCATCCAACTGGTTCTCGATCCGCACTAATTGGGAGTGCGTAACCGCCTCCCCTCTGATGGTGAGGTCGATATCCGAGCCGTTGCGATACGTTCCCATGGCCCGCGAGCCGTAGAGGATCACCTGTTCGATCTCCGGCACGGCGGAAAACACGCCGTTGATCTTCGCGATCGTGCTTTCCTTGAGGCCGAATATTTGATTATTGCTGTTGGTCGGCACCAAGCAACACCAGTCCTTTGTTTTCAAACTCCAGAACAAGCGGATAATAGCGGGTTATGATCTTTTCCGCTATCTCATTGGCGGTATCTTCGTTGTAGGTATGCGACGTCATGTTTCTGTCCTTGAACATATCCATCCACCCCTCACCATCTTCTATCAGGTTTGCCTTGAACGCCTCCCGGATGGCATCCCTGGAACCGTAGATATTTTTACTTCCTTGATTCACCAGGAAATCCTTGAGGACATTCCAGGCCAGTTCATAGGGGAGTAAATAGGGACACTCCCCAATTATTGGGTAAAACGGGGAGTGTCCCTATTTACTCCGTTCGTAAGCCTTGTTGAATCCCTCATTTTTCAGCGCGTTTATCCGGTACTATTTCTATCCAGATTCTGATGCAGTCTACTTTTGTTTTATGGAGACGCCATCCAGATATAGTGTGTCCGCACTAAGATCTACTTCGTTTATCCATTCGACAAAGTAGCCGCAATTGCGTATGCGCTTGAACATATTGATATTTCGCAGGGGCTCGAATGCTTCGCAGTCAAGCAATGGCTTGACATCAAATCGGCGTTCAACGCCGTCATCAAAAGCTACGTCAAGCGTCCAGTCATCGTTAGCAAGAATGCTATTAATATTTCTCATTATTCCAATCCTTTAATTTTAAAAACTGTTGCACCCTCGACTGCAAGCTGCCAGTCGGCAAGTAGCTCATCCCGATGAATTTCAATCCAAGCTTCAACGAGTTTCCGTTTGGAATTCGGCAACGAACCGTCAAGAATGCTTCCGTCCTGAATGGCAAATACAGCAATGTCACCTTGGTATTCAGCGTGGATATGCGGAAGGTTGTGTTGCTTGTTGTCACGATAAAACATTCGGATGATGATACCGAAAAACATTGAGATTGTTGGCATGTCCGCTCCTCCTTGGTTACAAATGTACAGCAATTACGAGTCAATTGATTCAATCGTGATCAAATTGCTTTCTAAGAACTTATTCCTCCTCAAAATTCAAATACTTGTTGACCAGCCCCCCGCGCACGCGCGCGTGAACCGGTGATCCTCCCAAATGGAACTTTAACCTGTGATCAGTAAAATTAGGCACCCAGGGGCAGGCGCTCCGCCACATGTTCACTCGGCTCCACATTATCCCCTACCCCACCATCCACGCCGCCGCATCCCGGCTGAAGCTCTTAAAACATGCTGATTACATTATAAAAAACGAAATGAAAGCAATTTTACTCAATAACTGAGCAAAATTACTCAATGACAGCCCCATTGTTTCCGTAATATCAGTCACACTCGCTCGTACGGCTCGAACAGCCGCTTGTACTCATCCAGCGCGAAACGGTCGGTCATGCCGGCGATGTAGTCGCACACAACCCGCTCCACCCCGAGACGCTCGATGCGGCCGCGGTACTTGGGCGGCAGCAGGTTGGGGTAGCGCAGATAGGTCTCAAACAGGCGGGTGATGAAGATCTCGGCCTTGACCCGCATCTTGTCCACCTTGTGGTGGCGGTAGAGGTTGTCGAACAGGAAGCGCTTCAACTCCAGGTTCCGGGCGGTGATGCCCTCGCTGAAGTGGGCCACCGGCCGGTTCACCCGGCGCAGGTCGTTCAGGTCGGCGATACCGAATTGTTGCAGGTTGACGGAGATGGTGGCGCAGATGTCGCCTATCAGCAGGCCGATCAGGGCGCTGATGGTCTGGTAGACCAGGCGGCGGTCGTCGATGGTGGGGTATTTGCGGCGCACCCCGGCGCTGACCTCCTGCCACAGGTCGATTTGCTCCAGCATCTCCAGGGTGATATAGCCCGATTTCAGGCCGTCGTCGATGTCGTGGTTGTTGTAGGCAATCTCGTCGGCGTAATTGATGATCTGGGCCTCGACGGAGGGGACCACCCCCGGCAGAAAATCGGCCATGACCGCCAGCGGGGCGTCGTAGGGGGAGGCGTGCTTGACGATCCCCTCCCTGAGCTCCCAGGTCAGGTTGAGGCCGTTGAAGCCGGGGTAGCGTTCCTCCAGCTCGTCCACCACGCGGAAGGACTGCAGGTTGTGCTCGAAGCCGCCATGGTCCTTCATCAGGCGGTCCAGCACATCCTCGCCGGTATGGCCGAAGGGGGTGTGTCCCAGGTCGTGGGCCAGGGCCAGGGCCTCGGTCAACTCCTCGTTGAGCCGCAACCGCCGCGCAATGGCCCGGCCGATCTGGGCCACTTCCAGGGAGTGGGTCAGGCGGGTGCGGTAGTAGTCCCCCTCGTGGTTGACGAAGACCTGGGTCTTGTACTCCAGGCGGCGGAAGGCGGCGCAGTGGATGATCCGGTCGCGGTCGCGCTCGAATGCCGGCCGGTTGTCGCGGAACTCCTCGGGGTGCTTCCTGCCGCGAGACAGGCGGCTTTTACAGGCATAGGCGGCAAGATCGCCGCGTTCGGTGGATGCGGACATGAGGGCACCTCACAATGACTTTCCAAGTTTATTGAACCTATAGCAGATTCCCGAAGGCATTGAAACATGGAAAAGTTCCTTTTCGGAGCAAATGTAGTGAAGCATCATTTAATCTATAAAAAACATTCAGCCACAGAGGACACAGAGTTCTCAGAGAAAACACAGGCAGTTACAGGTCCAAATCATTTCACCAAAAAGGTGATTCTGAAAAAGGATTTTTTGTTGTAATTACTCTGTGTTCTCTGTGATCTCTGTGGCTGACTGCCGTTTTTAAGTATGGCAATCACGGTTAGGTCATGTTATTCGTGTGGCATCCGCTGACAAGCGACACTGGAGCGGCCTTGCGGTACCGAAAAAATGGATGCGCTTCAAAGGCATCAATCAAATAACTGGAGAACCGGGTATGGAAGAAGACAGGATCAAGTGGAACCGGCGCTTCGCCTCGGAGGATTCGTTCCTGGGAGAGCGCCCCTCGCCGTTCCTGCGGCAGGAGATCGAACGAATCAAGCGCCTTGCGCCGGGCATGACGGCGCTGGACATCGCCTGCGGCGAGGGACGAAACAGCGTATTCCTGGCGCAGCACGGGTTCCTGGTGACCGCGCTGGACATCTCCGACGTGGGGATTGCCAAGGGGAGGCGACGGGCGGAGGAAGCCGGGGTGCGGGTTGACTTCCGGCAGGTGGACCTGGACGGGTACCACATCGCGGAGAGCTTTGACCTGATCATCAACTTCAATTTCCTGTTGCGGGCGCTGATTCCCGAAGAGGTCGCGGCGCTCGTCCCCGGCGGCCTGCTGCTCTTCGACACCATCCTGGAATCGCCGCAGCTGCTGGCTACGCACAAACCGGACTACCTGCTCCGGCATGGCGAGTTGGTGCGGATATTCGCGGCGTACGACGGGGAGATATTGTTTGCGGAGGAGGATGAGGTTGAGGAGCAGGATCAGGGGCAGGGGAACATGCCCACCACCCGCCTGTTTTTCAGGAAAGCCGGCAGCTAGTAGCTAGCCGCCGGCTTTCAGCTTCCGCGCCTTGAGCCCGCACGATGGGCAGCGTTTCTGCGCGACGGCCCGCCGGCACACCTCGCACCAGTAGGGAAGCGTATCCCCCGCACCGCACACCGGGCACGGTTCCCCCTCTTTCCCGCCGCAGTTGCACGACTTTTTATCCATGGCGACTCTCCTCATTTCCTCTCTTCATCTACGGCAAGCATGCCTGCAAACCGTTTAGAGTCAAGCCTGTTGCACTGATCGAAATAGTGCAGTACGCTTTTTTTAGGGAGTTAAGGCCCGAAGCGGGTGCATGCCAATCAACTGGAGAGCCGGGGGAGAACGGACAGCGTCATGCGCAACCGAGGTACATCACACCTGCCATGGATCAAGGCGACGCTGCTCGTCCTGCTCCTGGTCGCTCTCGGAGCAATCGCCTGGCACAAGACGCCGCCGGAGTGGTTCGATCCGGAGTGGATCAAGGCATTCCTCCAGCGGATGGGGCCCCTGGCGCCGCTGGCCTTCATCCTCCTGCGGACCATCGGAATCGTGGCGACCGTCGTTCCCAACGCCCCCCTGGACATCGCTGCGGGCGTGATCTTCGGTCCCTTCCTGGGAACGGTCTACTCGCTGCTCGGCTCCGAGGCCGGGGCGATCGTCTGCTTTCTCCTGGCCCGCGGTCTGGGGAGAGAGGCGATCACCCGGCTCCTGAGGAGGGACGTCACCTTCAGCGACCGGATCGCCCAGCGCCACCTCCCCTACATCGTCCTCTTCGCCCGCCTCGAACCGATCTTCTCCTTTGCCCTGGTCAGCTACGGCGCCGGCCTGACCAGGATGTCGCTGCGCGCCTTTGCCCTGAGCACGCTGGTGGGGATGACCCCCGGCACCATCCTGCTCAACTATTACGGCAAAAGCCTCTTCACCGGCAATCTTGTGTTGCAGCTCGGCCTGGGGCTGGTCCTGGTCGTCCTGTTGATCGTGGTCCCGGTATGGATCAGGCGCAAGAACCCCTGGGGGTGGTACGACAGGATGACCGGCGGCAGACCCAAGGGGAAGTGACAAACCAGAACTTGCAAGTCTCACCACAGAGACACAGAGGTCACAGAGAAAATGAGTCATGATAGCGACAGGTTATATTCTTAACGTCTTAGATCCTGATATTAAACTTCAGGTTAATGTGTTTCTTTGAAAATATTCTATGATTCCTCTGTGCTCTCTGTGTCTCTGTGGTAGAAGTACGGTTGTTTTAATGCTCCCCTACTCGGTGCTGACCGGCATGGGGAGCTGCCTTTCCGGTACCACCTTGACGAAACTGCCGCGGCTGCGGGCCATGACGCCGGCCAGCCAGTCCGCCTCCTCCTCCTGGTGGGAGTGGAGCAGCTCGCGGTGGTACTTGCCGAGCAGTTCCTCCAACTGGGCCACGTCCTCCTCCTCCAGATCGCGGATCTCCACCCCCGCCCCCCTGGCCACTCTCAGCCTGAGGGCCTCACGGTCGAAGCCCATCTCCGCATCCAGGTGGCAATAGAGCGTGCCGCCGGTCATCCCCGAGCAGAGCCATGGGCCTGGGTCGCCCAGCACCACCACCCTGCCGGCGGTCATGTACTCGCAGGCGAACCCCTTCAGGTTTGCGCGTCCGGCCAGGTTGCCCAGGCTGTCGTCCAGGGGGGTGCGGATGCGCCCCCCCAGGACCACGTCGGCCCCGGAGAGACGGATGCAGGCGCGGCTGTCGGCATCCCCCTGGACGATGAAGGTCCCGCCCTGTGCGCCGTAGGCAAGCCCTTTCCCGACCGAGCCCCCCACCCGCACGCCGTTTCTGTTCTCCCCCTTGAGGATCACGATCTTGCCGCCGCTGGTCGATTTCCCCACCCCATCCTGGGCGCCCCCCTCCACGCGGATGGCGATGGCCGGAATGGTGAAGGCCCCCATACCGTTGCCGGGGATGGAGTCACGGTGGAAATGCAGCAGGGCCTCGCAGTCGCGACTGAAACGTCCCTCCCGCCAGCCGCGCAGCATGGCGCCGGCCAGATGGGTGCCGATGGCGCGGTCAGAGCTGGTGGCGCTGTCGTCGTCGTAGCGCACCCGCTCCTCCCCCTTGGCAAATGCGTCCTCCACCAGTCCGGAGATGAGCGCGGTCAGGTAGTTGAGCGGCTTGCGGATGATGCGCACCTCGCTCTCCGGCAGTGGCGCTACGCCGGCAGCGGGGGGCGCCAGCAGGTCCGCCAGGTCGAGGCGTTCCAGACCGCGGGTCTGGGTCAGCAGGTCGGTGCGACCCACCAGGTCCTGGGTGCGGCGATGCCCCAGCTTGGCGGTCAGGATGCGGATCTCCCTCGCCATGCCGCGAAAGAAGGTGGTCTCATAGATCACCCCGTTTTCCAGCACCCGCGGCACGAAGCGCTTCACCCCCTGCTGCACGGCCTCCTCCGCGCTCTCGATCTGGGTGGCGATCCCCACGTGGCAGGTCCCGAGGTGACAGCCGCGGCAGACGGTGCAGCCGATGACGACCATGGCCATGGTACCGAAGCCGACCCGGTTGGCGCCGAGCAGCATCAGCTTGACCACGTCCCTGCCGGTACGGGCGCCGCCGTCGGCCCAGATCTCCACCCGCCCGCGCATGCCGGCCTCCGTAAGCGCCCGGTGCGCCTCGGCCACCCCGATCTCCGCCGGCAGGCCGACGAACTTGATGGCGTGCTTGCGGGCCGCGCCGGTGCCGCCGTCATAGCCGCTGATGGTGATGATGTCGGCCCCGGCCTTGGCGATCCCCAGGGCGATGGTGGCGATGCCGGCCACGGCCGGCACCTTGACCGAGATGCGGGCCGAAGGGTTTGCGGTGCGCAATTCCTCGATGATCTGGGCCAGGTCCTCGATGGAGTAGATGTCGTGGTTGTTGGAGGGGGAGATCAGCGAGACCCCCGGCGTGGCGTGACGGGCCGCCGCGATCTTGGGGGTCACCTTGAAGCCGGGCAGGTGTCCCCCCTCACCCGGCTTGGCCCCCTGCCCCACCTTGATCTCCAGGAAGTCGGCCGAGTTGAGGAACTCCATGGTGACCCCGAAACGGCCCGAGGCGATCTGCTGCCCCCTGTTCTTGCGGTACTTGCCGAGCATGTCGGCGATCTCGCCCCCCTCGCCGTTCATGCAGACGATGTTCAGCCGGCGCGCCGCCTCGGCGTAGATGCGGAAGGGGGTCTCTCCCTGGGAGCCGAAGCTCATGGCCGAAAAGAGGATCGGCAGGTCGTGACACCCCACGCTGGTGTCCACCTCCTCCGGGTCCACGGACAGCTCGTCCGGATAGCGCAGGTCGATCAGGTGGCGGATGGCGGTGGGGTGCTCCGCCTCCAACTGCTGGATCAGCTTTGACAGGTCGGCGTACCCCTCCTCCATCCTGGCCACCTGGCCGACCATCCGCCAGATGCGCGGGTAGAGGCGGAACTGCACCGGCACCGGCTGCTTGGCCTTGCTCCTCGCCACTGCGCCGCGGCTCCTGTTCTCCGCCTCCAGCAGCTCCAGGGTCAGCCCACCCCTGCCGGAGCCGCAGAAGTTGGGGGTCTCGAAGATCCCCGCCAGGTGGCCGCAGAGGCCGATCGAGGCAAAGTACTTGCCGTAACCGCCGATCTCGTGGGTTCCCATGGTGGAGATCACCTTCTCCAGCCCCTTGGCCAGCACGTCGAGCAGGTTCCCGACCCCGTTCGCGTGGCCGGCTGCCTGTTCCCACATCAGGTAGGGGCAAAGGGCGTCGGCGCCCATGCCCAGGGCGAAGATCAGGTCGTGCAGGTTCCTGAGCGCGCCGGAACGCACCACGATGGAGACGCGGCGGCGCAGGCTCTCACCGTCGCCGCTGCTGGTCTCCTTGAGCGCCTTATGCAGCACCGCCACCAGCAGAAAGGGGTCGAGGAAACCCTGGCGGGGGCCAAAGACGGCGCTGTCGTCCAAAAGCAACAGCCGCACGCCGCGGCCGACCGCACCGAGCGCCTCCGCGGTCAGCCGCGCCAGGGCCGCCTGGAGCGACTCGCCACTTCCCATGCCGCAGGAAAGGAGACGGCCGCGCCCACGGCCTGTATGGGCCAGGAGCGCCTCCAGCGTAACGGTGCCGAAACCGCGCGCCTTTGCCGCCCCATCGTCCGACCCGGCCAGTCGCGAGCCGCCCAGAAGCAGCGGCAGCTCCAGCTCCAGGGCCGGCCGGGGCGCTCCCCGCAGGACCGGTCGCGGCCCCAGGTAGACCCTGGTGGAGAAGTGCTCCGCCTCGCGCTCCCGGTCGATGGCCGGGTTGGTAACAACCGCCACCTGCTCCTTGAAATAGTCGGACAGGTTCTGGCGCGACAGCGACAGAGGCGCCAGCGGGCCGTCGTAGCCCAGGGAGGCGATAGGGTCCCGGCCGCTTGAGGCCATCTCGCGTAGGTTGTTTACGTCGCTGGACTTCCAGGCCAGGGCCGAGAGGAGGTTGTCCGTCAGGAGGCGGTTGCTGCGGCGCCACTCCGGCATGGGCGCGGCAAGCGGCGCCCCTACATCACGGGCCTTCAGCAAACCCTTCGCCTGTGCCGTCAGGTTGGTCCTCCGCCTGAACAGGGCCAGCACCTCGCGCCGCAGCTCGTGGTGCTGCAGCAGCTGCGGCTCGCGGCCCGGGAGCAGGCGCACCCCGATCTTCTCGCCCGGCGCCAGCGGCTTGGGTTCGCCGAGGATATCCTCGTGCGGCACCACTCCCAGCTCGGATGAGGCGAACAGTTCCCGGTCGGTCTCGCCGACCCAGAGCGGCCTGAGCCCCATGGCATCCACGCTGAATACGCAGCGGTCGCCGTGGCGGGCGATGACGGCGGCAGGCCCCTGGGCGCTGGCCGTGAGGAAACGGCGAAACCATGTGTACATCGCGCGCTCTTCAGGAACCATCCGGTCCATGGCGCTGAACACCGGCGGAAAGACCATCTCCATCGCCTCGAACAGGGAGAGGCCCAGGCAATGGATCAGCCCCTCCAGGGTGCGGTTCATGTCCTGGGAGTCGCTGCCCCCCGCGGGGAGCGTGATCCCCAGCATGACCGCCTCCTCCCGCAGGCGGGCGATGGTGTTGATCTCGCCGTTGTGGCCCAGCAGTGAAAAAGGCTGGGCGCGCAGCACGGTGGGGAGGGTGTTGGTGGAGTAGCGGCTGTGGCCGATGGTGACGCCGGAGAGGAACTCGCGCCGCTTCAGCTCCGGGTAGTAGCGGGAGAGGATCTCCGGGGCGCCGTGCGCCTTGTAGGCCGCCGTGTCAGCGGAGAGCGAGGCCACGTGCACCGGGAACTCCTCCTCAAGCGCCACCTGGAGGTTGAACAGATTGGAGGCCGCCTTCGAGGGTTCCGGAGAGCGCAGCGCCAACTGCCAGAAGAGCGGCTCAGCCAGGCGCGCCCGTGCCGCCAGGACCTCGCTCCGGACCGGGCCGGGGCGCTCCAGCCGCAGTTCCACCCCGGCCCGGCGGATGCGCTCAAGAATGGCCGCTTGCAGTTCGGGGTGGCGGGCCAGGTCGCCCCGGTCGATCAGCAGGTGGCCGACCGCGAAGCCCGGCTCGTCGGCAAGCTGCGGGGCCAGGCCCGCCCCGGCCAGGGAGTCGGCCCAGATCAGGCGCGGGATATCGGTCAGGATGCCGCAACCGTCCCCCTCGCCGTTGATCTCCCCGGCGCGGTGCCCCATCCGGATCAGCGCCTCGATGCTGCGCTGCACGTTGCCGTGTGACGGCCGGCCGGACTTGTTGATGTGGCAGATGATGGCGCAGGCGTCACGCTCGGCCGGGACGAGGCCGGAAGGATCCCTATCAGATATGCGCATGGCAACTCCAGGCAGATGGTTTCGACCGCTGAACGCAGCCGTGGACTACAGGATGGGAAAGGCGGCGCGGCAGAGGCATGCCGCCCTCCGGTTCATCTCTTGCAGGCAATCCTTTTCGCAATGATGATGTCAAATCATACTGCATTTACTTACAGGTTCAATTTTTCAAACACCACCTATTCCTATCGCCCCACCCACAAATACACTTCAGAATTTTACATGACCGATCAGAATATTACACCCCATCCACCCCGGAGAAATCTCCCAATACGCCATATTATTATTGATAATCTTAATACTGCCGTTATATAAATATGTTATATCATCATATTTTTGTTTTTCAGCTTAACCGGTTTTTGGTGCCTTAATTGCAAAACGTTTTTTTATTGAAATATGGTACTGTTTCAGCTTGAACCTGGCGTCAGAGGGGCTACATAAGAGAGGGGGTCGGAAACCATGCCTTACAATCTAAATCTGCCGGAAACATTCAACGCCGCCGATTACTTCGTGGACCGAAACATACGCGAGGGGTTGGGCGACAAGACAGCCATCCTGTGCGGGGAGCGCGCCATCACCTACAGCCAGATTCAGGAGGGGGTAAACCGCTTCGGAAACGCCCTTAAATCCCTGGATGTACGCATGGAGGAGCGGGTAGCGCTTCTGCTTCTGGATACGGAGGTCTTTCCCCAGGCATTCTTCGGGGCAATCAAGATGGGCGCCGTTCCCATCTGTCTGAACACC
Organism: Deltaproteobacteria bacterium; assembly: GCA_016182975.1. Taxonomy (GTDB): domain Bacteria; phylum Desulfobacterota; class Desulfuromonadia; order Geobacterales; family Pseudopelobacteraceae; genus JACPFJ01. Next base: position 88,241 of record JACPFJ010000026.1, read on the forward strand.
TTGAACCGCCCCAAGGACTATGAGTACTACCTGAACGACAGCCGGGCCCAGGTGCTGATTGTCGATGCCTCCCTGCTGCATAACATCGAACCGATACGGGATTACCTGCAATACATAAGACATATCGTCGTGGCAAACGGGGACGCCCCCCCCGGCTGCCTCAACCTCGGCGAACTGACCGCCAGGGAGTCGGCCAACCTGCATGCCGCGCCGACCTGTCGCGACGACGCCTGTTTCTGGCTCTACAGTTCGGGAACGACAGGCTCTCCCAAAGGCACGGTCCATCTTCAACACGATATGGTCTACGTGGCTGAAACCTATGGCAAGAAGGTCCTCGGCATGCGGAGGGACGACGTCTGTTTCTCGGCGGCCAAACTGTTCTTCGCCTATGGCCTCGGCAACGGCCTCTACATGCCGTTCAGCGTGGGGGCCACCGCCGTCTACCTGACTGAGCGACCGTTACCCGAAGCGGTCTATGCGGCCGCAAGCCGTCACCGCCCCACCCTCTTCTTCGGGGTGCCGACCCTCTATGGACAGATGCTGGAAAAGGAGGGGTGCATGGATGGCGTACGCCTCTGCGTCTCGGCGGGAGAGGCCCTCCCGGCAGCGTACCTGCACCGCTGGAAGGAGCGCTTCGACCTCGATATCCTCGACGGCATCGGCTCCACCGAGATGGCCCACATCTTCATCTCAAACAATCCGGGGGAGATCCGTGCCGGGAGCACCGGTAAAATCGTGCCCGGTTATGAGGCGCGTATTGTGGGTGAGGAGATGCAGGACCTTACCGCGGGCGAGATAGGGACACTGCTGGTAAAGGGCGATAGCGGCGCCCCCTATTACTGGAACAAACACGAGAAATCCAGGCAGACGATGCTGGGCGCCTGGGTCAACACCGGAGACAAATATTTCATTGACGAGGAGGGGTTTTTCCACTGTGCCGGACGTTCCGACGACATGCTCAAGGTGGGTGGCATATGGGTCTCCCCCACCGAGGTGGAGGCCTGTCTCGTCGGTCACCCGGCAATTCTGGAATGCGCGGTGATCGGGGCCCCCGATGAAGACGACCTCGTGAAGCCGATGGCCTTTGTGGTCGTAAACAGGCCCTATGAGGCTTCACCGGGACTGGAAAACGACATCAAGGAGTACGTCAAGGCCAATCTGGCCCTCTACAAGTATCCGCGCTGGATCCGTTTCATGGACGAACTCCCCAAGACCGCCACCGGAAAGATGAAGCGTTTCGAGCTGAGAAACCTGCTCCAGGGCGGAAACGGATGACGCGCATCGTCACCCCGCTTTTTTACCGATCATATCCCTGTACCTAGGTACGCCCCCAACTACACGGAAAGAGGAGACAAAACATGAAACTGTTCAAAGCATGCCTGCTGTTTGCAGTAGCAGCCGTCGCGTTCGGAACCGGGATTGCCGGCGCCGCATCGGACGTGGTAATCCTCAAGGTCGCCCATTTCCTGCCTGTAAATTCAACCTTTCACCAAAAAAATCTCATACCATGGTGCGACAAGATCAACAAGGAGTCGGGTGGCAGGCTCAAGTGCCAACTCTACCCCTCCATGCAACTGGGGGGTACCCCGTCGCAGCTCTTCGACCAGGTGCGTGACGGGGTGGCCGATATCGTCTGGACGTTACCGACCTATCAGGCGGGACGTTTCACCAAGTCCGAGGTCTTCGAACTGCCGTTCATGGTCAGGAGTGCGGAAAAAGGGAGCCAGGCCATATGGGACTACATCCACAAGAATGCCATGGACGAGTTCAAAGGCACCAAATTGATCTTTACCCATGTGCATGACGGTTCACAGATGCACTTCGGCAGCAAACCGGTCAAGACCCTGGAGGACCTCAAGGGGCTGAAGGTTCGCGCCCCGACCCGTATCGGCTCCAGGACCCTGGCTGCGCTCGGTGCGGTGCCGGTGCAGATGCCGGCCCCGGCCATACCGGAATCGATTGCCAAAGGGGTGGTGGACGGCGCCAGCCTCCCCTGGGAGGTATCAACGTCATTAAAAATACAGGAAATCAGTAAGAGCCACACCGAGGTTGCTCCGCACCATGCCAAGCATTCCAACGCGATCTTCGCGTTTGCCATGAATCAGGCCAAATACAACGGCCTGCCTGCGGAGTTGAAGAAGGTCATCGACCAGAACAGCGGCATCGAGACATCCAGGTGGGTGGGAAAGATATGGGACGACGGTGCGCTGGTATCGCGCAAGATTGCCGTTGATCGTCACAACACCATCAATATACTCAGCGATGCCGAATACAAGCGCTGGGTTAAGGCTACCGAGTCCGTCGATGACGAATGGATGAAGGAGGTCGCCGCCAAGGGGGGCAACGGCAAGGCGCTACTGAACGACGCCAAGGCCCTGCTGAAAAAGTACAACGATTAACCAGAAAACGGCACTTCAACCACAGAGACACAGAGAACACAGAGCTTTTTGAAATAGATCCATCACCAAAAGGGTGAATTGCATAATCTGTGAGATGTATTCTAATGCTCTGTCAATAAAAAGATTTTCTCTGTGATCTCTGTGACTCTGTGGTGAGGTTTGCAGAATTTAGGATTAATCGCAGATTGCGTTCAAGCCGGTATGTGACCAAACCTCCGAGGATTCCAAACCCCCGGAGGTTTGGTCGATATTTCCAAGTTCAACGCTCCAGACCGTATTCCCTGATGCGCCGATCCAGTGTCGGCCTGGATATGCCGAGAATTTCCGCGGCCCGCTTTTTCTCGTTGCCGGTGAAAACGAGGATGTTTTCGATATGTTCCCGCTCAATCTCATGAAGTGGCTTGATCATCAAGGCAAGCCTGTCACTTCCCTTGCCGGCTTCGAGGTGTAGAGACTCAGGCAGCAGGACATTGCCGGGCGAGAGGAGAACCGCACGGCGAAGCGTGTTTTCCAGTTCCCGTACGTTGCCGGGCCAGGTGTGGGCGAGGATCAGATCCATGGTCTCCTGGGGGACAACATCCATGCTTTTGCCGATTTCATGGCGCATCTTTTCCAGCAGGAACTTGACCAGGATGATGATGTCGTCTTTACGTTCGCGAAGCGGGGGAAGATCGATGCTGACCACCTTCAGACGGTAGTAGAGGTCTTTTCGAAACCCGCCATTGGCCACCATGGTCGAGAGATTTCTGTTGGTGGCGGCAATGATGCGCACATCGGCCTTGAGCGTCTCAATTCCACCAACCCGTTCAAATTCCCTCTCTTGCAGAAAACGGAGCAGTTTTACCTGGATCTCCGGACTGATCTCGGAGATTTCGTCAAGAAACAGGGTTCCTCCCTGGGCCAACTCGAATTTCCCCGGTTTGGTTCTATAGGCCCCGGTGAAGGCCCCCTTTTCATGCCCGAAGAGCTCGCTTTCGAGAATGGTGGGGGCGAGGGCCGAGCAGGCCACGGCAATGAAGGGGCGATTTCGAAACTGGCTGTTGTAGTGCAGGGCCCGGGCGACCATCTCCTTGCCGGTGCCGCTCTCACCCTGGATCAGTACGGTAGCCCCGGAGTCGGCAACGGCGCCGATGGTTTTATAGATGTCCTTCATGGCGCGTGAGCGGCCGACCATCACGTTCTGCTCGAAGGGGGGATCGGATGAGTCGCAGAACACAACACCCCTTTGGGAAAGGGTGCCCATTTCGATGATCTTTTCTATGACCTCGTCGAGCTGGTCGAGATCGGCGGGTTTGCCGAGGTGGTCGATCGCGCCGAGACGGATGGCCTCGATGGCCGTATGCATGTCGTCGTAGGCGGTAACCATGATAACCGGCAGGCCGGGACGCCTCTCCTTGATGATCCTGAGCACTTCGAAGCCGTCGATTCCGGGCATGCGCAGGTCGAGGAGCATCAGGTCTACGTCTTGCCCAACGGCCTTTGCGACCGCTTCGTGACCGTCGGCAGCCGTGAGGACGGTATAGCCCGACTCGCTGAGGTGCAGCTCAAGCGTGCGGCGGATGGCATGGTCGTCATCTGCTATCAGGATGGTTTTCATTGTGGCATGACTCCTGTCTCGGAAGGCCCCTTGAGGGGAAGCGATACGGTGAATGTAGCGCCATGGCCCGGTTCGCTGTCGACGCTTACGGTTCCGCCGTGGCGCAGAACGATGGTTTGAAGGATCGAGAGCCCCAGCCCGCCGCCCGCGGCCTTGGTTGTGAAGAACGGGTCGAAGAGCTGTTCGAGCTTCTCATGCGGGATGCCGTTGCCGGTGTCGCCGACCTGGATCACTGCCATGTCGTCCCTGACATCTGCCGAGACGGTAAGCCGACGCTCACCTGTTACCTCTTCCATGGCCTCGGTGGCATTCAGGAGAAGATTCAGCAATACCTGGTGGATCTGCTCGGGGTCGCAAACAATTTCCAGAGGTGTCTCGATACGGATTTCGGCCCTGATCCGCTGGGCCTCGAAACGCTCGGACAGCAGCTTTGTCAGGCGCTGCGTCATTTCTCCCAGTTCGGCTCTACGCAGGCGCAGGGGCTGTGAACGGGCGAAATCCAGGACGTTCTTGAGAAGGCGGTTGAGGCGCTGGATCTCCCCCTCGACGATGGCGAAGTTTTCGCGCAGTATTCCGGCCGGTTCGATCTTTTTGCGGATCATCTGCATGTTCATCTGGATCGCCGAGAGAGGGTTGCGGATCTCGTGGGCCAGGCCCAGGGCCAGGTGCCCCACGGCGGCAACCTTCTTGGTCACCAGCAGCTCCTCGAAGGTCGATTCAAGCCTGGTGCGGGCTTCACTCAGGTCGCGGGTATGGCGGCCGACCTGGGCCGAAAGCACCCGGTTCCAGTTGAAGAGGAGCCCGAGCAGAAGTGTTGCCACACCGAGCACCGCCACCAGGAGTGTGGTGGCAACAGCCTCCTGCCGCTGCAGAAAAGCGGACAGGAGCGCCTCAGCCTCCCGTTCGGGCGTGGTGACACCCAGTGTCCAGAGCCGGTCCTCGATGCGGATCGGGTGGTAGCTGACCAGTTTGCGCACCTGGCGGGCCGGATCGTCCGGGTCCTTGTAATCATACCAGCCGCTGCCCGCTTTTCCGTTTTCGAGGGAGATCATGAGTTTGAAGAGGTTGGGCCAGCGGGGCAGAAACGCCTCTTCAAAGCTCTGCCCTGCCAGCTGTCCGTTGGGATCGACCAGGACGGTCCGGTTGCTGGTGTCCACGAGCCATGCCCGGCCGTGCTTGCCGATGCGGATGGAGAGGATGTGCTTGCGCGCCATTTCGTCGAAGTTCAGCGTGCACATCACGACGCCGTGAAACTCTCCGCGTGGTCCATAGATCCCCTCGGCGACGATCAGGGCCTTGTCGCCGCGATGCTGCCCCCCCTCCATGCGCATGAACGGGGAGAGGTACATCTGTCCCGGCCGCCCCTTTTTCCGCGCCCACTGGAAGTAATCGCGCCAGGCGTAGTTGCGCCCGAGGGTGTAGGGATCGGCAGGCTCTATTGCCACGGCGGTGCCGCGGCTGTCAAAGACCACAAGCTCGATGACTGGTGTGTCGGCAAGGGAGCCGTAGATCTTTCTCAAGGTTCCGCGCACCTCCTCCGCCCGCAACTGGTTGACCTTCTTTCCTTCAAAGAGGCTTACGACCAGGTCGAGGTTGCGGTGAAAGGTGGCGAATGTCTCCGTGATGGTGTGTGAGGCCAACTCGGAGATGAAGTATTGCTGCCGGTTATATTGTTCGAAGAAGCGTTCCCTTGCTTCGGCGCGAACCGCGTTGGTCGTGTGCTTGAGCCAGAGGAGCGTACCAATGGTGACGCCGACAACGAGCAGCAGGGTGATTATGAACTTGAACTTGCGGAGAAGGGTCATTCACTCACCCTAATGTTTATCGAAGATTTAACCTATATTCTGCAAACCTCACCACAGAGTCACTGAGGGCACAGAGAAAATCATTTTAGTTACAATACATTAGACATGTATCTTAAGTATTATGCCGTTCACCCTTTTGGTGATTAATCTATTTAAAAAAATCTCTGTGATTTCTCTGTGTTCTCTGTGACTCTGTGGTTGAAGTGCCGTTTTCAGGTTTAATTATGCATGAGGTGGCCGAATGACGATCCCCCAGACAGAGCGGAGCATATACCGGCAAATTGCGGCGCCGGGACTATTTGTCCTTTTGTGGAGCACCGGCTTCATTGGCGCCAAATTCGGCCTTCCCTACGCCGAGCCCCTCACGTTTCTGCTTTGGAGGTATGGCTTCGTCACGCTGTTGATGCTGGCGGTGGCCCTGCAGCAGCGTGCCCCCTGGCCTGCGACTCCGACTCGTGCGATCCACATAGCCGTGTCCGGCCTGTTGGTCAACGCCGTCTATATCGGCGGTGTGTTTTGTGCCATTTACCAGGGGTTGCCGGCCGGCATCGTATCGCTGATCGTCGGGTTGCAGCCGCTGTTTACGGCGGTAGTAGCTGGGCGGATCCTGGGCGAAAAGGTTTACGGCAGACAGTGGCTCGGGTTTGTGCTCGGCCTGGTGGGCGTGTTACTGGTTCTGGGCGACAAGATCTCGTTTGCCGGCGGAAACCGGCATGGGGTGCTGCTTGCCCTGCTGGCCCTGGCAGGCATCACCGCCGGCACCCTGTATCAAAAACGATACTGTGCCTGGATGGACCTGCGCAGCGGTGCGGTCATCCAGTTCGGCGCTTCGGCGTTGGCCATGGCGCTCCTGGCTCCCATGTTTGAAAGCATGCAGGTGCGCTGGAGCGGACAGTTTGTGTTCGCGATGGCCTGGCTGGTCCTTGTGCTGTCGCTCGGCGCCATCAGTCTGCTCAACGTTCTCATCCGTCGCGGAGAGGCGTCGCGGGTGGTGAGTCTGTTTTACCTGGTTCCGCCGGTTACGTCCCTCCTGGCCTTTCTCTTCTTTGGGGAACGTCTGGGAATAACCGCTCTGGCAGGGATGTTCGTGACAGTCACCGGGGTGGCGCTGGCCATCAGGAGATAGGGGTGGTCAGTTGCAGCAACCTGGCTGCATTGCCGCCAAGTATCTTCTCCACTCCATCCGCGGATATCGGCAGTCGGCCGACAGCATCCATATTTTCTCTGATCGCAGGCATCCCCGGCCAGTCGCTGCCGAAGATCACCTTGTCCGTATTGCGCGCCAGTTCCGGAAAATACGTCATCAACTTGGCGGGCGGCAGGCCGGAGATCTCCATATAGACATTGGCGTGCAGCTTGGAGAGAAAAAAGGCCCGGTCATACCAGAACCCCCGCCCGGAATGGGCCATGACCAGATTCAACCGCGGAAAATCATTTGCCACATCGTCCAGATGCAGCGGATCGCCGTATTTGAGCCGGGCACCCTTGAAAACCGAGGAGCCGGTATGGATCAGGACGGGAATGCCCAGATCCTGGGCAGCCTGGTAAAGCGGGTAGATCCTCGGGTCATTCAGGTAGTAATGCTGGTAGGTGGGATAGAGCTTGACCCCTCGGAAACCCTCGTCTTCCACTTTTCGGCGCAGTTCGTCCCCCAGGCTCGTGAACAAGTGGGGATTCATGTCGCAGAAGGGGATCAGGCGCGGCCTGTTCCGGCAGAAATCGCGCACCTGCTCATTGGTGCAGATTCCGGTGGTAATATGGCTCAACTCCGCCAGGATGCAGGCGTAATCGACCCCTTCGGCCGTCAGGAGCTCCTCGAAGGCACCCGGGTCGTTATAGAACCTTACGTACTCATCATATCCGACCGGGTGCAATTGCCTTATCCACTCCGTCACCCATGGCTGATGATACGTGTAGAGCCCCAGGTGAACGTGAAAATCGATCCGCAACCCTCGGGATCTTTTATCTGCTGTTTGAGACATCGTTTCCCCTATCCTACGGCATGTTGAAGCCTTGCGACAGCAGGCGGGCATCAGAGTAATAAAGTACCGTTTTACCTCATTGACTGTCAAGGAGTTATTGGTGCCCCTTTCTTCGCCGGAATTTCAACGGCCTAACGCCAAAAACCTCCGAGGTTTGGAAACCTCGGAGGTTTGTCATATCAGCTTGAATGCAATTTGGGTTTAACCTTGAAAAAGCAGTTCATTAACGCAAAGACGCAAAGTTCGCAAAGAAACCAATCGGTTAATAGAAATCTGGTTGTCACCCCGCAGGTGAATGTGATTTCAGAATTATCTTAGTGTTTTTCCTAGCGTTCTTTGCGTCTTTGCGTTTCAAATGCCGTTTTTGGGTTTAATCGTTGTATTTTTTCAAAAAGGCCTTGGCATCATTCAAGAGCGCCTTGCCGTTGCCCCCCTTGGCGGCGACCTCCTTGATCCATTCGTCATCGACACCCTCGGTCGCCTTTACCCAACGCTTGTATTCGGCATCGCTCAGGACATTGATGTTGTTGCGACGATCAACGGCTATCTTGCGTGATACCAGCGCACCGTCGTCCCATATCTTCCCCACCCACCTGGATGTCTCGATGCCGCTGTTCTGGTCGATGACCTTCTTCAACTCGGGCGGCAGGCCGTTGTATTTGGCCTGATTCATGGCAAACGCGAAGATCGCGTTGGAATGCTTGGCATGGTGCGGAGCAACCTCGTTGTGGCTCTTGCAGATTTCCTGCAGCTTGAAAGACGTTGTTACCTCCCAGGGGAGGCTGGCGCCGTCCACCACCCCTTTGGCAATCGATTCGGGCACCGCCGGAGCCGGCATCTGCACCGGCACCGCACCGAGCGCAGCCAGGGTCTTGGAGCCGATACGGGTCGGGGCGCGAACCTTCAGGCCCTTGAGGTCCTCCAGGGTCTTGACCGGCTTGCTGCCGAAGTGCATCTGTGAACCGTCATGCACATGGGTAAAGATCAATTTGGTGCCTTTGAACTCGTCCATGGCATTCTTGTGGATGTAGTCCCATATGGCCATGCTCCCTTTTTCCGCACTCCTGACTATGAACGGCAGTTCGAAGACCTCGGACTTGGTGAAACGTCCCGCCTGATAGGTCGGTACCGTCCAGACGATATCGGCCACCCCGTCACGCACCTGGTCGAAGAGTTGCGCCGGGGAACCGCCCAGTTGCATGGAGGGGTAGAGTTGGCACTTGAGTCTGCCACCCGACTCCTTGTTGATCTTGTCACACCATGGTATGAGGTTTTTCTGATGAAAAGTCGAACTGGCCGGCAGGAAATGGGCGACCTTGAGGGTCACAACGTCCGGTGCGGCACAGGCAATCCCGGTTCCGAACGCGATGGCGGCTACGGCAGACATCAGGCATGCTTTCAACAGCTTCATGTTACTCCTCCTCTTTCTGTGTGGTTGGGGTTGGATAAATTGTTGCCACTTGGATCATTTGGGCTCCAGGGCCTTGACCAGTCCCCGGATCATGGTGTTGTAGGGCGTGGGCACGCCGGCCTGCAGGCCGTATTCAACGACCTTGCCGTTGATGTAATCGATTTCGGTGCGCCGCCCGGCCTCGATGTCCTGCAACATGGAGGGCTTGTGGTTGCCGGCGCCCTTTATGTAGTTGATGCAGTAGGGGTAAAAATCGGAACCGAGGGCAAATTCATTGGCCCTGGCCACGGCGACCCCCTCTTTGATGAGGGCATCCACCAGGTTGAAGAGGATCGGGTCGAGGATGAGCTCGACCATGGTCCTGCCCGTTACGGCGCAGAGCGGATTCATGCTTGAATTCATGAGGGTCTTGCGCCAGACCATGTTGGTGATCTGATCGGTATGACTGGTGTCCAGCCCGCACGCGGTCAAGACGTTGCATATGCCGATTGAGGCGTCCCGTGACTGCGGATCAAGCTCCTGGAGATAGTGGGGACGATGGTGGAAGGCGATCCGGAAGTGAGCCGGGCCCAGCGGGACGCAGCCAAAATTGACGACGGCCCGCATGACGGACTTGGCGCCTAAGTGTTCCGCCAGGACTTGTTCGGTATCTATGCCGTTCTGCCAGCTGATGACATAGCGCCCCTCGGCAACAAAACCCTCCAGCGCGGAGGCGATCAACGGCAGTGCCGTGGCCTTGACCGTGACAAAAATCACATCCGGCGGATCGTCGAGCAGTTCGTCGACATGGGTGGTGATCCTGGCCACCCTGGCCTGGAGGGTATCGGTACCCTCGATGATTATGCCCGGGTCGAGCGCCGGCTCGATGAGCGACGGGATAACGTCGCAAAGGGTAACTTCATAGCCGCCCCTGGAGAGGAAGGCGGCGACTATCCCCCCCACGGGCCCGGCGCCGATGACCGCGAATCTCTTTGGCTTGTAGTTACTTTCTTCCTTCATATCGTGGGCTCCTTGAAATACGAAAGCAACGTGCCGACCCTTACGGATTTTCGAGAATTCCGAAGGATTCGGCATCGAGGATCTTTACGTTGTTGCCTTGCAGAATCTCGATTGCCAGGTCGTTGTCGCTGAAGCGGAAGACCATTACCGCCTTCCCGGTCGATGTTCCGGTTCCGGCCAGGGCATACATGTATTCGACGTTCACCTTGGTTTCCAGAAACAGCTTGAGTACCCCGTCGGCCAGGCTGCCGGGGGTATCTTCGATCTCAACGGCAACTACATCGTCAACGCGCGCCGGAAGCTGCTTTTCCATAAACACCCTGCGTGCCTTGACGACGTCTGACACGAGAATGCGCAGGACGCCGAAACCGAATGTGTCGCAAATGCAGAGCGACCTCATGTTCAGACCGGCCTCGCCGAGGGCGTGCGTGGCCTCGTAGAGGCGGCCGGGTGCGTTTTCCAGAAAAACGGACAACTGTTTTAATTTCATGCGAGCCTCCCTTGAGAATTTTCTGAATCCGTGACGCCTCCGCGCGTTCCGGCGTCACGGATTCAGGAATTTATTTGGGGCGTCGATCATCGACCCGCTTGGCCTTCCCTTCACTGCGCGGGATCGTACCGGGCGGAACCAGGGTCACCCCGGCGGTGATACCTACTATTTCCTTGATGTCGTGCCTGATATTTTCAACCTTCTTCCGTGCCACTTCCACGTCGCTCAGGATGTTTCGCGCGCTCCCGGCGAGGACATCGGCCGCGGCCTTGACCATGAAATCCTCGGTGACCTCGATTTGGACGTTGACCTCGTCCATGCTCCCGTCGCGCTCCACCACGATCATGTAGTGGGGCGATATGCCCTGACGCTTGATGACGATTGATTCGATCTGTGAGGGAAAGAAGTTGACCCCGCGGATGATCAACATATCGTCGGTGCGGCCGGAGAGCCTGGCCATCTTGACCAGGGTGCGGCCACAGGCGCACGGCTCAAGACTGAGCCTGGTGATGTCACGCGTGCGGAAGCGCAACAGCGGCTGCCCCTCGTTGCCGATGGTGGTTATGACCAACTCCCCTGTCTCGCCGTAGGGAAGCACTTCTCCGGTTTCGGGGTTGATGATTTCGGGATAGAAGAAATCCTCGTTGACGTGCAGTCCGTTGCGGACCTCGTGGCACTCGAAGGAGACACCCGGTCCGATGATCTCCGAAAGGCCGTAGATGTCGCAGGCCATGATCCCGAACCTCTCCTGAATCGTCTGGCGCATCGTCTCGCTCCACGGCTCGGCGCCAAAGAGACCGGTCCGAAGCTTGAGCTTCTTGAAATCCACCCCCATCTGCTCGCCGACCTCGCAGACGTGCATCAGGAAGGAGGGGGTCGCGGTGATGGCGGTGGTGCCGAAATCCTGCATCACCATGATCTGCTTCTGGGTGCCGCCGCCGGAGATCGGAATCACCGCCGCCCCTACGCGGATGCCGCCATAATGGGCCCCGAGGCCGCCGGTAAAGAAACCGTAGCCGAACATGTTCTGAACAACATCCTTGCTGGTGATGTCGGCGCCGGTGCAGGCCCGCGCCATGACCTCTTTCCAGAGCTCGATGTCATTGCGGGTATAGCCCACAACGACCGGCTTGCCTGTGGTTCCCGAGGTGGCGTGATACTCGACGATATCCTCCTGGGCCGCGGTAAAGAGGTTGAAGGGATAGTTGTCGCGTATCTCCATCTTGGTGGTGAAGGGGAGTCTGCGGACATCGTCCAGTGACTTGATGTCGCCCGGTTTCACCCCGATTTCATCGAGCCTCTTTTTGTAATAGGGGTTCTTCCCGTAGACGTAATCGACCGTTTTCCGCATCTTGGCCAACTGGGTCTCCCGCATCTCGCTGCGACTGATTGTCTCCTCTCTGCTCCATGCCATGGTCTCACCTCTCTTTCGCCTGATTTTGATATTATGAAATATTGTTTTGCATGTGGCATGCCACATGGGTTTTATCCGTATAAAAGAGTATAACACAATGTTTATATTGTGAAATATTTCAAAATATAGTTTATCTGCAATTGGATGGAAAACAGAGCAACGATATTTCGTCGGCTTCCCGGGTTACGTAACGGATCGACCAGGTATGTCAAACGATATGGTACTGTTTATTAAAGAGAATGTGGGGGGATTGCCTGCTGGAAACGTCTTTGGCCGGAAAACGATATTTCGTCATTAAGACGACATTTCGTCGGTTATGGGGCAGTTCGTCTGCGGATATGGGGTATTTACTCAGGGTGCGGCGGAAACATGGATTCAGGGACGTTCTACGCGTCCTCGGAGAGAATGTTTCTCCTCTTTATCCCCAACTTTTTCATCCTCGAGTTAAGGGTCGTCGGCTTCAGGCCCAATACCTCGGCAGCCCCGTTCCTCCCCCGTATGCGCCATCCGGTTCTTTCCAGAACCGAGGCGATGTGCATCCGTTCCATGCCTTCAATCGTCATTGGCTGAACGGCAATTGTGGCGGGTCCGTCCGGCACCCCCACGACCAGTGTCGAACCGCTGCTGAGAATCATGGCCCTCTCGACCATGTTTCGCAGCTCCCTGATGTTACCCGGCCAAGGGTAGCGCTCCAGGGCGTCCATGCACTTTTTCGGGATGCGCTCTATCGTCTTTCCGAAGGACTTGGCAAATTCCTTGACCATGGCCCAGACGAGGAGCGGAATGTCCTCCCGGCGCTCCCGCAGCGGCGGAAGCGCAATGGGAAACACGTTCAGGCGGTAGTAGAGGTCTTCCCTGAATTTGCCGTCCTTTACCGCCCGGGCCAGATCGCGGTTGGTCGCGGCAATGATGCGAACATCCACATCAATGGGCCTGGTGCTGCCAAGCCGCTCGAATTGGCCCTCCTGAAGCACGCGGAGGAGTTTTGCCTGGAGGTCGAGGGGGAGTTCACCTATCTCATCGAGAAAGATCGTCGAGCCGTTGGCGGCTTCAAATCGACCGATCTGCCTGGTCATGGCGCCGGTGTAGGCACCCTTTTCGTGGCCGAAAAGCTCGGTTTCGATCAGTGTCGACGGCAAGGCCGCACAATTCACCTTGATCATGGCGCGATCCTTTCGCGCGCTCAGGCTGTGAATGGCGCGGGCCAGCAACTCCTTACCGGTGCCGGTCTCCCCGAGCAGAAGCACGGTCGAGTCTTTAGTGGCCACCTGCTCCACCTGCGACAGGACCCTCCGGATGGCATCCGATTGGCCGATGATCTCCTCGTGCTTGTATTCGATATCGATCTGGTCGCGGAGGTAAAAGTTCTCAGCCTCCAGGTGGTCTTTCAGGCGCTTGATTTCGGCAAGGGCCTTTTGAATCTTCTGATCGGCCCGCTTCCGTTCCAGGGCATTTGCAAAAATTTCCCACAGGAGGCGGAGTCTTTGGATTAGTTCGTCGGGCCATTCCCTTTTGACCTGGTAAGAAACAAAGGTAATGACACCCACAACGGTGCCGCCTACACTCGCCGGGATAAACAGGATGGATTTGATGCCACCTTGCGCCTTACAATATTTCTTTTCCTGCCAAAAGCTGTCAGGCAACTCGTCGATGTCGGAAATCCTGAAGATCTCCCCCTTGCGAAGCAGGCTGTTCCAAACGGGTATCAGGTCCTCGATGACGGGAGGCGGCTGTTTGATCCCCGGCAAGGCGAAGGAATGGGCGAGCTGCAACCGTCCATTATCGGGTAGTACGTGCCAGATGCTGCAGCGGTCGAATCCCAGGAACTCGACGACCTTTTGCAGACCCTGCTCGATCTTGCTGTCCACCTCGGCTACGGGCACATTGATGAAGGCGGTCGAGAGATCGGAGAGAAGGGCCTCTACCATCAGGCGTTCCGTTTGTACGTCCTCTTTGATTTTCTGCTCGGTTACATCCCGGACGATCAGACCGCAACCCAGCACCGATCCGTCATCCGACTTGAGGGGATAACTGCAAATCAACCAGAATCTGTATTGAGACGACTGGTCCGGAAGCGGCTTGTGCACAACAACCTCATGTTCCACAAAAGTGCGTTCCTCCGTGACCGTACTGGAAAGCAGCGGTTCGACGGTCAGCGCAACCTGCTGATCAAGCTCCCTGACGGTTTTACCGATATGCTGCCCGACCGGCATGCCGTCGATCGTCGCCATTCGATCGTTCACATGGATATAACGCAGGTCCAGATCGAGTATCGCGAGCCCAAACTGGACCTGCTCGAGCAACTGATCAAGCCTGTTGAATCTCCTGAGTAAAAAACCTGGATCGTTTAGTGGCTGTCTGCTTTCCATTTCCATATCCAATGATAAAAAAGGGTCAAGTCTCCAATTTCACAAATTGCATCCGAAAAGGCAAAATATGAACAATGGAGACTTGACCCTGTTACGGAACATTGAAAAAAGGTTATGAGTTTTGGGTTTTGAGATTAATGCTTTTAACCCAAAACTCAAAACTAACAACTCAAAACATAAAAAGGGTCAACATGCCATATATCCCTCGTCACTCCACACGTTCAACGATCGTGGCAATACCCTGTCCCACACCGATGCACAGAGACACGATGCCATAACGCGCACCGCGCCGCTTCATCTCATGCACCAGAGTCGCCGTAATACGCGCACCGGTCGAGCCGAGCGGATGGCCAATGGCGATCGAGCCGCCGTTGACGTTCACCTTCGCCGGGTTGATCCCCAGTTCGCGGATGCAGGGAATGGATTGCGCGGCGAACGCCTCGTTCAGCTCGAAGAGATCGATGTCGTTGATATTCAGCCCGGCCCGGGCCAGCACCTTCTGGACCGCGGGAATGGGACCAAGTCCCATGTAGGATGGATCGCAGCCGGCGACCGCGCTGGCTACAACGCGTACGAGCGGCTTGTACCCCAGACGCTTGGCGGTCCCCGCCTCCATCAGCAGCAGCGCGGCCGCGCCGTCGTTGATGCCACTGGAGTTGCCTGCGGTTACGGTGCCGTCCTTTTTGAAGGCGGGCGGCAGCTTGGCCAGTTGCTCCATGGTGATATCGCCACGGGGAAATTCGTCCCGGTCAACAATGATCGGGTCGCCCTTTTTCTGGGGCAGCACTACCGGCACGATCTCGTCCTTGAATTTGCCGGCGGCATCCGCCGCGGCCCACTTGTGCTGCGTCGCCAGGGCGAATTCGTCCTGCTCCAGGCGGGTGAGGCCATACCTTACCGCGACGTTCTCGGCGGTATCTCCCATGCCTTCCTTGGCGTACGCTTCCGTCATCCGCGGGTTGGTGAAACGCCAGCCAATTACCGTGTCGAACACCTTTATGTCACGGGAGAAAGCCGACTCGGCCTTTGCCATGACAAAGGGGGCGCGGGTCATGGACTCGGTGCCGCCGGCAATGATCACGTCCCCCTCGCCTACCTTGATGGCCTGGGCCGCGCTGTTGACGGCGTTGAGACCAGAGGCGCAGAGGCGGTTGATGGTCTGACCGGCAACCGAGTACGGCAGGCCCGCCAGCAAGGCCGCCATGCGGCCGACGTTGCGGTTGTCTTCGCCCGCCCCGTTCGTGCAACCCAGTATCACATCCTCGATCAGGTTCGGATCGAGATTGTTGCGCTTGACCAGCTCGGAAATGCAATGGGCCGCCAGGTCGTCAGATCGGACATTTTTTAACGCGCCGCCGAATTTTCCGACCGGCGTTCGGACTGCATCGATGATTACTGCTTCACGCATTTGATCCTCCATGGCTGTGCAAATATTGGTTAACTGTTAAATGTATTGGCCGCCGTCTACCTTGATGCACTCGCCGGTAATGTGGCGCGCCTTTTCGGAGCAGAGGAACGTGACCAGCCAGGCCACCTCTTCCGGCTGCCCCATGCGGCCTAGTACGATATCGGCCAGCGATTTCTGTTTCACGTCTTCCGGCAGGGCCTTCATCATCTCGGTCTCGATCAGGCCGGGTGCGACGGCGTTGCAGTTTACGTTGGACTTCGCCAGTTCGCGCGCGATCGTTTTGGTCAGGCCGATGATGCCGGCTTTGGCTGCGGCGTAGTTGGCCTGGCCGAACTTGCCGCGCAGACCGTTGATGGAGGTGATGTTGACGATCTTGCCGCTCCCCTGCTCCTTGAGCAGCGGCGCAACCGCACGAATGTAGTTGAAGTAACCCTTCAGGTTGATGGCAAGCGCCTCGTCCCACTGCTCCTCGGTCATCTTCCAGATCACCGCATCGCGGTTCACGCCGGCATTGTTCACCAGGATGTCGACGCTGCCGAATTCCGCGACCACCTTGTCCACCATCGCCTGGGCATCCTTGAAACTCGCCACGTCAGCCTGAACAGCTATGGCGCGCTGCCCCATCTTGTGGATTTCGGCGCAGATGGCATTGGCTTCTTCGCTGTGCTTGCGATAGTTGATCGCCACGTTCGCACCGTTCTTCGCCAGATCGAGTGCAATTGCGCTCCCGATTCCCAGGCTCGCACCGGTTACAATTGCATTTTTCCCCTTGAGCTCCATTTGTCCCCTCCTTTTTATCCGTCCCTTGGTTTGGTTGATACTGCCGCAAACGATCTTTTCGACCAACTGGGTACTTGTCCACAGTCAAGGCGACTGAACAGATACCGTACCGGGTAAATTAGTACCATTATACCAATTTAGCTGTCAAGAGGAAAATTACGGTCAAAAAAAGTATTTTCCCGACTCTTTTGCCGCCTCGGCGAGCAGCCTTTTGGCCTCCAGCAGTCCATCCACCGGACAGGCCGAGAGCCCGGCTACAACCCGCTGCTGGGCGATCAACTTCTCCCCGCTCAGGGCGTAGGCGCTGCAGCGGGATGCGGCCAGGTAACACTGGGAGGCCCTTTCGAATGCCGCGACCTTGACAACCGCCTTCAGGAGTTCCTTCCTGTTGTCGCTGGCCGCGGCCAGCGCCTTGTCGCCCCGTATGACCACGCTCTCCAGGGCGAAGATGCTGATGATCATGTTTGCTATGGCCAAGAGGACCTCCTGAGATTCCCTGGCCTGTTCGGCAGACCCCAGAACCAGCAGGAAGAGCCTTTTCAGGTTGGCAACCACGGAGTATTCCAGGGCGAAGGCGCCCGTGCCGCTGTTCCCTCCCCCCTCGCCATTGGCCTGTGCCTCTTTGACCCTGTCCCACAGGTCGAATGTCCCGCTTTCGGCCTTTTTAAACAGAATGGTCGAGATGAGTATCCGATTGATCTCGTTGGTCCCCTCGAAGATCCGCTGGATACGTTCGTCGCGGTAATAGCGCTCGGCGGCGTAGTCACTGATATAGCCATAACCGCCATGGACCTGGACGACCTCGTCGACCACGAAGGCTAACGCATCCGTGCAAAACACCTTGGCAATGGC
Organism: Deltaproteobacteria bacterium; assembly: GCA_016182975.1. GTDB lineage: Bacteria > Desulfobacterota > Desulfuromonadia > Geobacterales > Pseudopelobacteraceae > JACPFJ01. The sequence continues at coordinate 105,747 of JACPFJ010000026.1, forward strand.
GCACTCGAGGGCGTATTCCTCGATTGCCTTCTGGTAACGTTCGTAATAATCCGTTGCGGAGCGATCCAGGGTCGCGATGCGGTCGTCCAGCAGTCCGGCGACCCTGTACACGACCGAATCGGAGGAGAATATGCCCGTTGCCATGTCCGCCAGTTTCTCCTGGATGGCGCCGAAATCACCGATTATTCGACCGAACTGTTTTCTCTCCGTTGCATAGCCGGCGGCCTCGGCAAAGGCCCCCTTGGCCATCCCGCCCGCGGTTGCCGCCACCTTCAGACGCCCGATATTGAGGACATTGAAGGCGATCTTGTGCCCCTTGCCCGGCTCGCCGAGCAGGTTCTCCACCGGAACCCGGGCATTGTCCAGAATAATCTGGGCGGTGGAGGAGCCCTTCAGCCCCATCTTCTTTTCCTCGGCGCCAACGGAAAACCCTTCAAAACCCCTTTCCACGAGAAAGGCCGAGAAGTGCTTGCCGTCGATCTTGGCAAAAACGGTGAAGAGGTCGGCAAAGCCGGCATTGGTGATGAACTGCTTGACCCCGTTAAGCAGATAGTAGCGCCCGTCCGCCGTCAAGGTCGCCGTTGTCCGGGCGTTCAACGGATCGCTGCCGCAGTCCGGCTCGGTCAGGGCATACGCCCCGACCCACTCGCCGGTGGTGAGTTTATCCAGATAGCGCTCCTTTTGCCCGCCGGTTCCGTAGTAGACGAGGGGGAGCAGGCCTATGCCGGTCTGGCCGCCGTAGGTAATGGAAAAGGAGCCGGTTGGAGCCATTTTTTCGGCCAGCAGCATGCTGGTGACCTTGTCCAGTTCCAGTCCGCCGTAATCCTCGGGAACGTCAACCAGAAAGAGCCCCAACTCTGCGCAGCGCCGCAGTTTCTCGACTACCAGTGCGAAGTCCTGACTCTCGATGCGGTCAAGGTCCGGAAGGATCTCCTTCTTCACCAACTCTTCGGTAGTCTCGGCAAACTGCCGTTGTTCAGCGGAGAAGTCTTCCGGGGAGAACACAACCCTCCCGGCCGCATCGGTCAACAAAAAATCTCCACCTCTTGCCAGGTGATCCGCCATGATGAAGCCTCCTATTTCTCGGAGTAGTCGTAGAAGCCCTTGCCGCTCTTGCGGCCGAGGTAGCCCGCCTTGATCATCTTGCGCAGCAGGCCGGGAGGCGCAAAACGGGCCTCCTTCATGTACTCGTAGAAGATGTTGCCGACATGGTAGCCGATGTCCACCCCGGCAAAATCCTGGAACTCCAACGGACCCATCGGCATGTTGCAGCCAAGCTTCATGGCGGTGTCGATGTCCTCGGCAGAGGCCACACCCTCCTCAAGCAGACGGACCGCGTCGAGGATGTAGGGGACGAACAGACGGTTTACCACGAAACCGGGGGTGTCCTTGCAGGTGATGGGGGTCTTGCCGAAACGCCTGGACATCGCCAGGGCCAGCTCGGTGACGGCCGCCTCGGTCTGAAGCGCGGGGATGATCTCCACAAGCTTCATCATCGGCACCGGATTGAAAAAGTGCATGCCGACAAACCTGGCGGGACGCTTGACCAGCGCGGCCATTTCGGTGATGGCGATGGAGGAGGTGTTGGTGGCGTAGATCGTGTCGTCGCCGCAAACGGCGTCCAGCTTGGCGAACAGCTCCTTCTTGACGCCCAGGTCCTCGAAGACCGCCTCGATGATGAAGGGTACACCGGCCAGGCTGGCCACATCGGTGGAAAATGTGATCCGCCCCTGGATCTCCCGCATCTGTACCTCGGTGTAGATCTCCTTCTTGACCATCCGTTGCAGGCTCGTGGCAATGGTCTTCTCGGCCCGCGCCCAGACCGCCTCGCTCACGTCCACCACCCTGACCTGAAAGCCCGCCTGGGCCGCGACCTGCGCGATACCGGCCCCCATGCTGCCGGCGCCGGCAACCCCTACCGTCTTGATGTCGTCGATTGTCATTGAATGCTCTCCTTTGTTGTCTGTGATATGTTTCTATTGACTGAGAAATGTCGGTTTTCTTTTTTCGGCAAAGGCGGTCAGCCCTTCCTTGGCGTCATGTGTCTTCAGGTTCTCCAGGCCGTATCTGCGCTCGACCTCCAGCCCCTGCTCCAGGGTGAGCTCGACCCCTTCATTGACCGCCACCTTGATGTAGCCCAGGGCCTTGCCCGCTCCGGAGGCGAGCTTGGCGGCGAATTTCATCACCTCGTCCATGAAGCCCTCGGCCTCGATCACCCGATCGATCAGACCGATGGCCAACGCCTCCTCAGGACCCATGACCTTCCCCCACAGCAGGATGTCCTTGGCCTTGGCCAGTCCGACCAGCCTGGGCAGGCGCTGTGTCCCCCCGGCGCCGGGAACGATGCCGAGGGTCGCCTCCGGCAGGCCGATCAGCGCCTTTCCCGCGGCCATGAAGCGGTAATCGCAGGCCATGGCCAGCTCGCAGCCGCCACCCAGGGCATGGCCGTTAATGGCGGCGATCACGACCTTTTTCATATTGGAAAGGATGTCGTTGGCGCCCTGCAGCAGTTTGGAGAAGGCCTCGGACTCCCCCTGGTTCATGGCGGCCATCTCCTTGATGTCGGCGCCGGCGATGAAGGCCTTTTCCAGGGCGCTGGTGATGACGACCACGGTTACATCCTCCATCTTGTCCGCTTCGCTGAAGGCGTTATAGAGCTCGCGGCCGAATTCGCCGTTAAGCGGATTCGTGGGCGGCCGGCTGAGACTGACCGTCAGGACCCGCTCTTCCTTCTTCATCGTGATGTACTGGTAATCCATTGTTGACTCCATTTCCTATGTTGTTCGGTAGTCTACCCTACCTTTATGACGATAGATGCCGCGGTGTCGCCGGCGGCGCAACCGGAGAAGAGCAGGTAGCCTCCCCCCTTCATGGCCAGCTCCTCGATACCCTCGATCATGAGGCGGGCGCCGGTGGGGGCCTGGGGGTGGCCGTAGATCAGGGAGGAACCATAGTTGTTCATGCTGTTCACGTCCAGTCCCATGACCTTTGCCATGGCCAGGTCATTGGCGGCAAAGGGGTTGTGGGTCTTCACGGCGCCGAGATCGGACACCTTGATGCCGGCCTTGTCGAGGGCCATCTGGGCCGAAGGTGCAACCGCAGCGGCCATGTAGGCCTTCTTGGTCCGGGCATAGCCGAAGGAGACGACCCTCACCTCCAGCTTGGGATCGGCGCTGAGCTCTTGGGCCTTTTCACGGGTGGTCACGGAGATGCCGCTATTGCCGTCCGCCGGGAAGGTCTGGGCCCCGAAGGTGTGCACGCCGTCTGGCAGTACCGGCCTGAGGCCTGCCAGCCCCTCCTTGGTGGTGGCCGTCACCCCTTCGTCGGCCTCGACGGTGATGGTCTTCTTCTTGGAGATCTGCACCTCGGCCGCGAACATGTAACGCTTCTGGAACTCCCGGTCGTTGGCCAGCGCGTCCTGGTACTGCTCATAGCGCCTGACGGTGAGGGCATCACACTCTTCGCGGGTGATGCCGTACTCCTTGCTGACGTTCTCGGCGGTCTGGATCATGGCGCCGCCCGCCCAGGGGTCCTTGTTGACATTGTCCAGGAACCAGTCCTCGGCAACGACCTTGCCGCCCGGGCCGTTGGGATTCGGCCAGATTGCATGGGGGCCGTTGGAGCAGCGGTCGGCCAGAAGGCACCAACTGTTGTCGAACGTCCCGGTCTCGACGCCCATGCCGGCCTGGTAGAGAGAAAAGGCGGCGGTGGAGCAGGCCTGGGTGATGAGGACGCCGGGAACCCCTGCGGTGCCCATCATGCCCGCAGCCCAGGGGCCGCTGTAAAACCACTGCTGCTGATAGACGGTGCTGCCGACCAGGACGTAATCCACCATCTGCGGGTCCCACCCCTTGGACTCGAAGAAACGCTTGGACGTGGCGGCTCCCAGTACTATCGAGTGCTCGTTGGCCAGGCTTCCCTGCCAGCGGACAAAGGGGGTGCTGTAATAACCTCTGTAAGGGATGTATGCTTTTGTTAACATGGGTCAGTTCTCCTGTCGTTTTATTGTTGAGCTCGTGCTCTGTAAAAGTATGCGGATGCCCGCTCAGCGGTCCTGCCACTCGGCGGGTCGTTTGGCGATGAAAGCCGTCAACCCCTCCAGCGCATCATGGGTCTTCATCAGCTCCTGAAGGTACAGCCGCTCCACTGCGGCGAGCTTCACCCTGACACGCTGCGTCATTTCGCTCCTGGAGGCCCGCACCGCGTAACGAAGGGTGCTGGCGCTCAGCGGCGCCAGATTCTGGTCGAAATAATCGAGCGCCGCCTGGGCCGGGTCATCGGCCACGGCATTGACCAGCCCGATCCGGCACGCCTCCTCGGCGGTGACGCTCCGGCCGGAAAAGAGCAGATCGTCCGCCCGGGCCTGGCCGATACGCTCCGGCAACAGGCAGGAGGCCGCCGGGGCAAATACCGCCAGCTTTACCTCGGGCTGCCCGAGCATGGCGCCTGGGGCGGCGAAGAGCAGATGCCCCGCGGCGGCAACCTCAAGCCCGCCTCCCAGACACTGGCCCTGCACCGCCACCAGCACCGGAACGGGGCTTTCCACGAGCTGCAGTATCAAGGCGTGCAGTTGCTGGAGCATCTGTGCGCATGACTCGGGAAGGTGTTCATCCACGCTGGCTCCGAAGCTGAAGTGCGGACCTTCCGCTGCCAGAAGCACGCCCCTGAGCCGCGCATTGGACAGGTGCTCGTTGAGGGCCGCCTGCAAGGCCGCAATCATGGCGGCATCGATGATATTGGCCTTTGGCCGGGCAAGGGTCAGCCGCAGCAACCGGCCGTCACGCTCCAGGGATACCTTGAGAGGGTTTTCGCTCATTATGGGATCATCTCCTTTCTAGAAGTTATCTGCTTTAGTGGCCGGGGACCAGAATGGCCCGCCTGGTCAGCTTGTGCTCATGGGCGGCGGCGAAGACCTCGTTGATATCATCCAGCGGATGCTGTTCGACAAAGGGCGCCAGCGCAATCTTCTTGTCCAGGACCAGATCGAGCGCCTGTGGATAGAGTTCGGTAAGGCAGCCCCAGTTCCCCAGGGCGCTGGCGTGAAAGGCCATCAGGTTCGACAGCCGCAACTCCACCTTGTCCATGGTGAAGCCGACCACCGACAGGGTTGCCCCGTAGGTGAGCAGACCGTAGGCCGTATCCTGCCCCCTGGCGGTCCCGGAACATTCGAATATCTTCCAGCACGTCTCCCGCACCCCTTTTTCCTTGACGAAGCCCTGAATCGCCTTCTTCAGGTCCTTACCCTGAACCTCTCTGACGTTAAGGGTCAACCCTGCGCCGTAATTGGCCATGTTGTCCAGTTTCGCCTGGTCTACGTCGAGGGCGACTACCGTGGCGCCGAAGGCCTTGGCGATCTGGACGCCTGCACGACCGCCTGGTAAGGGGTGGTCACGGCGTCGGCAACTACCGATATGTCCGCCAGCTTAAGGCCGGACGCGGCGAGCCGCCCTTCATCGACGGGACACAGGCCACGGGCGGGTACGCGTATGTGTGTGGCAAAGCCGCCCTGGATGTCGTTGCCGGGCATCTGCTGCTTGCGGCATATGGTGCCGTGTCCGGAGACGCAGAGATCGCACACCCCGCAAGGTATCACCGCCGGAATGATCACGGCCTTGCCTTGCCAGGCCTCGGCCCCCGACCCTGTTGCGACCACGCGACCGCTGATTTCGTGACCGAGCGTAAGGGGCATCTCATGGTTGAAACGCACCCCGTCATAATAGTAGCCCAGGTCTGTGTGGCACACGCCGCAACCGGCGACCTCCACTACCACTTCACCGTCACCCGGCGGAAAGGGATCAAACTCGCTTTTCGCCATCGGTTCTCCCATTGCGGTCATTGCCCAGCGATACGGTACCATTGACATACATCCTCCTTTTTTCTGTGTTGACCCAACATTTGGATTAATTGAATGACTGCAGGCAATCAGCCTGAACCCGGCCAAATAACAGATTTTGCGTAAATTGGTACCACAATACCTTTTTATTTGTCAAGCGAATTGTCATTTGTCGAATTCATTGTCATGTCCCTTGGGTCACCACTATTTAAGGAGTTGTGCTCTGATAAATACAGGGAGCCGTGCCTCAGCCTGGCACTACTTATGAAGTCTCGCCGTCAGGGCCTGCGCAAACGGCATTACATCGGCAACGATCAGGACATCAGCCACTTCACCGATGGGGGCATCCTTATCCTTGTTTACGGCAACGATAAAATCCGATTTCTTCATCCCCGCCAAATGCTGAATGGCGCCGCTGATGCCGCAAGCCACGTAGAGCTTCGGACTGACCGTCTGGCCGGTAGTCCCCACCTGGTGGCTATGTTCGACCCAGCCGGCGTCCACCACCGGACGACTCGCCCCCAGCTCGCCGCCAAAGGCCTTTGCGAGCGCGGCAATAATCGGCACATTATCCTTCTTTCCGATCCCCCTCCCGGCGCTGACGATCACTTCGGCCTTGCCCAGGTCGATATCCTTTTCCTCGGCCGGCTCGTAGCCGATGAATTCGACCTTGCCCGCAGCGGCGACGTCCAGCATCTCCACCGTCGGAGATCCCTGCGGCTCCCCCTGGGGGGTGAAGGCCCCGGTCTGGATGGTTATGACCGCCTTTGCCGTGGACGGCTTGACGGTCCTGCGCATCTTGGCGTTGCAACATCCCACCTCGAAGCCATCCCCTGCAATAGCAACGACCTCCGATACCTGGGCCAGCCTCAACTTCGCCGCCAGTCGCGGCGCCAGGTCCCAACCATAGGAAGAGTGCTGAAAGATGATGTAATCGGGATTTTCCCTGTCAACCGCGGCAAGGATCAGCTCTTTGTGCAGATCCGGGTTATATTCCCCGTAGATGGCGACGTGCGCCAGATGGACCTTGCCGCTGTAGCGGGGGACATTGGCCGCGTCGCCGACGAGGACTATGGCGGTATCGGCCCCCAGCCTCTCGGCAAAAGCGAGCAGTTCATAGCTGGTGTCGAGCAGTTTTCCTTCCCTGTATTCGCAGACAAGCAACGCCTTCATGACACTCTCCTATCTCATTACCGTTGTTTTTTCCTTCAATATGCCGATCAGCCTATCCGCCAGCTCGGCAACATCCCCTTCCAGGATGATACCTCCGCCACTTTTTGCCGGCGGATAGAAACTGGTGGTTTCGGCCAGGGGCCCTTCCTTGAGGAGCTCTCCCAGGGAAACGGTACTGATCTCCTTCTTTTTGGCCTTCATGATGTTGGGCAGGGTCGGGTAGCGCGGCACATTGAGCCCCAACTGGCAGGTAACCAGGGCAGGCAGAGGCATCCTGACAACCGCCTTGCCTCCCCCTTCCAGTTCCCGCCTGACAACGACACTCCCCTCAAGATACTCAAAGCCGACCACGGTAGAGGCGCAGGCGTAGCCGAGCAGCTCCGCCACGGTAATGCCGACTTGCGCCGAACCGCGGTCCTGGGACTGCATCCCGGTAAAGATGAGGTCGAAGCCTTTGCCTTGCGAGAAGGCAGTGATCGCGGACGCGACCTGCCATGGATCTTTTCCGTGAACAGCCGCGTCAGGGATGTGTACACCCCGGTCGCACCCCATGGCAAGGGCCTTTTTGATGGCTTCGACGACCCGGTCGGGGCCGATGGAGAGGACGGTGATGTCTGCCGAGTCACCCAAAAGCTCCTTGAGGCCGACCGCCTGTTCGACGGCGTATTCGTCGTATTCGTTCATCCTGAAGGCCAGGTCGGCCTCGGAGAACCAGGTCCCCTGGCTGTCGGGCTTGAAGCGCGATTCCATATCGGGTACTTGCTTGATACATACCAGTATCTTCATGTAGGCCTCCGACTTAGAGATGAAGAACATACGGGCGACGGCAGTATCCGCCGCCCGTATGGAGCAGACCTTGCGCCACCTCCCCGATGGCCCGGTCCCTGAGCCGGGGCAAGGAGGAGGCGGCCGGTCGGCAGACGATCAGTCGTTGTACTTTTTCAGCAGGGCCTTGGCGTCGTTTATCAGGGCCTGGCCGTTACCCCCCTTGGCAGATACTTCCTTCATCCACTCGTCGTCAACGGATTCGGTCGCCTTGACCCAGCGCTTGTATTCGGCCTCAGTCAGGTAGTTGACGGCGTTGTTTCGATCCTGCGCTATCTTGCGCGCCGGGGGCTGGAAGCTGTCCCACAGCTTGCCCGCCGTCTTGGACGCCTCGCGGCCGCTGTTGTTGTCGATGACCTTCTTCAGTTCGGGAGACAGGCTGTTGTACTTGGCCTGGTTCATTGCAAAGACCAGAAAGGTATTGGAGATCGTGGCGTGCCCCGGCCCGGTCTCGGTGTGGCTCTTGCAAATCTCCTGCATCTTGAGGCCGGTCATCGCCTCCCAGGGCAGACTGGCGCCATCCACGACATTCTTGGCGATCGACTCCGGCACGGCCGGGGCGGGCATCTGCACCGGAACCGCGCCGAGCGCGGCCAGTGCCTTGGATGCCAGACGGCCGGGCGCACGGACCTTGGCGCCTTTGAGTTCCTCCAGGTTCTTGACCGACTTTTTGCCGAAATGGAGCGGCGCGCCGTCGTGCATATGGGTAAAGAGCAGCTTGGTCCCTTTGAACTCATCCAGGGCATTCTTCTGGATATAGTCCCACAGGGCCTGGCTCCCGGTTTCCGCCTTTTTCACCATGAACGGCAGTTCAAACACCTCGGTCTTGGTGAAACGTCCCGCCTGATATGACGGGGCGGTCCAGACTACGTCCGCCACCCCGTCACGCGCCTGATCGAACAGCTGGGCCGGGGTCCCGCCAAGCTGCATGGAAGGATAGATCTGGCACTTGAGCCTGCCGCCCGATTCCTTGTTGATCTTGTCGCACCAGGGAGTGACCAGTTTTTGATGGGTGTTGGAGCTGCCCGGCATAAAGTGGGCAACCTTGAGGATCACCACGTCCGGTGCGGCAACGGCAACGCCGGCTCCGAAAACGCTGGCTGCAACGGCAAAAATCACGCATGTTTTCAACAGACTCATGTTACGCCTCCTCTTTCTGTGTGCTTTGGTTGGAATGTGTGAGCAACTTACAGGGATATTCCTCAGACGTTTTGCAGCCCTTCTTTGTGCGCAAGGGACTGATACCCGAGCTCTCCGGCAAATCCGGAGTCTGCTCAGTCCCAGTTTTCAACCTTCATCGTCCCCTTTTCCGCCAGGTTCCTGTGCATGTTGAAGGCCTTGTAGAGCATGTGCGGCTGGTGGGCGCTGCCGCTTGCCAGGCATTCCTTGAGCGAGCGGTCGAAGTAATCCTTGAGGATCGGCCGGTAGTCTGGGTGCGCGCATTTCTCGATGATCCTCTCCGCCCTCTGCCGGGGAGCCAGTCCGCGCAGGTCGGCCAGCCCCTGCTCGGTCACCAGCACGTCCATGTCGTGCTCGGTGTGGTCCACGTGGGTGACCATCGGCACGACACAGCTGATGCCGCTGGGGTCCGACTTTGAAGGGCGCGTGGAGGGGGTGTGCATGATGGAGAGATAGGCGTTGCGCATGAAATCCCCGGAACCGCCGACACCGTTGACTATGCGTGAACCGTTGACGATCGAGGAATTGACATGGCCGTAGATATCGAATTCCACCGGGGTGTTCATGGCAATCAGGCCGAGACGGCGGATCGGCTCGGCGTGGTTGCTGATGTGCACCGGTCGCAGCATGATCTTTTGGCTGTATTCCTCCCAGTTGGCGAAGAGGCGCTTCAGCCCGTCTTCGGACAGGGCGAAGGAGGCGGTCGAGACAAAATCGAGCTTGCCGGAATCAAAGAGATCGAGGAGGTTGTCCTGCAATACCTCAGTCCAGACGTTCAGGTTCGAGAAGGGACTGGTGAGCAGCCCGCCCACGACGGCATTGGCGATAGTCCCGACCCCGGACTGCAGCGGCATGAGGTTCTTGGGCAAGCGGCCGTTTTTCACCTCGAACTTCAGAAAATCTATAATGTGATCTGCCAGGCGCCCGGATTTCTCGTCGTACGGACCAAAATAGCGCCCCACCGGTTCCTTGCGGGACTCGATGATGGCAGCGATCTTTTGGGGATCGCAGGCGATGCTGGTTGAACCGATCCGATCACCGACCCGCAGGATGTCGAATGCCTTCTTGTTGGGCGGGGCATCGACACCAACGCAATCGTGAAGCCCTTCCAGGGAAGGTATCGTCGTATTGATTTCGATGATGACCCTTTCGGCCCGCTGCACGATCTCGGCGACAATGCCGACGGCAAGGGTCGGGACAATCCCGCCCTCCTCCGTGATGCAGCTCGCCTCGATAATGCCGATATCGATCTTGCCGTCATTATCAAGGGTATAAAATCCGTAGCCGAAGTCCTGCGCGTACATGGAAAGATACCTGTCGCCGAAATTGACCTCTCCGGCATTGATTGCCTTCTGGATCGAGTACCCCTGCTGATGCGGCCAGCGCCGGTCCAGCATGCCGAGTTCGGACCAGCGGTCATCCACGTCAATGCCGATGGAGGCGCCGGTATAGACACTGAAGCGCATCCGTCCCTGCAGGGCGTTTTTTTCGACATGGTCCGCCAGCAGGGCCGGCACCGTCTTGGGATGCCCCTCGGCGAAGCCGGAGAAACCGAGATACATGCCGTCCTTGAAGAAAGGGATGGTATCCTCGGCAGCCATGATCCGCGCATGCAGCTCCTTGCACCGGACTCTTTTCAGCAATTCCGCTTGATTGCTCATCAAACTACATCTCCCTTCTTTCGCGATTCGCACGAGGCCATTTTGAGAGCGTGCGGGCCATACTCATGCTATAAAACCGTTTTGCAACGGACATGCCACAGCATCAAATCATTCAATTTGATATGTAACATATTGAATTTACTTTTTTAATTGTGTCAAATAATATTTGATGCCATAACAGACAACAATACATCTCCAATATTTTGGAGCCGTACGAACAGGCACCGGTTCGCGTTTTCAGGGGAGTTGCCTATATTTTTCAGGGTGTTGTCATTAATGCTGAAAGACGAGAGGTGTTTTAAGGCGAGACGCGGTTGTCCAGTATTTTGGAGGCGAGTATTGACTGCCCCCAGGTCTTTGAAGTCAACTAGCCAATTTTACATGCGGATAATTGCGATTGTCAGGCAGGGGGTGAGGTACGATATTTTGGAGGGAGGGTTATGCCCCGCGGACGGGGAGCTTGCGTGTAATCCCCAGCTTCTTCATCTTTGCGTCCAACGTCGTGGCTTTCACCTTCAGAATTTCCGCGGCGCCATTTTTGCCCCGTACGCGCCAGCCGGCGCTTTCCAATACGGCGGTAATGTGCAATCGCTCCATCTCCTCCAGCGACAATGTCGTGGAGGGCGCCGTGCCGGAATTGTCCGGCACGTCGATAAACAGTACTGGGCCGTGGCTCAAGATCATGGCCCTCTCGACCGCATTGCGCAACTCCCTGATGTTTCCCGGCCATTGGTAGCGCTCCAATGCCTCCATGCATGTCTTCGGAATGCGCTCGATGCTCTTCTCGAAGGCCTTGCCAAACTCCTTCACCATGGCCCAGACAAGGAGGGATATATCTTCCCGGCGCTCACGCAGCGAGGGAACTGAAATGGGAAACACATTCAGGCGGTAGTAGAGGTCCTCGCGAAATTTGCCCTCCTTTACCGCCTGCAGCAGATTGCGGTTGGTAGCCGCGATGACCCTGACATCCACTTCAACGGGGATCGAACTGCCCAATCGCTCAAACTGACCTTCCTGAAGCACGCGCAGCAGCTTGGCCTGCAACTCCAGCGGGAGCTCACCTATCTCGTCAAGAAAGATCGTCGAACCGTTGGCGGCTTCAAAACGACCTATCTGTCTTGATGAAGCACCGGTATATGCCCCCTTTTCATGACCGAACAGCTCCGCCTCGATGAGCGTGGATGGCAGGGCGGCACAGTTCAGCTTTACCATGGTGCGGGACTTTCGACTGCTCAGGCTGTGAATGGCGCCGGCAATCAGCTCCTTTCCGGTGCCGGTCTCCCCTTGGATGAGCACCGTCGAGTCCGTTGGCGCAACCTGTTCCGCCTGCAACAGGACCTTCTGGATAGCGTCGGATTTACCTATGATCTTCTCGTATTTGTGCTCAATATTGATCCGATCGCGAAGATAGAGGTTTTCCGCTTCCAAACGGTCCTTCAGGCTCTCTATTTCGGCAAGGGCCTTCTGAATCTTCTGAACCGCCCGTTTGCGCTCCAGGGCATTGGCAAAAACCTCCCACAAGAGCCGGAGCCGCTGAATAAGAAGGTCAGGCCAGGCCCTTTTGACGGTATACGAAACAAATGTGATGAACCCCTCGACAACCCCGCCGACAGCCGCCGGGATAAACAGAATCGACTTGATGCCGCCGTACTCCTTGCAATACTGCTTCTCTTTCCAGAAGGTATCCGGCAGTTCGTCCACGTCGGAAACCTTGAATATCTCCCCCTGATGCACCATGGCGTCCCACTGGGGGACCACGCCCGAATGAGTGACCGGGGGCTTCGTGATGCCCGGCAGGGAATACGAATGGGTACAGATCATCTCCCCATTTTCAGGAGAGACGCGCCAGACAGTGCTTCGGTCGAACCCCAGAAAATCTACAATTTTATGCAGCTCTTCTTCGATCTTTGCATCAACTTCTGCTACCGGCACATTGATGAAAGCGGCCGAGAGATCGGAGAGAATTGCCTCAAACTTCAGAAGCTCATCCTGTGCGGCATCCTTCAATTTCCGCTCGGTAACATCCCGGAGGAAGAGGCCGACTCCCTGCACCGTGCCGTTCGGGCCCTTGAGAGGGTAACAATTGACAAGCCAGTAGTTGACCCCGGGTTCCGGGAACCCGGCGGGCCTCAACACCTCGGCATCCAGATCCTCAAGCGGCTCTCCGGCAGCGATTACCTGGCGCAGGCTGCTCTCCAGCGCCGATGCCACTCCGGGATCGACTTCCCGAATCGATCTACCGGCGTGCCGTTCAACGGGTATGCCGTTGATCGCTGCCATATACTCATTGACAAAGAGATAGCGCAGATTCGGATCAAGGATGGCAAGCCCGGTCGGGACCTGCTGACATAAGCGCGACAGCTTGACGAAATCCTCTTGAAAAAGTTCCGCGCTGGGGATAATAGCCTCCGATTTCAAGTTCATATATCTCCCCGGCGATCGTTCTGATCGCAAAGCAGGCGGCGATAATCCTCTTCCGTGTCGACGTCAAGGTGGATGGATGGGTCGGACACCGGCACCGTGAGTATGCGCCCGGCATACTCATCGAAAAGGGACCTGGCGCCGCGGTCTTCATTGAGGGCCTCGATGCGGCTGAAGGTCTCCCGGCTGAAAAGGACCGGATTGCCGCGTTTTCCCGCGAAAACAGGCTGGACGATGGGGCTGGGGCACGCTTCGTAAGCGGCCAGGATGAGGTTAATGGTCGCCGTGGAGATGAGAGGCTGGTCCCCGAGCAGGAAAAGGGCGGCTTCCGTCTCCTCCGTCAGTGCCCGCAGTCCGGCCTTGAGAGAGGTGCTTTGGCCTTTGCCGTAAATGGGGTTCAGGGCTATCGTCACCTCCCTGTCCTTCAAAAGCGGTTCGATTGCATCGGCCTGGTGACCGAGAACCACGATGACGCGTTGCAGCGAGGAGGCCAGGGCGCTGTCGACCACGCACTCCAGCATCGTCCGATCCCGGAAGGGGAGGAGCTGCTTTGTCCTGCCCATGCGGCTCCCCTCCCCTGCCGCCAGGACAATCCCCGCAACCCCGCGGACGCGGATCTTGTCGCGTTCCTGGCGCGAGACCTCTTTTTCCAGATTCATATAGCCGCCTCGGTTTTATTCTTTGCTCCCTGAATCCGTGACGTCTGGAGGGCGGAGCGAGCGAAATGCCGGAGTCAATCGCCGCCCGCGGAAAACATGCCGTATGTGTCAGGTGAACGGCGCCAGAGCCGGAACTCATGCCTGAAACGCCGGGACTTAGGCATTCTAAGCGAGAGGAGCCCGGAAGACGTCACGGATTCAGGGTTAAATATAGCAATCGGCCGAACAAATTACATCCGAAAAGATGCCGCCGGAGATCAAACCGCTTGAAGCTTGACCGATGGATCGACATTGCCGTGGACGCGGTTATAATAAGGGTCGGGGGAACAGGCGGGCAACTGGGAAGCAAAGAGGAACAATCAAGAATGATCCCGATCGAGATCGTCTCCATCATAGCCCTTCTTTACATCGGCCTGCTGTTTACCGTGGCCTACTACGCCGACAAAAAACGGGAAACGGGCCGGAGCATTACCTCCAGCTCTTGGGTCTACTCCCTTTCCCTGACGGTTTTCTACACCTCCTGGACCTTTTACGGCGTCATTGGCCAGGCCGCCACCATGGGCATCGCCTGCATCGCCCCTTTGCTCAGTGTTACCCTGACGGCCTTCATCTGGTGGTTTCTGCTGCGAAAGATGGTGCGCATCTGCAAGGAGCAGAACATCCTCAGTATCGCCGACTTCATCTCCAGCCGCTACGGCAAGTCACCCCTCCTCGGCGCAGTCGTCACCATTTTCTTCATCGTGGCGATTATTCCCTATATTGCCTCGCAGATCAAAGCCATTGCCTATACCTTCGACCTGCTCGCAGCCCCTCCCGAAGCCACCGGCGGGTTCAGAAACCTGATCCCCGCTCTGCCTCACTACATGGATACCGCCTTTATCGTTGCCCTGTTTCTCAGCCTTTTCGGCATCCTGTTCGGGGCGAGACGACTGGATGCATCGGAGCGCCATGAAGGGCTGGTGGCCGCCGTCGCCCTGCAATCCTTGGTCAAGCTCATCGCCTTCGTCATGGTCGGGATATTCATCACCTACGGTATGTTCGATGGTTTTGCCGATATCTTCACCCGTTTCGCCGTTCAATTTCCAGACAGGACACACCTCCTGCTCCTGGGGACACCGCAGGCCCCCTACGCCCTGTGGTTCAGCTGGTTCGTGTTCACGATGACTACGGTCATGTTCCTCCCACGCCAGTTCCATGTCATGGTCATCGAAAATTCCGACGAGACGCATATCCGGGATGCCATGTGGCGCTTCCCCGCTTACACCTTTCTGATTACCCTGTTCGTCATGCCCATTGCCCTGGGAGGTATCATCCTTAACGGTGGAGATGTCTCCAAGGCCGATTTTTTTGTCATCAATCTCCCCCTGCAAACGGGCCATCCCTGGCTGGCCATGTTCGTCTTCATCGGCGGGTTCTCCGCCTCGGCGGGAATGGTCATGGTTGAATCGGTGGTCCTTGCCACCATGATTCTCAACCACCTGGTCATGCCTGTCATCCTGAAACTCAAAATCGCGGCCTCCGACATTTCTGGTGTTCTCATCAACATCAAACGGACCGGGATCGTTGCGGTCGTCTTTCTCGGCTACCTCTACCATCATTTCATCAGTGAGTCATACCCCCTGATAAACATAGGGATCTATTCATTGATCGCCGTGACCCAATTCGCGCCGTGCATGCTCGGCGGACTCTACTGGAAACGCGCCACACGGCGCGGCGCAATGACGGGGCTGGTATGGGGCTTTATCCTCTGGTTCTATACCCTGCTGATCCCACTGTTCGTTCGGTCGGGATGGCTGGAGCAGGATATCCTGACAAACGGCCCCTTCGGCATCGGTCTCCTGCGCCCGTTGGAGCTCTTTGGCCTGAGCGGCCTCGACATGCTGAGCCACGCGCTGTTCTGGACCCTCTTCTTCAACCTGGGGGCGTTCATTGCCTTTTCCCTCCTTACCGAGCCGGATAAAGGCGAGGCCGAACAGGCGGTAAAGTTTGTTGACGTCTTCGAGGTGCGCGAAGAACCGCTCCTGCGCAAGAGAATGAGCAATGCACCCACCATCGAGGAATTCATCGCCCTCATGACCAAGTTTATCGGCGAAAAACAGGCCCACGCCGCCATTGCCCAGTACCGTGGAGATCAGCATATCGATGAAAGGGACGGCCTGCCGGAATACGAACTCCCCATACTGAAACGCTTTACCGAACGGGCCTTGGCCGGTTCGGTCGGCGCCGCCGCGGCCGGCGTCATTGTCGACAGTTATCTGACTGCAAGGGGGAGCGAACTGGAGGACGTCTTCGACATCTTCGGCACGGTCACCCTGAGCCGAACCGCCAGCCGCGAACAACTCAGCGTCCTTTACGAGGCGGCAAGGATTGTGGCCGGCAAAGCCGACCTGCAAGCCATTCTCGACAACATCCTGAAACATCTCCAACAACAGTTCAAATTCGACATATGCGTTATCCGCATCCTGGATGAGGAAAAGATGTGCCTGACCGTGCGGAGCCAGAAAGGGATGAGCTCAAAACACCTGGATGAGTCGGATCGGGAACTGAACCATGAAACCTACGCCGGCGCCTGTTTTTTGGCCAATTCGGTGGTGGAGGTCAACGACACGGATGTCATGGACAAACCCGACTCCGCCCGGGTCATCCGCAGGGACGGCATCAAGTCCTTTGCCCATGCCCCGATTCAGATCGATGGGAAACCGATCGGGGTCCTTTCCGCCTTCTCAAAATCGATGAAAGGGATCTTTACCGACGAGTTCCTTGAGCTCTTCAAAAACCTGGCCGGGCAGATCGGAATAGCCCTGCGCAATGCCAGCCAGACTGAAAAGCTCATCCAGGCAAAGGAAAGCGAGAGGGAAATGCAGATCGCCAGGAACATCCAGATGGGGCTCCTGCCGACCCGCGCCCCGGATATCAAGGGGATATCCCTGGCGGGAACATGCATCCCGGCCCGCGAGGTGGGAGGCGATTACTATGATTTTCTGCCGCGCGGCGGCCACTCTCTGGACCTGGTCATCGCCGACGTCTCCGGGCATAACGTCGGTGCAGCCCTGATCATGGCGGAGGTGCGCACATTCATCCGGGCTGAGGCAAGGAACATTCGAAGCGCCGGCGAGCTCATAGGCGCCCTCAACGAGTTCCTCCATGATGATCTCACCCGTGCCGAGCTCTTCATCACCATGTTCTACCTGACCTACGATTCAGACATGCGGAGGATTTCCTTCGCCAACTCCGGCCATAACCATCCGCTGCTCTGGAGGTCGGATTCGCGGAGCTGCGAGTGGCTGGACGCGGAAGGCCTTGTCCTCGGAGTCAAACGCGACGTCGCCTTTGAAGAAAAGCAGGTGCGCCTGCAACCAGGGGACATCCTGCTGCTCTACACGGACGGCATTACGGAGACCGAAAACCCCGCCGGGGCATTTTTCGGCGAGGAGCGGTTGTGCGCCCTGATCGGCGAGTATCACGCCCTGCCCCCGCCGCAGATCATCGACAATCTGCTCAATCAGGTCCGCCTGTTCGCAGGGACCCGGAATTTGGTCGACGACATTTCCCTGGTGATCATGCGGATCGAATAGACAGCGAATCCCGAACCATGGATTACTCCAAGGTTGCGCTCATTGCCGAGCGCCGCGGAGATCGCCCGCCAGGTGATGAACGGAGTGGACGCGAACCCCGTCCAGGGCCTGGCCGATGATCAGGGCCTCGGCGGTCCTGGAGGGCATTAGGCGCAGAATTTCGGCAATTCGGGCGCCCCCCTCGCGCCGTCCGGGGTCGTCGGCCTTGTTGAGAAAGATGAAGCGGCGGGCCCGGGGCGGCGCCCCCTTGAAGGGGCCGAGCGGATGGGCGAAGAGACGTGCCAGGGCAGATTCGGTGATGGTTTCCCCCGCGGAGAGCAGCATAATCTTCCCGGCGAGCTCGGCGCGGAAGACCAACTCCTCGGTCAGGGGTTTGCCTAGGACCTCCAGACCCGCCACGGCGACCAGTACGGTCGTGTTGTCGGGAATGACCGGTTCGTGCTCTGCGGGGGCCTTGAGGGGGCGGCGGGCCGAGCCGTCGGCCTCCACCAGGATCCAGTCGAACAGCCCCGACTCTTCGAAGAGACGGATCGTCTCCGGGGCGAACCCCTTGAGCTTGCCGGCCCCGGCCAGCTGCGCCGCCGCGGTGACTGGGCCGGAGCAACGACACGCCGAGGCCTGCCGAAGGATCATTGCCGGGTCGGCATCCACGAGCACCGTTTCTGACTGCTCCGCCGTGGGAACGAATATCCTGGTCGTGGTCGTGGTCAGGACCCGCTGCCCTGACCGGCAGAGCTGCCGGGCCAGGTGGAACATCAGGCTCGTCTTCCCCCCCCCTCCGGTCAGGCTCAACACGCCCCGCGGTTCATGCATAAGTATTTCTTCAATCGACATCATTGAACGTCTCGCTGGCCGTTTGCCGGTGTTCCGCAATCGTCAACGCCTTGGATTTATTATGCTGTCAACCTCTTTCGCTATCCAGAAACGCCTGCGGATCATGTTCTGCAGTTCCTCGATACTGCCGATCGCTTTCCGCAATTCTTCCCGCTCCTGGTTTTGAAGCTCATACGGATTGATGTAGCAATCATCGTCGATGATCTTTTTTTGTCTCTTGATCTGCTGAAGGACTCGATGCCCGGTTATCACGTGATATGCGTCGGCCAGATCAGCCGCCATCCTGTCTGAAAAAAAACCCTCGCGCCGCAGCAGGTTGATCCTCTTCAGGGTCGAGGTCTCCTCCACCCCGAAGTAAACCGCCAAGAGGCGGATGCACATGACCAACGGCATCCAGGCGAACACCTTGAGATTGAAATCACCCATGTGAGGTCCCTCCGCCTCGACGATAAATCGCCGGAGAAACCCTTTTGACAGCCGCATGGCGCTTACGACCTGGGCCATATTCCGCATGGCCATGGTATTGTCCCGCGTCGTTGAGCGGACAAGCGTCCCGAATCCGAGCCCGAGCTCACGGTCGCCGGATATCAGGCGGGCGTCCATGAGGGCAATGAGATTAAGGATGCTCTTCTGCCAGTCATTCCTTTCAAATCGAAACATGGAGTTCAACCGCTGGCGCCATTGCTCCATGGTTCCGCGCCACTCGTCGTTGACCGGCATGATCCCGCCGCTGCATCTGTCGATTCCGGCTTCCTCCAGTTTTTTCATGAAGACCGCGCCGAGCATCCCGAAGTAATCGGCGATCTGCTCCTCGGAGCGCGGGGACCCCTTTTCCCCCGAACCATACAGGAAAAGGTAATCCTGGTCCGTAAACAACAACTGTTCCCTCCTGCCGTCGCTCCCGACGGCCAGGAGCGACAGGGGAAGCTTGCAGTAGGTCCCGGAAAAATACAGCTCCCGGCGTGACAATTCCAGCGCCCGCTCGGCAATCGCGTCCCTGACGGCGGTACAGAGCTCCTGGACCATCGGAACGGAGTGGATCGAGACGAAAAGTGCCTGCGCCGCGCTTACCGTACGGTCGTTGACGATGCGTAATTCCGCCGTATCTTTCGCAGCCTTGGTCTGTGCGATCAGTTCCCCAAGCTCGTCACGGGCGGCATCGAGCCTTTCCTGCAGCGGCTCGACAACACTCGTTACTCCGGTCAGATACTCCTCCCCGGAGGCGATATCCAGCCGCCTTAACTGCTCGCGGACGGAACCGCCGATATTTGACAACGATAAACCGCTCTCCATGCAGACCTCCACAACTTGCAACGAATATTATTATATATGCCGTTAAAAGTATAACAATAATAACCGGGTCCGGGCAAACGCATGTACATTGAAAGTCGGGAGCAAAGAAGCGGACAGCCATATTTGGGCAGGCGGGTGTGAAGGCAGGCAGTTGTTTTTTCCAGAAAACGGCGCCCCCTAAGAAACAGGGGGCGCCAGATAACAAGAGCACTCTTCTTACGTCAGTCGTTGTACTTCTTCAGCAGGGCCTTGGCATCGTTCAGGAGCGCCTTGCCGTTGCCCCCCTTGGCGGCGACTTCCTTCATCCATTCATCATCAACGGCTTCGGTAGCCTTTACCCAGCGACTGTACTCGGCGTCGGTCAGGACGTTGAAGGTGTTGTGGCGATCAACGGCGATCTTGCGCGCCGTCGTCGTAAAGCTGTCGAAGGTCTTGCCGACCCACTTGGAAGCCTCAAGGCCGCTGTTATTATCGATGACCTTCTTCAACCCGGCAGGGAGGCTGTTGTACTTGGCCGGATTCATCGCAAACACGAAGATCGCGTTGGAATGCTTGGCATGGTGCGGGGCGACCTCGGTGTGGGTCTTGCAGATTTCCTGCAGTTTGAATGCCGTGGTTACCTCCCAGGGGATACTGGCGCCGTCCACCACGCTCTTGGAAATTGACTCCGGCACCGCCGGTGCGGGCATCTGCACCGGGACCGCACCGAGCGCGGCCAGTGTCTTGGAACCGATACGGGTCGGGGCGCGCAGTTTCAGGCCCTTGAGGTCCTCCAGGGTCTTGACCGTCTTTTTGCCGAAATGCATCTGCGAACCGTCGTGCATATGGGTAAAGAGCAGCCTGACCCCTTTGTACTCGTCCATGGCGTTTTTATGGACGTAGTCCCACATGGCCTGGCTCCCCTTCTCCGCGCTCTTGACCATGAACGGCAGCTCGAAGACCTCGGACTTGGTGAAGCGTCCCGCCTGATAGGTCGGCACGGTCCAGATGATGTCGGCCACCCCGTCCCGCACCTGGTCAAGGAGTTGCGCCGGGGTGCCACCCAGCTGCATGGAGGGGTAGATCTGGCACTTGAGGCCGCCGCCCGACTCCTTGGCGATCTTATCGCACCACGGCAGGAGCACCAGTTGATGAAAGTTCGAACTGGTCGGCAGGAAGTGGGCGACCTTGAGGGTCACCACGTCCGGTGCGGCGACGGCAACGCCGGACCCGAATGCAATGGCGGCTACGGTCAACAACAGGCTCTTTTTGATCATTCTCATGGTATTCCTCCTCTTTCTGGGTGCTTAGGGTTGGAATGTGTGGACCAGGTACAGGGATATGATCGGGAAGAATAGCAGCAAGGCGATGCGCACAAAATCGGACATAAGGAACGGGATGACCCCCTTGAAGGTCTCTTTCAGAGGAACGTCCTTGGCCAGGCGGTTGATGATGTAGACGTTCATCCCCACCGGCGGGTGCACCAGGCCGATCTCCACCACCATCAGGGCCAGGATGCCGAACCAGATGGATTTGTCGGCGGCGGCCATGCCCCAGAAATCCAGCCCCATCACGATCGGGTAGAAGATGGGGATGGTGAGCAGGATCATGGCCAGCGAATCCATCACGCAACCGAGGAAGATGTAGATCAGGAGGATCATGATCATGACGAGCAGCGGGGAGAGGCCGCAGTTTTGCACCCAGGTGGCCAGCTCGGTCGGCATCTGCGACACGGCCAGGCCGGTGTTCAGCATGTCCGCGCCGAGCAGCACCAGGAAGATCATGGCGGTGGCCTGGGCCGTGCCGACAGCGCTTTCGATGATGCCTTTCCAGCGCATGCCGCCGGTCGTAACGGCGAGGATGCCGCAGGCCGCCGCGCCGATTGCCGCCGCCTCGGTGGGGTTGGTCCAGCCGCCGTAGATGCCGACGATGACCACCAGGAACACGATCAGCACGGGCGTGACCAGCAGCAGGCTGCGAATCCGCTCGGACCAGGGTACGCGGGGCCCGGCGGGTCCGGCGGCGGGATTGATGGTGGTGAGGATTTTTACCACGATCATGTAGCCGGACATGGCGATGAGGCCCGGCACGACCGCCGCCATGAAGAGCTTGCCGATCGATTCCTGGGTCAGGATGGCGTAGATAACCAGCGGCACCGAGGGGGGGATCATGATGCCGAGGGTTCCCCCGGCGGCAAGCGCTCCGGTGGCGAGCGAGCCGGAATATTTGAAGCGGCGCAGCTCAGGAAGGGCGACCTGACCCATGGTGGCTGCGGTGGCGAGCGAAGAGCCGCAGATCGCGCCGAAGCCGGCGCAGGCCCCGATGGCCGCCATGGCGATGCCGCCCCTCATATGTCCTATGAAGGCGCTGACACAGCGAAACAGCGCGCTGCTCAGGCCGCCATGGGTGGCGAACTGCCCCATCAGCAAAAAGAGCGGGATCACGACCAGGTCGTAATTCGACAGGCGGGCGTAGGCGAGGTTCTTGAGACTGGCCAAAACCGGCTGCAACTCGCCTCCCGTGAGATAATAGTAGCCGCCGGCGCCGACCGTGAACATGGCGATGCCTATCGGGATGCGCACCACCAGGAGCACCATCAGGATGCCGAACATGATGAAACCGATTTGTGTGCCGCTCATTGTGTCCTCCATATAGCCAGGCGCAGCATATGGCCGCACATGTAAAAACCGGCGAGCGCCATCAGGATAAAACCGGGCACCATGAGCGCCTGCGGAATCCATACGGGCCAGGCCAAAATTGCGGAGGTCTCTCCGGCCTCCTTGAGAGACATTGCCCCTGCTCCGGTACGCCAGGCGATCAATACCGCGAACAGGCCGACCATCAGCGAGCCGAAGGCATCAAGAAACGCCACCCTGTGCGGGGCCATGTTGTGGGTGAAAAAATCGACCTTGATATCGCCGTGGATCAGATGGCAATAGGCAAAGAAACTCGACAACGCGAAGGCCGAGCACATTTGCAGCATCTCCACGTCTCCCGGCACCGCAAAGCTGAACAGCTTGCGGCCGACAACGGAAACGAGCGACATCAAGACCAGCGCCACAAAAATCAGCCCGCCCGTGAGGGCGAAAAACCTGGACACCTTCAACAGAAAATTACCTAATGGTCCAAACGCATCCGACGTGGTAAACGGATCGTAGGACAAGCGTTCTTCGCGTTCTTCGCTCATGATCTTCCTCCGATGGTGATAAAGCCCTTATCCAGGGCTCGATGATTTATTTACAGCTCTTGGCAGGCACCCCGCGTGATTATTTCCACCTCCTTCCGAACAAATTGATTACCGCGACACCCTGCATTACTTTGAGGCACCGGAATCGAGCCATTGTCCCAGGCAACGGACAGGTCAAAAACAGGATCACCTCCATATCGAGCTGTATTCCTTTTCATCCTGATCGGTTCAAACGGCATTTGGTAAATCAGTACTACAATGCTTAGTTATTGTCAAGATAAATCCGGATACGATGTTTTAATATATTTCGGCATCCGCTCGCTCGGTCGGAGGGGATGTGCGCAGCGGCTGCCGTAATATGTTTTTCCATGTTGTTTCCAGGTGTTATATGTGATGACGTTGGACAGTTGCATGCTTGAGACCTTGCAATCAGATCAGCAACGAGCCGTCATGACCCTCATTATTAAAACAGTGTTTACTTAATCGAAAAAGTGCGTGCATACGAATCTGAAAACGGCGTTTACTCGGCAATGGCGCGAAGAGATTCGGTTGAGCGCCATTGATTGAGAAGAAAGACAGGAAGGGAGATTATTCATGGGGGGAGCATTGTCCGCCAGGTTCATGCGGCCTCTGTTCCTCGCCCTGAAGCGGAGCCAAACAGGAAATTTAAACCTAAAATCGGCAGTTCCTTAACGCAAAGGTGCAAAGACGCCAAGAAAATCAGAACATTACTAAAGAAAAGCCGTTCACCAAAGAGGTGGTAGCCTTTTTTCGAACAGCCTGTTTTTACTTTGCATCTTGGCGTCTTTGCGTTTCAAATGATTTTTATAGGTTAAATGCTGTTCCAGGCGGATAAAATCCGGTTTTGACGGATTTACACGGATCTAGCCGGAACAGGAGAATCTTGTCCGGTAAATCCGTGTAAATCCGTACGATGCGTGCCAAACCGGTCCCATACGGCGCCTGGTCCCTTATTTCTTCGGACTCCAGTCGATAAGCGGACGTGTGGACTCGATATCGAAAAAGACCGCGTACTTTACCATCTGCGCCGCCTTTTCGTTGGCGATTTCAGCAACATGGGCCTTTACGCCGTCCAGGTTGGGGCCGTCTTTCTCCATGGAGCGCAGCTTGAGATAGACCCTGCACCCCTGGGTATTCATGGGGTTCTCATGGGGCAGCACGCTCATGAAGACGGCCCGGCCGGTCTCCAGCAGGTTCTGGGCGGTGCGGGTGTCGCCCATGGCCACGATCAGGGTCAACTCATCGGGCATGTAGGCCGAACCGAACACCGCCACATTGGGGTATCCCTTCCGGTCGGCGGTTGCGAGGACCCCGACCCGGCCGGGGGCGTTGACAAGCTCCTTGACAGCATTGGAATCGATCATCGGCCTTTTCCCTCCTGTTTTTTCTTTGCATCCAGGGCCTGCAGGACCTTCTCGGGCGTAATCGGCATCTCGGTGAAACGTACCCCGATGGCGTCGTACACTGCATTGAATATGGCCGGAATTACCGGCTGGATCGGTCCCTCGCCGGCCTCCTTGGCCCCGAACGGGCTGTCGGGATCATAGCTGTCGACAAAGGTGGTCCTCAACTCGGGGACGTCGGCCATGGTCGGGATCTTGTAGTCGTGCAGGGATGGATTGAGCAGCCGCCCGTCCTTTCCGACCTTGATCTCCTCGAACAGGGCCTGCCCCATCCCCATGACAATGGAGCCTTCGACCTGTCCCTCGACGCTGACCGGGTTGATCGGCTGACCGCAGTCGCCGGCCTCTGTGACCCGCACGATGCGGACCTCGCCGGTTTCCGTATCGATATCGACCTCGGTGCACTGTGCGGAAAAGCCGTAGGTGGGACTGTGGCCTATGTTGGCGCCCTTGAAATTCCCGGTGCGCCGCGGCGGTGTGTAGTCGCCGGTGGCGGTGAGGGGACCGTGGGCGTCGATGTACTTCTCGACCACCTTCCAGAAATCGATCTCCTTGCCTGGTTCGAAGACGGAGAAAATCTTGCCGTTTCGCGCCTCGAGCTGCCCGGGGCGCACACCGAGCTGGATGGCGGCCACCGGCATGATCTTCTCCATGATGTTATCGGCGGCCTTGCAAACGGCGCTTCCGGCCGCCACCGTCACCCGGCTGGCAAAGGTCCCCAGATCGAAGGGGGCCAATGAGGTGTCGCCGCTGACCACATGGACGGATTCAAAAGGAAGTCCGAACTTCTCGGCGGCCATCATCCCGAGAACCGTGTCCGAGCCCTGCCCGATGTCGGTAGCGCCGCAATAGACCGTGACGCCGCTTTCGTTGTCCACGCGTATCATGGCCGAGGAGTGCGGTTTGTAGGCCATGTACAGTGTGTATGCGGTGCCGGAGATGTAATACCCGCCGGCCAGACCGATCCCCTTGCCGAAGGGGAGCTTGCCGTGCTTCTCCTTGTACCCGGAAAGCTCCACGGCCTGGTCGAGGCACTTGCGAAATTCGCAGTGGCGTACCACCTGTCCGCTGACCGTTTCGTGGCTCAGGCCGATGGCGTTCCTCTTCTTGAGCTCGTAGGGGTTCATGCCGATGTCTATCGCAATCTGATCGAGCAGGCTCTCCAGTGCAAAGCGTGGCTGGACCCCGCCAAGACCGCGCATGGCGCCGCAGGTCGGTTTGTTGGTGTAGATCCGGCGGGCATTAAAGCGGACGTTTTTGACATCGTAGGGGAGGTGAAGCATGGCCGCGGTATAGAAAAGGATGACAAGCCCCCATCCTCCGTAGCTGCCGCCGTCCATGGTGCCGTCATAGTCGATGGCCGTGATCATCCCGTCCTTGTCCACCCCCACCTTGACCCTCATCTCGATGGGGTGGCGGCCGCGATGCTGAAGGAACACGTCCTTGCGGGAGTAGAGGACCTTCACCGGCCTCCCGGCCTTGCGGGCGAGCAGGGCGGAGATCAACTCGTTGTTGGAGACCTCTCCCTTGCCCCCGAAGGCGCCCCCCACGCCGGTTACCTTGACATGGATGCGGTTCATCTCCATCTGGAGCACCTTTGAAAGGTGCCGGTGCAGATAATGGGGAACCTGGGTGGTGGACCAGATGAAGAGCTCGCCGTTGGTGTCGAACTTTGAAACCGCGCAGTGCGGCTCCATGAAGGCATGATTGACGTAGCTGGTCTTGAAGGTCTTTTCGAGAACGTAATGGGAATTCCTGAAGGCCTCGTCCACATCGCCGAAATTCTGGTCGGCCTCATAGGCGATGTTGCCGGGGAAGCGGTTGTC
The DNA here is from genome assembly GCA_016182975.1 of Deltaproteobacteria bacterium. Taxonomy (GTDB): domain Bacteria; phylum Desulfobacterota; class Desulfuromonadia; order Geobacterales; family Pseudopelobacteraceae; genus JACPFJ01. The sequence goes on from JACPFJ010000026.1 coordinate 131,616, forward strand.
CGCGTGGATCTTCACGGCGCCCTCGGCCATGGCCTCCTCGGGCGTGGTGTACACCGGCAGGGCCTCGTATTCGATCTCGATCAGGTCGAGGGCCTGCTCGGCCGTCTCGGCGTCCACAGCCGCGACCGCTGCCACCGGTTCGCCGTAAAAACGCACCTTCTCATGGGCCAGGGCGTACTCGGTGGGCATCTGGGGGACGATGCCGTATTTGATCGGCGTCTCGGCCCCGATCAGAACCGCCTTGACCCCCGTCAGGGCCTCGGCCCTGGATGTGTCGATCCTGACTATCCGGCCATGGCCGATGTCGGAACGCTTGATGCGGCCATGCAGCATCATGGGGAACTGAAGGTCGTCGGCGAACTCGTGTTCCCCCTTGACCTTTTTGGGACCGTCTTTCCTGGTGACCCCTTTTCCTATAACATCAAAATCACGCTTGCTCATCGCACCCCTCCCCGGAAAGAAGCCTGCCGGCATGTTCAACCGCTTCTATGATCTTGGCGTAACCGGTGCACCGGCACAGGTTGCCGGCCAGCGCGGTCTTGATCTCGTCCTGGCTGGGATGGGGGTTTTCATCGAGCAGCGCCTTGGATGAAAGCACCATCCCCGGGGTACAGAAGCCGCACTGAACGGCCCCCTTGTCGATGAACGCCCTCTGTACGGGGTGCAGCTCCGATCCTCTGCTCAGCCCTTCGATGGTGGTGATGGCCTTGCCCGCGCAGGCCACGGCCAGGGTGATGCACGACAGGGTCGGCCTGCCGTCGATGAGGACGGTGCAGGCCCCGCAATCGCCGACGCCGCACCCCTTTTTCGTTCCCGACAGGCCCACCGTCTCGCGGATCACGTCAATCAGATATGCGGCGGGGGATATCGCCACATCGAAATTTTCGCCGTTTATCTCCAGCTTGATCAGTTTTTTCACGCCTAGCCCCTCCTTTCGCCGATACGGTGCAGACATTCTTCCAATGCCCTGCGGGTCAATACGCCGATCACCCTGTTGCGATATTGCGCCGAGGCGCGCACGTCGTCGATGGGAGTCGCCTCCTGAACAACCCCGTCGCAGGCCGCGGCGAAGAACTCCTCGCCGATCCGCATCCCCTTGAGTTTCTGCTCCGTGACCACGGCCCGATAGGTGACCGGCCCAACCGAACCCATGGCAAGCCGCACCTCGTTGACCGATGTGCCGTCCTCGCCGAGCTCCAGGTAGGCGCCTATGTTGAGCATGTCGATCTCCATGGCCTTTCTGAGCCCCTTGAAGCGGTAGGAAACGGCTGCCCGCGCCGGAAGGGGGGGCAGCCGGAATGCCTTGACGTACTCTCCGGTCTCCAGGGCGGTTTTGCGATAGGAGAGAAAGAAGCGGCTGATGGGGAGCGTTCGTTCTCCTCCCTGCCTTGCGATCAGCAGTTCGCAGTCGTGGGCCAGCAGGACCGGTGGGGTCTCGGCCGCCGGCGAGGCGTGGCAGATGTTGCCCGCCATGGTCGCCATCCAGCGCACCTGGTTCGAACCGAGGTTTGCAGCGGCAAAGGCCAGTGCCGGCGCGTGCTCTTTCACGAGCGGGCTCCGTTCTATCTCGGCGATCTTGGTGCCCGCCATGATCGTCACTCCCCGCACCGGATCGTAGGAGATCCCCCGCAGTTCGGGCAGGTCGGAGATGTCGATCAGGAGCCGGGGTGCCAGCAGCTTTTCCTTGATCAGAACATGCAGATCGGTGCCACCCGACAGGATTTTTGCATCCTCCGCCTTTGCCGCATAGATGGATTCGAACTCTCTCAACGATGCAGGTTTTTCGTATTCAATCGGTTCGGAATGCATCATTACGCTCCTTTCAAAGGAATTACCGCGATAAATACTGAGACTTCTCGTGACAACATCGAAATGTTACTCCTGGTTCGTATTTATACATAGTTTACTTCCCGAATTTTTTTTGCTATAAACTACGCCTATGCACCTAATAGTCAAGTAGGTACTATTTTTATACTGAGTACCCTTAAAGGTACCTGCAATTAAATCAAAGGGATCAAGTGTGATGGAAGACAATTCTCAGTATCGGGAAAAGCTGCTTTTTCAAGGCAAGGAGTACGGTTGCTCGGTCGATGTGACTCTGGCCATTATCGGCGGGAAATGGAAACCCGCCATTCTCTGGCATCTGAAGAAGAAAACCATGCGTTTTTCGGAACTCCAGCGCAAATTTCCGGACACGACACGCAAGATGCTGACTCAGCAGTTGCGGGAACTGGAAGACCACGGCATGGTGCACCGCGAGGTCTACACCCAGGTGCCCCCGAAGGTGGAGTATTCGTTCACGGAAAAGGGGCGCAGCATCATCCCGGTCCTCGACCTGATGTATGACTGGGGAAAGGATTTTCTGAGGGAATAAAGTATTGCCTCAAACGGCCTTCATCACGACGCCGCCGGCAACTCCGTAAATTCATTTATCCTAAATCTGCAGACCTCACCACAGAGTCACAGAGAGCACAGAGAAATCGTTTTTAATAACAAGGCATTAGACTTTGATGTCGATGATTTTGCCGTTCGCCTTTTTGGTTATGCATTTTTTTTCAAAAAGCTCTGTGATTACTCCGTGTTCTCTGTGACTCTGTGGTGGAAGTGCTTTTTTTACGTTTGTTACAAAACAAGATACAGGAGAAAGACAGATGACCCCTATCGTTACCCACCGCAGCATGGCCAACATCTGGAATTGTGATGAAATGGGGCATATGAACGTCCGGCAGTATATCGGCAAGGCCGATAGCGCCACGGCGCATATGGCCAACGAGTTGGGACTAGGCCCGCGCACCCTGGCACAGGACGGCCTGCTGCTCTGCACGCAGGGGCATCACGTCCGTTTTATCCGCGAGGTGCACGCCGGAACAGGGCTCTGCATCCGGACGTTGGTGGTGGAGGTTGCGGAAACTGCCATCCGCCTCTGTCATGAGATTCGCGGAGGCGGCGATGACAGCCTGCGCGCCACGGTAACCGCTATCTGCGTGCTTATGGACGCGAACAGAGGCAGCCTTGTCCCTTTTCCGGAAGAGACCCGCAAGCGGGCCGAGCGTTTATTGCAGCCGCTCCCCCTTCATGCGGCCCCTCGCGGCCTGGCCATGACCCCCTCGAAACACGAACCCACGCTTGCCCGGGCCACCCAACTGGGCATGACCGAGATGTTCAGGGGGACCGTGGAGCCGTCGCAATGTGACGGGAACGGTTACATGCTGCCGTCAAACGTGATCGCGTCCATCTCCGACGGGATACCCAATTTTTTCCTGGAACTGCCATCCGACCCGAATGGCCTTAAATTCGGGGGTGCGGCGCTGGAATACCGCCTGACATACCATCGCCCCTGCCCCGTCGGGTCGCTGGTCGTCATTATGAGCGCCATGGCCGGCGTTGCCGAAAAGATCCTCCATCACGTCCACTGGATGCTCGATGCCGAAACAGGTGAGGCCATTGCTTCGGCTCATGCAGTCAGCGTCTTTTTCGACCTTGTCGAACGCAGGGCCATCACCATGCCGGAGACGGAACGCCGTCACTACCGGTCAATGGTCATCCCTGAACTCTCCCTGACCTGAATTTATCCCCCCCCGAGCATGGCCAGGAGGGTGACCTCATCCCCGCTGCGGACAACAGCGTCCTGTTCGTTGTCCAGCACCATGTTGCCGTTGACCACGATATTCAAGGTGTCATCCCCCAACTGCTCTGCCGCATGGGGCAGCCGTTCATTAAGCGCTGCCCTCAGCTCGGCTACGTTTGCTACCGGCTGATCGACTATGACCGCCCCTTCCGGCGCCCCGGGGATACCATAGGGGAGCCTGACCATGACGCTGAAGCCGGTGGTCGCTTCCGCCAGCCTGCGGTGCCATTCCAGCGCGGGGACAGCGGCCGCATTGAGACCGCTTACCGCATAGAAGCGGGACCTCATTTCCACGAACCTGGCCCGGTCGATCCGCTCCCCGGCAAAGCGGCCGACCTTGATCTCCTCGTCGAACCACCTGTCGGGCAGGGTATCGTCCTCTTCCGTCAGGCCGATCCGCGCATTTATGAGCCGTTCGAGCCCCATGATGTTGCGGCCGATCTCGTCTAGCTGCCCGGCGGTAAACGTCTCACCCGTCAGTTCGGTGAGTTGCCCGGCAAAGTCTTCGTTGTCGGCGGTGGAGGGAGAATTGAACAATTTGGTCGAAAAGCGGCACATGCCGACCGAGTCACCGACTGCGTACGTATTTTCGCAACGGCGTACGGCGTATTCCTTGCCTTCGTAGCTGTTCGGCTCCGTCGCAACCGGGCCGCCGTAGAGGGCGTTTTTGACCTTGCTGTCCCCGTTGATCTTGGCGTTGATCTCCAGGGTGGGCCGGTTGCGGAGATGGTCCATGCCGCGGGTAGCCACGGCCAGGCCGAGGGCAAACCCCTTGAGAATGCGCGCGTCATGGGGATCGGACTGGAACAGCCCCTTGATCGTCATGCGGTAGTTGAGGGCCTCCGCCGGATACTTGCCCCGTTCCACAGCACGATTGGAGTCGGCAATGACGTCGCCGAAACCTTCCCTTTTGGCGGTCATGAAGAGCAGCTTCTCCACCACGTGATAATTACCCCAACTCAGGTCGAGCCCGCCGGTATCCTCATCCGTGATGATCCCCCTCTGGTAGAGCTCCATGGCCCAGGAAATGGCGCTGCCGGCGCTGGCCGAGTCCAGGCCGAGCTCATTGAGGATATTGTTCAGGCGCAGGACCTGCTCCGGTTCCCTGATGCCGATCATGGGGCCCATCTTCTGCAGGGTGGTGTATTCGGGACCGTCACCCTTGTCATACTGGTCGAATTTGCCATCGCCGTTGATCCCCTGGTAGCTCTTAGCCTTCCTGTGCTCGATCCCCGCCTGGGCCTGGTCGTAGCTGGCGTTGCCGGTCAGCCCGGTGAGGGCCCTGGCCCCCCACCCCCCCTTCCCTTCGGGGGTGAGGTCGTTCAAAGGACGGCAGCGGACCGGGCACTTGAGGCAGCCGTCCATGCCGGTACGATAGGCGTCGAAGTTGTCGGCATCGAGAGAATCGCTCCAGCTGGTCTCCTGGTTGTTCCTGGTCCCCATGGCGCCGAGGATGCGGCTCGGCTTGTAGAGGAACGGTGTGCCGACGCTCTTCAGGGCGTTTTTGATGACGCTGGCCGAAAGGATCTTCTGGGCAATGGCCCTGTTGTTCTCCTTGAAGGCCTGGGAAACGGCGGGTTGCTCGCCGCGCCCCTGGATCATTATCGCCTTGAGCTTGAGGGAGCCCATTTTTGCCCCGCCGCCGCCCCGGCCATAGATCGCCTTGACCCCCCCCATGATGCCGGCGAAGAGGACCTGGTTTTCTCCGGCGCTGGTGATGCGGGCCATGGCCATGTCCTTGCGCTCGCTGCAGGAAAACGCCCTTTCGACGGCGCGCGTGACATCACTGTTGTCCATGCCCAGGTAGGGGGTGGCGTCATGAAAGGCGACCTCCCGGCCGCTGATCCGGAGCAGGGTCCACTCCGCTGCCCGGCCGTACAGGACCACGTGGTCGTAGCCGTGAAACTTGAGAAAGGTGGGAAAGGCGTCGCCGCAGTTGCTGTCGAGGATGGCGTAACTCTCCGGCGAGATGCCGCTCACGTTGCCGCGGGTGGCGGTGGGGACGGTTCCCGTCAGGGCGCCGCTGCCGAAGATCAGCGGGACCTGCGGGTCCAGTGGCTCTCTCCCGTCCGGCAGGAGGTTGTAGAGGAGATACATGTTCGCCCCGCGATTGGTGAGGACGGTGTGGATCACCTCTTTCGAGAGGTAGCGGGAAAACGATTCTCTCCGTTCCAGGTCGACGAACAGCACCGCCCCCTGGGTCCGATATTGCGGACGATCGTGCATCCGCGCCGCCAGTCGCTCAACCTTTGTCCTGATGTCCATGTTCATCACCTCTGCACTGCTCGTTTTGACTATATTTTTTATTATACTCCTGAAAGATGCCTGGCCGATATACGCTTGAGGCGCCATCCCGGCTATATCTTGCATACAAGTTAGTTTATCAAAAATAACCCTCTATTCACGCCAACACACCCCAAAACAGCGCCCCTTCCAAGGCATCACAATTCGGCAGCCTTGCCATAATAACTTGATATTTGAGGACCCGTCAGCTGGATTCGCCCGGCATGTCTGCCGTTTTCCTTATGCAAGATTACCATTATTTATCTTGTATGCAAGATATCATGCCGACATACTTCATGTCAATCCACAAAACGAATCCATCTCAGAGGGGATACTCAAAAAAGCGATACGGGCGGTGGTCGCATCCACCGCCCGTCTTGTCGATACACCGCTTTCCGATTGCTCAACCCCTGGCTTGATCGAAGGAATGGGGCGATTCAGGCAGGTACCTGATCAGTTCTGGTATTTTTTCAGCATGGCCTTGGCATCATCGAGGAGCGCCCTGCCATTGGCGCCTTTCGCCCCGACCTCCTTGACCCACTCATCGTCAACGGATTCGGTCGCCTTCGCCCAACGCCTGTATTCTTCATCGCTTAATATATTGATGGTGTTATGGCGATCGACAGCGGCCTTACGTGATTGCGCACTGAAACTATCCCAGGACTTGCCCACCCATCTGGAAGTCTCGCGTCCGCTGTTATTGTCGATGACCTTCTTCAGTTCGGGAGACAGGCCGTTGTACCTGGCCTGATTCATGGCAAACACCATTAGTGTGTTTGAAATGCCTGCGTGTCCCGGGCCGGGCTCGGTGTGGGTCTTGCAGATCTCATGCAGCTTGAATGCCGTCGTTACCTCCCACGGCAATGTGGCGCCATCCACCACATTCTTGCCAATTGCCTCCGGAATCGCCGGCGACGGCATCTGCACCGGCATTGCCCCGAGCGCAGCCAGTGCTTTGGCGGAAAAACGCGTAGGCACGCGGACCTTTAACCCTTTGAGGTCTTCCAGGGTCTTTACCGACTTTTTACCAAAGTGAATCGGGGCCATGTCGTGAAAATGGGTCGCAATCAGTTTGACCCCCTTGAACTCGTCCATGGCATTTTTTTGAATATAGTCCCACAGGGCAGGGCTTCCCTTTTCCGCGGTATTGATCATGAACGGCAATTCGAACACCTCTGTTTTGGTGAAACGTCCCGCCTGAAATGTTGCGGCTGTCCAGATAACATCGGCAACTCCGTCCCGCGCCTGGTCGAACAGCTGGGCCGGAGTCCCGCCAAGCTGCATGGAAGGATAGATCTGGCACTTGATTTTGCCGCCCGATTCCTTGCCGATTTTTTCACACCAGGGGATGATCAACTTCTGGTGTGCGTTGGAACTGGCCGGCAGAAAGTGTGCGACCTTCAGGGTCACCACGTCCGATGCGGCAAATGCAACGCTGGAGCCAAACGCGATTACGACCAGGGTGGATACCAGGCATGCTCTGAACAGTTTCATATACGCCTCCTTTTTTTGGTTACGACCGACAGGTCTCGGATGATAACGATTAATCCCAGCTATCAAGCTTCATGGTCCCTTTTTCCTCCAGGTTTCTGTGCATGTTGAATGACTTGTAAAGCATGTGCGGCTCGTGGGCGCTGCCGCTTGCGATGCCCGCTTTCAGGGCGCGATCGTAGTACTCCTGAAGGAGCGGCCGGTAGTCGGGGTGCGCGCATCTGTCGATGACCCTCCGGGCCCGCTGCCGGGGAGCGAGTCCGCGCAGGTCGGCAAGCCCCTGTTCGGTCACGAGGATATCGAGATCATGCTCGGTATGATCGACATGGGTAACCATCGGCAGGACGCAACTGATGCCGGTGGGGTCTGTCCTGGAAGGCCTGGTCGAGGGGGTGTGCATGATGGAGAGGTAGGCGTTGCGCATGAAATCGCCCGAACCGCCGATGCCGTTGATCATCCGGGAGCCGTTGATGTTGGAGGAGTTGGCGTGGCCATAGATATCGAACTCTACCGGCGTGTTCATGGCGATCACCCCGAGACGGCGAATCAGTTCGGCATGGTTGGTGATCTGGACCGGCCGCAGCAGGGTCTTCCCCTTGTAGTTGTCCCAGTCGGCCAGGAGGCGCTTAAGTCCCTGCTCGGAGAGCGAAAAGGAGGCGGCGGTCACGAAATCGAGCTTGCCGCTATCCATCAGGTCAAGGAGATTGTCCTGAAAGACCTCGGTCCAGACGGTCAGATGGCTGAAACTGCTGGTGAGCAGGCCCCCCACCACGGCATTGGCAATGGAGCCGACCCCGGACTGCAGGGGGAGCAGGTTTTCCGGCAGACGCCCGTTCTTCACCTCCCAGTGCAGGAAATCGATCAGGTGGGCGGCGATGAGCCGGGAGTCCTCGCCGGGAGCCCGCAAGGGCCGGCCGACCGGGTCCTTGCCCGACTCCACGATCGCAACGATCCGCTCCGGGTCGCAGGGAATGGAGGTGGCTCCGATCCGGTCCCTGACGGTCAGGATATTAAGGGGGGCCCGGTGCGGTGGGGCGGCAACGGCGACACAGTCGTGCACCCCCTCCAGGAGAGGGAGCCGCGTATTGAGCTCGATGATGATCTTTTCCGCCCGCGCGACAATTTCGTGGATGATGCCGACCGACAGGGTCGGCACGATTCCCCCCTCCTCGGTGATACAGCTCGCCTCGATAATGGCGAGATCGATCTTGCCGCCGTTATCGAGGGTGTAGTAACCGTAGCCGAAGTCCTGGGCATACATGGAAAGATGGCGATCACCGAAGTTGACCTCCCCCACGTTGACCGCCCGCTGGATATGCAGACCCTGCTGCTGCGGCCAGCGCCGGTCCAGCATGCCCAGTCTCGACCAGCGGTCATCGACGTCAATGCCGATGGAGGCGCCGGTGTACACATTGAAGCGCATCTTGCCGGCAAGCCCCTTGTCTTCCACGTGATCGGCCAGCACGGCCGGCACCAGTTTGGGGTGCCCCTCGGAAAACCCCGAAAATCCGAGATACATGCCGTCCTTAAAAAATGAGACAGTGTCTTCGGCCGTCATGATCCTAGAGCGGAGTTTTTTATGCCTGATCCGTTCCAGCAGTTGTGTCGATTGTTCGGTTGCCATGACATACTCCCTTTAACCTGAATTCTGCAAACCTCACCACAGAGTCACAGAGGGCACAGAGGAAAGCTTTTTATTTACAAAGCATTAGAATACTTCTCACAGATTATGCAATTCACCCTTTTGGTGATGAATCTATTAAAAAACTCAGTGATTCCTCTGTGTTCTCTGTGGCTCTGTGGTTGAAGTGCCGTTTCAGGTTTAATTATCCGAATCAGAACCAGCTGTCCTGCATCGCGTAGCAGGTCGGTTCGAGGCTGCCGAGTATCTTTGCCTGGTGGTGCACCTTGGGCAGCTCCCAGTTGAAGAAGAACGAGCAGGCTTGCATCTTGCCACGATAAAAATCCCGGTTGCCCTCACTGGTGGATTCGCACTGCCTTGTCGCCACCTGCGCCTGACGCAGCCAGATCCAGGCGATGACCACGTGCCCCAGCATCTCCAGATAGAGCGAGGCATTGGCCAGGAAAAGGTCGGCCCCGGTCAGCTCCCTCGCCTCCAACAGCCTCTCCGTGGTCTCCCGCGCCTGCCGTAATGCCTGACCCAGATCCCTGGACCACGCGGTCAAAGATTCATCGCCGGCCGTCTCGGCAATGGTTGTGCCTATCTCCTCCATCAGCAGCTTGAAGGCCTCGCCGTTTCCCATGGAGACCTTGCGCCCCAGGAGATCGATACCCTGAATGCCGTTGGTCCCTTCATGGATCTGACTGAGGCGGTTATCGCGAAACAGCTGCTCCACCGGATACTCGCGCGTGTAGCCGTACCCGCCGAGGATCTGGACGGCCTGGCTGTTCGCCTCGAAGCAGAACCGCGAGGGCCAGGCCTTGACGATCGGGGTGAGGATGTCGAGCAGGAGTCCCGCCTTGCGCCTCTCCTCCGCCCCCCCTCCCCTTTGCCGGTCGACGAGCAGCGAGGCGTAGAGTATCAGCGCGAGAGAGCCCTCGACGTAGGCCTTCTGCATGAGCAGCATGCGGCGGATATCGGCGTGCTCGATGATCATGACCTGCCTGGAGAGCGGGTCCTTGCCGCTGGGGAGGCGCCCCTGGGGACGATTGCGGGCATAGTCCAGGGAATAGAGATACCCGGCGTAGCCGATGCAGGCGGCAAACTGGCCGATATTGATGCGGGCCTCGTTCATCATGTGAAACATGCAGGAGAGCCCCTGGTTCGGTTCGCCGACCAGGTAGCCGAAGCAGCGGCCGTTTTCACCGAAATTGAGCATGGTCGAGGTCGTCCCCCGCCAACCCATCTTGTGAATGAGCCCCGACAGCGCCACGTCGTTGTCTTCGCCCACGCTGCCGTCCGGATCGACCCGATAGCGCGGCACGATAAAGAGCGATATCCCCTTTACGCCGGCCGGGGCCCCCTTGATGCGCGCCAGCACCAGGTGGACGATGTTCTCCGAGAGTTCATGCTCTCCGCCGGAGATGAAGATCTTGTTCCCCCTGATCAGGTAGTGCCCCTGCGGCGCCGGTTCGGCAGTGGTGATGAGATCGGAAATAGAGGAGCCGGCCTGCGGCTCGGTCATGGCCATGGTGCCGAAGAAGCGGCCGGTCATCATCGGCTCCAGATAGAGCCTCTGCTGCTCCGGCGAGGCGTGGGCCGCCAGCAGGTGGCTGTTGGCCATGGTCAATTGGGCATAGCTGGCGGTTGCGATGTTGGCGGCGCTGACAAAGGAAAGGACGGCGTTGTTGAGCACCGTGGGGAGCTGTATGCCCCCTAGCTCCGCGCTGTGGGAGGCGCTGAAAAAACCGGCCTCGGCAAAGGCCTGCAGCGCCTCCTTCACCTCGGGGATGAGCCGCACCCTCCCGTCCACCACCACCGGTTCATTCCGGTCCCCCTCCGCGTTGTGGGTATGGAACTTCTCCCTGGCGATCTGCTCGGCCACGTCGAGAATGGCCTTGAAGGTCTCCCGGCTGTGCTCTTCGTAGCAGGGATACGTGGTCAACTGTTCAACATCGAGCAGTTCATGGAGCAGGAAGTCGATGTCGCGGCGACTGATGAATGGTATTGACATGGCTCTCGTTCTCCTTTGGCGGTTATTCGCATTTGCAATCAAGATGATCCTGTAGAGACGGGCCGATGGCCCGTCTCAGACGTCCCACCGGGACGTCTCTACAATGGGTACATCTCATCTTGAATACGACTTGGAATTTGGTGGCCAATCTCATGCCCCGCCCAGCTTTTCCAGGGCATCCCTGACCAGCACGCCGACCAGCTCTTTGCGGTAGCTCGCCGACACCTCCATATGAGAGACTGTTCTGGTCTGTTTCCGTGCCATCTCAACCAGCAGGTCGATCAACGCGGGTGTTAAGCCCGCTTCTGACGGGTAGTCCGGTGGGGGGGCGACAACCAGTGGTGAGGAGCCCACACCGGTGATGGCGATGCGCAACCGCGCAATCGCGGCCGTCGTCCCGCTCATGACCGCCGCCACCCCTGCAATGGGGAAGTCCAGGGCGCCGCGCTTGCGGTACTTGAGGTAGGTGCCGCGCTGTCCCGGCAGCGGAGCGGGAAGGATCACCTCTGCCAGCAGCTCGCCGGGTTGCAGATCGGTGTGACGCATGCCGTCGTCAACAAAGAATTCCTCGATCGGCACGATGCGCTCCCCGCCTGGGTTCACCAGCCGTACCTTTGCACCCAACGCGAGGAGCGCGGCTGCGGTATCGCCGCAGTAAAGCGCATGGCAGCGCCTGCTCCCCTTGGCCATGTAACAGACTGAACCTCCGTTCTTGAAGCAGTCGGGCCGGGCCTGCCGCCACGAGCGCCCCTGCTGGAAGTACCAGCAGCGCGGCTCCAGGCAGATGTTGCCGCCGATGGTCCCCATGTTCTGCAACTGGGCCGCCCCCACCGCGAGGGCCGCTTCCGCGAGCATGGGGCAGCGCTCCAGCACCAGGTCGGAGCAGCGCACCTGGGTGAGGGTGGCCAGCGCACCCACGTGCAGGTTTTCGCCGACCAGGGCGATACTGCCGAGGCCTTCCACTTTCTTCAGGTTGATGAGGCATTGCGGCTGCGTCACGCCGTACTTCATGCGCACCACCAGGTCGGTGCCGCCGGCGATCAGCGCCGCCTTGTCCCCCTGCTCCTTCAGGAGCCTACAGGCCTCGGAGAGGGTTCTCGGCTCGAAATGCTCGAACTTTTTCAATCTCATGACTGTCCCTCCGCGGTTGCCTTGGCCTGCGCCTTCTTATCCCTCAGGGCCTTGAGCACCTTTTCGGGGGTGACGGGGAGATCGGTAATCCAGACCCCGATGGCATTGTGAATGGCGTTGACGATCGCCGGAATGGTGGAGACCTGGGTCCCCTCCCCCGACTCCTTGGCGCCGAAAGCCCCCACCGGATCGATGGTCTCGATGGAAAGGGAGACCATCTCCCGGGGGAGGTCGTAGACGGTGGGGAGACCGTAGGCGGTCAGGTTCGGGGTCAGGTTCTGGCCATTTTCCTCGACACAATGTTCGTAAATGGTATGGCCGACCCCTCCGGCGATGGAACCTTCGTGCTGCCCCTCGACGGCAAGCGGATTCAAGGCGAATCCGAGGTCGTGCGCCACCACCATGCGCGGTACCGTCACCCTGCCGGTCCGGGTATCCACCTCGACCCAGGCGGCCTGGGTGCCGAAGCTGTAGGCCCCGCTTGCGTCCCCCTCCCCGGTCTCGAAGTTCATGGGGGGGACGGTCTGCCCCCAGCTCCCCTGGCCGATGATCGAGGTGCCCGAACCCCAGGCAACGGTCTGACGGGTGAGGTCGCGAAAGCGGAGCGCCTTGTCCGGCGCCCCCCTGACGAACACCTTGCAGTCTCGGAACTCGATTGCCTCGGGCGCCGCCTTCAGCAGTTCCGCCGCCACCGGCAGGAGCTGTTGCCGCGCGTCCCGCGCCGCGATCAGCACCGCGTTCCCCGCGGTGGAGCTCACCCGGCTCCCGAAGCTCCCCGGATCGACCGGGGTGACGGTGCTGTCGGTCTGGGGGACAAAGACATCCTCCAGCCGTATGCCGAGGACCTCGGCCACGATCATGGCGAGTACGGTTTCGGAACCCTGGCCGGAATCGGTCGATCCTGTCAGGAGCGACGCCGTGCCGTCCTCGTGGACCTTGATCACCGCCGTGCAGCAGTTGTGGCCGGTCAGACGGGCGCCGGACTGGAACGAATTGCAGGCGATCCCCACCCCCGTTGCGATGCGGCCGAGCGGCTCATTCTCCTTCTCCCGCCAGGGGCGGTAGTGGGTATCCCACTCCGCGGCCCGTACCGCCCCGGTGATCGTCTCCTGCAGGCCGCAACTGTGTATGTTCATCCCGCTGGCGGTCCTGTAGCCCGTATAGACCGCGTTTTTCTGCCTGATCCGTACCGGGTCGAGGCCTAGGTCATGGGCGATCATCTCCAGTTGCACGTCCGCCGCGTAGCGGATCTGCTGGATGCCGTTACCCCGCTGGGCAACCGAGATGGGGCGGTTGGTGTAGGCGCGAAATGCCTCGTATCGCACATTGGGCACGACGTAGGGGAGATTCAGGAAATAAAAGGCATTGGCGATGGTGCTCGGCCCCACCCCGGTGCCGGCCCCGCCGTCGGCGATGATGCGGCAGTCGTGGGCCAGGATGGTGCCGTCCTTCCTGACCCCGGTCTTCAGCCGGACGATCATCGGGTGCCTACGCCGGTGAGAGGAGAGCACCTCTTCCATGGTGAGCACGATCTTCACCGGGCGGCCCGACTTCTTGGAGAGCATCACCGCGCAGAAGTCGACCGGATACCCCCCGTTCTTGCCGCCAAAGCCGCCGCCGATGTACGGCTGGATGAGCCTGACGTTGCTGAGCGGCACGTTGAAGCAGTTGGAGAGGTTGCGGTAGAGGAAGTAGGGGCTCTGCTTGGAGGCCCAGATGGTGATCCGGTTGGGGGCCTCCCAGTGGGCCAGCGCGGCGTTCGGCTCCAGAAAGCCGTGCAGGACCGACTGGCTGTAGAACCTGTCCTCACGGACGTAGTCCGCCTGCCGGAAGGCCTCGTCCACGTCGCCGAAGCCGGTTTTCATATGGACGCTGATATTGCCCGGCTTGTCATCGTGGAGTTGCGGCGCCCCCTCCAGCAGGGCCTCCTCGGGATCGGTAACGGCAGGCAGGACCTCGTAATCGACCCGGATCAGCTCCAGGGCCTCCAGGGCGGTATCCTCGTCCACGGCCGCCACTGCCGCCACCTCTTCCCCGAGGTAGCGCACCTTGCCCCGGGCCAGGGGATACTCGTCGCGCGTGTCGGCCCGCAGGCCGTAGCGGTAGTCGCCGAAATCCTCTCCCACGATGACCGCGCGAACCCCCGGAAGCTGCTCCGCCCGCGTGGTATCGATGCGCAGAATCCGCGCGTGGGGATGGGGGCTGCGCAATATTTTGCCGTGAAGCATCCCGGGGAGCGACAGGTCGTCGGTAAAACGGGCGCTCCCCGCCGCCTTGACAGGTCCGTCTACTCTGGGCAATCGCTTGCCGAGCACTGCATAATCTGACATACCTACTCCTTTTGTATGGAAATTGGCGTTGTTCTCAGGCCAGCCTTGTCGCGGCGTCCTCGATCGCCTCCACGATCTTGGCGTAGCCGGTGCAGCGGCAGAGGTTCCCGGCGATGGCCCGGCGCACCTCATCCGGGTCGGGATGCGGGTTCTCGTCAAGGAGCGCCTTGGCCGACATAACCATCCCGGGGGTGCAGAAGCCGCACTGCACCGCGCCGCAATCGACGAAGCTCCGCTGGAGGGGATCGGGACGATCGCCGTCCCCCAGCGCCTCGATGGTGATGATCTCCCGCCCCTGTACCTCCACCGCCAGTGTCAGGCAGGACAGGACCGCCTTGCCATCGATGATGACCGTGCAGGCGCCGCAGTCTCCGACGCGGCAGGCCCTTTTCGTGCCGGTGAAACCCAGCTCCTCCCTCAGCACCTCCAACAGGGTCCGGTGCGGCTGCTCCATCACGGTGTGGAGCGTACCGTTTACCTTCAACTGCATCTGTTGCATCGCCATTTAGCTCTCCTTTGCCCTTCGATATCTGATCGTGCTGTTTGCGGGAACCATGCCAAATATATTATCTTGATATTCTAACGCATTAGCGAGACATTATAAAAATAACCGTCAAATACGACGTTATGGATTGTCACATTTGGCGGTATCGGTTATTATCGCTAAATACGGTGATTTTTTGCAGGCGCTGTAGCGAGAATTCAGGCTCCGGGTGAGGTGGGCAATGGACGTGAAAAGGGATCAATTTTTCAGGGAGGCTACGCTGCGCATTTGCAGCAGTCTCAATATCGAAACCGCCCTCGGCAATGCCTTCACCTACCTGAGGGAGCACTTCCCGCTGGACGACCTATACCTCGACATCCTTGACCCCAGCCTCGGCGCCATCCGGAGAATTGCCCACGTCGTTGCGGAGGACAGCGAGGCGCAAGAAGAGATCGTCCCGCTGCCCGAGGGCCTCTGGAGCTGGATCAGGAAAAAGCGGGCGCCGTACATTGTCCGCAACGAAGACCCAAAAAACTATATCAGTGCGGTAGCCCCGCTGATTAAGCTGAGAGGGAACTCGGACCTGGTTCTGCCGCTTCTGATCGAGGAGGAGCTGATCGGCCTGCTGGTGTTGCGGGCACGCGGTGAAGGCAGGTACAATTCAGGGCACGTGGCGCTGCTGGCCACGGTCTCCGAACCGTTCGCCATTGCCCTGGCAAACGCCTTGTCGTATCAGGCCGTCGTGAAGTACCGGGACACGCTGATCGACGACAATCGCTTTCTGAAAAGGGAGCTCCTCTCCCAGGCGGGAGACGAGATCGTCGGGGGGAATTCGGGGCTGCGAAACGTGATGAACATGGTCCGCCAGGTGGCGCCGCTGAACAACACCGTGCTGCTCCTGGGTGAAACCGGGACCGGCAAGGAGTTGATCGCCAACGCGATCCATTTCACCTCTCCGCGCAAGGAGGGACCATTCATCAAGGTAAACTGCGGCGCCATCCCGGAACACCTGATCGACAGCGAACTGTTCGGCCACGAGAAAGGTGCCTTTACCGGGGCGGTCTCGGAGAAGCGGGGGCGTTTCGAACGGGCCGATGGCGGGACCATCTTTCTCGACGAAATAGGGGAGTTGCCGCCCCAGGCCCAGGTGCGGCTCCTGAGGGTCCTTCAGAGCCGCGAAATTGAACGGGTAGGCGGTATCAGGCCGATTACGCTGGATATCCGGGTGATCGCGGCCACCCACCGCAATCTGGAGGTGATGATCTCGGAGAACAGGTTCCGGGAGGACCTCTGGTTCCGGCTGAACGTCTTCCCCATTTTTTTGCCCCCATTACGGCAGCGCAAGGAGGACATCCCGACCCTGTGCCGTCACTTCATCGCCCAAAAATGCAGGGAGCTGGGGATAGCCACCCCTCCGGACATTGCGCCGGGCGCACTGGATCGGCTCCTGCATTACAACTGGCCCGGCAACATCCGCGAGATGGAGAACCTCGTGGAGAGGGAGATCATCAGACACCGGGAAGGGCAGCTTCTCTTTGACGCACTTTCCACGGCCGGTGTTGGCGACACGCCTGCGCCGCAGATAAAAGAGGAGGGCCTGCAGTTGCCGTTGCGGTTGGATGAAGCGATGTCGGCGCATATCCTCGGAGTTTTGAAGATGACCAGGGGAAAGATCTACGGCGCGGGCGGAGCGGCGGAATTGCTCGACATCAACCCCAATACCCTGCGGGGGCGCATGGGGAAGTTGGGAATAAAGGCTTCCCGCAAAAAATGAATTACAAATGGAACACCGATCAAATCTGATTGAGCGGATTAAACGGATATGCAGCGCCTGTTTGGCCAGTTCCAGAGGCAATAAGGCAGAGCCTGAGACCCCGCTGAAAGCTGCTTGGACCAGCTTTCGAGCGTGCGGGTGAGATACATGGAAGGCCGTTATCGTCTAAATTGCATAGCAATTGCGATTGGACGACAGGCGGTTGTTGTGTCAAAGGTTTTATAGGGATAGATGAGACGAGGGGGAGTCACTGAAACAGGTATGGCCTTCAATAAATACATAGATAAGAACGACGCTACCCTTTAGGGGTTGCGCGAGAATGTGATTGAGGCGGCGGAGAGGATAAAGAAGAATTTGAAGTAGATTTAGAAAGGGCGCTGATTGCAGCGCCCTTTTTTTTATGGTATGACGATTACAGGAGATTATTGTATGGGTGTCGTAGCGTTAACGGATATACAAAATTTTGTGGCTGATATGGCTCGTGAATTTTTGCCTGAAAAGGTGATCCTGTTCGGGTCATATGCTCGTGGCTGCGCTGGGACTGAGTCGGATGTTGACCTGCTGGTGGTTATGCCCGAGGATGTTTCGGGTGCAAGAGTGGCTGCCGACATCATCACGCGCCTGAAACCGACCCTGCCGGTTGAGCTTGTTGTCCGCTCATCCCGCCAGATCGAGGAACGGCTGGCTCTGAATGATTTCTTTTTGCGCGAAATCATGATCACGGGAAAAGAACTGTATGCAGCCCCTCACCACTGAGTGGATCAATAAGGCAGAAGGTGATTTGGTAACAGCCGCCTTTCCTGTCTACCACCAAGCTATAACGCTTATTTCTCCAACAACTTCCTCGCAAGACCATGCAGTTCCGCGTTTGCCAGCGCAACCACCTTTTTCTTTACCGAACGGGAATAATACTCCTGTTCCGTCTTTGTCAGGGGCAACCCTTCCAGCCTCTTCTTAGGGATTCGGAACCTACCAATGCACCGTTTTACATCTCATCCTCAGGCCATCTTTGCCGTCCCTTCAATCTCAAAATCCTCAGCGTAGCCCTGCTACGCCTGCGGTTCTGCTCAATCAGGGGCGACAAATCTGACCTAAGCCTGAGCGTAAAATTTGGTACATCGGTAAATTCCGAGTCCCTTAAACAACTCCTTCTGCTTCGGCGAAAACATCTGCGACATGGCAAAGGCAAGGGAGTACTCCTCGTACTTTTCCTTGCGCTGCCTGCTCTTGTCGGCATTTTGTTCAAAATAGAGTTCAAATAACCCCTTCAGCCGTTCCGGATCGAGATCCACATCACCCCACGCGAGAGTCCGGTTGTGGGCAAGGTCATTGCGCCACAGCTTTACCCTGGCGGCGTCTTCATCGGTGAGCTGCTTCTTGTACCTGCTCGACCAGGAAAAACTCAGGTGATAGAAGGCGTACAGGGACAACGACAACAGCAGGAGCCGATGGAAACGATTCTAGTCATCCTGGGCGGACAGATGCTACTCCTGCACATCGAGCACTTCCCCCACCACATCGTCAATTACACATATGCCTTGACCATGAGGTGATGGGAAACAACACTTGTTTCGCAATGAACCACGGAGTACATTATCGCTTCGTTAATAAAAATGAAAATTGAAGCTGAAGGTCCAAAATAAATAATGGTATTTGATTTAACAGTTGTATTAAATACATCATTTGTATTGAAATTATCCTTGAAAGGGATATAGTATGGTAGAAAACGAACCGCTGAAACCAAGTGAAGCAAAGAAGTTAATCCGTCACATCAAACACAACGGATTGATTCTGTTTTCTGATCCTCATGCAAGAGAACGCTTGCAGAAGCATAAAATGTCCACTGTGGATTGCATGAACATCCTTCGCGGCAGCATCGTAGATAACCCGGAATTCGAGAATGGGGAATGGAGATACCAGGTTCATACCGGAAAAATGGTAGTTATCGTTAGATTCGAGAACGAAAATGAACTAATGATCGTAACAGCGTGGAGACTAAAATGAAATGTCCAATATGTGGGAGAGCGGAAGTAACCTGGAATGTTCGGAATTATCACTATGACGCATGTGGTCTTGATAACGTCATCCTGGTCGGAATTACCGTAGGCACTTGTCCTGAGTGTAATTGCTTGGTGCCCAAAATACCTCAAATGGAAGCTCTGCACGACTGTATTGCTCATGCACTCGTAAAGAAAGAAGAGCGACTCACGCCAGCCGAAATTGTATTCTTGAGGAAGTCGTTAGGTTGGTCAGGGACCGACTTCGCGGCGAATATGCAGTGTGACAAGTCCCAAATTTCAAAATGGGAAAATGGTAAAGCGAATATGGGTAAGCAAACTGAGTTGCTGTTCCGCGAGATTGTGGCCGGAAGAAAGAAAATAACCGACTACAAGAGGGTAGACGCCGCACGCAAAGAGGCAAATAAGGTTGTTACGCTGTTCGTAAGGATGGCAGATAATTACTGGGCGGAGCCTGAGTGGAGAGAAGCGGCGTAATGCCAGAAAAAGGAAGTTCCGCAGAAGTGCCGGGGACCCTAAATAATGAAAAAGATTTTCGTAGCGTCGTCGCTTAAGGCGCCTACTTTTGGTGCGTCGTCGCGTGATCCGGATTTCAGGTTTTGTTTCTGCTCTGTCAGGCTCTATCCGCGATCATCCTATTCATCTGTGGTTACTACTAGATCGGACGCCTTTGTTCTTCCTTGATACCACGAGTTTCATGTCGCCCGCTTCAACAATGTCTTAATCCGTTCGAATTCCTCCGCCATGCCTTCGTGGCGTGACCACCTCTCAACCTCCCCCATATCAACCTCGGCATCCGTTGCCACCATAATCGCCTGATCCAAACTCTGCCGATCTTTCCAGTGATAATAGTTGGCCAACCGATCCTTGACGCAATCAGTCGCGGAGAGCAGGCGCAGTGAGCCGGTGGCAAACTCCAGTTGTGCAATGTTGCCGACCGGTTCGTCGCCGATGGCCAACGGTCCGGACGGGAATTCCACGAAAAAGCGGGTGTCGGTATGGGTGAAGTAGCGATCCTTTTCCTGAAAGCCGATTTTCCGCAAACAGGCGGCAATCTTCTTCCGTGTTGATCGTCCCTCTTCGATAAAATCCAGGTCATAGGAGAGGTAGCGATTGTCGGTGTAGATCGAGACACAGCTGCCGCCGGTCAGCACAACGTTAATGCCGTTTTGCCGCAAATGTTCAGCCACATAGGCGGCGATTTCACCGACAGACATTTCACCGAGTGGTTTCATAACGGTTTCCTTTTACGTCGCGGCCTGCGCCTGCTTTCCAGCAGCCTGGCCCGGATATCCTCGGGGTAAAAGGTCATGGTCTTGTCGAGCAGGGACTTAAGCTCGTTCACGAACGGATAGCGGGGATTGAAGCCGTAGAGACGGGTGCGACCGGCGAGACGACTGAACAGGACCCCGCCGTTTTCCAGTTTTTCCAGCTGTTTCAGGATCGGGGCTGGCGACGTCTCGAAAAAATCCGAAATTTCCCGCAAGTAGCCCTCTTCGCGAGCCGCGAGAAAAATCAACACCCGTTCGCAATTGGTTGATCCCAGCAAAGGTTCAAGCATGACAGGCACCTTGTTGATCTTAAATATAGATCATATGATCTTTTTATGAGATCAAAATATCTTAAATCTATTTTCATTGCAAGCGGTTTCACGCTGTCACCGATTTCCTCTACTGTTAGATACCTGCATGGCATATACTATTTATAAACAAGCATCTGGTATTAGATGCATCGAGCTGACCGCTCAATAACGACATTATGTCGCTGGGCGGCTCATCACGAAGGAGAATTGACATGATGAAGCAAGCAAAGAACACGATATGTCTTTGGTACGACCGCGACGCCGAGGATGCGGCGCGATTTTACGCCAAGACCTTTCCTGATTCATACGTCGGCGCGGTGCACCTCGCACCGGGGGACTATCCGTCCGGAAAGAAAGGGGATGTGTTGACGGTAGAGTTTACCGTGATGGGAATTCCCTGTCTCGGACTCAATGGCGGACCCGAGGTCAAGCATAACTGGGCATTCTCGTTTCAGGTCGCAACCGTTGACCAGGCCGAAACGGATCGTTACTGGAACGCCATCGTCGGCAACGGCGGCGAAGAGAATGCCTGCGGCTGGTGCCAGGACAAATGGGGCCTGTCCTGGCAGATTACGCCGATCGCTCTGACCAAAGCGATAACCGATCCCGATCCCGCTGCCGCCAAGCGCGCGTTCGATGCGATGATGCAGATGAAAAAGATCGACATCGCTGCAATCGAAGCGGCGCGCCGCGGTTGAAGGTGCAATCTTCGAAGCGTGTATGACCAAGACGCCTCTTAAGAACTACAGGAGTGTTCCCATGAGAAGACTCATCGCATCCACGTTTGTGTCGCTCGACGGCATCATGCAAGCACCCGGCGGACCGGAAGAAGACCCGACCGGCGGTTTTACCCTTGGCGGCTGGATGTTCGGCTACGGGGACGAAGGCA
Organism: Deltaproteobacteria bacterium; assembly: GCA_016182975.1. Classification (GTDB taxonomy): domain Bacteria; phylum Desulfobacterota; class Desulfuromonadia; order Geobacterales; family Pseudopelobacteraceae; genus JACPFJ01. Next base: position 152,861 of record JACPFJ010000026.1, read on the forward strand.
TGGACATCTCAGCAGCAGGTTTCGACGGCAAGGATCGAGAGCTGGTGCTTGGTCGCAGGACCTATGAGATATTCGAAGCGTACTGGCCATACCAGCACGAAGATAATCCGATTGTGAAGACGCTCAATGCAGCGAAAAAGTATGTTGCTACGCGCACATTGACGACGCTCCAATGGAACAACTCGACCCTGCTCCAGGGCGATGTAGTCTCGGCAATCTCCGTTCTCAAGACCCAACCGGGCCCTGACCTGCAGATCATCGGCAGCGGCAATTTGATTCAAACGCTGCAGGCCGCATCACTGATAGACGAGTACAACGTGTGGACTTTTCCAGTGGTGCTTGGGCGGGGCAAGCGTCTCTTTGGCGAGACTGTCAAGCCATCCGCGCTGCGGCTCGTTCGCTCTCAGGTTTCGACCACTGGCGTTGTGATGAGTACGTATGTACCAGGTGGCGATATCCGGCCCGGTTCGTTCGCGAGCGCCGAGCCGAGCGAGAAGGAGTTGGCTCGACGCAAAAGGATGGCGAATGAGATGTGGTGATGTGAAGAAGACATCAGTGTGCGCTAACAATTCATTCAAACCGACGCCACTTCGTGGCGCGGCTTAAATCAGGCGTTAGAATAATGCTGAACTTCAGAAAACCGAAAAGCCATTTACACAATCTGGCTGACAGGCCCACCCGGCCGCTTCTTTAGCTTCCTTGTCGAACCATAAATGTGGTGTGATTTTTTTGCATATTTGTTTCTCCGTTAGCATTTCCCTCCCTGGAATTCCAAGGACACCACCCATAAATATACCCGTAAATACCCAAAAAAATCTGAATTACTAAATACGGCATCAAATATTGTCAAGTTTAGTAATATTTTGTAATATTTTGTAAATTGTTGAATATGACAACAGGGCAGCTGCCGTCAGAGGAGTAATCATCATGTCCGTCAACAGAGATGAATTTTTCAGGGAAGTGACACACAGAATATGCAGCAGCCTGGACATCGGGGTTGCAGTGAAACGCGCCTTCGACTACCTGCGGGAGCATTTTCCCCTGGACGAGGTATACCTGGACATCGTTGACGTTCAACTCGGGGCGATCCGGCGCATAGTACACTTTGCAAAAGGCGACGGTGAGGGTGCTGAAGAGATTGTGACGTTGCCGAAACAGGTGTGGGAGTGGGGCAGAGGTCTTTCCGGACCGTAGATAATGGACGCACGGAGTCTAAGCGGACCCGCCAAGGCGATTGCCGCACTTGTCAAACTGGAGGGGAATTCGGACCTGCCCCCCCCTCTGGGTAGAGAACGATCCAAGAGGAGCGGCGGAATTGCTCGGCATCAACCCCAATACCCTGCGGGGGCGCATGGGTAAACTGGGGATAGCGTACAAGCGAAATAAGCGGCAGTCTTAGATCCCGCTGCCCGATACTCACATGTCATTAAGCCTCAAGCACGTACCAGCAGAGCTACCAAGCCCCATCCGGGACGGTTTTGCCGAAACAGCCACTGCGGTGGCATTCACCGCAGTGGCTGTTGTCTGACCGACTAGAACTCGGCGTGGTCTTCCAGCTTCCATTTGCCGTTTTCAACCCTGAGCAGACACATGCCTAGCTGGTTGATCCCGGTATGATCGGCCTTGGACATGGTGATCACCGCCCCGGCCGCGTTGAACCCCTTGGTGCTCTCGATAGCGTCGCGCAGGGCAGCCCGGAACTTTTCCGTTCCCGGCTTGGCAACCTTCAGGGCCTTGGGCACGGCGGCCTCGATGACCTTCATCGCGTTCCAGGCAAGGGAGGCAAAGAAGTTGCGGGCGCCGAACTTGGCCTCGTATGCCTTCACAAACTCCAGGGCCTCCTTCTTGCCCGGATAGCCATCGGGAAACTGCTCCGCCGCGAGGAGGGGAGAGGCGAGCATGAACGAACCCTCCAGGGCCTTGCCGCCGACGCGGAGGAATTCAGCATTGGCGGAACCGCCCGACTGGTAGATCTTGCCCTTGTAGCCGCGCTCGATCAGGGCCACGTGGGGCAGCGCGCCCGGTGTCCCGGCCGCGGCGATGTAGACCGCATCCGGATTGCCCTGCATCGCCTTCAGCACCTGCGCGGTGGCGCTGGTGTCGGCCCGCTTGTACTTTTCGATCGTCAGCGTCTTGATCCCCTTCGGCTCGGCCAGCTTCTTGTATGCCGCGACGCAGTTCTCCCCGTAGGCGTCATCCACCGCAATAACGGAAACCGTCTTGACCCCCTTCTTGACCATGTGTCTGAACATGGCGGCGGCGTAGACATCA
>JACPFJ010000026.1:155149-170040 GCA_016182975.1 Deltaproteobacteria bacterium
GATCCATCTGCGCTTGGGATCGTCGGAAGAGGCGGCAATGCCGGGTGACAGCTGGATCATGGGGGTCTTTGACTCCGCGACCGTATCGATCACCGCCTTGGAGGTCGGTGAAGAGGTGGGCCCGATCAGGACATCGGCCTTCGACTCCGTGGTCAGGCGCTTCACGTTCTGCACGGCATTGGTGGTGTCGGTGCCGTCATCGTAAACCACGTAGTGGACCTTCTGCCCGGCGATGACGGTGGGGCCGAGCGTGATGGCGTTCTTTTCCGCAATGCCGAGGGAAGCCGCCGGCCCTGTCGAACCCAGGTTTACTCCAATCGTGATGTCCGCTTGTGCGGCAGCCGCCGTTGCAACAACCGCAAACATACTGATACCGACAATGACCTGTTTCATCTCATGCCTCCTTTTTAGTTGGTGGCCCCGACGAGCGCACCGGTTTGTGTGCTTCACCATACATTCAGGTTGATGGACTGAAAGGCTGAAGGATGTTAATAAACGCTCTGAACGGTCTCACCGACTCAATATATTTGCTCAGGGCGACAAAGCCTCACCGAATGACATCAGGTCTTCAGTCTGCAGCCTTAATACCTGATCATGTGCAGTCGGGCGGGTATCTTCAGCGGAAGCGGCCCCATCCCCGCCGATCCCCAGATAACTCTCGATGACCCGCGGGTTGTTGGCCAGCTCCGCGCTCGGTCCTTCCAGGGCAATCTCGCCGTTTTCCAGGACATAGCCGTAGTCGGAGATCTGCAGGGCCGCGCGCGCGTTCTGCTCGATCAGCAGGATGCTGACACCGGTGGAACGCAGGTTGCCGATCGTGTGCAGGATCTCCCTTACGATGAGCGGCGCCAGACCCAGGCTCGGTTCGTCCAGCATCAGCAGGGTCGGACGGCCCATGAGCGCGCGGCCCAGGGCGAGCATCTGCCGCTCGCCGCCGGAAAGGCTGCCGGCGATCTGGGTGCGCCGCTGCTCCAGCCGGGGGAACAGGGCGAAGACCTCGTCCAGGCTCTGCCGGATCCCCTTGTCGCCCCGGCGGTAGCGGGCAAAGGCGCCTAGCTGCAGGTTGTCCTCCACGGACATCTGCGCGAAGAGCTCCCGGGTCTCGGGGACCAGGCAGAGACCCTGGCCGACCCGCTGCTCGACGGTGAGCCTGCCTATGTCCCTGCCGCAGAATTCAACGCTCCCCAGTGAGGGGAGCACCCCCATGAGGGCGTTCAGGAGGGTCGATTTGCCGGCGCCGTTGGGGCCGATGACGCTGACGATGCTGCCCCGCTCCACGGTGAGAGAGGCGCGGTAGACCGCCTCGACCTTGCCGTAGCGGACATTCAGGTCACGTACGCCGAGCAGTTGTTCCTTCTTCATACTCCCCCCAGGTACGCTTCGAGGACCGCCGGGTTGGAGCGTATCTCCCGCGGCACTCCTTCAGCCAGTTTCTCGCCGAATTCCATGACCACGATCCGGTCTACGAGGTTCATCAGGAATTCCATGTCGTGCTCGACGACCAGGACGCTCAATCCCTCGTGACGCAGGTCAGAGAGGAGTCGGGCCAGTTCCTGTTTTTCGAGGTGTCTCAGGCCCGCAGCCGGTTCGTCGAGCAGGAGCAGTACGGGGTCCGCGCAGAGGGCCCGGGCGATCTCGACGATGCGCTGTTTGCCGAGCGAGAGGTTGCCGGCGGGGACGAACATGCTTTCCTCAAGCCCGACGCGACGAAGCTGTTTGGCCGCTTCCGCGCGGACCTGGCTGTCCGCCTCCCGGTTCAGGCGCAGGCCGGCCGCGAATATGCCGTCGTTCGTGCGCAGGTAGGCGCCGATCATGACGTTTTCGAGGGCGGTCATGCCGGGGATCAGCCTTACGTGCTGAAAGGTGCGGCTCAAGCCCCGCCGGGCGATCTGGGAGGGATCGAGGCCGCTGATCTTTTCGGAAGCGAAGTATATGGTTCCCTCCGTGCGGGGCAATTCGCCGCTGATCAGGTTGAACATGGTGGATTTGCCGGCGCCGTTGGGACCGATCAGGCCGACTATCTCGCCGGCGGAGAGCTCGAAGCTCATCTTCTTGACCGCCAAGAGGCCGCCGTAGGCCTTGGTGACGGCGTCCACCCTGAGCAGCGGTTCACCCCGCGCGGGCTGTGGCCTTTGCGAGAGGTTGGATTCGTCGTTGATCGGTCTGTTGGGCTTCGGGGGGAGGAAGCGCTCGACCAGGGACCAGATGCCGCCCCGCATCCAGTGGAGCACCATTACGATCAGGATGCCGAAGACGATGATCTCGAAGTTGCCGGTCTGGCCGATCAGTTTGGGCAGGATGCCCTGCAGCAGCATCTTCAACAGCGATATGACCGTGGCGCCGGCTATGGCCCCCCAGACGCTGAAGGGGCCGCCGATGACGATCATGAAGAGGAATTCGATCCCCTGGCCGAGTCCGAAGGGTGAGGGGTTCACGAAGCGCATCATGTGGGCGTAGAGCCAGCCGGCCAGGCAGGCGAGTACGGCCGAGTAGACGAAGACGATGGTTTTCAGGCGATGGCCGCTGGCGCCGAAGGCCTCCACCATGGAGACCCCGCCCTTGAGCGCGCGGATGGCACGTCCCTCGCGGGAGTCGAGCAGGTTGGTGGAGACCCACAGGCTCAAGAGGCAGACGCCCCAGATGAGGTAGTAGAATACCCTTTCGTCACGCAGCTCCGCGCCGAAGAGCTGCAAGGCCGTTATGTCGGCGATGCCGGTGGAGCCGCCCAGGGCCGGGATGGTGCCGAAGAGGAAGTAGAGGCTGATGCCCCAGGCAATGGTGGCCAGGGGGAGGTAGTGCCCTCCCATGCGGAGCGTGATCGCGCCGAGCACAAAGGAGATCGCCATGGTGAGCGCCAGGGCGATGAAGAGGGTGAGCCAGGGGGACCAGCCGAATTTGACGGTGAGCATGGCGGTGGTGTAGGCGGCCACCCCCATGAAGGCGGCCTGGCCGAACGAGGTGAGGCCGGCGACGCCGGTGAGGAGCACCAGGCCGAGCGCTACCATGCTGTAGAGGCCGATGTAGCTTCCCAGGGTGATGTAAAACGAGGAGAAGAGCGGTACTATCGCCAATAGCGCCAGAAACAGGATGAGTCCGATGCGGTGTATCATTCTTCTTCCTCGTAGTGGACGGTGGATAAAGAGCGCCACAGCAGTATTGGGATGATGGCGGCAAAGACCATGACGTCTTTGTAGCCGCTCAGCCAGAATGATGAGTATGATTCCAGGAAGCCGACCATGAGTGCGCCAAGTGCCGCCAGCGGATAGCTGGCCATGCCGCCGACTATGGCGCCGACAAAGCCTTTCAGGCCGATCAGAAAGCCCGAGTCGTAGTAGATGGTGGTGATCGGGCCGATCAGTACGCCGGATAGACAGCCGATCGCGGCGGCCAGGGCGAAGGAGAAGGTGCCGGCCTGGTGCGGGCTGATGCCGACCAGGCGCGCGCCGTTGCGGTTGAAGGCTACGGCGCGCAGGGCCTTGCCGTAGAGGGTCCTGCTGAAGAACCAGGCCAGCAGGGCTATGAAGATTAGGCTGGTGGCGTAGACCCAGAGGCTCTGCCCGGAGACGGCGAGTGGCCCGAGGGTGAACTGGGCGTCGGAGAAGGGAGGGGTGCGCACCCCTTCGGCGCCGAAGAACAAGAGCCCCAGGCCGACCAGGGCGAAGTGGGCCGCCACCGAGGCGATCAGAAGGACCAGGACGGTGGCGTCGGCCAGCGGACGAAAGGCCACCCGGTAGACAAGGGGACCCATGGGCGTGATGATCAGCATGGCCAGGAGGATCTGCCAGCCGAGCGCCAGGTGCAGCGGTGCGCAGATCTTGACGACGGCGGCAATCGCCAGGGGGGGCGCAAGCGTTACGGCAAGCATTGCCGGCAGTTTCCTGCCGGCCCCGGATGACAATAGCCGGGCACTCTCCATGACCGCGGCCAGGCAGGCCAGGATGAGCAGCAGCCAGACCGTGCCGGGCATGACGCCCAGTTGCAGGCTCGCGAGCGTAAGAGCGCCGTAGGAGACGAACTCACCCTGCGGTATGAAGACAACTCGCGTGACCCCGAAGACCAGGATCAAAGCCAGGGTGAGCAGGGCGTATATCGCACTGTTCGTCAGGGCGTCCTGGGCGAGAATCAAGATCAATGGCAAATCCATGGGAACCTCTCTCCACGCTCCGATATGCCGATAGCCGCTTTAGACAACAATCACCTCCGCTGCCGGGTTTTCGGCATACAGCATCTCAACGAGATCCTTCCGCCTTTCCAGCGCCGCACCCTGGTTTATATACCCCTTGTCCGTGATCTCGTTGGCGTCGATCGAGGGGGGGGCGGTCATGAGCATGATCCGTCCGATCCTGGTGGCAGACCCCTCCTGGGTGGCATTGTAGGAGACCAATGTGTTGCGCAGGTGATTGACAACTTCCTTGCTCCTGACGAGGTCTTCGGGCGGCAGCTTCCCCTCGATGTCCCGGCAGATCTCCCTGCACCCCTGGATGTTGGGCCAGGCGAGAACCCCGATGTATTCCCGGTCATGGCCGGTGATGACGGCGTCCTGCACAACGGGAGCCGCCGCTGTCTGGACGCCCACCCTCAGCGTTCCGACATGGACCCAGGTCCCGGTGCTGAGCTTGAAATCCTCGGCTACCCGGCCGTTGAAGGTGATCCCCTTGCCGGGATCGTCGGGGTCGGCAAACGCCCCGGCATCACCTATGCGGTAGAAACCGTCCTCGTCGAAGGCGGCAGCGGTCAGGTCGGGCCGATGCAGGTAGCCCGGGGTTACAATCGGCCCCTTGACCCTCAACTCGAATTTGAGGCCATTCGGGACCATCTTGATGGTAACCCCCGGCAAGGGGAGGCCGATGACCCCGGCCTTGCCGATGGGGAAGTGTGCTGATGTCACCGCCGGCGCGGTCTCCGTCGCCCCCCAGGAGGAGGTCATGGTCACCTTCCTGCCGGTCGCCAGCAGAGACACCGCCTCCAGCCGCTGCCACAGATCCTGCGGCAGGGCGGCAGCCGCGTAAAAGATCAGTTGCAGTCTGCTGAAGAATTTCTGTCGCAGGGCTTCATCCCGTTCGAGGAAGGGGAGCAGCATGGCGAAGCCGGCCGGAACGTTGAAGTAGATGGTCGGGGAGATGTCCGCCAGGTTTCGCACCGTCTGCTCCACCATGCCGGGAAGCGGCTTCCCGCCGTCAATGTACATGGTACCTCCGCGCTTGAGGACCACGCCTTTGGGCAGCCCTGTCGAGCCGGATGAAAAGAGGATCTTGGCGATTGACGAGGAAGAGACCAGGGCGAATCTCTGCTCGACCTGCTGCGTGGGGGTGGTCTCCAGGAGACGGGACAGGGGGGTGGTTGGAAGATCCGTCTCCCCGGTCGAGGTGACGACCTCAACCCCGGAAAGGTCCAGGGCGTTAAGCGCGCGGGCAAACAGATCGGCCTTTTCCACATAGAGCAGTGCCGGCCTGACCTCGCTGAAGATGGACCTGAGCTTGGCAAAATCCTGGCTCAGCAGCGAATAGGCCACCGAGACCGGCGCCACCGGTACCCCGGAAATGAACCCGCCAAGCATGACGAGCGCATGATTGATGGAGTTTCCGGAAAGGATCATGACCGGTCGATCCGGCCCCAGGTTCCTGTCGATAAACGCCTGTGCGATCGCATCGGCCAGGCCACCGGCTTCCCCGTAGGTCAGGGTGTTCCATTGCCCGGAAGCGTCTCTTTCGCCGAGGAAGGTCCTTTCGGGAGACCCTTTTGCCCAGCGGCGCAGCATCACCCCGAGGCTCTCCTCATAAGGTTCGAGAGGCATGGGGGAGCTGAGGATGTAGCCTCCATCCGGAATGGTTTCCACCGTGACGGCGGGTGGTGCAAACATCTCTTCACACGGATCGTTTCTTTCCGGCCCTGTAATGATCCTTCCTGCTGCCTGCTGCTCCGCATCCCCGGCGATTGTCAGATTCATAGGCCCCATCCTTTGCAGATCAATAGATCAGAACGAGTGAAAATTACATCGTTATGCCACCTTTTGCAAGTCACTTAATCAAACAGCTGTTTATTGAAGTCCTGTGCCCTCACGGCAGGGTATTGCTCGGAGTATCCCGCTGAATAATGCGCGGCCTAAATAACATTTGGTAAATCAGTACTACAATACCTAGTTATTGTCAAGTCAAAATAAGATACAATGTTTTATTAAAAGCGATTTCACGCAACGAACGCAAGGGCGCAACGGACCCAAGGGGCCTAAATATAATCAAGCGCTTTTTCAATCGAAGCCATTTACCAAATTGGTTAGTATCTTCATTCTTTTCTGTTTTTGAATTTCGTCGCGTTCGTCGCTTAATAGCGCCTACTTTTGGTGCGTCGTCGCGTGTGTAACTGCCTTATATGGATCGGTATGCGTGCGAGGCGTTGCATGGCCCGGTCCCGGCGGCCAGCAGAAACACATATGGTGATACCGGTTATTAACTGAAAAATGCTGTTCCGGGTAGGCTTGCTTTGGAAACGCTCTTGCGGTACAGTGAAGCTGAAATTATACTTGGATTTTCCGGATGAAAACCAGTAATGCCATGAGGTGTACCATGACCAAGGCGGCTCAAATTGAAAAGAATGATTTTGGCGAGGTGCTTCGCGCCTTGACCACTCTCAGTATTTCACAGCAGCGGTTCATTCATGAAATGCTTGCCGGCGCCAGGACAGCGAGACGTTCCGTTTCAAGCAAATCAAAGCTCAGGAAAAGTTTTGGTATCTGGGCCGACAGGAAGGATATCGGTGAGGGAATAGAATATGTGAACGAACTCAGAAAAGGCTGGAATTCCAGAGCAGAGAGGATTGCCGTGTCCCCCCTTAACCATCAAACAATGTAACGGAAAATCAACATTAGAACCCTTGACATCCCCACCTCTCAGCCGTATACAGTTCAAAATCTATTTATAAAACTCCAATATAGAGGTGGTCGCCATGACCTCCGCACCTGATCGAAACTCCGCACTTCTTTTAGATTGCACCTACAACCGGTTTGACGCAGTTGCCCTCGCTGGTTTTTTGCGTTTTGAGAAAGGCGTGGAAAGTTGATCCGCCCTCGTTTGGCCTCGCTGCCTGAGGCAGAAATCGAGAGAGTCAAATACAGCGTGAGCCGGCAGACACCATTTGGAAATGAATGATTGGCGAGATGAGTTGAGCGGGAAAATGGGACTGGAATCGACGTTGCGACCGTGCAGGTGGCCTAAAGGGCGGAAATGGATGCCAATAAGCAGCCTGTCCCATTATAGCTGTCTAGAAACCGTTGATTAACGAGTTGAACACTAAGACAAAGGCTCTGCTTTGGTGAAAAACGGTATCCCACGGGCCAATAAAAGGAGGTTGGGCATATGAGTAGAAATTTCATCAAAGTGCTGGGATTATTTGTTGCTGTGGTTTTTGGCATGTCAGGCTGTGGCGGGGGCGGTAGCGGAACCGCAGCACCAATAATCCCCGGAAATGTTTCTACGTCGACAGTTTCTGGAACCGCTTCAGAGGGGGCACTGATTACCGGTAAAACAGTAAAACTGAAAGACGCCAATGGTACCTCCGCCATTGACGGAACTACCAATGCAACTACTGGAATTTATTCTATTGACGTCACTGGCCTTACCGCTCCATTTCTTGTAACGGTTGCTGGCACCAACGGAACATATGTATCTCTTGCCCAAACAGCAGGGACTGCGAATATTAATCCAATTACCACGACAGTAGTGGCACTTGCAGCAGGAAACCCGGACGTGTCAGCATTATTTGCGAGTATTACCCATGCACAACTTACCGCCATAAATTCAAACTATACTGCTAAATCTGCCTTGGTTACTGCTTCGTTACAGTCTGCACTGCCGGCAGGTGTACAAACGCAGGACTATTTTACTGGGACAATCACTGCCGGCACGGGTATGGATGCAGTGTTTGACACATACCAAATTTCCGTCAATCCTACCTCTGGAATAACGGTAAAAACTAAAGATGCCAGCTCTACAACCGTTCTGACTATCCCCACTGCCACTGTGACAGCCAATACAACACAAGCACTGCCAACATTGATTGCCCCCACAACACCGACACCTATTGCCAATACTGCGCCAGTTGCAAATGCAGGTACAGCTCAGAACATTGTCATCGGGACAGTTGTAACGCTTGATGGCAGCGGCAGCAGTGATGCAAACGGGGATACACTGACCTATAGCTGGGCTTTCACTTCAAAACCCGCCGGAAGTACTGCGATACTCTCAAGCACGACAGCCGTAAAGCCAACATTTACCGCCGATGTTGTGGGAACCTACGTTTTCAACTTGATCGTCAATGATGGGAAACTGAATAGTATTCCATCTACTGTAAACGTAGTATCAATTGCCAATAATGGCTCTATTTCGGTCGGATGGTAAAGGAGAACACAAAATGAAATCTGAATTTTTATCGATACTGAGAAATTTATTTCTATTCACTGCGTTGATGTTTTTATTAGCGGGATGCGGCACAAACAATACGACCGCCGATAGCAACACAGGTGCAATAACTGCAAAATTAGCGTGGAACACTAACAGCAAAACAGCATCACAAGGAAAGATCATTGCAAAAGCTGCGGATGGCGTTGCAACCGTCAGGATTATTGTGACCGGTTTTGGAATGACTGACACGCAAAAAGATTTCGTTGCTGCTGATAGTCGCGGCGTTATAGATGGGATACCGTCAGGCAGTGGTCGAACGCTTAAGATACAAGGTTTAGATTCAGCCGGACTCATCACATTTCAAGGGGAAGCAAACAACATCACTGTTCAGGCAGGGCAGGTCACTGATATAGGAATCATTACCATGCAGCCAGTTGCGCCTGTTGCAAATAGCGGTGGTGGTAAGATAACGGGTCGAGTAACTAATGCGTCTGGTACTCCTATGAGTGGCGTCATGACCTACTTGTATACCAGTTCGGGATCACTATTAACTGCACAACTTACCGATTCTAATGGCAACTACACCTTCACTGGTTTTGCATCAGGGACATACAAAGTTTCATTCACAAAATCCGGATATTCCGATGTCTGGTACAACGGCGCGACCAGCCAGTCGACGGCTACACTGGTGACAATAACATCACCAAATACAGTCAGCGGAATTGATGGGGTCATGTAATAAAGGAGAGAACAATGGCAAATGAAATAATCAGACAAAATCTGCTGAATTATTTGGCGCATAGCTACGAAACAGAAGGGCCAAAACCTGCCAGCATCCGTAATTTCTGTGTTCAATACGACATTCCATTTGAACAGATTCGCCCCATAATAGGAATGCTTCACCAGCAAGGTGTGCTAAAAACAGTAATGGGTGAAGAACATGCCAGCATTACTCCGGAGGGATATAAAACAGCAAAACCATCTGATCCATCCGTGGCAAAACATGGAGGCACTCACATCAATTTTAACGCACCCGTAAACAGCTCGGCCATTGCATTTGATAGTAGCTGGGCAACCGTAAATAATATTAATGTAACTCACGAAAATATTTTGCAGAATTTTGCCTCTGCCATTGACTCACTTCCAGACGTACCAAAAGAGAAAAAAGCAAGTTGGACAACATCTCTTTTAGAAATGTCAAAGCATCCACTCGCTATTGAAGCAATAACGGCGCTAATCAAATCGAGTGCGGCCTGACAATTCATTCAACGGGCAAATGCTGAATCCTAGTCGCAAGGTGGGGAATAGAGGGAGAGCTATTCCCCGCCTTGTTTTCAAACGATAATCGAGAAAGCAATTTTCAACCAAGCGCAGCAGCGGTGAACCCGCTGTGCTCTCAGCCGGTGGCAGATGACAAGAGAAGACATCAGTATCATGTTTGCAAAGTTGCAATCCTAACCAATCCCACAATAAACAAAGGACCAAACGGAAAACCCTTGAAGAAACCCCATGTGATCATCATCGCCGGTCCCAACGGCGCCGGCAAATCCACCACCGCCCCGGCTGTCCTTCAGGGCGTCCTTGGCGTGACCGAGTTCGTCAATGCTGATACCATCGCCGCCGGGTTATCTGCATTCAACCCGGAAAAAGCAGCTTTCCATGCCGGTCGCGTGATGCTGGAGCGTCTGCAACAATTGGCCGCCAACGGCGAGAACTTTGCCTTCGAAACTACCCTGGCCAGCAAGACCTTTGCCCACTGGCTGAAGACGCTGAAGGTAAAGGGATATGCCTTCCACCTGATTTACCTCTGGTTGCCGTCGCCGGAATTCGCCGTTGCCCGCGTGGCCGAGCGGGTAAGGATGGGCGGACACAACGTGCCCGAAGAGACGATCCGCCGACGTTACCATGCCGGGTTGAAGAACTTCTTCAATCAGTATCAACCGCTGGCGGATACGTGGCGCATGTACGATAACTCTGCACCCGGCGACCCATGCTTGCTATCATATGGAGAACATAGTAAAGTTGTCAGTGTAATGTATGCATCCATCTGGGAAGCTATAACTAGGGGACACAATGGCTGAAGCAATCAGGAAGGACATCGATAAGATCCTCAGCGAAGGGACGGAAATCGACCAGGCCGTCAAGAAGGCCGTAAAAGAAGCCGTTCTCAGGCACAAACAGGCCGGAAATCCGATTGTCGTCATGAAGGACGGCCGGATGGTCTGGCTTAAGCCGGAAGATATCCAGGTCTGAACCAAACCACGACTGTGTTATGATGAAAGCCCGCTAACAGCGGGCTTTCTCATATATTATCTCTTCCGGAGCTTATGTTTCAAGCCGAAGGTTCAAGCGGTTGTAACGCTTGAATCGCTTATTTCGCACTCAAGGACCAGGCTTTTCATGAAATTCCTCCATACCGCCGACATCCACCTCGGCAAAACATACCGAACCTCTGCCGACGAAGCCGAGCGCTACGCGGACTTCTTCCGCATGCTCGCCGGCATCGTGGCCGACGCCATCGCCGAACGGGTAGATTTTGTCCTGATCGCCGGCGACCTGTTCCACACCGGCCAGATCCTCCCGCGCACCTTCGCCCGCACCATCGAAGCCCTGCAACCCCTGAGGGACGCCGGCATCCCCTGCATCGCCGTGGAGGGAAACCACGACTGGATTCATCGCCGCGACAGCATCTCCTGGATGGAGGCCTTGTCGCAGATGGGCTACATCCGTCTGCTCCGTCCGTCGCGTACCGATAACGGCGGCTACCGCTTCGATCCGTTCGATCCCGAAACCGGCACAGGCGGGCACATCGAGATCAAGGGGATCAACATCTACGGCCTGGGTTACATCGGCACCCAGGCTGGAAGTCATGTTGCGCGCATCTGCGAGGCGGTGACCACGGAGAACAACCTGCTGCTGTTCCATGTGGGGGTCTGGACCTACTCGCCGGTGGAGATCGGCAACATGCAGCCGGACGAGGCGCTGCCGCTGGCGGACAGGTTCGCCTACGTGGCGCTCGGTCACGGCCACAAGTCCTACGTTATTGGAAATCCTGACGGCAAGAACTACGCCTTCAACCCCGGCGCGCCGGAACGGGTCAACTTCGGCGAGGAGAAGTACGACAAGGGATATTTCTTCGTCACGGTTGAAGATGGCTCTTACCGCCACGAGTTTCGCCCCACCTCGCCCCGACCCATGCTGGTGGCGACCATCGACCTGGAAGGGAGCGAGAACGCCGGGCAGGCCCTGGAGGGCTTCCGCAGTCAGATAGCGGAGAAACTTCCCCAATCCGGTGACGGGCGCCGCCCGCTGCTGGAGGTCAGGCTCACCGGCCGGGTGGCCTTCCATCCCTTCGAGCTGGGCCGCGAACGGCTGCGGCTGGCCCTGGACGAGATCTGCAATCCGCTGCACGTGGAGATCAAGAACCACCTCTCGCTGGTTACCGGCAGCGGTGCGGGGGAAGAGGTCAAACGGAGTCTGGCGGAGATCGAGCGGGACGTGCTGGGGGAGTTGATCTCTGCCAACAGCGCCTACAAGGGGCGTAGAGATGAGTTGGTCAGTCTGGCCCTGGCCATCCGCGATCAGGTGCTGAAGGGAGACGTGGAGGGGGAGGAACTTTTGGGCCTTCTATCCCGCGAGCCATAGCCATGCAGATACTCTCGGTTCATCTCAAGAACATCAAGTCCCACCGCGACACCGAACTCTCCTTTTCCTCCGGGATCAATGTCCTGTCCGGCCCCAACGGGGTTGGTAAAAGCACCATCTTCGAGGCCATCGGCTATGCCCTGTTCGGGGTGGACGCCAAGGACTTCGTCTCCAATGTGGACCGTTTCCTCTCCATCGGCGCAAAGAGGGGCGAAATCAGCGTCACCTTCCGGACGGACAATGGCGAGACATATCGTGTTAACCGGACTGTAGGACCTGGGGCGAAATGGCTGCTGGCCAGGGAGAACGGCGGCGGTTTCGAGGTGGAGGATCATGCCCGCATCGAGGAGACCGAAACACGCATTGCCGGATTGCTGGGGCTGGATAACGGCCGTTCGCTGGCGGAACAGTTCAAGCTGGTGATCGGTCCGTTCCAGAACGACTTCCTCGGACCCTTCATCATCAAGCAACCCATTAAGCGCCAGGAGGCCTTTGACGAGATCCTCGGCATCGATGCCTGGCGCAAGACCTACAAGGGGACCAGCGGCCTCCTCTCCGCCGTGCAGGAGCGTATCAAGGTCCTGACTGTCGAAGTGACCGCGAAACAGGAGCAACTTGCGGTGCTGCCGGACAAGGAAGCCGAGCTGAGCTCCATCAGGAATGAGCAGGCAACCAAGGAGGGCAGCCTGAAGGAGAAGACCGATTCTCTCCGGCACGCGGAGAAACTCCTCGGCGATCTGGACAAACGCGAGAAGGCCATCAGCGCCGTACAGACAGAGGTACAGGTCCTGATCGGCCGCATCACTGAAGGGGATGAAAAAATCGCCACCCAGAGAGTGCGGGTGGAGGAGGCCGGGAAGGCTCAAAAAGCTGTGGAGGGGGCGCGCCCCGGTAAGGATGCCTACGATAAGGCCGAGTCGCAACTCAAGGAACTGCGCAAGCGAGAACAGCAGCGCCGGCTTGTGGAACAGGAGAGCAACAGTCTGGATAAAGATGTCCTGCGCCTGACTCAGGGCCTTGAACATGAACGGGGGGAGGTTGAAAAGACCGCCTCACAACTTTCCGAGGATGTAAGGCGTCTGGCCGAAGCCCGCCAGGGGATGCAGGCCGACCGGAAGGTTGTCGATACGGCTGCCGGGCTTGCCGATCTGCTGCAGGAATCAGACCGGTTGAAGGCCATGCGTTCGCTGCTGGGAGGGAGACGGATAGCACTCCTGGAAGGTAAGGATAAACTCGCCGAAGGGGCCTGCCCCTTCTTCCGGGAGCAGTGCCGGAACATTGCCGGAACGGCGCCACGTGATGTCTTTACGGGGAGGACGGAAGAGTTGGACAGGCAGATGACCGAGCTGGACCGGTGTATAGAGTTGCTGTCAGGCCAAGTGCAGGATGCCCGGAAGGCGGAACAGGAGCTGAACGCCCTGAAGATCCGTTTGCAGGAGCTTGACAAGCAGATCGTAACGCTTGAGGAGCGGCGCACCAGGAATCAGGAGCGGGCTGCAAACCTGGACAGGCTGGCGGCTCAACAGGTCGAAGCCGTGCGGAAGGCCACGACGCGCAAGGCCGATCTGCAACCATTTGCCGAACTGGATGAGGAGATCGAGCGTACCGAGAAGGAGCGCTCTCGATTCCAGGCGGCACATGATGCCTTCAACGCCCACCAGAAGGATGCCATCGACCATGCCAACCGGCTCCAGTTGCTGGAGAAGATGCTGAAACTGATGGTAGAACTGAAGCAGGGCCGCAATACCAAGGAAGCGGAACTGACCATGCTCCGAGAGGCATATCGGCCTGAACTGCACCAGAATGCACGCGCCGAAAAGGATCGTCTGGTGGCCGAGGTTGCCACGCTGCGCTCACAGATCGAGGAAATGGGGCGCAACCACCAGCGGCTTGATGCCGAGATCGCGCTCCTGCAGAGGATTAAAACGGAGCTCGAGGCCAAACTGGCCGAGATAAAGGTCTTCGAAGAGAAAGAGAAACTGGTCAAATATCTCCGCAACCAGGTATTCAAGAACGTCTCCACCCAACTCTCGGAGCGCTTCCGGGAAGAGATCACTCTCCACGCCGACCGCATCTACCGGACCATTGCCGATTCGGACGAGGAACTGTACTGGGGGGACAACTACCAGATCATCCTGCGGGACATGCAGGATGGGGCCATCCGGGAGCGCAGCGACGACCAGCTCTCCGGTGGCCAGATGATGAGCGCGGTGGTGGCCCTGCGCTTGGCACTGCTACAGACCATCGGGGCCCGAATCGCCTTCTTCGACGAACCGACCTCCAGCCTGGACGCAGCTCGCCGGGAGAACCTGGCCCATGCCTTCCGCGCCATCGACGTGGGACGTGAGGAGGTTACGGAACACTGGTACGATCAACTCTTTCTGGTCAGCCACGACGTGGCCTTTACCGAGATTACGGATAAAATCATTGAGCTGTAGGCGCAGTCCGTCCCGATGGAGAACCGAAAGCTCCTCTTTTTGTACTTGAAGCTGCGGGGGAAAATGCGTACACTTCTCTTCATGCCGACGTTGCTCATCCAGGATGGGTTCAAGTTTTTCTTCTATGCGAACGAACATCTGCCCATGCACATACATGTAGAAAAGGGTTCCGGCTATGCCAAGGTTGAACTGACAACCCTGGAAGTGAGCGAAAGCTATTTCAAACCGGCTGAATTGAAAAAGGCCCTGGAAATTACTCAAGCACACCGCGTTGAATCCCTTCGGGTAAATTCCCCGCCGCTTGCGGCGTAGCTTGGTTTTTGGTAGTTTGGCTGCATGAGCGATTACATACACAAAAGCCACAACGTTACGGTTTTGCTGTATCACTTGGTGTTTCCTGCAAAATACAGGC
>JACPFJ010000030.1 GCA_016182975.1 Deltaproteobacteria bacterium
ACCGTGACCCAAAAATTCATCCGGTGGTGGGCCGGGTTGCCGTCCCTTCCGGGGTAACCGCGCTCCAAGTCATCGGGGCCGCGGCTGCCCATCGGTTCGTCGCTCACCATCGGCAGCCGGGCGTTGCGAGCCGGCAGCAGCACTTCGTCATAGACACGCGTCCACCAGTCGCGGCCGCGCGAAGGGTGGAAGTTGTGCAGCCGATACCACGGCTTATTGGCAAAGCGTCCCAGCTCGCCCGCCGAGGCGGTCACCAAGTGGGCCTGATCTCGTTCCCAGATGAAATCCCCCACCTTTTCCACGAAGGCCTGACGCCTTATTTTCCGGGTTTCAGTGTCTGCCCGCTCGACTCCATGGAGAAGTTCGGCCACTGTTACCACGCTGATGCCGAACGGTTCTTCTTCGCGGCCCGCTACCAAGCTCTCGACCACCCCGCGGTTTCTTTCCAGAGTGATAATCTCGCTGGAATCAAGTATCACTCCCATGACAACGCCTTCGGCATTGACGGCTGTGAGTTCGCCGCAGCCATAACATCCGCCTCGAAGGACATATCACTGCTGTCGAGGTGGGGAAGAGCGCGCATTATCTTTCGCAGGTCAGCCAGGGTTGCGACGATCCGGGCCGGTTCCACCGGAACCAGGGATGCTGCCGGTTTGCCGCCACGGATCACGGTATAACGGTCTCCACGGTATTTAATGTTGTTGAGCAGTTCCGAAAAATTCCTGACCGCCTCGGTTGAACTGATTGCTGTTTGCATAACGACCTCCGCAAAATATGATAATCATATTTTACATCATAATGTGGCGTCGGCAATATAAAAATTATATTTCAACTCTGTGGCGTTCTATCATCCCTCCCCCTCCCCTTTCACACCCAATTGCCCTCCATGACCGGACGCCGCCGCTTCGGCATGGCCGGCGGTCAAAATGCTTGATAAGAACGGGACGGGTGAGGTAAAGTCTTATCACTCGCCTGGTGGACCGGGTTTCGCCGCCATACCTTCGAATGAATGGGATCAAACGCATGGACATCAAAGGCTTTCAATTCTCCGCCGTCGAGGCGGCCATCAAGAAACCGGGGCGCAAGGACCTGGCCCTGATCTTCTCCGAGGCGCCGGCGCTGGCCTGCGCCGTATTTACGACCAACGCCGTCAAGGCGGCGCCGGTGCTGCTCTCCAAGGAGCACATCGTCAAAGGCACGGCGCGGGCACTGGTGGTAAACAGCGGCAACGCCAACGCCTGCACCGGCGAGCAGGGGATGATCGCGGCCAGGGAGACCTCGCACCTGGTGGCGGAAGGACTCGGCATCCCCGCTGAGGCGGTACAGATATCCTCCACCGGGGTGATCGGCGTGCAGATGCCGATCGAACGTGTCCGGGCGGCCATTCCCGCCCTGATCGAGGGGCTTGCCTGCGGCACGCTGGATGACGTGGCCGAGGCGATCATGACCACCGACACCTTCCCCAAGATGGAGGCCAGGGGCGGCCAGGCGGGCGGGGTGAGCTACAGCATGGCCGGCATCGCCAAGGGGGCCGGGATGATCATGCCCAACATGGCCACCATGCTCTCCTTTATCATCAGCGACGCCGCCGTTGAGCCGGCCGTGCTGGACAAGGCCTTCCGCCGCGCAGTAGACGGCTCTTTCAACATCATCACCGTGGACGGCGACACCTCCACCAACGACACCTGCCTGATCATGGCCAACGGCCTGGCCGGCAATCCGGTCATCCAGGCCGGAACGCCCGAGGCGGAGACGTTCGAGGCCCTGTTGCACGAGGTGCTGCTCTCCCTGGCAAAACAGATCGTGAAGGACGGCGAGGGGGCGACCAAGTTCGTCGAGGTGCGGGTCAGCGGGGCGCTGAGTGACGCGGACGCCAAGCGGGCCGCCCTGGCCGTGGCCAACTCCAGCCTGGTGAAGACCGCCTTCTTCGGCCAGGACGCCAACTGGGGGCGCATCTTCGCCGCCGTGGGGTACTCCGGGGCGGAGGTGGACCCCTCAAGGCTCGCGCTCCGTTTCGACGACGTCCTCATGGCGCAAAACGGCGTCTTCGCCGGCGGCGACGCCGAGGTGCGCGGCAGCGAGGTGTTGCGGAAAAGGGAGTTCACCGTCACGGTCGATCTCGGTCTAGGCAAAGGGAGCGCCACGGTCTACACCTCGGACCTCTCCCACGAGTACGTCAGCATCAACGCGGACTACCGGACGTGACCCGTGTCATGATCCCGACCCCGTTCACAGGACATCCTTATACGGGGACTTTTTTTCTCACCTGCATCCGCATCGTTCCAGACCATTGGGGGTTATCGTGCGCATTGTCTGCGCCCTCTTCATAACCTGCCTGCTTGCCGTTGCCTCGCCGCTGCACGCCTCCGACGAACTGCTGTTGGCCGGCCGCAGCGCCATCATCGACTTTCTCATGGAGAACGCCATATCACGCGGGCTCATCGCCGGCGGGGTCATCGTGGTCGGCAACCGTGACGGCATCCTCTACAGCGCCGCGCGTGGGCGTCTCACCCCACTCCCGGAAGCGCCCCCCCTGACCGAACGGACCATCTTCGATATCGCCTCCCTGACCAAGGTCCTTGCCACCGCTCCGGCGGTCATGAAACTCATGGAGGAGGGGCGCATCACGCTCCTGGACCCGCTGACCCGCTGGTTCCCCGAGTTCGAGGGGACCGGTCGCGAAGACATCACCATCCTCAACCTGCTGACCCATACCTCCGGCCTGGACGACATGGCCCTTTCGCCTGAAGAACCGCTGAAGTCGGCAATCCGGAAGGCCGCATCCCAGAAAACCTGGAAGCAGCCGGGCAACCGCTTCCGCTACGCAGACATCAATTTCATCCTGCTCGGGGAACTGGTGCGGCGAACTGCAGGCGTCACACTCGACCGGTTCTGTCACGAGCAGATCTACGCACCTCTGGGGATGAACGACACCATGTTCCTTCCGCCGCTGGAATTCGCCCCGGCCATGGCTCCCACCATCGGTCCGGGCAATGGGCTTACCGCCGGGATCGTACAGGACGAGAACGCCAGACGACTGGGGGGCGTAGCGGGGCATGCGGGGCTTTTCAGCACGGCCGCGGACCTTGCCAGATTCGTCCGCATGGTGATGAACGAAGGCACGCTCGACGACCGGCGGATCTTTTCGGAGCGTGTCGTGACCCAGATGACCGCGCCCTACTTCTACAGCAGCGGCCATGTGGTGCGCGGGCTGGGGTGGGACATTCAATCTCCCTTCTCATCTCCAAAGGGTAACTTCTTCTCGGAGATGTCCTTCGGCCATACCGGCTACAGCGGCACATCGGTCTGGATCGACCCCCAGCGGGACCTGTTCGTGATCCTGCTGACGGTAAGGCTCGACTACCGCGACACTCGCCTGTTCAACCGCCTGCGCAGCGACATCTCCACCCTGGCCGTGGCGGTCTTCTCGACCCACCCCAACAGGATTGCCCGGACCGAAACGCCGCAACTCCCCTGAACCGCTTAAAACTTGACACCTTAGCGGCCGTATGCTAGCTTTTTTCGCACTTCCATTTACTTCCGCACCCACCGCACGAGGGAGGGACAGATGAGCATGAAAATTCTCCTTGCCGATGACAGCATCACCATCCAGAAGGTGATCGGCATCATTTTCGGGGGTGGAGAGTACGCCCTCACCGTGGTGGACAACGGCAAGGCCGCCCTCGACAAGGCGCGGGAGGTCGCTCCCGATGTCCTGCTCATCGACGCCCTCATGCCGGGCATGTCCGGCTACGAGGTCTGCGAGGCCATCCGTGCAATCCCGGCATTGGCCCAAAAACCGATCCTGCTCTTGACCGGCTCCTTCGAACCTTTCGATGAGGTCAGGGCCAGGAGTTGCGGCGCCGACGACATCCTCGCCAAACCGTTCGAATCCCAGCACATCATTGCCAAAGTAAAGGAGTTGTACGCGCTGGGCCTGTCCCGTGCGGCCGCGGCGTCACAACCCGCGCCGCTTGCCGAACCGTCCTCCTTCGCACCTCCGATTATGCCGACAGAGGCCCCGACAGTGGGCGAACCCCTCCCAGGTGCCACGGAGGACGATATCTGGAGCGCCTTCACCCCCCTGGCGAATCCCGCCCCAACAGCCGCGACTGCCGCGATCCAGCCCATGCCCGAAGCGGCGTTAGAGCCGGATGTGTTCGCCATTGCCGGCGAAGAGCCAGATGCGCCGGCTGTAGAGCCGGCGGCAGCTCCAACAGCGCCGTCCGACAGCACCGGGACACGGTGGATTCCGGTGGAGGAGCATACCTTCGAATTCGAGGAGGAGGCGGCCGCCGAACTGCCGGCGAACGCCTTTTCCGGGCTGGAATCACCGCAACAGGAGGTCTCCTTTGGTGAGATCTCCTTCGAGGAAGAGCCGGCCATGCAGGCTGCCGCGCCGCCCGTCGCGGCAGCTGAACCGCCCCTGGCGGAATCGCCTCTGGCAGCGGCATTCGCCGAACCCGCTTTCCCCTTTTCCGAAACACTCACACCCGACTTGATCGAACCTGCCGCACCTGCATTTGAGGCAACTCCCGGCATAGCCGAAGCGCCGCCAGCGGCCATCGCCCCGGCCGTCCTGAGCGAAGCCCAGCTCAAGGCCGCCATCGCCGCGGTATCGCAGGAGGTCATAGAGCGGATAGTCTGGGAGGTAGTGCCCGATCTGGCGGAGTCGCTCATCAAGGAGGCCATCCGCAAGATCAAGGAAGGGTTGTAGCAGCGCCGCTGCCGCCGTTACAGGAGTACCCCCCGGGGATGTTCATACATCCCCGTTTTTTTCGTCTAACAATCTTCACCGGGAGGTGCACGATGATCAGAAAGGCAATTGCACGAGTCGTTGAACTCAACAACCTGACCGAAGGGGAGATGATCGAGGTCATGAGCCAGATCATGTCGGGCGAGGCAACCCCGGCGCAGATCGGGGCGTTCATCACCGCCCTGCGCATGAAGGGCGAGACGGTGGAGGAGATCACCGGAGCGGCCCGCGTCATGCGGGAGCGGGCCACCCGCATCCGCGCGGGCAGTGACGTGCTCGACATCGACCGGGACGACATCAACATCGACCAGGAGACCATCCTGGACACCTGCGGCACCGGCGGCAGCGGCACCAACAGCTTCAACGTCTCCACCACCGTGGCCTTCGTTGTCTCGGCCTGCGGCGTAAAGGTGGCCAAGCACGGCAACCGCTCGGTCTCCTCGGCCTGCGGCAGCGCCGACGTGCTGGAGAGGCTGGGGGTCAACCTGGACGTCACGCCGGAGACCGTGGAGGGGTGCATCCGCGAGGTCGGCATCGGCTTCCTGTTCGCGCCGGCCCTGCACGGGGCGATGAAGCACGCCATTGGCCCGCGGCGCGAGATCGGCATCCGCACCATCTTCAACATCCTCGGTCCGCTCACCAACCCGGCCGGCGCCAACCGCCAGGTGTTGGGGGTCTACCGGGCCGACCTGGTGGAAAAAATGGCCGGCGTGCTGCACAAGCTCGGCTGCAAACATGGCTTCGTCGTCTACGGCCGCGACGGCATGGACGAGATCACCCTTACCACGGAGACGCTTATTGCCGAGGTCACACCGGAAGGTGTCAGGCTCGCCGGCGTCACCCCCGAGCAGTTCGGCCTCAGCCGCTGCACGATGGACGAAGTGCGCGGCGGCGACGCCACTGCCAATGCGGAGATTGTGCGGGCCGTTTTGAAGGGGGAGAAGGGACCGAAGCGCGACATCGTCCTCTTGAACGCCGCCTACGGACTGGTGGCGGCAGGCAGGGCCGCTACGCCCGCCGAGGGTCTGGCAATGGCGGCCGAGGCCATCGACTCGGGCCGCGCAATGACGCAACTGGAGAGGCTGGTGGAGATGACCAGCCGTTAAAGGGTCGTAAAGCCCAAGGATATCTGCCGATATGAACGACACACCAGACATACTGAAGAAGATCGTCGCCCACAAGCGGGAGGAGTTGGCCGCCGCCAGGGCCGCCGTTCCGCTGGCCGAGCTGAAAGCGCGCATCGCCGAACTGGAGGACAAGCCGCGCGGATTCGAGCGGGCTCTGCGGGACGCGGTGGCGTCGGAGTGGACGGCAATCATCGCCGAGGTGAAGAAGGGCTCCCCCAGCAAGGGGATCATCAGGGCCGATTTCGACCCGGCGGGGATCGCGGAGTCCTACGCCGCCAACGGCGCCACCTGTCTGTCGGTCTTGACCGACGAGAGGTTCTTCATGGGGCACCTGCGTTTCCTGGCCCAGATCCGCGAGACGGTCTCCCTGCCGCTTCTGCGAAAGGATTTCATCTGCGACCCGTACCAGATCTACGAGGCACGCGCCGCCGGGGCCGACGCGTGCCTTCTGATAGCCGCCATGCTGGAGCTGCCGCAACTGCTGGAGTTCCACGACCTGGCGCGGGAACTGGGGCTCGACTGTCTGCTGGAGGTCCACGACGAGACCGAGATGGAGACCGCGCTCAAGACCGGCTGCCCCTTGATCGGGGTCAACAACCGCAACCTGCGCAACTTTGTCACCGACCTCGGCACCACGGCGCGCCTGGCCCGCATGCTGACGCCTGATCGGCTGCTGGTGGCCGAGAGCGGTATCGACACACGCGCCGACATCCAGCGCCTGGCAGCCGACGGCGCCCGGGCCTTCCTGATCGGCGAGGCGCTGATGCGCGAGGCCGACATCGGCGCCAAACTCAGGGAACTCATCGGCGGCTGAACCGCAACCCCAGCCTCAAGGCAAGGGGGCGAGCCCCTGTTCCCGCAGCCGGCTGAGCGAACGCAGCAGTTCCAGGGCCCGGCCGAGCTGGTAGTCCCTGGCCAGATCGGGCTCGCCCCTGCCGCCGTGTGGCGGTTCCGGTGGTTCCTTGACGACCGGCTCCCTCTCGCGTGGCGCGAGCCGGTTCTCCAGGTCCCTTTCCCTGATCCTCTCATCCCTCATTCCATTTGTCTCGACCGGTGCGACGTTCCCCACCTCTATGTCGGGGGTGATGCCCCTGGCCTGGATGGAACGGCCGCTGGGGGTGTAGTAGCGCGCCGTGGTCAGCTTGAGGGCGGCATCACCGGGGAGCGGGAACAGCGATTGCACCGACCCCTTGCCGAAGCTCTGCTTTCCCATGACAAGCGCCCGTCTGTGGTCCTGGAGCGCCCCGGCCACGATCTCCGAGGCGCTGGCGCTCCCCCCGTTGATCAGCACTACGATCGGGTAACGCGGCTCCTTGTTCCCCAGGGATGCATGGAATGCCTGGTTGGCATCCGGCAACCTCCCCCTGGTGGAGACTATCAGCGTGCTGTCGGCATCGTCGCCGATGAAGCAGTTGACCACCTCCACCGCCGACCCCAGCAGGCCGCCGGGGTTGAAGCGGAGATCGATCACCAGCCCCTTCAATACCCCGCCGCTACGGGTCCGGAGGTCCTGGAGCGCCTGCCTGAACTCGCCGCCGGTGCGCTCCTGGAACTGGGATATCCTGATCATGGCATAACCCGGCTCCAGGGTGTGCGCCTTGATGCTCTTGATCTTGATGATTGCGCGGATGAGCCTGATCGTGAGTTGGCGCGGGGGGGCTCCCCGCAGGATGGTCAATGTGACGGGACTCCCCTTACCGCCGCGCATCCGCTTGACCGCCGCCGAGATGTTCATGCCGTGGGTCGGTGTGCCGTCAATCTTCCAGATGTGGTCATTCGGCTGGATGCCGGCCCGGAAGGCAGGGGTGTCGTCGATGGGGGCAATCACCGTCAGCCGCCCATCCTTCATCCCCAGTTCGATACCGACCCCGCCAAAGGCGCCCGCCATCTGCACCTCCATCTCCTGGTACGGTTCCGGGGGGAGATAGGCGTTATGCGGATCGAGGGAGGCCAGCATGCCGTCGACCATTCCCCGCACCAGCCTTTTGCCGTCGGGTTTCTCCACATACCCCTTGGTTACGGCTGAGTGCGCCTCACGGAGCAGATTCAGGTAGCCCTGGTCGGAAACGGCGCTCCAGCGCTTCTCGCGGGGGACGGAGATGATTGCGAGGCAGACGGCGATACCCGCCAGCAGAATGGTCAACAGGAATTTAGAGAAGGGTTTCCTCATCGGTACATAACCTGCATGGGGGATATGCAACGGATATCGGGGCTATATCTACACCATTTCGAGGCATATTCCCATGATTTATTCAAGCGGCGGCCTGAATGGCGCCACCGCTGCCGGACCTAGATCGACGCAAACGCCATTCATAAGGAGGCCATGAGATGGGAATCAGCATCAAGCCGTCAGACCTGAAATTCAAGTACCCCAGGGACGTCGCCAACCGCGACAGACCCAAGTTCAGCGGGACGCCGGACCCCGCCCCCTTCAACCGGGACGACCTGTACGAGATCATCCCCATGATGGAGGCGGTCATGGACGCGCTCGGGACAACGGACGGACGGGTGCTGCACCTGCTGGAGGATATCCTCAACGAGATGCCCCGCCTGTTCGGAACGCGCGAGGAGGTGTTCGCCTGCCTGGTGGGGTGCGCCCGGGACCAGCTTGGCTGGTAAACCGCCTTAATTAGGCGTTAAGCGCCTATCGGCTGACATCAAATTTTGTCGGGGCGTAGGCGTCTCGCCTGCGTTGGCGGCTTTGCCGCCATGACAGGCAGGATGCCTATCCTCCAAATTCTGATGCCCCGAAGTAGGTTAACGGCAGCCGCACCCTGACTTTGAGGACGTGCACGTGGAGGCGCACCCCTTCTGCTGCACGGGCGGCGCCACCCCCTCCCCCCTGAGACGTTCCAGGGAGTTGCGGGAGACCTGCCAGGCGCCCCCCTCCTCGCACCCTTCCAGCTTGCCTTCACGGATCAGCATCAACAGCCTCAAGCCGGTGGTGGCAAGCTCCTCGGCGGCTTCATCAATAGGGATCATCGCATCCTTTTCATCAATCGTACACATACACGCCTCCTACTTACCCGGTCTGACTTCGGTATTGCCGTGCATGACCATACATGCGGCGTGCCAGCATGCACCAAAACGATAACCGACTAATATCGTTGTCTTTATTATCCAGAACGAGGACGATCGGGGCAGGTCGAACACCGCCATGCCGTTTGTAGAGGCAGAATGCCGAAACAATGAGCAGACAAAAACCCTCAATTCGGCGTTGATCGATACGGGCCCTTGCGCTAGAATGGGCGCGTCTTGCAGCGCAGCCACTTCAACCTCCCGGAGTCCCCATGTTCAGCGGCATCAGCGCCAACGTCCTGATACTCGGCCTGGTCAGCTTCCTGACCGACGTCTCCAGCGAGATGATCTACCCCCTGCTG
Organism: Deltaproteobacteria bacterium; assembly: GCA_016182975.1. Classification (GTDB taxonomy): domain Bacteria; phylum Desulfobacterota; class Desulfuromonadia; order Geobacterales; family Pseudopelobacteraceae; genus JACPFJ01. Next base: position 9,264 of record JACPFJ010000030.1, read on the forward strand.
CCGCTCTTCGTGACGACGGTGCTGGGGGCCGGACCGGCCTTCCTGGGGATGATCGAGGGGGTGGCCGAATCCACCGCGGCCCTCTTGAAGCTGGCCTCTGGCATCATGTCGGACCGTGTCGAGGGGAGAAAGCGGCTGATTCTTGCCGGTTATTCGCTCTCCTCATTGTCGCGGCCGTTGATCGCCGTGGCCGGTTCCCCCCTGACCGTGCTCCTTTTGCGCTTTTCCGACCGCATCGGCAAGGGGATTCGCACCTCCCCCCGCGATGCCCTGATCGCCGACTCCACGGATGCATCCATGCGGGGGAGGGCCTTCGGCTTCCACCGCTCCATGGACCATGCCGGCGCCATCGTCGGACCGCTCCTGGCGACCGTCCTATTGGCCTGGTTCGCGGCCGACCTTCGCACGGTCTTCTGGCTGGCCGCCATCCCCGGCCTTCTGGCCGTGATCCTGATCATCGCCCGGGTACGCGACATCCCGCGCAGCAGACCGGCAAACTCCGGTCAGCAATCAATCAGGCCGGGAAAGGGCATCCGTGCCTACCTGCTGATCCTCTTGCTTTTCACCCTGGGGAACTCCTCCGACGCCTTTCTGCTCCTGCGGGCCGGAGAGTTGGGGGTGACGCCGGGCCGCATCCCGCTCTTGTGGACCTTCTTCCATCTGGTCAAGATGCTCTCCGCCATGCCCTTCGGCGCGCTTTCGGACAGGATCGGCAGGCGGGGCGTGATCGTTGCCGGCTGGGTGGTCTATGCCCTGGCCTACGCCGGTTTCGCCTTTGCTACAACGGAGTTGCAGATCTGGCTGTTGTTTGCCTGGTACGGGCTTTTCTACGGCATGACCGAGGGGGTGGAGAAGGCCTACCTCTCCGACCTGGCACGCCCCGAGGAACGGGGCGGCGCCTTCGGCTGGTACAACTTCGCCGTGGGGATCGGGGCGCTCCCCGCCAGCCTGATCTTCGGGGTGATCTGGCAGAAGGCCTCCCCCCAGGCAGCCTTCGCCTTCGGCGCCTCCCTGGCCCTACTGGCGGCCGTATTGCTATTGGCCTTTCCGGCTCGCGCCGCACGGCAAGCAGGGTGAGCCGGAACAGACCGGGCCGCGGCGAAATGCCGCGGCCCGGTTCAATTACTAACATCCAGTTATTGTCTCACCCTACTTCCTGACATCGATCCCATAGCTCTTGATCTTGCGGTGCAGGTTGCTCCGCTCCAGCTCGATCATCTCTGCGGTGCGGGAGATGTTCCAGTCGTTCTCCTCCAGCTTCTGGATGATGAACTCCCGCTCGAACTCTTCACGGGCCTCCCGCAACGTGCCCAGGGTCGGAACCCCATCCGGTCTTGGAGTGAGGTGGGCAACCATTGACAGTTCCCCCCGCAGCTCGGGGATATCGGCAGGGGTGATTTTCCTGCCCGGCGTCATGATCAGGATGCGCTCGATGATGTTCCTCAACTCGCGGATGTTACCCGGCCAATCGTACCTCCGGAGCAGTTCCAGGGTCTCCGGCAGGAACTCCTTCGGCTCGCGTCCCTCCCGGCGGTAGAACTGGCTCACGAAATGCGGCACCAGGAGTGCGATGTCATCCGGGTGTTCCCGCAGCGCGGGAACCCTGAAGGGCACAACGTTGAGACGGTAGAAGAGGTCCTCCCGGAACCTCCCCTGGCGGATCTCCTCGTCGAGCCCCTTGTTGGTGGCGGCGATGATCCTGACGTCCACCGACACCAGGCGGGTGCCCCCCACCCGTTCGAAGCAACGTTCCTGGATAATCCGCAACACCTTGGCCTGGGTCTTGAGCGACATGTCGCCGATCTCGTCCAGGAACAGGGTACCACCATCCGCCAGATCGAATTTTCCCTTCCTCTGCGCCACCGCACCGGTGAAGGCGCCCTTCTCGTGACCGAACAGCTCGCTTTCGATCAACTCTTCGGGGATGGCCGCGCAGTTGATCGCCACGAACGGTTTGTCGCGACGCTGGCTGTAGTAGTGCAGCGAGCGGGCCACCAACTCCTTGCCTGTGCCGTTCTCACCGGTCACCAGCACCGAGGCGGTGGTCGGGGCGACACGCATGATCTGCTCGCGCAGCGCGGCCATGGCCGGAGAGCCGCCGATCAATTCATACTCGTTGCCTGCGGCACGCTTGAGCTCCTCGTTCTCGACCCGCAACTCCCTCAAGCGCAAGGCGTTGACCACAGTGATCAGCACCTTGTCCAACGAGAGCGGCTTCTCGATGAAGTCGAAGGCCCCCAGCTTGGTGGAGCGCACCGCGGTCTCGATGGTGCCATGCCCCGAGATCATGATGACCGTTACCTGCGGAAAGAGGGTCTTCATCTTCTCCAGCGTCTCAAGGCCGTCCATCCCCGGCATCCAGATGTCGAGCAGCACCAGGTCGGGCAACTCCTGTCTGGCGCATTCCAGCGCCTCGACACCACTGGCGGCGGTCACCACCTGGTAGCCCTCATCCTCAAGGATACCGCTCAGGGATATGCGGATATCCTTCTCGTCGTCCACTATGAGTATCGTCTTCGACATGCGTCACTCCTTAAGAAATCAGTTTCTATCCCGCCGGCAGCTCCACGACGAAACAGGCCCCCTGCGGGTCGTTGTCCCTGACACGCACGAAACCGTTGTGGTCGGAGACGATGCTGCTTACAATCGCCAGCCCGAGGCCGGTACCGGTCTTCTTGGTGGAAAAATAGGGCTCGAACAGCCGCGGTTTGTCCTCGGGCGGGATGCCGGGTCCGTTGTCGGCGATGGTGAAGGACGCCATCTTCAGTTCGGGGTCGAAACTGCTGCTGATAGCGATCTGACCCTGCTCCTCCATGGCCGCCACGGCGTTCTCAAGGATATTGATCATCACCCGCCGGATCTGGTCGCGGTCGATCTTGAGCTGCGGCATGCGCTCGTCGGGGGTGAAACTGAAATACACCCCGCGGTGGGCCTCCTGGTAAAGGGTCAGCGTCTCCCGGATCAGGGCGTTGATGTCGTTCGGTTCCGGCTGTATAGCCGGCATGCGGGCAAAATTGGAGAACTCGTTGACCAGGGTCTTCAACTCGTCCACCGATTTGATGATCATCTCCGTGCACTCGTCGAATACCTTCTCGTCATCGCTGAAACGGGAGAGATAGCGCTTGCGCAGACGCTGGGCCGAGAGCTGGATCGGCGTGAGCGGGTTTTTGATCTCGTGGGCGATGCGCCGGGCCACCTCGCGCCAGGCAGCCATGCGCTGGGCCTTCATCACCTGGGTCAGGTCGTCCAGCACGAGCACGGTCCCCATGAAATCGCCGTTCTCGTCCCGCAGCATGGTCAGGTGCAGATGCAGGGCCAGCCGCGTGCCGCGCACGTCGAGAGATATCTGCCGGTTGATGGTGTCCTGTTTCGCCAGCACCAGCTCCTTCAGACTCTCCTTGACGATATCCAGATGGGACTCGCGCAGCACCTCGCGAAAATTCTTCCCCAGCACCGTTCCGGTGTTTATGCTGAGGAGCTTCTCGGCCGAGGTGTTGATGGTGGTGATGATACCCTCACGGTCGACCGAGATGACGCCGGCCGCCACGTTACGCAGGACGATCTCCATGTAGCGCCGCCGCCGCTCGATCTCCTGGTTGATGCGGGAGAGCTCCTCGTTGGAGGTATTGAGCGCCTGCTGCTTGGCGCGCAGGTCGTCGGTCATGCGGTTGAAGGATTCGACCAGCATGCCGATCTCGTCGGCCGCATATGATTCGATATGAACGCTGAGATTGCCGTCGGCCACCGCACGGGTCGCTTCGACCAGTTCCTGAACCGGCCTTGTCATGCTGTTTGCCAGATAGATACCCATCCAGTAGGCAAAGAACACGATCACCGTCGTAATCAGGAACAGGGTGATGATATACCCGGCCCGGATCGGGTTCTTGAGAATTTTCAGCTGGCGGAATTCGTGGTACGACTCGGTGATCTCCTTCATCTTGTTGACCAGCGAATAGGGGACGTAATAGTTGACCACCACCACCCCGACCACATCCCTCTCGTTCCAGGTGGAGTAGACCGGCACGATGCCGCGGATCAGGTCGGCCTTGCCGGCCTGGTTGACGCGGGTCAGCTCGCTGCCGGACAGTCCGCGGTTGATGTCCTCGGAGGCGGGGTTGGTGAATTCCCCCCTGGGAACGGCCGGGTTGGACGCCCGCACCAGCTCCTCGCGCTGCGCCGAGTAGACCTCGACCACCCCCAGGTTGTACTCCTTCTGTTTCTGACGGATCAACTCCTTAAGTTGCGGCAGGTTGTCCTGGTTCAGCAGTTTGCGGCTCTTGATGAATCCGCTGATCTGCCTGCCGTAGTAGAGTGCGTTGGAGGCCGAGTTCTTGTAGTAGGTCTGGGCCACCTCCAGCGATTCGCTCAGGGAGCTCTCCACCTGGGTGTTGAACCAGTTGTGTACGGTGTTGTTGATGAAACCGGCCGCCGCAAAGAAGAGCAGCATTGTTGGTATCAGCGAGAGCCCGACAAAGGAGAGCACCAGTTTGGTGCGCAGCCGCGTGGCAAAAGGATTGGAGCGGCTCTCCAGCAAGAGCTTCACCACATTGCGGCATACCAGGTAGACCAGCAGGATCACCAGCAGGATCACCACGTTGATGACGCCGAAGATGGCGATATTGCTCCCCATGGGCGCGTCGGCGCTGAGCTTGGTCAGGTGGATCTCGGTTCTGGTGAGGAAGAGGATCAGGATGACCGCCAGGGCAATGATGATCGCCTCGCGGATCCTCTTGTTGCGTTCTTCCCTCGGGAGTTTGGCGTCCATCACTCCGTCACCTGCAGTTCGGGATCTTGAATCCGTCGCATTCAAAGCCTACCGGAACGGATGATGGCGTACACCAGCCAGAGCCCGATCATGCCGGCCACGGTGTAACCGAGAAAGGCAAGCTTGGGAAATCCGAGCAGTTGCGGCCCCGAGCTGGTCTGCATGATGATTGACGAACCGATGATAAGCGCAGCCAGGATCAGGCTGGAAGAAAGACGGTTTATGGAGCGGTCGAAATCTGCGGTGAACTTGTCCAGGCCGCGGTGTTCCAGATCGATCTTGAACTGGTTGCGGTTGACTCGGTTGACGATCTCCTTCATGTCGCGGGGTAAGTCGCGGGCCAGCTTCAGATAAGAAAGCAGAATCGAGTTGATGTCACGGTAGATGCGCCGGGGAGAATATTTCTGCTGCAGCGCCTTCTCCATGAAGGGGCGGATGTGCTCCACCATGTCGAAGGCGGGGTCGAGGTTGCGACCCATCCCCTCGATAATCACCAGGGATTTGGCCAAGAGCATCAGGTCGGGCTGGATGCGGATGTTGTAGAGGGTGATGATCTCGATGAACTCCATCAGCATCCGCCCCACCTCGACCTCCTGGAGCGGTATCTCGTAGTAGCCGTCGATGAAGTTGGAGAGGTCGCGTTTGAGGGCGCGGATGTTCAGGTTGTCGGAGATATCCCCGGCAAAGAGCAGAAGCGAGATCACCTCATCCATGTCGCGGTTGATGATGGCGAACAGGGTGTTGCTCAGAAAGGCCCGCAACTCCTCATCCAGCCGCCCGACGATGCCGTAGTCCAGCAGGCAGATGACGTTGTCCGGCAGGATCATGACGTTTCCGGGATGGGGGTCGCCGTGGAAGAATCCGTGGTTGAGGACCATCTCCAGGAAGGCGTCTGCACCGCGACGGGCGATCACCCGCCGGTCCAGGCCCGCGCGCTCGAGGGACCCCAGGTCCGAGACCTTGATACCTTCCACGTATGCGAGGGTCAGGACGCCGCGGGAAGTCTGCTTCCAGTGTACCCGCGGGAAAAACATCCATTTCGTGCCGCTGAAGTTATCGCGGAACTTTTCGATGGTGTGTCCCTCGCGGGTGAAGTCCATCTCGCGGCGGATGGTGCGGGCGAATTCGCGCACAACGCCGACCGGGTCGTATAACTCGCTGCCGGATACATGGCGCTCGGCAAGCTGGGCCAGTCCCATCAGGGCACTGATGTCGGATTCCACCACCTCGACCACGCCGGGTCGTCGCACCTTTATGACCACATCCTCGCCCGTGGTCAGACGCGCCCGGTGCACCTGGGCGATGGAGGCGGCCGCCAAAGGCACGGGGTCTATCATGGTGAAAAACGTCGCCAGCGGAGCGTGCAGCTCCCGCTCGACCTGAACCTTCAGCTCTTCGAACGAAAAGCCCGGCACACTGTCCTGGAGCTTCTCGAACTCACGCACAAAGGGGGGCGGGATGATGTCCGGTCGGGTGGAAAGGAGCTGTCCGAGCTTGATAAAGGTCGGTCCAAGCTCCTCCAGCGCAAGACGCATCCGCTGCGCGGCCGAGAGATGGGCTATGTCCGCCTTCTCCCTGAGAAACAGCCGCTTGCTCCTTGCCAGCATGTCGGTCAACCCCAGCATCTCCAGCACGTGGTCGAAACCATAGCTGCTGAGGACGCGAGCAATGTTCCAGTAGCGACGTAAGCTGCGGATGTTCCTGTTTATTTTCAGGAATGGGAGCATGTGCCCTCAGCCAACCTGTCTCGATTCCAACTCCTCTACCCGCTTGGCCAAAAGATCGAACTCCTCCCGCGACACCAGGCCAAGCCGATCAACCACCTTCCGCACCTCCGTCTCCGCCATCTCGCGCACCTTTTCCCTGCTCTCGCTGGCAATAGATTGTATGCGATCGACAAAGAGCTTGCCCTCCTCCTCGCTCATCTTGTACTTATCCCTCATCTCCGCAGCAAGTTCCTCACCCTTTTTCTGGGTGATTGCTGCCACCCCGATTGCGGTCATGACCGCTTTCTCCAATAATTCCAGCATGACTTGCCTCCTCTTTTGTGACCGGATGGGCTCGTAACGGCAGCAAGCATACCACAAGCCACACGAGTTGCAAATCTGATTGTTGCATTTTTGCCGCAATTGCCTGGTTTGGCAGAGTGTGCTAAGGTAAAGTCCGTTCAACGGCTTCGAGGGAGGTGTCCATGCGCATCAGCGACAAATCAGCCATCCGGGATATCGATAAGAAAAGCGACAGGAAGTCCCATTCGAAGGGATCTGCTTCATCGCTCTTTGCATCCGAGCTTATCCAGCAGCAGTCAGAGGCCGGCTCTTATGAACGGGAGGTAGATGAACTGAGGAATGGGATCGAGCAGGCGGGCGAAAAACTGGAGAAAGAGCCAACCATCACCAATTTCAAGCAGTTTCGGGAACTTTTGAGCAGATTGGCAAAACGTATCAGCAGCGAGGCCTACCGACTGGAGAAGATCGGCGGGACACCTCAGAACCCCCGCTATTTTGAGATAATCACCGTCATCAACGCCGAGGCGGATCGTCTCTATGATCTGATCATCAGGGAAAACAGGAACCATCTGGCGATCACCGCCAGGGTCATCAACATCAAAGGCATGGTGGTCGATCTCATCACGTAACGTGCCCGACGGCACATCCATGAAGCGACCATCGCAAAAAGCAAAAGATAAAGGGCAGCGGATCTAACATCCACTGCCCTTTATCTGTAACCTCGCCAACCTTTAAAAAGGATATCTAATCTGCTTTCGCCTCGCATACCTCTGCAGGCTCAACAGCAGTCGCTTCCGGTGCATCCGCCAAGGGAGCCGCCTCGGCAACCGCTGCGACAGGGGCTACCCTGGGTGCAACTGCCGCCTTAGCCGGCCTCTGTTTGGCCTTCTTCGGTTGCATTTCCTCTTCAACCAGCTCGATTAACGATATCGGTGCCGTGTCACCCTGCCGGATTCCCAGCTTGATGATACGCGTGTAACCGCCGGCGCGATCCTTGAAGCGTGGGGCAATGGTGGTGAACAGCTTGGTGACCACCGATTTCTCACGTATATAGGCAGCAGCCAAACGCATGGAATGCAGATCGCCACGCTTGCCGAGCGTGATCATCTTCTCGGCAACGGAGCGGATCTCCTTGGCCTTGGCATCAGTCGTGGTTATCTTTTCATGATTGAGCAGTGAGGTGACCATGTTCCGGAACATCGCCTCGCGATGACTGGTGGTCCTGCCAAGCCTCCTGCCTGCCTTATTGTGACGCATAACACTCTTCCTTTCTGAAGCTGATAGCTGTCCGGGGTGCTACTCCTCTTCCTTCTGTTCTCCACGCAATCGACTCATGATCTCCGGGTCCGGAAAGCCCTCGAGTCTCATGCCAAAGGTGAGGCCCATCTCGGTGAGGATATCCTTGATTTCGTTCAGTGACTTGCGCCCGAAGTTCTGGGTCTTCAGCATCTCGGCCTCGGTTTTGGAAACCAGCTCACCGATAAGCTTGATGCCTGCATTCTTGAGGCAGTTGGCCGAACGAACGGACAGCTCTAACTCCTCCACTGTACGGTAAAGGTTTTCGTTGATCTTGTCCTTTTCTTCCTGTGACTCTTCATACAGCAACGGCTCCGCCTCCTCATCAAAATTGATGAAGATGGAGAGTTGCTCCTTCATGATCTTGGCGGCATAGGAAAGGGCATCATCCGGCTTGGCACTTCCATCGGTCCAAACCTCGATCGTCAATTTATCGTAGTCGGTCATCTGTCCGACACGGGCATTGGATACCGCAAAGTTGACCTTCCTGATGGGAGAATAGATGGCATCGATGGGAATGGTACCCACAGGCGCCCTCTCGTCGCGGTTACGATCAGCCGACACATACCCCTTACCCATCTTCACAGTCAGCTCCGCTTCCAGATTTGCATCCTTGCCACAAGTGGCAATATGATGATCGGGGTTCATCACCTCGACATTGTGCCCCACGAGTATGTCACCAGCCTTGACCAAGCCTTCACCCTTGTGAACGATACGGATGGTGGCCTGATCGGATGAATACAGCTTGAGGCGCACACCTTTCAGGTTTAGGATGATATCGGTAACATCCTCCGTCACACCCTGTATAGCGGAGAATTCGTGCAACACCCCCTTGATGCGAACCGATGTAACGGCAGCGCCCTGCAGCGATGAGAGGAGAATCCGTCTGAGTGAATTACCTAGTGTGGTGCCAAAACCACGTTCAAAAGGTTCTGCATAAAATTTGCCGTATGTATTTGAAAGTGTTTCTTTTTCAACCTGGAGCTGTTTTGGCCTAATAAGATCCCGCCAATTTTTATACATTACAACCTCCTCCGGAGGGTATTATCCGGTCCTGGATGTTACGGGCAAGCAGCCTGGAACCTCGGGAATTACTTCGAGTAAAGTTCGACGATCAACTGCTCCTGGATCGGAGTCGTGATGTCCTCACGAACGGGCAGCCCCTTGAGGATTCCCTTGAAGGCATCCCTATCAAGCTCGAGCCATTGCGGTATACCACGCCGTACAACCGCTTCCAGCGAGTCATTGATGGAGGCAATTTTCCTGCTCTTCTCACGCAACTCGATAACGTCTCCCGACTTGAGCTGGATGGAGGGAATGTTAACCTTCCTGCCGTTAAGGATGAAGTGGCCGTGACGCACGAGTTGTCGCGATTCCGTACGCGATGAGGCAAAACCAAGCCGGTAGACGGCATTGTCAAGACGACGCTCAAGGAGGGACAGAAGATTCTCGCCGGTCACCCCTTTCATGCGGTCTGCCTCGACAAAGTAACTGCGGAACTGCTTTTCCAGAAGTCCGTAGATTCGCCTGACTTTTTGCTTTTCACGCAACTGCACACCATAGGCTGAAGTTTTGGAGCGTGACTGGCCGTGTTGGCCCGGCGGATAATTACGGCGCTTTATGGCACACTTGTCGGTATAACACCGATCACCCTTCAAAAACAGTTCCATGTTTTCTCTTCTGCACAGACGGCATGAAGGTCCTGTATAACGAGCCAATGAAAACCTCCTTGTATGGTTAAAGCGAAATTAGACTCTTCTTCTCTTGGGAGGACGGCAACCGTTGTGAGGGATCGGCGTCACATCCTTTATAAAACTTATATTAAACCCGGCTGCCTGAAGCGCCCTTAGCGCCGACTCGCGGCCTGAGCCGGGACCCTTGACGTACACCTCAACATTTCTGAGACCGTGTTCCTGTGCCTTTTTGGCACAGTCCTCTGCGGCTATCTGGGCTGCAAAGGGTGTACTCTTGCGCGACCCCTTGAACCCCTTCGCCCCAGAAGTGGACCAGGCGATCACATTGCCGGCAACATCGGTGATAGTGATGATGGTGTTATTGAAAGTCGCCTGTATGTGGGCAACACCATTCGTAATATTTTTGCGTTCCTTTTTCTTGCGAACGACCTTCTTAGCTGGACTTGCCATTCGTGTTCTCCGGAGCTAAATGGGATTATTTCTTCTTGCCTGCAACGGTACGGGCGGGACCTTTACGGGTCCGTGCATTGGTCTTGGTGCGCTGCCCCCTGACCGGAAGTCCCTTTCTATGACGAAGCCCGCGATAACAGCCTAGATCCATGAGCCGTTTGATGTTCATGGATATCTCACGGCGCAGGTCACCCTCCACCTTGCAGTTGCGATCTATCTCGTCACGCAGACGGGATACCTCCGCCTCGGTCAACTTGTCGGTGCGGGTATCCGGATCAATCTTCGTCTCCGCAAGGATTCCATCAGCTGTTGAGCGACCGATTCCATAAATATAGGTCAGGGCAACAACTATTCGCTTGTTCTTTGGTAGGTCAATACCTGAAATACGTGCCAATTGAAAGTCCTCCTTTAATTGCTCATCCCTGACGCTGGGAATGCTTGGGTATGTCGCATATTACGCGGACTACACCCTTGCGCTTGATAATCTTGCACTTGTCGCAAATCTTTTTAACCGAAGCTCTGACTTTCATATATCTCCCCTTCACACGCAGCTATATACGTGTCAAAATTACAGGTCCCCTATCGGTAATAGCAACGGTATGTTCAAAATGTGCGGATAACCCACCGTCACAGGTCACTGCCGTCCAGCCGTCTTCCAGCACCCGTACTTCATGACCCTTCTGATTTATCATCGGCTCAATGGCCAATACCATACCGGACTTGAGTCTAACACCTTTTCCAGGTACGCCGAAATTAGGCACCTGAGGGTCCTCATGCAAATTTCTGCCGATACCGTGTCCGACAAAATCCCGCACAACCGAGAAGCCCCGGGCTTCTACATAACTCTGCACCGCATAGGATATGTCAAACAGTCTGCCGCCAGGTACCGCCTTTTCAATTCCGGCATGCAACGACTGTTCGGTTGCCAGCATGAGTTCGGCTACCTCGGCAGAGACATCGCCAATCGGCAGGGTTATGGCGGCATCTCCATAGAACTCATCATAAAGGACGCCAAAATCAAGGCTAAGTATATCACCGCTCTTGAGCGGCTGCGCCGTCGGCATTCCGTGAACTACCTGATCGTTAAGCGAACAACATAGCGCACTTGGATAATTATGGTACCCCTTGAAAGCCGGCTTGGCCCCGCGCTTCCTTGCTTCGGCACATGCCATAGCCTCCAATTCCAAGGTCGTGACACCCGGCCTGACTTGCTCCTTGAGTAGGGCAAGAATTTCAGAGACCATCCTGCAGGGGGTTTTCATTCTTTCAATCTCACGGGGAGACTTAAGAATGATCACCTGAGCACCCTTCCAGCAATTCGCCTATCTGCTGCTGAATATCACGAATAGAGCCTTGGCCATTGATATGGCGCAACAAACCGGTTTGCTCGTAATACTCCTTCAGCGGCGCGGTCTGCTGATCATAAACGCTGAGCCGGTTTTTAACCGTTGCCTCCTGGTCATCATCCCGTTGCACCAGGTTGCCGCCGCAGGCATCGCATACACTTGCGCTCTTTGGCGGGTCATAGGCAATATGATACCCCTTGCCGCAGACTGAGCAGGTACGCCTGCCAGATAGACGCAGGATGATCTCGTCATTGTCGACGTCAAGCGATATTACGTGAGTGATTTCCCTGTTGATCCCGGCTAGCAGGCTTCCGAGTGAGTCTGCCTGCGGAATGGTCCTGGGAAAACCGTCTAGAATAAAGCCCCTGTCACAGTCCGATTGAGCTAGACGGTCCTTCACAATGCCGAGAACCAGTTCATCCGACACGAGCCCGCCCGACTCCATAATTTCTTTAGCCTTGATTCCGAGTGGCGTTTGCGCCCTGACAGCGGCGCGCAACATGTCGCCCGTTGATATCTGCGGGATCCCGTACCGTTCTACGATAAATTGTGCCTGCGTACCCTTGCCGGCGCCGGGAGGCCCAAACAGAATAAGGTTCATGACTACTTTCTCCCCCTGATTCTGACACCCTTAAGGAACCCTTCGTAGTTGCGGGTAATCAGGTGAGATTCTATCTGTGCGACGGTATCCATCCCGACACCCACGGCAATCAACAACGCCGTGCCGCCGAAGTAGAACGGCAGATTGAACCTGCCAATCAGAATCGACGGCAGTACACAGACTACGGAGATATAAATGGCGCCCGCAAACGTAAGCCGTGTGAGAACGCTATCCATGAACTCGGAGGTTTCCTTGCCGGGCCTGATGCCGGGTATGTAGCCGCCATGCTTCTTGATGTTTTCCGCAACATCGACCGGATTAAAGGTCACAGCCGTGTAGAAATAACAGAAAAATACGATGAAGGCAACATAAAACATGTTGTATACCCAGTTACCGGGCGTAAGGCTTTTGGCCGCCTTCTGGACCCAGGGTATGTTTATGAAGTTGGCGATCGTGGCCGGAAACATGATGATCGATGATGCGAAGATCGGGGGGATGACGCCGGCCATATTCACCTTAAGCGGCAGATGCGAGGTCTGGGCATTGAACGTCTTCAGGCCTACCACCCTCTTGGCGTAATGGATCGGCAGACGGCGCTGCCCACGCTCGACAAAAACGATGCCGGCAATAACCGCGAACATGAGCGCCAGAACGAAGATGATGACGAAAAGCGAAATCTGGCCGGCATTGAGCAACTTGACGGTGTTGCCAAGAGCGTTCGGGATCTGCGCCACGATGCCGGCAAAGATGATCAGGGAGATACCGTTGCCAATCCCTCTTTCAGACATCTGCTCGCCCAGCCACATGATGAATGCGGTGCCGGCCGTCAGGGTAAGGACCGTCATCAGGCGAAACGACCACCCCGGAGCAAGAACAACCAATTCGCCGGCAGGCCCACGCATGCTCTCAAGGCCGATTGCAATGCCAAGTCCCTGAACAACGCTCAGCACAACCGTTCCGTAGCGGGTGTACTGAATGATCTTCTTCCGGCCCGACTCTCCCTCCTTGGATAGCTTCTCAATGGCAGGCACAACCACGGTCAGCAGTTGGAAGATGATGGATGATGATATGTAGGGCATGATGCCGAGGGCAAACACGGACAAACGCTCCAGAGCGCCGCCCGAAAACATGTCGAAAAGGCCGAGAAGTGTACCCTGGGCCTGCTTGAAGAAATGCGCCAGGGCGATGCGGTCAATACCAGGGGTGGGTATATGGCATCCAATGCGGTACACGGCAAGCATGCCCAGGGAAAACAGAACCCGCTTCTTGAGCTCGGGAATCTTGAAGATATTCTGGAGTGCGTCAAGCACTAGGCTCTCTCCTCGACGGTTCCGCCGGCGGCTATGATCTTATCCTTGGCTGACTGGCTGAATTTTGTGGCGGACACCGCCAGCGACTTGGTGATATCTCCGTTTCCGAGGATTTTGACAAGACCGGCGTTATTCTTGATCAGGCCCTTGGCGGCAAGAGCGTCGGCGTCAACGGTCGCACCGGTCTCAAACACGTCCAACTGCTCTATGTTCACGACGGCATACTCGACACGCTCCAATGGTGTGAATCCACGTTTAGGAAGCCGGCGCTGCAGCGGCATCTGGCCGCCTTCGAAACCGGCCTTGATACTGCCGCCGGAACGGGCCTTCTGACCCTTGTGACCTTTGGTGGCGGTCTTGCCGTGTCCGGAGCCGGTGCCGCGGCCAATGCGTTTTCTCTTTTTGGTCGAACCCAATGCGGGCTTGAGTGTATTCAAATCCATTACGTCCACCTTTATTATTGGGCAATAGTAAGCATATGGCTGATTTTAGCGATCATCCCCCGCGTTTCGGGAGTATCGGCGATCTCGACAGTTTTGTTGAGCCTTTTCAGACCAAGACCGGCGACGATGTCACGGTGTTTCTTGGGTTTACCAATTGTGCTCCTGACGAGTGTAACTTGCAGCTTGGCACTCATATTGACTTCACCTCGATAATTATTCGGTCAGACCGCGACGTGCGGCAATATCCTCAGGGGTTTTGAGCCGTGTGAGACCGGCGAAGGCCGCTTTGACCACATTATGTGGATTATTGGAGCCAAGGCACTTGGAGAGGATGTTATTGATTCCGGCTGCCTCGAAAATGGCTCGTGCGGCACCACCGGCAATGACGCCGGTACCGGGCGAGGCCGGTTTCATCAGGAGACGGCCTGCACCGAACTTACCCTCGATCTCGAATGGTATGGTCTGGCTCTGGTTTACGGGGACCTTGATAAGGTTCTTCTTGGCCTGTTCAACGCCCTTCCTGATCGCTTCCGGTACCTCGTTGGCCTTGCCGAGTCCGTAACCTACATGACCACTGCCGTCACCCACCACAATCAAGGCCGAAAAGCTGAAGCGGCGACCACCCTTGACGACCTTGGCAACGCGGCTGATATGAACTACACGGTCAATGAGATTCAGTTCCGCTGGATTTATTCTACTCAATGAAAGCCTCCTCGAACGCTTTAGAAAAGAAGCCCGGCCTCGCGGGCAGCATCAGCCAGTGCCTTGATCCTACCGTGGTAGAGAAAACCGTTGCGGTCAAACACCACCGAAGTAATACCTTTTTCAATTGCCAGACGTGCGATATCTTTACCTACATGTACCGCTGCGTCTGTGTTGCCGGTGTATGAAAGCGATTCGGCGCCGGACGATAACGTGGAGCATGCAACGAGTGTCACGCCCTTTGTGTCATCGATGAGTTGCGCATAGATATGCCGAGCGCTTTTAAAGACGTTAAGGCGTGGACGCTCGGTGGTGCCGCGAACCTTTTTACGCACGCGTACCTGTCGTTTAAGCCTGATTATGGTTTTGAGTGCAGTCTTTGCCACAGCAATCTCCTTATAAAGACTATTTCTTGCCAGTCTTGCCGGCTTTTCTCAGGATCGTCTCGTCTGCGTATTTAATGCCCTTGCCTTTATACGGCTCTGGTCCGCGGAACGACCTGATCTTGGCGGCGGTCTGTCCAACCAGTTCCTTGTCAAAACCCTTGACGGACAGTTTGGTCATCTTCTCCACCTCAATGGCAATTCCATCCGGAATCGGGAAATTTACCGGGTGTGAATAACCAAGGCTCAATACCAGTTCGCTGCCCTTGACCTCGGCACGATATCCGACCCCGTTGATCTCCAGATTGGTATGAAACCCCTTGGTAACTCCAGTCACCATGTTGTTGATCAGAGTGCGCGTCAGTCCATGCGCTGCCCGCGTTGCGGTATTTTCATCGTTTCTGGCGACGATGATACGTGTCTCGGAAATATCCAGGGTGACACACGACATAATCTGACGGGTCAATCTGCCCTTGGGACCCTGTACCGTGAGGACGGAATCACTAAATGAAAGCTTTACATCCTTAGGCATCTCTATGGGAAGCTTCCCTATTCTCGACATTGCTTCGTGCTCCTTAATTTCAATGTTTACCAGATGGTGCAGATGACCTCTCCGCCTACGCCGGCCTTGCGAGCGGCACTGTCGGTAATGATCCCCTTGGAGGTGGACAGTATTGCCACGCCCATGCCATTCTTGACGACAGGGATATCTTCTGCCTTCTTGTACACCCGGCCACCAGGCTTGCTGATGCGCTTGATCTCGTTGATCACGCAGTCCTTCTCATCGATATACTTCAGATAGACCCTGAGGACGCCCTGAAGATTATCAGAGATCACCTTGTAGTTCTTGATGAACCCTTCCTGTTTAAGGACCGTGGCAATATTGACCTTCAGGTTTGAAGATGGAATATCCACCTTCTGCAGCTTGACCATATTTGCGTTTCTGATTCTGGTCAGCATATCGGCAATTGGATCTGTCATGGACATCGTACATGTACTCCTGTAAATTTCTTCAAGCGTAGTTGATTACCAGCTGGATTTTATCACGCCGGGGATCTGTCCCATTGATGCATATTTGCGAAGGCATATCCTGCACATCTTAAATTTGCGATAAAAAGCCTTGGGCCTGCCACATACCAAACAGCGGCTGTGCTGCTGAACCTTAAACTTTGGTTTACGCTGGGACTTGATGATCATTGAAACTTTTGCCACGGAATCCTCCCGAATGTCTTAGTTCCTGAACGGCATGCCCAGGTACTTGAGCAGCGCCCTGCCCTCTTCGTCGGTCTTGGCGCTTGTGACTATGGTTATATTCAAACCCTTTATCTTGTCAACGGCATCATAGTTTATCTCAGGGAAAATCAGCTGCTCCTTGATCCCCAGGGTATAATTACCCTTGCCGTCAAATGCCTTGGGTGAAACACCCTTAAAATCGCGAACCCGGGCAAGCGCCACGTTCATTAGCCGGTCAAGAAATTCAAACATCCTCTCGCGACGCAGCGTGACCATACATCCAATCGGCATACCCTCACGCAGTTTAAAGGTGGCAATGGATTTTTTTGCCTTGGTAATGACAGATTTCTGACCGGTGATGGCGTTCATCTCGGCACTTGCGGAGTCGAGAATCTTGATATTCTGGATCGCCTCGCCAAGTCCCATGTTAACGACAATCTTCTCGATACGCGGGACTTCCATGATGTTCTTGTAGTTGAAGTCCGCACGTAGCTTGGAAACAATCTCTGTATGGTAAAGATCCTTCAATCGGGCCATTGTTCACTTCCTCCTGTCAATTTCTAGAGAGAATTTCCGCACTTGACGCAAATCCTCTGTTTCTCGCCGTTCTCCAGCGCTGTCCTCCTGATTCTGACCGGCTTGGCGCACTTGGAACAGAACGGCATGACATTGGAAATGTGGATCGAGGCCTCTTTTTCCTTAATCCCGCCCGGCTCATTGCCGCGGGCTTTAACATGACGCTTGATCATGTTGAGACCCTCGACTATTACCCTATCCTTCTTGGTTAGCAACTGAAGTACCTTGCCGGTTTTTTTCTTCTCCTTGCCGGCAATTACCATCACAGTGTCGCCCTTGCTGACATGAGATTTCGTAGCTTGCATCTATATTCTCCGATTCAGATTAAAGTACTTCAGGCGCGAGTGAAATGATCTTCATGAACTTTTTGGCGCGCAATTCCCTGGCAACAGGACCAAAGATGCGTGTACCGACGGGCTCTTTCTGATTGTTGATCACGACACCCGAGTTATCGTCAAAGCGGATATAGGAACCATCAGGGCGGCCCAGTTCTTTAGCAGTCCTGACAATAACTGCCTTAACCACATCACCCTTCTTGACTTTTGAATTTGGAAGAGCCTCACGAACTGAAGCCACAATAATATCACCGATTCCGGCATACTTGCGCTTGGAACCACCCAGTACCTTGATGCAAAAGAGCTTCTTGGCTCCGGAATTATCGGCTACGTCTAGTATTGACTGCATTTGTATCATTGACTTAGTACCCCTGTCCTAAGAGATGCTTTCGATGATCTGCTTCAGATTCCAGCGCTTGTCCTTACTTAGCGGACGGCACTCAATGATCTGTACCCGATCGCCCATCTTGCAGCTGTTCTTTTCGTCGTGCACCTTATACTTCACGCTACGCTTGATATATTTGCTATAGAGCGAGTGCTTCACAAGACGATCGACCCTGACTACGACGGTCTTATCCATTTTGTCGCTCACCACAACGCCTACCTGTAGTTTTCTGTGACCACGTTCACTCATCTGTTGCTCCCTATGCCTTACTCGCGGTAAGTATGGTATTAACCCTGGCGATATCCTGGCGGATACCTTTCAGCTTGGCAGTATTTTCGAGCCTGCCGGTATGCAACTGGAACTTGAGGTTGAAGAGTTCCTGGGTAAACTCACCCTTCTTTTTGATAAGATCCTCAACAGACAGCTTACGCAATTCATTAGGCTTCATGGTTTTCACCCCTGGCAATAAACTTGGTTGAGAGAGGCAGCTTATGCGCGGCAAGCCTGAGCGCCTCACGGGCGATCTCCTCGGATACCCCCTCCATCTCGTAGAGGACAGTGCCGGGCTTGATAACCGCAACCCAAGAATCAGGAGATCCTTTACCCTTACCCATCCTGGTCTCGGCAGGCTTTGATGTCAGGGGCTTATCAGGGAAGATGCGGATCCATATTTTCCCCCCCCTTTTAACATAGCGGGTCATGGCGATACGAGCAGCCTCTATCTGGCGAGAATCCAACCAGCCACACTCCGTGGCCTGCAGGCCGAACTCCCCGAAGGAGAGACTTATCCCGCGGCAGGGTTTGCCGGTCATGCGCCCCTTCATCTGTTTTCTATGTTTAACCCGTTTCGGCATTAACATTGAAGCTTACTCCTGTTTAGGCAAAATATGTACTTATTGGCCGGGAAGAATCTCGCCCTTGAAGATGAGCACCTTGATGCCGATAATTCCGTAGGTTGTCTTGGCCTCGGCAAAACCGTAGTCAATGTCGGCGCGTAATGTGTGCAGAGGAACGCGACCTTCTCGGTACCATTCGGTGCGGGACATTTCAGCCCCACCCAGACGTCCGGAGCAGGTGATTCTGATTCCCTTGGCGCCAAATTTAAGTGCCGACGTTATACTCTTTTTCATGGCACGGCGGAAGGCAATCCTACGCTCAAGTTGCAATGCCACATTCTCCGCAACCAGCTGGGCATCCAGTTCGGGCTTGCGTACTTCGTTAATATTGATGAATATCTCTTTGGAGGTGAGGCTCGACAAATCTTTCTTGATGGTTTCGACCTCTGAGCCTTTTTTACCGATAATCAGGCCTGGCCTGGCCGTAAAGATATTGATCTTTGTCTTGTTGGCCGCCCTTTCGATTTCTATCTTTGAAACACCTGAATTATATAGGCGTTTTTTTAGAAAGGCGCGGATTTTGAGATCCTCGTGCAGATGCTTCGCATAATCGGCCTCCGCGTACCATTTGGAGTCCCATGTTTTTGTTACTCCAAGCCTGAAGCCTATCGGATTTACTTTTTGTCCCAAACTACACCTCCACGTAAAAAACTATTTCGAGTCTGAAAGGGTGACGGCGATATGACTGGTCGGCTTCCGAATCTTGCTTGCTCGTCCCATGGCGCGCGGCACAAATCGCTTGAGAACAGCCCCACCGTCAACACATATGGTCTTAACGAACAGCCTGTCCACATCGGAGACACCCTTCTGCTCGGCATTTGCAACTGCTGATCTGAGCAACTTGGTGATAAGCTTCGCGGAAGGCTGTGGCAGGAACCTCAGGGTATTGAGGGCCTCCTGAATGCCTTTACCCCTGACAAGATCTACCACCAAACGGGTCTTACGCGGAGAGAGTCGTATAAGTGTCAGTTTTGCGCTGGATTCCATTTTAATGCTCCCTTAGCTACTTCTTAACTTTGCTCTTTCTGTCAGCGGCGTGGCCATGAAAGGTGCGCGTTGGGGAGAATTCTCCCAATTTGTGACCTACCATGTTCTCAGTAACGTAAACCGGGATAAACTTGCGGCCATTATGCACTGCCAGGCTGATTCCGATGAAATCAGGCGTGATGGTTGAGCGACGCGACCAGGTCTTGATGATCTTTTTCGAACTGGGACCCTCAGTCTGCACCTTTTTAATCAGGTGACCATCCACAAAAGGCCCTTTTTTTATTGAACGTGCCATAATCTCAGCCTCTCACGCGTTATTTACTGCGCTTCTTGACAATGAAGCGATCGGATGACTTATTGGTTCTGGTCTTGTATCCCTTTGTGGGTATGCCCCACGGGGTAACCGGATGACGACCACCGGAGGTGCGGCCTTCACCACCACCATGTGGGTGATCGACCGGGTTCATGGCAACACCGCGAACCTTGGGACGCTTGCCTAGCCAACGGGAGCGGCCAGCCTTACCGATACTGACCTTTTCGTGGTCGAGATTACCGACCTGGCCGATGGTTGCATAGCAGTCCTGCAGTACCATGCGCACCTCTCCTGAAGGGAGCTTAACCTGAGAGTACCTGCCCTCTTTAGCCATTAGCTGGGCAAACGTACCTGCGCTTCTTGCAAGTTGGGCGCCCTTGCCGATCTTCAGTTCCACGTTGTGGATGATCGTACCCAGAGGTATTGCCTTGAGCGGCAGCGCATTGCCCGGCTTGATATCCGCCTCGGGACCACTGAGTACCGTGTCACCCACCTTAAGGTCGAGAGGAGCCAGTATGTAGCGCTTTTCACCGTCCGCATAATGAAGAAGTGCGATACGGGCGCTCCGGTATGGGTCGTATTCAACACTGGCCACCGTAGCGGGAATGCTGATCTTGTCTCGGCGGAAGTCGATGATGCGGTACTTCTGCTTGTGCCCGCCACCCTTGTGACGAGAGGTTACGCGCCCGAACGAATTCCTGCCGCCGGTCTTCTTCAGTTTAATAAGAAGGGACTTTTCAGGTGTTGCCGTTGTAATCTCTTCGAACGTCGAACAGGTCTGATGTCTGCGGCCTGCCGATGTCGGTTTATAACTTTTGATTCCCATTGTGAACCCCGAAAGTATTGATTAAACCTCAAAGAAATCTATGGTTTGCCCCTCGTGGAGCGTCACATAGGCCTTTTTCCAGTTAGAGCGCTTTCCAGTGTTTCGACCGACCCGTTTGACCTTTCCCGCTACATTGACGGTCCTTACGTCAGCGACCTTAACCTTGAAGAGGGATTCCACCGCCTGTTTGATCTCAATCTTGTTGGCGTCCCTATCCACAACGATGGACACCGTGTTCGTCGTATCACTGCCGAGAGAGGTCTTCTCGGTTACGTGCGGCTTTTTTATGACGGAATAGATATTCATTTCTGCAGCGCTCCTTCAACGGATTGTACGGCGCCCTGGGTGATGATGATGTTCTTGTACTTGAGCATGTCATGGATATTGAGCGCATCATGCTTGAGCAGCTTGATATGCGGCACATTGCGGGACGAGAGATGCAGATTGTTGCTGAAATCGTCCGTGATGATCAGGGAGCGCTCAATCTCAAAACGCTTCATGAATCCGGCAAATTCCTTGGTGGATATCGTTTCGAATTCGAGCTTGTCAAGCACCGTGATACGCTCGTTCCTGAACTGCAGCGACAGGGCGGAGCGCAAGGCGGCGTTGCGGGCCTTTTTGTTCATGCTCAGGTTGTACTCCTTGGACTGCGGACCAAAGGCAACACCACCGCCAGGGTATTGGGGAGCCCTGCTGCAACCTTGACGCGCATTGCCGGTCCCTTTTTGCTTGAAGGGCTTCTTTCCGCTGCCGGCAACCTCTGAGCGGGTCTTGGAGCCTACCGTGCCAGCTCGCCGATTGGCAAGCTGGATACGAAGCGCCAAGTGCATCAGGTGTTCTTTCACCTCGGCGTTGAAAATCTCGTCAGACAGCTGAACTTCCCCTACCTGCTGTCTATTCATGTTGAAAACGGCTATGGAAGGCATACGAATACTCCCGATTAAATGCTTAGGCTTTGACACTGTTTTTGATAAGGATAAGATTATTGCAATGTCCGGGTATGGCTCCCTTGATCAGAAGCAGATTCTCCGAGGCATCTACGCGAACAACCTGTAGTCGCTGCACGGTCACACGCTCGTTGCCGAGCTGACCGGGCATTTTCTTGTTCTTGAAGACGCGGGAAGGGGTAGCGGATGCGCCGATAGAACCGGGTGCGCGATGGAAGCGGGAACCGTGCGACGCGCGTCCCCCACTGAAGTTCCAGCGCTTGATCACGCCCTGAAACCCCTTACCGATGCTTGTGCCGGTTACATCAACATAATCCCCTGGCTGGAACTGCGCTACCGTCAGCGTATCACCGACATTAAGCTCCGCCATGCCGTCCAGCCGCAGCTCACGCAGATACCTGAAGACACCTTGGCCCGATTTCGTACAGTGGCCGAGCCGTGGCCGCGTTGCGGTGGCAGCACTCACAGACTCAAACCCTACCTGAACCGCAGCATAGCCGTCGATTTCGGATGATTTCTTCTGAGTGACCACGCAAGGGCCGGCCTGAACGACCGTAACCGGTACACGGGTGCCGTCTTCCAGAAATATTTGGGTCATCCCCATTTTCTTGCCGATGATGCCTTTCTTCATATCTGTTCCCATTCAATAAAAGTTCGTTACAGTTTGATTTCGACGTCAACACCGGCAGACAGATCAAGCTTCATGAGGGCGTCCACCGTCTGCTGTGTAGGGTCAAGGATGTCGATAAGCCGCTTGTGAGTCCGGATCTCGAACTGATCCCGCGACTTCTTATCGACGTGAGGGCCACGAAGCACACAGTACTTGTTGATCACAGTCGGCAGAGGGATTGGGCCTGCAACGCGGGCACCTGTCCTTTTAGCTGTTTCAACGATCTCGCCAACGGAAACATCCAGCAGTTTGTGGTCATATGCCTTAAGGCGAATTCTGATCTTCTGGCTCTGCATTGTTATCCTCGTTACGTTAATTATTCGATGATCGAGCTGACGACGCCGGCGCCCACGGTACGGCCACCCTCACGGATGGCGAAGCGGAGACCTTCGTCCATGGCAATCGGGGTGATCAGGTTGACGGTTACTGCTACGTTGTCGCCGGGCATGACCATCTC
>JACPFJ010000025.1 GCA_016182975.1 Deltaproteobacteria bacterium
GAAACCCGTTGATCGCCTCAGTGGAAAATCACGTTGGCGGCGGTTACCGCCAAACTGGAAAATTAGCTTGGCGACAGGGGTGGAAAATTAGGTTGGCGACAACTCCTCTCAAACTGGAAAATTACCATGGCGCTCGACAGTAGATGAATAAAGGAACTAAAATGTCTGATAAATTTGATGCCCTCGTAAAAATGTGCTCCGATCTAACTACCTGATGTTATTTGCAAAAGTCGTTGATTTTGCTTGTGCTTAATTCGTTTTTGTGGTATGCGTTTCTTGCAATTTCAGTATGTTGCGAGTAAATAGCATGATCCAGGTCAAAAACCACAAACAGCGCGACATGTTCAACCCATTTGCTCATCTCGGTCCGAAACGCCTTGCCCTTCTGGAATCATCTTGGGCGCATCTCTTTCGGGGACGATCTTTGGGGACGCCCTTTATATATTTATATTTACTCAATATGCACAGCCATGATACAACCACGACATGCCAAGACAAGCCAGAATAGACGCGCCTTGCGCCCTTCACCACATCATCGCCAGAGGGATAGAGCGGAGCAAGATATTCCTTGAAGATGCAGACTACGCCGACTTTCTCCGCAGACTTGGCCACCTTATGTTGCAAACGGAGACCAAGTGTTTTGCCTGGGCTTTGATCCCAAATCACCTCCACTTGTTGTTTAAATCCGGAAACGTGCCGATTGCCACAATCATGCGCCGACTGTTGACAGGATATGCAACCGGATTTAATCGACGTCACCAGCGTAGCGGCCATCTTTTCCAGAATCGCTATAAATCCATATTGTGCCAAGAAGACATCTATTTGAAAGAACTTGTACGCTACATACATCTGAACCCACTGCGGGCAAGACTGGTCGGGGACGTCAACGCTCTAAGCGACTATCCATATGCAGGGCATGGCGCCATCATGGGGAGGCAAATCAACGAGTGGCAAACAACAGACACAATTTTGGCACTGTTTGGCAACAAGCTCTCGCAAGCCAGGTATAACTATTTTGAGTATGTAGCAGCCGGTGCAGAGCTTGGCAGGCAACCTAGTCTGACAGGAGGCGGCCTCATTCGCAGCGCTGGTGGCTGGGCTGGTGTACAGCTTTTGCGCAAGGCTGGTGGCTTTCAAAAAAGCGATGAGCGGATCTTGGGAGACGGCGACTTTGTTGAAAGCGTGCTGGCCGAGGCGGGCGAGAAAATGACTCGCCGGTTTGGCCTCAATGGAAAAGGTTTAAACCTTGATCAGTTGCAGCAAACAGTTGTTGCCTTGGTCGGCATCAACCCCGAAGAACTGGTTGGCGCTTCAAAGGCCCGTAAGGTTGTTAAAGCGCGCATCTTGTTTTGCTATTGGGCCGTACGGGAACTAGGATTGCCGATGACGGAAATAGCGCAACGCCTAAAAATTGCTTTGCCGACAGTAAGTGTAGCTGTCCAAAAAGGGGAGCAAATAGTCAGGGGGGAAGGTTTGGATATTGGCAACATGTTGAATGTAAATATATAAAGGGCGTCCCCGAAGGCCCCTACGAAGAATGACCACCACTTGTGGTGGTCAGATAATTTTTTGAAAAAACCGCTTCGAGCGGTTCACGATTTTGAAAGCCCCCGGCTTTGCCGGGGGATGCTTACTATATAAAGGGCGTCCCCGAAGGCCCCACCAAGAGCGAGATAGAGGAGACGTTCGAGGGGGGGATCAGGAGATACCTGGATAAGTTCAAGTAGGTTGAAGTAAACAGGGCGCTTACAAAAAAGGGCGGTGTCGCAACGACACGGCCCTTTTTCGTATGTTCAAGAGGTGTCTTTTACGCAGCCATGCTCCCTTCAGCCAGGAGGAGTTCATTGGCCCTGTCGATGAACTCCGCAGACGGCCGGTCGCGGTAGATGCCGCTCTCCGGATCTTCGCCGCAGACGCCCCGCAGGAAGACGTAGATCGCACAGCCGAAATGGGTCCCGTACGCGTAGCCGGGGAGGCGCAGGCGCAGCAGCCGGTCCAGGGCCAGGGCGTAGAGGTGGTACTGGAGGCAGTAGGCGTGCCGGGCCATCGGCTCGCGGAGCGCCTCCCGCCGGTAATCCTCGCGCCGGTCGCCCAGGTGGTTCGATTTCCAATCGATGATGTAGTAACGGCCGCTCTGCTCGAAGAGCATGTCCATGAAACCATGCAGCATCCCGCCTGTCTCCTGGACGTGGAGCGCGGCGAGCACCTCCTCGAATGCGCCGTGCCGGTCAGGCTCCAGCAGGCCGGCAAACGCCTCCCGGAGCCGTGCGCTGCTCAGCCGCTCCAGGGGGAGGAAGAACTCCATCTCGGTCAGCCAGGAGCCCGGTTTCAGGCGTGAGAGGGAAAAGGCGGGGTCAGTGGGGAGTAGGGGGGCGGCGACAACGTTGTTGACCATGCGCTGCACGGCAGGCAGCCAGCGGCGGTCATAGCCGTTTCGCTGCAAGGCCGCCAGGGAGATGCGTTCCAGTGATGCGTCCGTGACGGCGGCGAAATCTAGCTGCTCGAACAGCTCGTGCAAACAGGTGCCGGCGGCGGCGCCGCGCGGAAAATCGAAGATCGACAGGCCCGTCCCGTCCCCGCTCACAGGGGCGCTCCGCTCGTCCAGCGTTGCCGGGGCGGCAGTGACCGGGAGGGCGTCGTGGTCGCGCGGCTGCTGCTGCCGTTCGCTGCCGCCGGCAATGGCGCTGAAGCTGGAGATGCGCCAATCGGCGGGTATGGCCCCTTGCAGCTCCCGGCAGCTGTACGGAGTGGAGACGTCCCGTTCGGTGAGGTATGGTGGAACCACTGCATCAGCGGGCGTATATTGCGCCGAAATCGGGCTCATGCCACCCTCGCTGGCCGCCTGGCCCGCCAGCGTTGCGACCGCATCCAGGATATCGCCGTCGCCGGCCGCAGCGAACGCCTTGGCGTCCTTGAACCCCGCGCCGTGCAGAAGCCGGCGCAGCGGCGATGCGAAGGCGCCGTTGATGCACCCCCAGGCGACGTAACAGAGGAACTCGGCCCTGGTGACGGCCACATAGAAGAGCCGCGCCGCCTCGGCCTCCTGTTCCGCCCTGGCCCTCTGCCTGTGTTCCGTCTCCAGCCTGTCCGAGCCCAGATCGAGCGTTAGCGTTCCGTCGTCGGCATGAAAGAGCACGCGGTTGTTCCTGCCTGATGGCGGGTCCCAGGCAAAGGGGAGGAACACCACCGGGTACTCCAGACCCTTGCTGGCGTGAATGGTGGAGATGGTGACGGCGTTTGCGTCCGTCTCCAGGCGCAATAGCCAGGTCTCGTCCTCCTGCTCGCCGCTGATGCGCCGTTCCAGCCAGGTGATGGAGCCCTCCAGGCCGGCGCCGTGCTCCTCTTCCGCCTGGTGCAGCAGCTCGCAGCAGTGCAGGATGTTGGTCAGGCGCCGCGGGCCTTCGGCATGCGCGAGCGCCCGCCCCCTGACACCGCACTCACCCAGCAGGCGCGAGGCCAGGGCGATGACCCCCCCGGAGTTGACCGCGTCGTGCAGTGCCCGGAAGCGCAGGAGCCATAGCTCCCAGGCTGCCTCGTCGCCCAGCAGGGCAAAGACCTCGTTGGCGGACAGCCCGATGACGGCGGTCAAAAGCGCCTCGCGCAGCAGGGCGCCGCGGGACGGCTCGGCCGCTGCCCGCAGGATGCGCAGCAGGTCGAGCGCCTCGCGGGTCTCGAAGATGGTGGCGCCGCCGTGCTGGACCGAGGGTATGCCCAGGGCCGACAGGGCGCCCTGTATCTGGTCGGACTGGTAATGGGCCTTGACCAGCACGGCGATGTCTCCCGGACCGAGCGGCCTGGCCGCGCCGTCCGGCCCGGCGATCTCGTATGGGCCGTCCAGCAGGCGCGCGATCTCGGCGGCGGTGGCGCTGACCGCTGCCGTGCGTGCCTCGCCCTTGCCGGCCGCCCTGGTCTGGTCGCCGCGCCGCTGGACCCAGAACCGCAGGGGTTGTTCCACAGGCCTGCCGCCATGCAGAAGTTGTCGTTTTCCGTCTCCGGCGGGCTTCACCTCGCCGAAGCGTATGTCGGCGCAGAGGAACGGGTCGTCCGTGCTGCTGAAAAGGGTGTTGACGGCGGCCACGAGTTGTGGGGTCGAGCGGCGGTTGGTCTCCAGGGTGCGGCGCCTGTCCGGCTCCGTGGCCCGGGCCGCTGCGATGTAGGCATGGATGTCCGCCCCGCGGAAGCTGTAGATGGCCTGTTTGGGATCACCGATCAGGAAGAGGGGATACGCGGCCGGTTTCGGGCGTATCTCTGCGTTGACTTCGTCCGAAACCGGCCGCGCATCAAGCCCCGCAATCCGGGCGAAGATCCGCCATTGCAGCGGGTCGGTGTCCTGGAACTCGTCGATCAGGGCGGCATGGTAGCGTTCGCGCAGGCTTGTTGCCAGCCGCTCGCCGCCGGCCCCCTCAAGGGCCAGGTGCAGGTCCAGCAGCAGGTCGTCGTAACCGCGCAGGTTGAGGAGCTGTTTGCGCCTGGCCAGCTCGCTACGCAACCAGCCTTGCAGCTCGCTTTGACGGTTGATCAGCTTGTCGCGAAAGCCGTTGTCCACCCGGACGGCGGCATCGTGCAGCCGGCCGCAGATCTCGAAGAAGGGGTGCTCGGGCCGGGTGGAGCCCTTTTTCATGCCGCCGGCGATCCTGGCCGGGGTGAACAGCGCCAGCCCATCGGAACCCGTCCGCATCGATCCGTCCGCCAGGCCCACATCCAGCCTGAGCGCGGTCGCCGCGATCCGTTCCGCCTTGTAGCTGGTCTGGCTCAGGCCGGCGCCGTTTAGCTCCCGGCAGACGGCATCCCGCTCATGGCGCCACATGGCTGCCACCGCCGGAAACAGGGCGTCGCGCTCCGCGATCAGCGCCTCCAGGTCCGGGTCCGCCGTCAGCGGGATGACCCGCAGGTCGGGGTTCTGGTAATGGCCGGCAAATGGGGCGGCCAGCCTGTCCGGGGTATACCCATCGGCGATCAGGCGCTCCAGGAACGGCCCCTCGTCCGTCATGATCCGTGAGCGCCAGAAGTCGTCGCACACCTGCCGCACCAGGAGGGATTGGTCGGCGGTGAGCTCGCTGTCGAAGAGCGAACCGCTCTCGAAGGCGTTCTCCAGGAGCGCCAGCCGGCAGAAGCCGTGGATGGTGAAGACGGCTGCCTCGTCGAAGGCGTAGAGGGCTCGGGTGAGGAGTTTTATGGCCGTCTCAGTGTCGCTCTTCCTAGTCGTCAGGAGCGTCTGTTCCAGCTCGTCGGCGGGCCCCCGGCCGCTCGCGTACAGATCCAGCGTGGCGGCGATCCGCTTCCTGATCCGGTCGCGCAGCTCGGCGGTGGCGGCCTTGGTATAGGTCACCACCAGGATCTCCTCCGGCCGCATCCGTTCTTCCAAAAGGAGCAGGATGTAGAGCGCGGTGATGGTCCAGGTCTTGCCGGTCCCGGCGCTCGCCTCGATCAGGGTCAGGCCTGCTGCCTGTATGTCTGTCAGGTTAAGGTGTTTCATATGAGCCTTGAACCGGGTCATGCCTTGGTGGTGAGGCAGATGCCGGTAAATATCAGGCCGATGCCGGCCAATTGGAACAGGTGGAACGATTCCCCCAGGAACAGGATCGACAGGATCGTGCCGAAGACCGGCATCAGGTGCAGGAAGAGTCCCGCCCTGTTGGCCCCGACCTGGGCAACCGCCTGGTTCCAGAAGATAAAGGCCAGCACCGACGGGAACACGGCCACGTAGAAGAGACTGGCCCAGGTGGCCGGGCCCGTTGACATGCGCACTCCCTGTCCGAGCTCCCAGGCGTAGAGCGGTGCCAGGCCGAGCAGGCCGAGCACCACGATTGCGGTCAGAAAGCTCAACGGGTGCAGCCCGGCCGGTCGTTGCCGCAGCAGGAACGTATAGAGCGCCCAGCTGAACACGGCCAGCAGAACCCACAGGTCGCCGCTGTTAACACGCAGGGCCAGCAGCAGCGCCGGGTCGGCGCGACAGATGATGGTAATCACCCCGGCAAAGGAGATCACCATCCCCACCGCCTGGAGCCGCGTCACGCGGATCCCGCCAAAGAGCCACGACAGGGCCACGATCGCGATCGGGATGATGGAGTTGATCAGGACCGCATTGGTGGCGGTGGTCGTCTGCAGGGCGATGTAGATGAACGTATTGAAGCACGATACCCCCAGGAAACCAAAAAGCGCCAGGGACTTCCAGTTGCGGCGCAGGAGCGGCCACTGGGCGCGGGCATGGGGCCAGGTAAAGGGGAGCAGGATCAGGAGCGCGCCGGCCCAGCGCCAGAACACCAGGCCGACCGGTGGGATGCTGGCGTGCATTGCCCGGCCGAGCACGAAATTGCCGGCCCAGAAGAGGGTCGTAAGGACAAGCAGCAGGTAGGAGGAAACCGGAATGTGCATGGATAGAATGGGCCTCTGTAAAAGTATGATCAATCCGCCTTTTGTTGGAGGGCGGGCATCTTGTCTGCCAGAAATGGGAGGGTAGGCTTCCAGCCTGTCAAAAGGAGGGTAGGCATCTTGCCTGCCTATTCAAGCGGGTGTATCGCTTGAATAGCCTTTGAAGTCAAACCCTATATTCGAGCGTGATCCCGCTCGAAACACAGGCAGGATGCCTATGCTCCATAGAGGCAAGATGCCTACGCCCCGTATCAGGTTGCCTACACCCCAAACGCACTGCTGAACCGCCATTCCTGCGGATTCCCGCATAACCCCGCTTTGACCGGATTGTACTCGATGTACTCCACCGCCGCAATGAAACCCCGTTCCTCCCGGATGGCACGATCAAAATACTCCGGCTGCCAGAACTCACCGGTTCTGTCCAGCACCTTGTTTGCCTCGCGGGCCGAAAAGGATTTCCAACTGTGGAGTATCTTTGTCAGGGTCCATCCCTCGGCAGGCGTAAATAGAACGTGTACGTGGGTGGGCATGATGACCCAGGCATGGAGCGTATAGCGTCGGTCATTGAAGAACAGCATGGCATTCTGGACAATCCCGGCCACGGCTGGATTCTTGAGCCACGCTGCGCCATGCCCTTCATCGAGCATCAAGTTGATTTGCCGCACGCGTTCAGCGTCGGCCTTGGCTTCGTCGAGGTGTGCAAGCTGTTCATTCAGCATGGCCAGCTTATGGCATGGCAAAGAATCAGCCAGACGAAAGGTCACGCCTTGCGGAATGCCGCCACCCTCGAAGTGGGGCAGGCGGCGTTTGTGCCAGTAAGGTGCATGTTGTGTGGGCATAGTGCAGGCTCCGGTTTCGTGGAGGTTAGGCTTCCAGCCTGACTATCCCGCGCCAGCGGGACAAAGGTTTTTGCAGTTTCACGCGCAGGCAAGATGCCCGCGCCCCAAATAATTCAACAAAAGGAGGGTAGGCTTCCAGCCTGCCTATTCAAGCGGGGTTGAACCCCGCTTGAAACGCAGTCAGGATGACTACGCTCCATTCAAGTATCCTTTATGAATTCGCGAAGGATCTGTTCGATATCTTCCCGATGCCGCTGAACCGGACGTGCCCCTGCTTCGGGCTGTAATGGCAATGCTCCGACGCCCTCATATAAACATGTTGCATCGTGTGCCGAATAAACAACTGCCTTTTCCCCGGGATAGAGGATATATGCACCCGTTACGCCTTTTATGGCCTCCCGGTAACAGTGCATCTTGTCGATATCCTCTTCTTTACAGGAAAAAGTCGAGCCATCATCACTTTCACCATAAAATCCGTCACGCTTCCCTTTGAATTTGGCGTCGAATATCAGCCGCTTGTTGTTTATTTCGATCACGATGTCGGGCCGGAAATCATGAGAGTAACTTCCGGTCTTTTTTTCATTACCCGCAAAACTATCCCCAGGCTGGTGCTCCGAAGATCCTCGGTACGTTTTATTAAACCAGAGCGAAATGCCACCTTCATATGTAATGCAGATGCCGGGCTCAACATGCTGTTCCAATGGGCTGGCGGATATGATGTTACGACATGGTATCGGTTTTAACAGGCTATCAAGGATATCCTTAACAACAAAGAACGCCCAGTACTCAAACAAGGTTGGCGTATCCTTTGTTTCCAGAATATTTTGAAAATCATCCTTGTTGAAAAAGTCACATTTGGAGGTTAATTGCAGGAGGGAATACAGTTGAAACAACTGGCGATACCCATCGCGCCTGTGCAGTACCTGAGAGCTTATGGGGATAAAGGCCATGCCGCCGACGTCGTGCCAGAGCGGATCAGCCAGGAAGGCGGCAATTTCATGAGTCATCTCATCAAGGTGTTGCTCAATATCCGGATTGAGGTAGCTCTTTTTTTCGGATGTCAGAACGTCCCGTAATCCGTTCAGTCGGCGCGGAATCGTTTGCAGAAAATGTTTGACGAAGCGATTTTCATTCGTATCTACGGTGAGATGCTTTCTTTCCTCAATCGCTTCCGTGGGATAAAAGTTTTTACCGGTTTTGTTGAATATTTTTTGACCGAGATTGGTTGTGATCAGAGGGTGTCCGCTTTTCAGGGAAGTAAAACGGTCGGAGGCGGTAAACATATTTATCAGCATCGCAGGCTGTACATTGGTAACAGCGTCAATGGAACAATTGCAGAACGCACGGTACAGCTTGATGTGCGGGTTGGCTACAATCAGGGCGGATATGGCATCCAGATTTGGCGAAGCATCCAGCAGGTAATTCTTGAGAAAAAGATATTCAATGTAGGCAATATCCTTTCCGGTTTTTTCTTTGCGATAGTTTTGTCCGAGTGGCGTTGCGAAGCTGAATACCAGATTGGAGAACTTGTCAGCAATGTATGACAGCATCTCGTCGTAATGATCTGATATTATTTTACTGCTTTCTACGCGGACACAAACCGGGCCGATTCGGGTACGACCAACAGCGTTACGGAAGGAAATCTCGAACAGTTGATCAGGAAAAGAGCGCTGAGTGTATAAACCTGCCTCACGCTTAGGGAAATAGTCGGGGACGTTATCCCCGTAGAATTTAACGAAGTAGGTCTGCCAATCCTGTAGAATCAGGTTTTCCGGGCAACACAGCCCAATTGCTGCGGCCTCATCTTCAGAAGGAAACATGGGGTTATCGGCAACAGCCATTTGTGCTTCGGATGAGTAGAATAGAATCGGCATATCACTCAATAAAACTCGTATAGCCCTGAACCTTCAGATTCTGAATCATCCTCTCCAGTTTCTGTGCCGACCTGGGGAAACGGGTGTCTTCAGCGTTACAGAAGTCAAAAAGTTCATTCAGCGGTTCTTCCAGCCTCCCTTGGGTTCCATGAAATTTCGGCAGGATCTTTTGCAGAATCTGGATATCAATGACCTCTTTAAGATCAAAATTCTGGATCAGTTCATGGGCATTACGAATGAAATGGGCGATTTCATTGATGACGCGATAGCCGAAGTGCAAATGATAATTGCGAAGGATGTTGAGGAGTTCGTCAAGATAGCCGTGGACATCACGGCTAATTTCCAATGCTCCGAGGTAATCGGTCTTTGAGGAGAAAGGCGCCTCATTTTCACCCGGAATCAGTCTATTTCTCACATCAGCATCCTTCAAAACAAACCGGCCTGAAGAGTCACCACCTTTTTCATAATCCGCCAAAATGACATCGTTGAATTCGATGACATTGGCCCGATCCAGAACCTTTGAGCTGAACATATACGTGGATTCATCTATATTGACGGTTCCGGTGAAGTAGACGTTCGCCGGGATATGGAATGACGGTGGCACGTCACCTTTGCCATCCTGCGCCTGAACATTTTCGCGGGAATGGAGATGCAGCGCTTCCCCCTGCGGCCTATCCTGAGTACGGCTCTCCATGATGCTCAGAAAATCGGAGAAATACTGTTCCACCTTGGCCAGATTCATCTCATCGAGGATTATGAAATAGGGTTTTTCAGGATGGTCTTTCGCTTCCAGCAGCAGGCGCAATACCGGGGTGACGTGGTATTTTTCATCAAGCAGGTTGTAATAGCCAAGCAGCCCTTTGTTGTCCATCCAGTCAGGTTTCACGGGGACAAAGGCGATACGCTTTCCACGTTCTTCCGGTGTTTCATCCTGGCAGATATAGTCGGCAAATATCTGGGCGATCTTCGTCTTACCTGTCCCGGAAATACCGGTGAGGATGACGAAAGGCTTTGTCTTCAGAGACAGGAAGTAGCGGGTGAGGATTTCTTTGGAGAAGAAGAAACCACGCTTCTTAAAATAGTCATTTAGATTTTTGTTGGATGAGGTTCTGATAAAACCTCCTTTTTCGGGATCATATTCAAGCGGCATCAGGCCCTCCTGTTCTTTTGCAGAACCATATTTTAATATTCTGTTTCGTGATTTCTCGCCAGTTTTCCTTGAGTGGTTTATCTGCTTTTTCGAAATTCTCCTTCACCTGATCAAGGACGTTATCCAAGTCTATGACTTCGGCAGTTGAAGTTTTTCGCGATTGCAACTCGGCAGCATCAACGTCTTCTTTGTTTGGGAGATCGCCGTTGTCTTGAGGTTGATCACGGTTTAGTTGTAACGCATTCGTACTTGATACATTCGATTTCAGTTTTAGTTTTTTTAGAAGTAATTCATAAGATGCAAAAATATGTATTTTTAATACTTCGAGGTCAAGTTTCTTGCTATCAGTGGAAAGGATGTAAGCATTATTTGTGTCTGATTGACGTTTAAAATAGGGTGCGTTAAGTGCTATCCGTCTAAATATTTGACAATTGCTTCTTATCCTGAAAAACCATGTTGCTACTCGATCTGATTCACAATCTCCATGCCCAGGCCGGTCAACACAAAAGCAGATATCCCCATATTTTACATTTGTACTATAACATTTTACCTTAAACCCCTTTTCTACACTGTTGAACCCGAACAACCAGCGACATATCTGCAAAGATCTTTCTACGTCGTCGACTGTACTTTTAGAAAAAGTGCTTCGAATCATTTTTTCGGCTTCAATCAGGCTATCAGTTGCATTTGACATATTATAACCTTTCAGCAGTAGTGAATAAGACCAGTGGTGCTCAGCCCTCGCTGTTATTGCTGAACCATTTTGATATATTCTGTTTCGTGGTTTCTCGCCAGTTTTCCTTGAGAGGTTTACCTGCCTTCTCGAAATCCTTCACCACCTGATCAAGAACGGCTTCCTCGCCTATGACTACTTCGGTAAAAGTTCTTCGCAGTTGAAGCTCGGCCAAATCAATATCGCTTTTTTCAGGAAGATACGTTTCCCGAAGGGTTGCATCTACTGTTTTCCTTTCCATTGAATGTTCTATTCCTGACAAAAATGGAGACAGAGCTTGAATAAATAACACCATTCTTTCTGCAAATGACTCAACTGTATTACTCTTTATGGATCTTATATCATCAGGTGAAAATTGCATGATAGATTTAATCCTATAAACTCCTCTGGCTTCTCTTTTGCCCAGTGTTTTGCGATCTTCATTGTCCCAGCGAATTTTATATCCCAGTCTTTTTTCAATTTCAGATGATTTAGCATGAATCTGATTATAAACGGATTCCTGAGGTTGTCCGTTTTTGGGTTTTATCTCAAGCTCAACCCATACCTCTATTTGATTCACTGCAAAAGCGAAATACAAACCGAATTTACCTTTCATTTTTACATATCTACCATCTATAGCAGGTGGATTGAAATCACAACTTAAACCGTTTTCCTTTAGCTTGGACTGTGTCAAGTCGGTTACACTTTTCCAAATCTCTTTGGATAGTTTTTCTACCATTGCGGTACCTCCATTCATAATTTCTTACAATTTATCGCAGCAAACCATATCTCTATGTTTTTTCTTGTAATCTCTCGCCAGTTTTCCTTGAGAGATTTACCTGCTTTTTTGAAATTGATCTCTACCTGATCCAGTACCGTTTCAATGCCGATTATTTCATCAGGATTTTTTCGCAGTTGCGACTCGGCCAAATCAATGTCTTCTTTGGTTGGAATTTCACCATTTAAAAACACTTGAGTTGGAGTTGATGGCCCTAATGAAAGTGAGGGTTCTGTCTTATCCACATAACGACCGTTTTCTAATGTAATGTTAAACCCCTCACTTTTAAAGTATCGAATATGTTGCTTCAAGCG
This sequence comes from Deltaproteobacteria bacterium, assembly GCA_016182975.1. Lineage (GTDB taxonomy): Bacteria > Desulfobacterota > Desulfuromonadia > Geobacterales > Pseudopelobacteraceae > JACPFJ01. The sequence continues at coordinate 12,040 of JACPFJ010000025.1, forward strand.
TTCTTTTGCTTTAAACCGTTGAGCAATCTGAACATATTCAGCTTCAGTCAATCCGGTTGCTGCTAGTTTTTGAGCTATAGCAAGTCCAAATGTGTTGGGCTTTCCGTATTCTTTAAGAGGTGTACCCCCTGGTCCGCCGGTGCCTCGCCTGAAGTTTGAACTCATATTTTCTCCGCCATAAAAATCCCCTCTCCCCTCCTCACTGGAAGCCAAAAAGAAATTGCTGTGTTGGTTGACTAACTCATTTATGCGCACAAAGACATCTACGCCCCTTGCCCCTCCATCTCGACCCAGCCCTATTTAGAGGAAAAAAACGCTCTACCAATAGCCATGATCGCATATGCAAAAATAACGATCTCAAAAAATGATTTTTTAAAATACCACATAAGAGACAACACAATTATGCCCATGACAAAAACTGCAATCAAGGAGTCACCCAAGCCAGGAGAATGAGGATTGTACGCGATTATTGCATTTTTTCGTCGTCTCATATTCCCCCCATCATCAAGCGCCCCGACTGGGTTTTTGTCATTCTCGTCCCGTAGGACCCAAAGGGCCTAAGGGACGGTGTGATGGTAGACGGGGAATTCATTCCCCGGAAAACGGAACATCATATCCCACCGTCGCGTACGCGACGGATGAATGGGGTGCATCCCGTGGGATGAATCCCACGGCGTAACTATTCAGCACAGTTTCGGAGCGTAGGCATCTTGCCTGCGTTTTCGAGCGGTTTCTTGCTCGAATTGATTTTGACGTAAAATCGGTGCAAGCGATACACCCGCTTGCAAGGCAGGCAAGATGCCAGCCCTCCGGATATTGCCGAATAGTTACCCCACGGCTACCATCAAACGCCCCGATGGGGCTTGAATAACCGAAATCAAATCGAGGAAACAAATGCACCTCTCCCTTACATTTCATTCAACTCAACTTTCATTCTGCGGCGGACCGCATTTCGGCAGGTCAGGACCAATTGCACCGATTTTTCAGCTTTTTGAAGTGGCAACGCAAGTGACCGGTCTGCCCATAATTCCGGTGTAGCCATATACTTCAAAACTTCAGAGGCATCATCAGTCGATTTCCTGACGGCTGATTCAAGCTTGTCAAGCAGTTCGTCCAGTGTGCCGGAGGAGAACGATCTGATGCTGTCGGTTTCGGAATTCACTTTCTGCTGCTCTTCATGCAACTGATTGAATAACGCCTGAACTTCCCTGTCAAATTCAACACTGGCGCGGTTCCTGGCTATTTCGTCCTCAACTGAATTTGAAGCAAGAAAACGATTCATTATCGGATGGAACTGAAGCGTAAAAACAGCATTGTTCTTCCGATGGAACTCATCAAGCAGCGTAAAATAATTCACAAACCGCTGTCTCTTCTCGTCGTATGGACAATCCCTTTTATCCCTGTCCACGGCAAGCGGCTTATTTATCTCTGCGGGTGAACTGTCCCACTGATTTTTGATCTCTGCCGATACAAATCCTCGCTGCTTGCGGCAGGGTAATTCGTTCTTTTCCTTTTCAGTTACATATTTGGCCAACACCTTTTGTTTTTCATCTTCCAGTCTCAAAACGGATTCCTGTAACGCCCTGTTCTTACGCCTGGCTTTTGAATATCCGGTAAAATACAAAACGCACATACCAAGCAAAAAGCTCAATATCAGGGGCACGATCTCAGTTACGAGCATATTTTTCTCCATGGCGATAGCGGATGGAGTTTATTCCACATTGCAATCAACATGGCACTATTCGGAGGGCAGGCATCTTGCCTATGCTTCAAGCGGGGTTTAACCCCGCTTGAATAGGCAGGCTGGAAGCCTACCCTCCATTCGTGTCAACTTGAATGCAACATCGAATTGGTGATCTGACGCGGCGCTGCTTGCCGCGTCAGGTAATAGGGCAGAAGGTCATTTACATAATCGAAAAATCACATAGTTTCTGATTCAACAAATCTTTTTCATATTGGGTAAGGTATGTGTTTCCGGTGTTCATCAATGTGGAATAACTATTTTGTCCCATAAAAGCGATATATCCATTAATAATTGAGTCCATCCCAGCCGTCAGGTTTGCTTTTGGAGTAAGCATGCATTTGGAAACAACAAGTGCATCCGCCTCGCGTTTAATGTTTTGCAAATTCATTACCGGACCAGACAGGGCAATACGTGACGATGCACCGGCAAGCGTTTCAGCAGACTTCCAGCGACTGTAAATATCATTAAAAGGTAACACTGCTTTGTCATAGGCGGCTTTGTTGCTTGCCTCGGTGATTGCCACCGGCGCCGCACTTCCGCCACCGCCTCCACTCCCACACCCGGCCAACGCCACCACCACCAACATCAATACCAGTGTGTTCCGCTTCATAACGTACCTCCTCACGTTTTATAGTGAGGACAGCTTCCCACAAGACCTCCCCCATACAGCGACCTACACGAATAAAAAAGTTTGAAGAGAGAGGTGTGAAGAGTGAAAATAATCTGCTTCATGCTTTGGTGTCATTTTCTCTTTTCATCGTTGTTGGCTCTGCATTTCTTTATGATTGAGGTGAGTATCGCAACAATCTGGTTTACTTCCTCTATCAAGTCAGCCAGTTGCGATTTCTGCAATATTTCGCAGGCAGCCAGCAATCGCAGCCAGTAATGAGTCTCGCGTGCCTCTTTGGAGGCAATGGATATTTGGCGATAAAATCGGCTCGGCTCTGGCTTCCTTGTCCTTCTTCGACATTCGCACCGATTGATGTCCCCGACCGCAACAGCTGGTTGGCCAGTGTCCGGCTGACCCCCGGCGTCTGATCCATCGTCCGGCACAATATCACCACCCGCCGCGCAAACTCAAACGTACGTTCCGGCAAATCCCGTCGAGGCTCTTCCATTTGACCCTTCACCCTTCACTCTTCACCCTTCACTCTTCACCCTTCACTCTTCAAAATTGCCTCTCTCATTTCCTTGATTACCTTCTCCTTCAACCACTCCGGCTCAAGCACCTCCACATGCGAACCATGCTTCAGTATCTCCATCATGATCTCAGCCTCGTGCGAGGCAGGAATGGTGCGCACCAGCGAGCCGTCATCCTGGACAACTTCGGTCTGCGCTTCGTGGCAAATCTCACCCTTGATCCAGCGTGAACGCTCCGGCGTGAAGCGCAGTACCACGTTGAAACTCTGCCGGTTCTGGAAAATGCCGAAGGTGTTCTGAAGAAATGGCTGCCACTCCTCCTTTTCACGAATCTGAAATGCCGTTCCCTCCACATTGCAGAGCGTCATCCTGCCCAGTACAAAATCACGCCAGTCGTTACGCAGATGACAGAAGGCGATCAGGTGCCAGTTGCCCATGTAGTTGACCATGTGATGCGGTTCTACCGTGCGCATGGTGCAATTGCCGGCGGTGGGGGAGTAGTAGCAGCAGGAGAGCAGTTTGCCCTGCAGCAGGGCCGAGGTGACAATCTTGAAGGTCAGCGGGTCGGTGGGACTGATGTTCTTCCAACGGAATGAAAAGGCATCCTCCGGTCTTACTCGTCCCGGCAGATTGGCGGCCAGTAGTGACCCAAGCCGCTTAGAGACACTTCCCAGCTCATCGGCCAGCGAACCGGCCGATGCCTCGGTGATCAGCTTGCGGGAGATCAGCAGGGCAAGGAGTTCTTCTTCGGAGATGCGCATGACTGGAAGCTGAAAGGTGGGATCTGTGTAGTAATAGCCCTTGCGGGAGTGGTCATATTCCAGGGGAGCCAGCAGTCGGTCGCGAAAGTGGTCGATGGAGCGCTGGGCGGTCTTGGGTGCAATCTCGAAATGCTCACTCAGTTTGGTTGCATTGGGGAAGCGTTCGCGGCGGGCCTCGTTGTCAAACCAGACAAAACGCTCCAGGTAAAGCTGATCGCCCATGATTCACTTCCGTGATGTTAATTAAGGTCAGTCTCATGTATACGCTCTACAATCGAGGTCGTCAAACAGGGAATGATTCAAAACATGGATTGGTTGATTTGTAACGCTGCATAAACCTGAACTTGGGGCGCGGGCATCTTGCCTGCGCATGCTGATTCACGACGTTGTCCCGCTGTCGCGGGATAGGCAGGCTGGAAGCCCGCCCTCCATATTATGGTCTGTACTATCGCAGGCAGGATGCCTATGCCCCTCTGTCAAGAAACTCATGCCGTCCTCTCCTCGCTCGCCACCAGCAGCAGCGGCCCGAAAATCCTCCTGCTAAGCTCCTCGAACTCCCCGTCCAGCGGCTCCGCGTCGCCGAAACAGATGGAAAACGCCGGGTCCGCCGCCTCGGCCGGGTAGGGGGCGTGGTCGCCGCCGCTCCAGCGCCCCTGGGCCCTCTCCATCCCTTCCGTGAGAAAGAGCCAGGAGACCTGCGGGAAGAAGGGGAGCGGCCTCCTGAACCCCTCGCGGTACAGCTCCAGCAGGTCGCCCAGAATCCCGGCGGCGTCGGGTAGCGGCGCCAGGGTCAGGGTCTGGTCCCTGCATATCAGCAGACTCTCCCTGGGGTAGCCCTCCGGCGCCAGGGCGTTGAGCAGCAGGTGCTCGACCCATACCCCGAGGCGGTCCTTGGCCTTCATGTTGGCGGGACGCCAGCGCAGATGGCGTGCCGGGCGGATCTCCCGCAGGACGCCGACCAGCGTGATGCCCTCGTGCTCGAAGGCAATCGGGAGCGGCTCCATCTCGTCTCCCAGGTGGGGCGCCACCAGACGGGCGAACTCCAGGCTCTCGTCCATGGTCTCGGCAAAGGCGGCACGTCCGGCGCTAAGCGGCGGCAGGAGCGCCCTGGCCCGGGCGGCCTCGTACATCCCGCTTGTCTCGGCCCCGGAAAGGGCCTTTTTCACCAGCTCCTGCCTGAGGCCGTAGGCTGCCAGGCCGTCCAGAGCGAACGGCTCGCGCTCCTCCGCCTCCTCGCCGGGTTTGTACGGCCGCACCCCCAGCCGCCGGGCAAGAAAGGCCGCGGCAGGGTTGGCGAGGAAGCGCGCCAGGTCGCGGAGATCGATCCCCTGCAGCAGTTCCGGATCGTCCGGCAGCGGCTCGCTGATGAAGCGCCGGGCGGATGGCCCGGATTGCTGCCGTGCCCGCAGGGCGTCGCGGTATTCCGTGGCGTAGCTGAACAGCGGCGAGCCGTCCTCGCCGCTGAAGTAGTCGGCGCTGAAGGCCTGCAGGCGGTGTTTCACCAGGACAGGTGGGGGTGCGTCCGTGCCGGCCACGCGGAAGCCGCGCTCCGCGTAGTCCAGCAGTTCGGTCACCACCACCGCTGGTGGGATGAGGGAGTTGTCCCGGTCACTCTGGCCGGTGTAGCTGATGTGCAGACGTTCGCCGGCGGCCATGATCGTCTCCAGGAACAGGTAGCGGTCCTCGTCCCTGAGCGAGCGGTCGCCGCGCCGGCGCTTCCCGGCCATCAGGCTGAAACCGGGCTGGCGCTTGTTGCGGGGGAAGACGCCGTCGTTCATCCCCGCCAGGCAGATGACCCGGAAGGGTATGCTGCGCATGGGGAGCATGGCGCAGAAGGTGACCCGCCCCCCCAGAAAGCCGAAAGCGCCGCCGGGCTCGTCCAGCAGGCCGGCCAGGCACTCCTTGACCGCATCCAGGCCGAGCAGGGCGTTGAAACCGCCCTGTTGCTGGGCGTCGCGCAGGGAGTGCAGCGCGCCGAAGAGCGGCTTGAGCCCGTTCTCGCTGTCATCGGGCAGTATCAGCTCCAGGGCGATTGCGGTGAGGGTGTCGGCCCATGCCTGAAGGGTACGTCTTCCGGCGAGCCGTTCCACGGCCGTCCGCGCCGCCTGGAGGAACTCGGCCAGCTTGCCCAGGGGGACGGCCGCGCGCCCTTCCATGGCCTCAAAGGGGAGGATGCCGCGGAAGAGGCGGTCGCTGTCGGGCTCCAGGGCATACCCCAGGAAGAGACGCTCCAGGGCCGCCTGCCAACTGAACTCTCCAAAGGGGGGGAAACCGAGTTCGGCCCTGTGCTGTTCGTCGAGTCCCCAGCGTACGGAGGTGGCGCGCAGCCATGCGCGGATCACCTCCAACTCGTCGGGGGTGACGGCGAAGCGGGCCAGGACCGGCGGCGATTCGAGCAGCTCCAGGACCTGGTTGACGCCGAAGCGGCCGGCCGGGAGCGCCAGGATGCGGAAAAATGTCTCCAGCACCTGATTCTCGCGGCGCCGGCTGCGGTCCGCGATGGTGAACGGGATGGCGGGCCTGCCGCCGGACCGGGCGCCGAACACGGCGGCGATGTAGGGGGCATACGACTCGATATCCGCTATCATCACCAGCACCTGGCGCGGCTCCAGGGAGTCGAGCTCGTCGAACATGGCCAGCAGGTTGTCGTGGAGCACCTCCATCTCCCGCAGGGGGCCATGGCAGGAGTGCACCCGCAGCGAGCGGTCATCGGTTGGCACGCAGATCCGTCCGTCCCGGCCGCCGCTGTCGCGCAACTGGCGGATGTCGTTCTGGACACCCTTCAGCAGGGTGTCGCCGGGCTCTCCGCCGTCGTTGTCCAGGTCCTGGGTGTCGAAGCCGAATTCCAGGAGCAGGTCGTGGAATTCCTGCCCCATGGTTCCCAGGGAGGAGAGGAGCGGATTGCCGGTGTCGTAGTATTCCTCAGCCTCCGTTAGTTCCCGCAGGGCCAGTTCCGCCAGGCGCCGCCGGGAGACGATGTCGCCCCAGTATGAGCCGCAGGGGTTTTGCAGGTAGAAGACGACGTCGCTGTGGCGCGCCAGGAGCGAGAAGGCCTCCAGGTGAAAGGGGGGGAGGTAGGAGATGCCGAACAGGCTGATGCGGCGGGGGAGCGCGCTGGCGGGAACCGTCCCGGAGCCGATGCGCTCCCGGAAGGTCCGCAGTTGCGCGGCCCGATGCTGCCCCGGATGGTCCGCCGAGATCTCCCGCCACAAAACGGATTGCCAGCCGTCATCCCGCCCCCGGTCCCATGCCAGCACCATCTCGGGACGGAAGATGACGTACTGGTCGAACAGGTCGGCCAGGGTGCGCGCGATCTGCAGCAGCCGGCGGTCGTCATCGCCGCTGCCGAGGTAGCCGGCCATCTGCTCGAAGCCTGGGCGGCCCAGCAGAGAGGGGAGCCGGGCCGCGATGCGCCAGGTCATGGCATCCCGCGTGAATGGCGAGGCATCGGGCAGGCCCGGAACCAAGGCGCGGAAGCAGCTGTCCAGTATCTCGTTGGGAAAGGGGAATTCGAGAGCGGCGCTGACACCCCTGATGGTTGCCAGCTCCAGGGAGAGCCAGCGGGCCATGCCGGGATTGAGCACCACCACGGTCTCGCCTGCCAGCGGCGCCGCAGGTATTGCGGTCGCATCTTCGGCAAGAGAGGCGGCCAGGCGGGAGAGGGATTGGCTGGTGATGACCTTGAGTGTGCCCATGGCCGCCAGAGTACACCGGAACCGGCTGGACAAACAAGGGGTAAGTGGGGGCGCAGAGGGTAACAGTGCTTCGCGAATATAATACCTGAATCCGTGATGCCGGAAGGGCGGATCGAGCGAAATGCCGGAGTCAATCGCCGCCCACGGACAGCATACCGGTTTGTCGGGTGAACAGCGCCAAAGCCGAGTCAATAACCTGAAAAGCTGGGACTCAGGCATTCTAAGCGAGAGTAGCCCTGAAGGCGTCGCGGATTCAGGTAATAAAAAAGGGCCCACATCTGTGGGCCCTTCATGTTCAATGGATCAGGCTGTGCCCCGGATCAGGCCAGGTCCTTGACCGCCTGGTGGATGATGTCGAACAACTCCTGGATATTCTCCTCGGCGATGCAGGAGAAGGCGATGCGCAGGTCGGTCTTGGTGGTGGAGATGGCGCCGACCCCGTACTTGTCCAGCAGATGGACGCGCAACTTTTCGGCCTCCACCGTCTTCAGCTTCAGACACATGAAGTAGCCGGAGTTGAAGGGGTAGTAATCCCAGGCCGCATCATATTTGCCGCTGTTGAGGACCTGCTTGGTCTTCAGGGCGCGCCCCTTCATGACCTGGAGCTTCTCCTCCTTCTGCGCCAGGAATTGCGGCGAACGCAGCGCCTCGATGACGAAGGTCTGTGAGGGGTGCGGGCAGTTGGAGATCTTGGCGCGGATGATCCCCATGGCCTTCTTTTCCAGGGCGGTCATGACCGGTGCGTTTTCATAGTTGTTGCCGTCGGCAAAGGTGATGAAGCCGGTGCGGAACCCCCAGACGAATTCCTCCTTGGTGGCGCCGTCCAGCTTGATCGTCAGGATGCGGGGGTGAAGGTTGGCGAGCTTGCCGAACAGCGACTCCTTGAGGCTGTCCTCGTAGAAGAGACCGAAGTAGGCGTCGTCGGTTATGGCCACGATGTTGCAGCCGGCCTCGGCCACCTCCTTGATGGCAGCCACCAGGGCATCGCCCTCGGCAACCGTCGGGGTATAGCCGCTGGGGTTGTTGGGGAAGTTCAAGAGGACAACGGCCTTACCTTTCTCCTCGGCTGTGTTCTTCAGTTCGGCCTTGAATGCCTCTACGTCATAGCCGCCGCTTGCGGTGAAGGTCGGGTGCTTCTTGACGATGGCGCCGTTGCAGGTGCCGAAGGTCAGGTTGTAGTTGCCCCAGAGCATGTCGGGCAGAATCAGGTGATCCCCCCTGTCGACGAACATGTCGCCAACGATGGAGAGGCCGTGGGTCAAGGCGTTGGTGACGATGGGATTGCTGAAGTGCTTGCCCTGCTGGCTGGGGTTTTCACGCAGCTGCTTCTCGCGCCACAGGGAGCGCAGTTCCGGTTTGCCGGCAGGGGGGGCGTAGGGATAGATATCCTTGGGATCGAAGGCGGAGAGCTTGTCCTGGATGCACTGCAGGAACATCGGTCCGTTTCCCTCGGTGGCGATGCCGATGGTGGCATTGTATTTGTGGGCCTTTTCCTTGGCCTCGGCCGACTGGGTCAGGATCCCCTTGGGAAAGAAGAGGTTCTTCCCGAGATCGGAGAGCATTTCCAGGACATGCGGGCTGTGCTGGGCAAGCAGATCGTTCAGTTCTTGTGCCAATGGGTTCATTGATTTCCTCCCGGATATTATGGAATGGATTGTCGCATGCGCACAATCGTACCTGGGCCGAAGCCGAAAAAATATAATAGAACAGCACCAACCCGGCTTTGTCAATAGGGAATGTTGGAAAATAACATCCCATGGCCTTGACACTGCGCCGGGTAAAGCTGTCGTTGCCGAAACTCCTGCGATGATGTATGGTTTGACACCGTGATTGCGGTATTGATTGCTACGGAAAAGGAGCGGGTATGACCAAGAGCATGACGGGCTACGGCAAAGGTGAGGCGGTCTCGGAGCGGGGGCGGTTCACGGTGGAGATCCGTTCGGTCAACCACCGCTACGGCGAGGTATCGGTGCGTATGCCGCGCGGTTTCCTCTCGCTGGAGCAGGAGGTCAAGCGGAGCGTAACCAACGTCCTCAAACGGGGCAAGATCGATGTCACGGTCCAGTGGGAGGAGATTACCGGAGAGGCAGCCATGCCGCAGGCCGACGCGGCCCTGGCGCAGGGGTATGCGGCGCTCTTTCGCGATCTGTCCGCGAGTCTGGGGCTTAGCGCCGAGGTGCCGCTCGCGCTGGTCATCGCCCAGAAGGGGGTCCTCAGGGAAAACGCAACCGCGATTGACGAGGCCGAGTTCCTGCCGCAACTCATTGCCGCCGTCCAGGCCGCCGTGGGGACCATCGATGCCATGCGCAGGCGGGAAGGGGAGGCGCTGGCCGCCGATCTCATGGCCCGGCGCACCCAGGTGGCGGAATGGGCCGAACAGGTCGGCGGGCGTGCCCCCCAGGTGGTGGCCGAGTATCGCCAGAAGCTCAAGCTGCGCCTGGACCAGCTCCTGGAGGGGGTCGAGATGGATGCTGCCCGCCTGGCGCAGGAGGTGGCCCTGATGGCCGACCGCTGCGACGTCACCGAGGAGCTGGTACGGCTCTCCAGCCACTTCGCCCAGTTCGACGAGACCATGCGGCTCTCCGAGCCGGTGGGGCGCAAGCTGGATTTCCTGATGCAGGAGATGAACCGCGAGGTGAACACCATCGGTTCAAAGTCGAGCGACGCCGAGATGACCACCCTGGTGATCCGGATCAAGGCCGAGATGGAGAAGATGCGCGAGCAGGTGCAGAACGTGGAGTAATGGTACTTTCTTGCACCCATCCCCCTCCCAACCTCCCCCTTGAAGGGGGAGGAGCCTGTTATAATTCCCTCCCCTTCAAGGGGAGGGCCAGGGTGGGGATGGGGTAACTAATGTTTCCCCGTGTGACCGAACCCCCCCGCCCCCCGCGTGCTTTCGTGGCTGAATTCGCCCACCACGGCCAGCGTCGCCTGTGCCACCGGCACGAACATCATCTGGCAGATGCGTTCACCCGGTTCGATGGTATAGGCTGACGCGCCGCGGTTGTGGATGCCGATGCCGATCTCACCCTGATAGTCGGAGTCGATCACTCCGATCGTATTGGCCAATACGATGCCGTGTTTGATCCCCAGGCCTGAGCGTGGAACCAGCAGGGCAACCAGGCCGGGGTCGTGGATGCTGATGGCGATGCCGCTGGGGACGAGCACCGTCTCGCCCGGCTGGACCGTCAGGGCTGTTTCCAGGCAGGCGCGCAGGTCCATGGCCGCCGCTCCGCGGGTGGCGTAGCTGGGGAGCGGTATGCTCGTTCCGATCAGCGGATTCATGATTTTGGTTTCAATTTTGTGTGTGTTCATGTAAATTCCCATGGTTAGAGTGGCACGGCGCGCCGTGCCGCGGCAGGATAACAGAGTATTAGTCAATTCGGCATCAAAAATTACGGAACCAATATAAAGGCTGATTTTTAACGCAAGGACGCAAAGACGCAGGGAAGATCGTTTTATTCAGGGTGATGCTTTGCGGCCTTGCGCCCTTGCGTAAAGTGTTCCGGTTTCGTTGGTCCCGCACGATTCATAGTTTCTATCGGAAAGGAACCCGCATGAAAGATCCCCGTTTGTCCCGGTTTGCCGAGATCCTCGTCGATTACTCCACCCGTGTGAAGAAGGGTGACGTGGTGCTGATCAACGCCGCCGGTCTCGAAGCCGCGCCGCTGGTAAAGGAGCTCTACGCGCTCTGCCTGAAGCGTGGCGCGAAATATGTGGAGTACAACTTCTCTGTCCCCGAGATCGACCGCAACCTCTACAATCTGGCCAGCAAGCAGCAACTGGAACACTTCCCCCAGCACAAACTGGATTTCTACAAGACCCTGACCGTCTACATCGGCATTTCCGCCGGAGAAAACTCCATGGTCATGGCCAACGCCCGCCAGGAGGCGATGGTGGCCTGGCAGAGGCTCACCAAGCCGCTGGTGGACCAGCGGGTAAAGCATACCCGCTGGGTGGTGACCCGCTATCCGACCCATGCCGCGGCCCAGGATGCCAGGATGAGCCTGGATGAGTACGAGGAGTATCTCTTCTCGGCCTGCTGCATCGACTGGAAGGCGGAGTCCAGGAAGCAGGAGAAGCTGAAGCGGTTGATGGACAAGACGAGGAAGGTGCGCATCGTCGCGCCCGACACGGACCTCCTTTTCAGCATCGAAGGGCTGCCGGGGATCAAGTGCGACGGCCGCATGAACATGCCGGACGGCGAGGTGTTCACGGCGCCGGTCAGGGATTCGGTCCAGGGACATATCACCTACAACTGTCCCACGATCTACCAGGGGAAGGAATATAACGGCGTCAGGCTGGAGTTCAAGGACGGCAGGATCGTTGCCGCCTCAGCCGAGGCCGGCATGAGCGGGCCGCTCAACAAGATCCTCGATACCGACGAGGGGGCGCGCTACATCGGCGAGTTCTCGCTGGGGATCAATCCCGGCATCCGCCAGCCCATGCGCAACATCCTCTTCGACGAGAAGATCTTCGGTTCGATACACTTTACCCCCGGCCAGGCCTACGACGAGTGCGACAACGGCAACCGCTCCGCCGTGCACTGGGACATGGTTCGGATCCTGAGCGACGGAGAGATCTGGTTCGACGATCGCCTGATCCAGAAAAACGGCCGCTTCGTTCACAAGGAACTGCTGGAACTGAATCCGGCCTAGACGGGGGGATGGCTGATGACTGAACCGATGCATCCGGAAATCGAGTTTGAACACGACGATTTCGACCTGGCCACCATCGAGGACGAGATCCGGGTGGATGAGAGCTGCCAATCGCTGCTCAAGCGCTTCTACCAGGATCTGCAGGTCTGCGGATATACGGCCCAGCGGGCCTCGGACCTGGCCTACAGCGCCGATTTCTACCTGCGCGACTACCTGCTGGACTTTGCCCGCCAGAATGTCGTGCGGCCCCAGCCCGGCATAGTGCGGCGCTTTGCGGCAACCTGGTTCATCACCCGCACGCTCGATCCGGAGATTTCGGCGCTGGAGCGCCATCTGGAGGGGATCAGGGAGCTCTACCGGTATTTGCACCGCCAGCATCTCATCTCCGCGGATGAACTGGCCTTTATCGAGGCGGAGGCGGACCAGACGGAGTATTACCGGCAACGGATCGAGAGCTTTCTCGCCATCAGCGGTGACGGCTACATCGCCTGGGAAGAACAATGCCCGCTCAGGGGCTAAATCCAGCCGCTGGCCGCTGGCTACTTTAAGTCTCGAGGATATATTTCGATGGCATGCAAGGCATTGAAACGGATCACGGTGACGGTCCTGGACCAGGAGCATATTCGCAAGGATTGGTTTTTCGACTTCGACGGCGAGCCGTTTAAACGCCTTTTCGACGGCATGGTCAAGGAGATGCGCAAGCTGGGGGTCTCGTTGAGCAGGGTGCACAACCGTGACGTGACGATCAAGGTCAACAGCTATGCCGACCTGCTCAACGCGGTCAGGGTCTCCTCCCCCGGGGACGGCCACAACAACCAGTGCGTCGGCCACATCATAGGCCAAAGCGAGCATCTGGACATCATGGAGGATATCCGCACAGCGGTGCTGCGGATCGCCTTTGCCCCGGAGACCATTGCCCCGGTCAACGAGTTCAGGAGGGTGTGCCACAACTGCGGCTGCGGGTGTTGAACGGTAGTTGCTACACGGAATGAGTGGTATTTTGGTCTTGAATCCTGTATTTTCATGGAAATCACACGTTTCCGAAGGGGAGACGGATAACGCAGTTGCAAGCCGACATTGAGCGAAGGAGAAGATAATACAATGGCTTCAGCCGTAATTCCCGAAACTGTCAGGAAATTGCTCGCATCCCAACCGATCGAGCTGCCGATCTTTCATCCCGTAGCGCTCAAACTCCAGCGGATGCTCTCGAACTATGATTTTACGGTCGAAGAGGTGGCGCAGGTCGCCAACGAGGACATGTCGCTGGCCAGCCAGATGCTCAAGATGGCCAACTCGCCCATGTACATGGGGAGGACCAAGGTGGCCACCATCAAGGAAGCGGTCATCCGCCTGGGCGCCCAGCAGGTGATAAACATCGCCATTGCCGCTTCACAGGCCAGCGCCCATGCATCCGCCAATCCCGCCCTTGACCGCTATATGAAGGCACTCTGGCTGCACAGCCACGGCGCCGCCCTTGGCGCCCGCTGGCTGGCCCAGACCTGCGGGATGCGCGGCGTTGCCGACGAGAACTACCTCGCCGCCCTGCTGCATGATGTCGGCAAACTCTATCTGCTCAAGTCAATCGAGCGACTCGTAAATGCCGGCGTGATCAGCTCCATGTTCGACGAGGAACTTGTCCAGGAGATCTTCGAGGCCATGCACGTGGAGCAGGGAGAACGGCTGATGCAACACTGGAATTTTCCCGCCATGTACGTCGATGTCATCAGATATCACCATGCGGAAAAATGGGATACGGTCAACAAGATGCTGGCCATTGTCCGTTTCGTCAACCTGGCCTGTCACCGTGTCGGATTGGGACTGAAGCACGATTCCGGTCTGGACCTGATCGCCACCCGTGAGGCAGCGGTCCTGGGTATCGGCGAATTCCAGATCGCCGAACTTCTGGAGCTGCTCGAAGAGACCAGGGATGCAGAGATCTAGCCGCGCGCCGGCAGTCCGAGATGCCGGATTGCGCGCCGCTTTGTTAATGCCCGTGTTCAATCCCATGCCCTACATAATACTTTTGCGGCCGCAGCAGTGGCTGAAAAACCTGATGATCTGGTTCCCCCCCTTCCTGGGGGGGGCGCTGCTCCAGCCAGGCATGGTCATGCGGGGGCTCCTGCCGTTTTTCTCGTTCTGCATGGCGTCCAGCGCCACCTACATCCTCAACGACATCCGCGACCGCGATAACGACCGCCACCATCCCGACAAGATGTCTCGTCCCCTTCCGTCCGGCAGGATTTCCACGATCAGCGCATCCCTGCTGGCCCTGCTGCTGGTCTTTGTCGCCGCCGGTACGGCCTGGGCGGTTTCCGGCGCGTTTCTGCTGTGCCTGGCCCTGTATGTCGTGTTATCGGCTGCCTACAGCATCCGGCTGAAGGAGTATGCCCTGATCGACATCTTCTGCATATCGGCGGGGTTTCTGCTCAGGCTCCAGGCCGGCGGCGCGGCCTTCGACATTGCCATTACCGAGTGGCTGTTCCTGAGCGTATTCCTGCTGGCCGTCTTCCTCAGCACCGGAAAACGCCTCAGCGAGAAGAACCGGCTGGGCGTCGCGGCGGCCGATCATCGCAGGGCGCTTGTCTCCTATCCCGACGGCTTTCTCGAAGGAGCCATGTACATGACCGGTGCTGCCGTGCTGGTGACCTACACCATGTACGCGATCTCTAGGCACTCCAGCCTGCTGGTCTATACGGTACCGCTCTGCTGTTTCGGGCTCTTGCGCTTCATTCTCAGGGTGCGCTCCGGAGGGGGGGGGGACCCGACCGAGTCGCTGCTCAAGGACCTTCCGCTTTTCATCGTCGGGCTGCTCTGGGCGGTGCTGGTGGGGTGGGGGGTGTATGGGGGATGATTGAAAAAAGCGAGATCATAATAAGGCCCGGCATGGGTGCGCTCCATTATTGGCGCGATATCTGGCACTATCGGGAATTGTTCTTTTTCCTTGCCTGGCGTGACATCCTCGTGCGCTACAAGCAGACGGCGATCGGCATTGCCTGGAGCGTCCTGCGTCCGCTTCTGACCATGGTGGTCTTTACCATTGTCTTCGGCAAACTGGCCAAGCTTCCCTCGAACGGTGTGCCGTACCCGATCATGGTCTATGCTGCCATGCTGCCGTGGCAGTTCTTTGCAAACTCTTTGAGTGAAAGCAGCAATTCCTTGATCGACAACTCGAACCTGTTGACCAAGGTTTACTTTCCCCGCCTGATCGTGCCGGCCGGATCGGTCATCGTCAGCATGGTGGATTTCCTGATCTCCGCCGTCATCCTCGGCGGACTGATGGCTTGGTACCGTTTTGTCCCCGGTGCAAGGGTTCTGTTCTTGCCGGCATTTTTCATGATGGCGTTCATGGCTTCCTTCGGCGCAGGGTTGTGGCTTTCGGCGCTTAACGTCAAGTACCGCGATTTCCGCTATGTGGTCCCGTTCCTGGTGCAGTTCGGGCTCTACATCTCACCGGTCGGCTTTTCCAGTGCCATTGTCCCCGAAGAGTGGCGTTTCCTCTACTTTCTCAATCCCATGGTCGGCGTCATCGACGGGTTCCGCTGGGCGCTGCTCGGCGATGCATTTCCGGTGAACTGGCCCGGTTTCGCTCTTTCCTCCCTATTGGTGGCGCTGATCCTGGCCAGCGGCGTATTCTACTTCCGCCGCATGGAACGCAGCTTCGCGGATGTGGTCTAACCGGATGTCCACCGTCATTACCGTAGAAAACCTCGGCAAGAAATATCTTCTGCAACATCAGTCAGGTCAGCAGCCCTATGTGGCCCTGCGGGATGTTATAGCGGATACCTGCAGGACGTTCGGCAGAAAGTTAGTGTCACCGTTTGTGCGCCATTCCCAGTCCCCGGTCTCCAGTCCCCAGTCCCCGACTTCCGAAGAGTTCTGGGCTCTGAAGGATGTCTCGTTCGAGGTCAAGCAAGGGGATAGGATCGGTATAATTGGCCGCAACGGGGCCGGCAAATCCACGCTGCTAAAGATTCTTAGCCGCATCACCGAGCCGACCACCGGAAGCGTCCGGATAAAGGGAAGGGTGGCCAGCCTGCTGGAGGTTGGCACCGGTTTCCACCCTGAACTGACCGGGAGGGAAAACATCTACCTCAATGGTGCCATCCTGGGCATGAGCCGGGCGGAGATCAGGAAGAAATTCGATGAGATTGTTGATTTTGCCGAGATAGAGAAGTTTCTGGATACGCCGGTAAAGCGGTATTCGTCAGGGATGTACGTGCGCCTCGCCTTCGCCGTGGCAGCTCACCTGGAGCCGGAGATCCTGGTGGTAGACGAGGTGCTGGCGGTTGGGGATGCAAAGTTCCAGAAGAAATGCTTGGCAAAGATGGAGGCTGTGGGGAAGGAAGGGCGGACTGTTCTGTTTGTGAGTCATAATATGGCGGCAATTCAGTCGCTCTGTCCGCGGGCTTGCCTTTTGGAGTCCGGGAGATTGATTCAGATAGGCGCATCTGACGAGGTCGTTTCCGCGTATTTTGGAGCGGTCTTTTCAACATCGGGTGATCGGGAACTCTCCGAGAGAAGGGACCGTGTCGGTGGTTCTTCGCTGCGGTTGATCAGTTTTGATGTTGTTGATTCTGATGGTGAATCCATGACGGATATTCCATGTGGCAAGAGGGCTAGCATTGAAATTAAGTTTCAGGTATTTTCAAATAGTATAAGCAATCTCAGATTCGGAATAAGCCTGATTGATAAGGGTAACGGCAGGTATGTTACAGAATTAAACAGTTATTATGGATCCAAAGAAATTTATTCATGCGAACAAGGTGTGCATAAGTTTGCTTTTATTGTTAACAGAATGCCTTTGGCCCCAGGACAGTATAATCTCAATTTTATCGTCACATCCGGGTTGGAAGTCTTAGACTGGATCAAGGATGCAAGTCAACTGAGAGTCAGCGATGGTTTGTTTTATGAATCTGAGCAAATGCCTCTTCCGGGAAGTTACCCGGTTTTTTTCACTGAATTTAAGTGCTATCTCGGCGAAGAAGAGAAACTTAACAGACAGGACATATCATAGCGTATGGATTCCATTAAACCGTGTGTGTTTATTATCGATGTCGATGGTGTCATGACAACCGGCCATTTTCTCTACACCGCCGAAGGTAAGGTAATGAAAATCTTTGGCCCTGACGACAATGACGGCCTGTCTTTGCTCAAGCGGGATATTGAAATCCGTTTCATAACCGGAGATAAAAAAGGTTTCCCAATTACCAAGAAGCGCATTGTTGATGACATGAATTTTCCCCTCGATGTAGTCAGCACAATCCGTCGGGTTGACTGGATCAGGGGGCGATATCCACTGGAGAAAGTGATATACATGGGCGACGGTATTTTTGACCATTACGTCATGCGCGAAGTGTGCTATTCAATTGCCCCTGCCAATGCAGACAAGCTGGCTAAGCAGCATGCGCACTACGTGACTGAACGCTCTGGAGGGGATCGTGCCGTAGCAGAGGCATGTCTGCACATCATGGCGAAATTCTTTACGCCCTTCAATCCAAGCGAATTACCCAGCGCACATGGCAAACTTTCTGGTGAGTGGGCCGTATGATTCGTCAAAAACTGGAATCATTCATGCAAAAGAGACGATGCACATTGCTGGGCGTTGGGCCCATGAGTGTGAACTGTGTTGATGCCGCAATCGATTTGTCTAACGAACACGAAGTTCCAATCCTGCTGATTGCAAGCCGCCGTCAGATCGACTCAGAAGAGATTGGAGGCGGGTATGTCAATAACTGGACTACCGAGGAGTTTGCCCGTTATGTCATAGATCGCGATAAAAAAGGCAAGATACTCTTGGCGCGTGATCATGGCGGGCCTTGGCAAAACCCCAATGAAAAGGACGAAAATATCAGCCTGCGACGGGCAATGGAGTCATCAAAGGCGTCATTTCGCGCTGATCTGGAGGCAGGCTTCCAGATCCTGCATATCGATCCCAGTGTTGATATCCATTGTCAGCCGCATGTAGACGAGGTTCTTGACCGCATCTTTGAACTGTATGAGTTTTGTTGGAGCCAGGCGCAGCAATTGCGCCAGGATGTGATTTTCGAAATCGGAACAGAAGAGCAGAGTGGCAGTACCAACAGCCAGGAAGAGTTGGATTACACACTCAATGCTGTTCAAAAATTCTGCAATAAATGTAACCTCCCTCTGCCAAGTTTCATGGTGATCCAATGTGGGACTCGTGTAATGGAAACACGGAACGTCGGCTCGTTCGACAGCCCTGTACGCGTGGCAGATGAATTGCCTACCGAGATTCAGTTGCCAAAAATGATTGAGATATGTAATCGCTACGGCATCTTCATGAAGGAACACAATACCGATTATCTTTCTGACGAAGCACTTCAATGGCATCCCCGATTAGGTATTCATGCTGCAAACGTCGCGCCCGAGTTCGGCGTTACCGAAAGCCGCGCCTTGGTGGAAGTATTGGAAACAAACGGCCTTGCGGAACTGTCTGACAGTTTCCTGCAACTGGCTTATGATTCCAACAAATGGGATAAATGGATGCTGCCAAACTCCCAAGCGACTGATCGTGACCGCGCAATTATCGCGGGCCATTACGTGTTCTCAACGGCTGAGTGCATTGCGTTGAAAGAGGAAGCGGGCCGGGCGCTTGCATCCAAGGGCATAGAGCTCGAACAGCATCTTAGACAGCATGTCAAGCAAAGCATTCTCCGCTACCTCCGCAATTTTCGCCTGGTGAGGTCCCAATGAAACGTGTTGCTACCATCATCCTCAACCGGAACTTGCCCGAGGTCACAAACCGCCTCTACGAGCATCTAGTGCAACACGATGACGATGTGACGGATGGATTTGTGGTTGAGGCAGGCTCCGATTTCGAGCGACTGTCTCGCTATACCACGTGGTATGCAAACTGGCCTGATGCGCTTGCCCACGGCCTGCGTTATTCACGCGGCATGAACTATGGTCTGAGCCAACTGTGGAAAGAGGGCAGATTCGGGCAATACGACGCATTTTTCTTGCTGACCAATGATACGGAGTTGCAATCCAGCCCTACCTTGGCGCCACTGATGGGCATATTGGAGCAGCACCCGCGTGTGGGGATCCTTTCACCGTGTGCAGCGCGCTGGGGGGAACGGTTTCTGCTCAAAGAGAATTCCACCAAGTATTTCTGGTTTATCCATAACAACGCCTACTTGCTCAGGCGTGATTTCGTGGAATCTATTTTCAATGAAGACCAACCGGATTTTATGAATTTTGTTTTTGATGGATCCAATTTTCGCGGCTATGGATTTGAGAGCGAACTTATAGCCAAGGCTTATGCCAACGATTGGGCTGCAGCAATCACCTCAGAAGTGTGGGCCGGGGAAAACGAGTCGCACCTCCTCAATCAGGCCGACCTGATCAAGACAGAAGGATACGAGGAAAATTTAATGCTGTACGTCGAAGAGGGGCGTCGCTGGATGCGCAACAAATATGGCTTCAACAGCCGTTGGTCCATGCAGCAGCACGTGAAGAATTTCTACGACAGCTTCTTTGACTTCCACCCTGAGTTCAAATCCTATCGAATATAAAAGGTATATATGCAACTTATTGAAAAACCGTGGGGAAAAGAAGAAATCATTGAAATAAACGACTGCTACATGTTGAAGAAATTGACCATGCGAGCCGGGCACCGTTGCAGCCTTCAGTATCACAACATGAAGCGTGAGACGATCTATCTGTTGAGCGGCCTGCTACGCATTTACTACGGCCCGACCCGGGAACAAATGGTCTCAAAACTGTACGGGCCGCACGAAACCATCACCCTCATACCCGGCGTTGTGCACCGTATGGAGGCGGTCGAAGACTCCGTTTACCTGGAGGCTAGCACCCCGGAGATGGACGATGTCGTCCGTCTCGTCGACGACTACGAGCGAACGGGGCCATGAGCTATCGCGTGTGCATACCCACAGCAGGAACGGGTTCTCGACTTGGCGTCTTGACAAGGTTCATCAACAAGTCATTGGTCAGCGTCGCGAACCGGCCGATCCTTGCCCACCTGATCGAGCGGTTCCCGCAGGAAACGGAGTTCGTCATCGCGCTCGGCCACAAGGGGGACCTGGTTCGCGAATTCCTTGGACTGGCCTACCCACAGCGCCAGTTTTTCTTCGCCGAGGTGCACCATTTTGAAGGTCTTGGCTCCGGCTTGGGGTTAAGCCTTTTGGCCTGTAGAGACTACCTTCAGCAGCCGTTCGTATTCATGTCCTGCGACACCTTGGTAACAGGGCTCATTCCCGCGCCGGATCGAAACTGGATGGGGTACAGTGAAGCGTTCGATCTTGCTCCTTACCGCACGCTGGCGCTCAAAGACAGTGGTGTGGAAGCCATCTGCGAGAAGGGGGAAGGGAAATCGGATAAGCACAAGCCCTACATCGGCTTGGCGGGGATTCATGATTATGAGGCCTTCTGGTCAGGCATGGAGCAGGGTGGCGAAGAGGCCATCCAATCGGGTGAAGCGCACGGCATGCGGCAACTGCTGCCCCGCGGTATTTGTGCGTACGGCTTTACCTGGTACGACACAGGCAATATAGAGGCCTTGGCGCGGGCAAGAGAGAGCCATCGCGAACCAGACGCCCCCAACATATTGGAGAAAGCCGACGAGGCCATCTGGTTCGTGGACGGCCAGGTTATCAAGTTCTCCGACAACACTGACTTCATCTCCAATCGAGTCGAGCGCGTTCATGAACTGCAAGGCTTTATTCCAGAGGTGACCGGTGCTCGATCCCACATGTACTGCTACCCGAAAGTGGCGGGCAAGGTGTTGTCCGAGGTGGTTACGCTTCCGTTGTTTGAGCGATTGCTTGAACATAGCAAAGGTTTCTGGAAGCAAAAAACGTTGTGTACAGATGAGGCATTAGACTTTCGTGTTACGTGCTGGCGTTTTTACCGCGACAAAACCTTTGAGCGGCTCGAACTGTTTTACAATAACTTCTCGCTGCAAGATGGAACTGAAACTATCAACGGCATTGACATGCCAAAACTAGATGCACTTTTGCATGCACTCGATTGGGATTGGCTTGCGAATGGGCTTCCCGGTCGGTTTCATGGTGATTTCCATTTTGAGAACATCCTCTGGAACGATGACGATCAGCGCTTTGCCTTCCTCGACTGGCGGCAGGATTTCGGCGGTGATCTCTCCACAGGTGATATCTACTACGATCTGGCCAAGTTGCTGCACGGGTTGATAATCAGCCATGAACTCATCGCCGGAGATTTTTATACAGTCGAATGGCAACCAGAAGAGATATTTTACGATTTCCATCGAAAGCAGCTTCTCGTTGAATGCGAGCGGCGCTTTGGACAATGGCTTGAGGCTGAAGGGTACGACACAAAGAAAGTCCGGACGCTTACCGCCTTGATTTATCTGAATATAGCCGCATTACATCATCGTCCGTACAGTTTGCTGCTGTTTGCGTTGGGCAAGGCTATGCTGAAAACAGAATTGGATCAATAAATGAACCTTATTGACCGAACCCTTTGTGCGGTATCTGGGCATGATGATTTAGAACCCCTGTATACTTTTACCCAGTTCCCAATTTTTATGGGGTGTTTGGATCAGCCAGAAACCGATGATCTAAAACAGGACATGAGTTGGTGGATCAGTCGTGAATCTGGCCTTATCCAACTCAAGCAACTGTTGCCATTGGACGTGCTTTATCCTGAATCACACGGTGCCGGCGCTGTTGGCGCAATATGGGAAAAGCACCATAAGGCGTTCGCGCAATTTTTGAGTAAGTCGGCACCGACATCCGTATTCGAAGTCGGTGGTGCGCATGGAATCCTTGCAGGAGAATACAAACAATTCGGGAAGATACCCTGGACGATTCTGGAGCCCAACCCGACACCTGTTGTTGGGTGCGAGGCACGCTTCATCAAGGGCTTCTTCGATGACAAATTTGCATACGGAGACCCTTTTGACACGGTAGTTCACTCTCACGTGCTCGAGCATATCTATGAACCGGATGAATTCATGCGCCATTTATCCGGATTCATGGACGCGGGCAAGCACCTGATATTTTCTCTGCCCAACATGAAGGTTATGCTGGAGCGCAAATACAACAACTGCATCAACTTCGAGCATACCGTGTTTCTGACCGAACCTTACGTCGAGTTCTTGCTGGCAAAACACGGCTTCAGGCTGCTGACCAAAGAATACTTCATGGATGATCACAGCATCTTTTATGCTGCTGTACGTGATTCCTCCGTGAGCCCAACGGCGCTGACACAAGGCCTTTACAACGAGAATAAAGGGTTGTTCAGGGATTACATAAGGTATCATGAGGTACTGATCGAGAATTTGAATGACATGATAAATGCTGTCACGCAGCCAGTTTACCTGTTCGGCGCCCATATCTTTGCCCAGTATTTGATCGCATTCGGGCTGGAAACCAGAAGAATAGTCAGCCTGCTAGACAACGACTCCAATAAACAGGGGAAACGCCTCTATGGCACGAGCTTGCTGGTGGAGTCGCCCAATACCCTGCGTGACGTGGTGAATCCGGTGGTAATTCTGAAAGCCGGCGTTTACAGCCGGGAAATAAAGGATGATATTCTGGATAAGGTAAACCGATCTGTCAAATTTCTCGAGTGACCCAGGAAATGTAAATGTCTCTCTACAGTAGCCAAGGAAACAACTAGGAACGGTTCATGTCGACTCTAACTGTCTTTGCAAATTTCTTCATCGACACTCCTGAGCGATTTATTAGGGTGCAGGACTCGTTTAAATCATTTAGAGATGTAAAGGCAGAGAAGTGGGTTATTAACGTTCGAGGTCGCTTTGCCGATCAGGTCACGACCTTCCTGATGAAAGAGCTGGGCGAAAAGCTGATTTCATTTCGGCTCCACAGTCAGGACGGGTGGTTTTTTGATACGAGGCAAATGCTATCTGCCATCGATGGCGACTACGTGTTTTTTTGGCTTGAAGATCATTTAAACATGGCAGAGACGTTTATCTTGGATTCAATAGTTGAGGAATTGAAGGAAAATAACGCTGACTACATGTATTACTCTTTTTGGTGGGGTGGTGCCTTGAGACAAAGGTATCAAGGCATACCTATGACACCTGGACGTCATATCGACTGGTTTAACCATACTGTAGATAATAATCCAACAATACAAGGCAATGCAAAGGAGGGGGTGTTTTTAATAGCGGTGTGCTCAATTTTTAAATCCGACCTTTTCAGAAAAATCGTCTTAACGGATGACCCGGTTCCAAAAAGATGGCCCAAGGAAACCCCTTTTGACTTTGAAAAGTGTCCAACGGATGTTCACTGGCTACCTTTGCAGGTTGCGCTACCAAGACAAGAATTGTTTGCGTCAATCGATGATGATCACGTACATCCCGGATCGAGTCTGATTTCAAGGGGCCTGTATCCGTGTCGCGAACAGCGTCAAACGTATGCCGTAACAAATAAGGTATCTATTCAAGGTAGAATGGGAAACCTGCTGGCAAAATCATATCGGCGAATTCTTTCCTTCTTTTGCTTTCAGCCGAAAAAAAAATGAAACGAAATCAAAAATCACAAAGTCTTAGTCCATTAAAAACGTCCGATCTTACGATTGAGCAATTGAGCCAAGAAGCGGAATACGAGTTTCCATACCATTATGTCACGCAGTTTAAAGACGGACAGTTCAAACATTTTTTTCTGGATACCTGGTCAATTAATTATGCTTCAACAATCGAATTTTTATTACAAAGAATAGATGCGGGTCAGGGTACACGAATTGTTGATATAGGATGTGGAGACGGGAGGTTCAGTCGAGAGTTGGCCCTTGCCTTTCAATCCTCCGCCGTTGTCGGTATTGATTACTCCAGAAGGGCTATAGCACTCGCCTTGGCAATGAACACTGAAATTGCCAATCTTAGTTTTGAGTCCGTTGATATAACCGCGAAACATCCCTTTGGGACCTTTGATGTTGCTGTGCTAATGGAAGTAATCGAACACATACCGATTGAGGACGCAGTAAGTTTCATAAGGTCTGTGCGTGCGTTGATTAAGGATGGTGGAGTCCTGTATCTTACTGTTCCGCATGAAAACAAGCCACTTGAGTATAAGCATCATCAGCATTTTTCTGTCGAAAAGATTGTCGAGTGTCTGACGCCCTCTTTTGAAATAGCAGAAGTTCTACCTTTTGAGAGAATTACATGGTTCCGAGGCCTGATTTTAAATTTATTGAGTAACCGATTGTTTATCCTGAATAGTCCACGTTTGCTTTCGATGGTTTATCGCTGGTATAAAAAAAATCTGTTTTTCTGCGCGTCTGAAAAGGATTGTCAGCGCATATTTGTAAAGGCTGTGGCCAGATAGATGTTGAGCGTTATTACGCCAGCTTGCACGCGCGCAGTCCTGTTTGAAAAGACGCTCAAGGTGCTCCTTAACCGAATGTTTTCACTTTTGCCGCTGTAAAACGAGACACTATCAGGATTCCATCTACCGAAATGGACATATCTGTCATAATTCCAACCCTTAATCGCCCACGCCTTCTTGCGGATTGCCTTGACAGCGTACTAACTCAGGCACTCGACGGGGATCGTTTCGAAGTGATTGTTGTGGATAACGGCTGCGACGAGGAAACCGCCGCCGTAGCTAAAATGGCCATGGCTTCAACACGATGCACAGTCATTTACGTCGCAGAGCCCCGGCCCGGCCTGCACCACTGCCGGCATACGGGAGCCGATGCCGCCTCATCACCGCTTCTGGTTTTTGCCGACGACGATATTATTGCGACCCCTAACTGGTTGAGTGGCATCATCGATGGGTTCTCTCGGCCAAATGTCGCGATTGTCGGTGGCAACAGCCTTCCCCACTTCGATGAGGAGCCTCCGGATTGGTTCCACCGCCTATGGAAGAATATGCAATGGGGGCGGGTACTCGGTTGGTACAGCCTCATCGATTTCACCGGTGACGTCCAGCAGATCCCGGCACGGTGTGTGTGGGGATGCAATTTTTCCATCCGGAAAGAGGTGCTGCTGCAGGTGGGTGGGTTCCACCCGGATGGTATGCCGGAGCACCTGGCACGATATCGCGGAGACGGTGAAACAGCCGTCTCTACGATGGTCGATGAGCTCGGGCTTCTGACCATTCATCACCCGGACGCCACAGTGCGACACCGTATTTCTTCCAGTCGACTTACGTTCAAGTATCTTCGTCACCGTTCGTATCTCCAGGGCATTTCGGATTGTTTCACCATCTTGCGCAGGTCTCAAGGGGATCTGGGTCCAGTCCGCAAGCATTTTCGGCGACTGCTTCTGATAGACCGCATCAAACGACCGTTTCATCTTTGTGACGATCCTGTTAATGAGGCGCTTTCGCTCGGATATGCAGATGGAATACGATTTTATCTCGATGAAGCCCGCAATGATAGGTCGCTTGTCCGATGGGCCGTCAAGGAATCGTTTTGGGAGAAACGAGCATGACCTCTCGCTGCGCGGCCTTTATACTCTATGGCTACCCCTTGGGCGTTTCGACGATGGTAATCAACAGCATTATCATGTTCGCCCGCAGGGGATACGCCGTTGACGTAGTTATAGACCGCGAAAATTACGAAACAAGCCCGATCTATTTCACCGAGCCAAACGTGAATCTCATTTTTTACAGGGGAAACGGCAAGTTTTTGGTAAGGCTGTTTCAGTTCGCGTCTGATCGACTGAAAAGATTCTCTCTCTCTATGCTTTCCGAAATGGCTCCGTTCAGTGCCGCACTTCTCTATATTAGCCCAATGCTGTTTGCGTTTTCCCGTTGGCTGCGCTCCGCGCTGCCGCTTTCGGAGTATGATTTCATCATCCCTGTCGACTACCGCAGCCTGGTCGCACTCCACAGCTGCCGCGAGAAGGGCAATATCGTGTACTACGATATGGAACTCATGGACTGGAAGGAAAATTGCCATCTGTACCAAAACAAGCTCTACTGGAAGAAGCTGGAGCATCGAATGATCTGTCAAATTGGTTGCGTGGCGATCCAAAGCGAACCCAGGGCGGAGCTTTTCGCAGAAATTAACCGTTACACTCGGGACAGAATCCACCTGCTTCCTGTCGCATCCATGGGGGAGCCTATCGTGGCAAAGTCAGATTTTTTTCGCCGCAAATTCGGCATTCCCCCTGACCAGACAATAGTGATATATTCAGGCAATTTCCGAGAATGGGCGTACTGCTTGGAGATTATCGAATCGGCCCGGTTCTGGCCGGACAAATTCTCGCTTGTGATGCATACCTGGAAGGCTTCGAACGTGCACACCGCCTATTTCGCCAAGATGAAGAGAGCTGCAACGGGAGTGAGGGTATATCTGTCAACGGAGTATCTAGAACCGGAGGCGCTGGCACCGGCGCTCTCATCCGCGGACATTGCGCTCATGTTTTACCGGCCGATCGACGGCAACTTTACAGAGATCATGCATTCCTCGAACAAGCTCGGAGAGTATCTCAAGGCTGGGCTCCCGGTAATCTGCTCGAATTTTGAAACCTTACGCGAATTCGTTACCGGACACGGGATTGGTGTTCCGATATCATCGTTGGACGACTTGCCGCAGGCGCTCTGGCAGGTGACTGAGCAGCTCCCGACATTTAGGCTCAGGGCGCTCGACTGTTATCAAAGAAACTTTCGGTTCGAACCGTTCTTCGAGCGCTTTTATAGTGAAATTGCCCAGGTCGCTGATAACTGAGGCCATTATCATATTGCCGTGCCCCACGTGCATGTATAACAGGAGACGAAATGGAGCGTGTAATTTACGATGGCTGTATTCTTGCGATTATCGTCAGGAATGACTACTCGAACAACGGAATTAGCTTCTTTACACCGGATGAGTATTCGCAGCAACTGGCCTACATGCATCATCAAGCCGGTAAAGTTATAGATCCTCATGTTCATAATCCTGTGCAGCGGGAGGTTATGCTGACCCAGGAAGTAATTTTTATCAAACGTGGAAAGTTGCGGGTTGATTTTTATGGCCAGAATCGAAACTACATCGAAAGTCGAATTCTCTATGCCGGCGACACTATTCTGCTGGCGGCCGGAGGGCATGGTTTCGAGGTGCTTGAGGAGATCGAAATGATAGAAGTGAAGCAAGGTCCCTATGCCGGAGAAAATGACAAAACAAGGTTTACCGGTATCATTGCCAGCGAATTAGTCGTAAGGAGTGGCAATGATTGACTTCATTCCGGTAAATGAACCGCTTCTAGACGGTAATGAAAAAAAATATCTTTTGGATTGTATTGAAACAGGCTGGATTTCATCAGAAGGGCCTTTTGTCAAACAATTCGAGGAGCTTTTTGCCGCGAAGGTAGGCCGGCGGTGGGGGGTTGCCGTTGCCAATGGGTCAGGTGCACTCGACATCGCTGTCCAGGCCTTGGGGTTGGGGCAGGGGGATGAGGTGATCATCCCCACATTCACCATAATCTCTTGTGCGGCGTCGGTAGTCCGTGCAGGGGGAACGCCTGTGGTGGTGGATTCGGACCCGATCACGTGGAACATGGATGTGAGGCAGATAGAAACGCGGATTACACCTCGCACAAAGGCAATAATGGCGGTTCATGTCTATGGCCTGACTGTAGACATGGACCCACTTCTCGAACTGGCACGCAAGTATGGCCTGCGTGTGATCGAGGATGCCGCCCAAATGCACGGTCAGACATACAAAGGAAGACCTTGCGGTAATTTCGGCGATATCAGTACCTTTAGTTTCTATCCCAACAAGCACGTTACGACCGGAGAGGGTGGAATGATCGTGACTGACGATGTCGCACTAGCGGAGCGGTGCCGCAGTCTCAGAAATCTCTGTTTTCAGCCAGCAAAACGATTTGTCCATGAGGAACTGGGTTGGAACTATCGTATGACCAACCTGCAGGCGGCGCTCGGACTTGCCCAATTAGAGAGGCTTGATAGCTTCGTTACCCTGAAGAGGTCAATGGGCGAAAAGTATAACCGCCTACTTTCGGGGGTGACTGGACTTCTGCTTCCGTTACCTTCCACGGTATATGCCGATAACATATACTGGGTCTATGGAGTAGTGCTTTCCCATGAAATAGGTTTTGAGGCCGAAGAAGCGATGAAACGCCTTGCTGCAAAAGGAATCGGTACGCGCCCTTTTTTCTGGCCGATGCACGAGCAGCCGGTCTTTAAAAAGATGGGACTGTTTACACATGTGTCGTGTCCGGTAGCTGAGCGGATTGCTAGAAGAGGATTTTATCTTCCCAGTGGTTTGGCATTAACCGATCTCCAGATGGAACGGGTAGCGGACATGCTCAAGGAGATACTAGCATGACAGTCTTTGCTGATTATGCTCGCTACTACGATCTTCTCTACCGGGACAAGGACTACGAGTCTGAAGCGGACTTCGTGTCAAAACTCTTGAGGCGCTATGCTCCCGCAGCTTCATCAATTTTGGAACTTGGCTGTGGAACGGGGCGACACGCCGAACTGTTGGCTCTAAGGGGATACCACATCCATGGCGTTGACCGTAGCGAGGTCATGCTGGCCGATGCCGAACTGCGCCGATCATACCTGCCCGATGAACTGCCAGGAAAACTGGAATTTTCGTGTGCTGACATCAGGAATGTGCGTCTTAGCTACCGGTTTGATGCGGTCGTCTCTCTTTTTCACGTCATGAGTTACATGGTCGAAAACAACGACCTGAATCAGGTGTTTGCCACAGCCAGGACTCATCTGAAACCCGGCGGACTGTTCCTTTTCGACTGCTGGTACGGTCCGGCGGTACTTGAAGAGCGCCCATCTGTTCGTGTGAAGCGCTTGGCTGACGATGAGGTTGAGATAACCAGGATCGGCGAGCCATTGATCCACCCCAATGAGAACGTGGTCGATGTTAACTATGACGTTCACATCCTCCATAAACGGTCACAAACGGTGACCAGGCTGACCGAGTGCCACAGGATGCGGTATCTATTTCTTACTGAGATCCGCGAACTCTTCGCCCGTCACGGCATGAAACCGGCGTTCTTTACAGAGTGGCTTACCGGCAGAGAGCCCGGTTTCGGAACATGGAGCCTCTGTGCCGGAAGTACAGTTGAGGCAACATGAGAGTCCGGATTGTTTGTCATGAGGACATAGGGGGGTGGATACTCGGAAAATTCGCCTTGAAGTTACGTGATGAACTCTTATCGCTGGGGGTGAAGGCCGACATTGATAAGATTCCTGACCCCTTAGCCGACGTGAACCATCATATTGCCTATCTGGGGTATACCACCCCGAGCGGACGGCTCGACACTCTGATGGTGACCCACATCGACAGTCTTGCCAAACGGGGGCTGCTAATGCGGCAACTAGAAACCGCAGCATTGGGAATTTGCATGTCCTCTCATGCTGTTAACGCGCTAGTCAACGCCGGCATCCCGCGTGAGAAACTCTGCCACGTGGTGCCCGCTCATGATGGCGTCATGTCTCCCAGAAGCATCGTGATCGGAATTACCACCCGAACCTACACTGATGGCCGCAAGCGCGAGTATCTCCTGACGCGGTTAGCAGAACGTATCGACCTCTCCCCGTTCCATTTTTGCATCATGGGGGCCGGGTGGGATGAGGTGGTTGAAAAACTCAGGCCTAGTGGCGCTTCGGTGGACTACATCTCAGAATTTGCCCCGGAACGTTATCGTGGGTTGATCGCAGGGCTGGACTACTATCTCTATCTTGGGTGTGACGAAGGTTCCATGGGATTTGTTGATGCGTTAGCGGCGGGTGTTGCCACCATCGTCACTCCCCAGGGGTTTCACCTGGATGCTCCCGGCGCGATTACCCATTCCTTCGAAACCGAGGATGACCTGATTGCCGTTTTTCTTGCCGTGGCCGAAGAACGGATGTCAAGAGTCAGAGCTGTTCAAGACTGGACTTGGCGTAATTATGCTATCAAACACCTTGATGTCTGGGGATTTCTACAAAGCGGTCTGGCACCAGCCGCCCCTCACTATTCCGACGGTGTTGCTTCACTGGCTACTTATATTCCCCCACCAGGCCTACTCCGGCGAACCAAGGCATTATCATTGCTTGTACGTGGAAGCATCCGCGGGCTGACCGCCGGCTTGCGGGCGTTTTGGGCCAGGAGGTAGCGAAGTTCCCTGTGGAAACGCCGCCGAAAAAAATCGCCTTCGTCATCGACTCGTTCGCTGGAGGAGGTGCGGAGCGCGTTCTTTCGCGGGTGCTGGCGGAGATTGACCGCCGTCGTTTTCAGCCGTCGCTGTTACTACTCTTGAGACCGGAACAAGTCTATTCTTTGCCAGAGGACATTTCTGTGTCCTATCTTGGCAAGTCTCAGCTATCTCTGCCTTTGAAGAGCCTGTTTTTCTCCATAGCAACGATAGCGGCCTTACCGCAAATCTTCAGTCTGAACAGGTTCCGAGATGCGCGCGACCACATTTACAAGATGATACGCGAGATTGCGGGGGCCTCCCTATCGCTCCGCGCTGCTCTCCAACCGGACCCTCCTGATGCGGTGGTCGTTTTTCTGAGTTCCTCCATCATTGTGACACTTCTGACGCTGCTGATTTTCAGAATACCGATACCGGTCTGTTGTTCTGACCGCATCTTCTTGTCACAGGAAAAACGCAATCTTCGATACCCTGGCATTGTGTCCCTTATGCTAAGAGTGCTCTATCGCAGGGTACAGCGCTATATTGCAGTCTCCGAAGCGGTCGGGCAGGACATGGCGTCCTCCTTCGGAGTTCCCTCTGAAAAGATCGTTACCATCTACAACGGCGTTGACATTGAACTGCTCAGGAGGCTGGCGTTTGCACCGCCGGAACATACGGATCTAGGCGAGTTGCGTTCCGATGTCTTTACAGTAGTAAGCTCAGGACGGCTGGCTGTCCAGAAGGGGCATGACCTCCTGCTGCAGGCATTTAGCCGCATGCGGCGGGAGCTGCCTTGCCGGCTGGTGATCCTAGGGGAGGGGGAGTTGCTCGGCGACCTGGAGCGGTTGGCAGTTGGATTGGGGATAGCGGACGATGTGACCTTTGCCGGTTGGCAGGAAAATCCCTTTCGCAGTATCGCGTCTGCCGACCTCTTTGTTCTTCCCTCGCGCTATGAAGGTTTTCCCAATGCCCTCTTGGAAGCGATGGCGCTGGGACTTCCGGTGATTGCCACCGATTGCCCGAGCGGACCTGCCGAGATACTTGACGGAGGAAGGTACGGCTTGCTGGTTCCGCTGGGAGATCCAGAGTCATTGGCAGCAGCTATGTTGACGCTTGCAAGAAATAGTGCAAAACGGGAGGAGTATGCCCGAAGGAGCAGCGAACGTGCTGCAACCTTCTCGCTGTCCCGAATGGTAGCCTCTTATGAGGCACTACTGGATGATCTGGTAGCTGGCGGACGGAATTTGACAACATGAAAAGGGAATATACCTACTCCTTCGACATATTCGACACTGTTCTCACCAGAAACGTGCTCTATCCCAAGGATGTCTTTCGTCTAGTCCAGCACTTGATTCCCGGACGATTGCCGAAATTGTCGCCACGACTGGCTGCCTGTTTCTGGGGAGAGCGGATCTGGTCCGAATTTACGGCACGACGGAAATCGGCTGGGGAAGATATTACTCTCGTGGAGATATATCGAGCATTGGCGATTGCCAACGGACTTGATGACGCCCAGCGAGACAGCCTGATGAGCCTGGAGCTTGAGATCGAGTCGGAGGTGCTGATGCCGGTACAGGGTTCGGCGGAGTTGCTGGAATCGTTACGCAGCCGAGGTGGCGGAGTGGTCTTTGTTTCGGACATGTACCTTTCTTCCGATTTTATCCGGGGTGTTTTGGTCCGTTTTGGTCTATATAAGCCCGGAGACCGACTCTATGTCTCGGGTGAGACCGGCAGGACCAAGGGATCAGGCAACCTGTTCAGATTAATGCTCCGGGATTTGGAAATCCTGCCAAACGAGCTTGTACATTTTGGAGATAACCCACGAACCGACTACATGGTGCCGCGGTCACTGGGGATTAATTTATTGCACGAAGAGACAGAAGGTCCGACTTTTGCCGCATTGAAGGCGAATCTCGCCTACCTGAAGGAACTTGTTGCCGCCCGTCTCCAGATGTTCGGAGTCCGCCATGTTTGACGCCTGGGGTCCCTCCCGCTACGAAACGATCATGTACGGCAATATCCGTGAAAAGACCATGGCGGCCCGGCTCTCCGGCATCTCGCGCGCCATCCGCATCTCCCATGAACCCCGCCTCCCTGGACAGTCGGCCGTATTCGACGTTGCCTGCGGACTGGCGGGGCCATTGGTGTATTTTTACGTTTGGTGGCTGCTTCGTTTCGCCATGGAGAAAGGGATCCGTCGGATCTATTTCTTGGCCCGGGACGGCCATATCTTCATGAAGGCCGCCCACGAGCTGATATCTGTCTGGAAACTGGATATCGAGGCGCGCTATCTGTACTGCTCACGGGAATCGTTGCTTCTGCCGAGCTATGAGAATACGGGAGATTTTGAGCACCACTGGATCACCTGGGGATATGCGAGTTCGATCTCCATCGCCGAAATATGTCGCAGGCTCGGTTTGACAATCGAGGAGATACGCCCATTTCTTGCCAATGGCGGACTTTCATCCTATGCGTCCTGTCCGGAGCGTCCCATTGCCCGTGAGGATCGACCGAACCTGAACGGTCTGCTTAAGGACGAATCCCTTGCAAGGCTGATAAGGGAAAAGGGCGAACCCCTCTTCGAAACGGCATTGTCGTACCTGGAGCAGGAAAAGCTATTCGACGGCGTGCCGTATCTCATTGCCGATACCGGCTGGCGCGGCACGTCGCAGTACGCCTTGAGCGCCCTCATGCATAAGGGGGGTAGGCGTCCCCCGGGCGGACTGACGGGGAATTATCTCGGGCTGAACCGGGATGTGCATCGGTTTGGCAACGATTCGCTGCATGCCTACCTGTTTGACTGGCGTTTTACGCCGAGAGATTACCGGCTGTATTATTTCATATGCTTTGAGATGCTGTTTTCGGCCGATCATGGGAGAACGTTCGGTTATCAGGAGCTGGATGGTGTAATTGTTCCGTTGTTGGCCGATTTTCCGGCGGAGCAGATCAAGAGTCTTACTGCAATTCATCATCAGAAGGTTTCCGAGTATGCTCGAATGGCTGCTGAAGGTATCCCCTTTGGTGCGTTTGACGATTCGTTTGCAGAGGTTTCACGTATGCTATCCCGCGCCTTCATCTGTTCGCCGACGGCAGAGGAGGCCGAGGTATACGGGGAGTGGCCAATTGCCAGCGAGATGGGCGAGGGGGATTTTCAGGCCATGGCTCCCCCCATGGGGTTCTGCCGGTTTGTCAGTTGCGCGATCGGCAGTGACAGAATCAGAGGGTTTTGGCCCCAGGCCAGCCTCGTGCGGGGAAACCAGAGTTTGCTCTGCAGGGTATACAACCGTTTCCTTGATCTTGCGGTTCTGGATTGGTATCGACGCTGGGTGCTGCGTTACTGATTGGTTGAGATGCTTTGCTCCATGGACAACAGTGACAGGCGTATCCGATGAATATCAGACTGATGAAAATAGTGGACGGTTTCCTGGGACGGCTCAGCGTAAAGCTGCTCCTTAAGGCTCCGGCAGACGCTTCGGCCACAAAAGCGGATTCCATCCTCCTCATCCGCCCCGGCGGCATCGGCGACGCGGTCCACCTGGTCCCCGCGATCCAAGCTGTCAGAATGAAATTCCCATCGGCGCAGATATCCGTTCTGGCGGAGCGCCGCAACGCCTCAGTTTTCCAGTTCTGCCCTGATGTACATAGGGTCCTGCTCTACGACCGCCCGTCGGACCTCCTCACCGCCCTGCGCGGCGGCTACGATGTCGTCATCGACAGCGAGCAGTGGCACCGCCTCTCCGCGGTTGTCGCCCGTCTGACCCGTGCCCCCTTGCTGATCGGCTTCGCCACCAACGAGCGCGCCCGGCTGTTCTCCCATCCGATCGAATACTCCCACGACGATTACGAGGTCGACAGTTTCTTCAACCTGCTGGCACCTTTGGGAATCGAACCGACCCAGCCCGCGGAGCGCTTCCTGACCGTGCCCGCCGCTGCCGCCGAAAAAGGGGCGGAACTGCTCGCCCTTCTCGGCGGCAGACAGTTCGTGACCATCTTCCCCGGCGCCAGCATCGCCGAACGGAGGTGGGGCGCGGAGCGCTTCGGGCGGTTGGCGCAGATGCTGGCTGCTTATGGGATCGCGGTCGTGGTGGTCGGAGGAAAAGAAGACAGGGAACAGGGGGAGGCGATCGTCTCCGACCGGCCGGGTCTGAACCTGGCGGGACGGACATCCCTGGTTGAAACGGCAGCAGTGATAAATAGGGGCGCGCTCTTGGTCGGCGGCGACTCGGGGGTGCTGCACATCGCGGTCGGACTGGGGAGGCCGACCGTCTCTCTGTTCGGGCCGGGGAGGGCCAGGAAGTGGGCCCCACGGGGGGATCGCCATTGCGTCATCAACAAGGGGCTCCCCTGTTCCCCCTGCACCACCTACGGCACTACCCCGCCGTGCCGCATCGATGCCCTCTGCATGCGGGAGATCGGCGTGGAGGAGGTGCTCAACGCGGTGACGATTCTGCTCGCGTCCACTGGGGCGATCCCCCCCTCCTGCTGCAAGCGGGGGTGGCTTGAGGTTGGGGTGAGCGCCTGAAAATTGTTCCCACTGCGCCGGGAAATATGCTAAAAAGAAATGCTGTATCTCCTCTGAAAGGAATCATACCGTGCCCTTTTCCCCCAATTCCATCCTCGTGACCGGCGGCGCCGGCTTCATCGGCTCCAACTTCATCCACTCGTTCATCGCCAACAATCCCGCATGCCGCGTCACCAACCTGGATTGCCTGACCTACGCCGGAAACCTGGCGAACCTGAAGGGGGTCGAGCATCATCCCGGCTATCGCTTCGTCAAGGGGGACATCTGCGATGCCGCTCTCGTGGCCCGCATCCTGGAGGAAGAGCGGATCGACGCCGTGGTTCACTTCGCCGCCGAATCCCACGTGGACCGCTCCATCACCGGGCCGGAGATCTTCGTACGCACCAACGTGCTGGGCACCCAGGTCCTTTTGGAGGAGAGCCGCAAACACTGGCACTCCGGCGCGGTTGCTGATTTCCGTTTCCTGCAGATATCCACCGACGAGGTCTACGGCTCCCTGGGAGAGAGCGGCTACTTCACCGAGGAGACGCCCTTGGCCCCCAATTCCCCCTATTCGGCCAGCAAGGCGGGGGCCGACCTGCTCGTGCGGGCCTACTTTGAGACCTTCGGGCTGCCGACTCTGAATACCCGCTGCTCCAACAACTACGGCCCTTATCATTTTCCCGAGAAGCTGATCCCGCTTTTGATCCACAACATCATCAACAAAAGGCCGCTGCCTGTCTACGGCGACGGCCTGAACGTGCGTGACTGGCTGCACGTGCGCGACCATGGCGCCGCCGTGGAGACGGTCCTGAAAACGGCAGCGCCCGGCTCGGTCTACAACATCGGCGGCAACAACGAGTGGAGGAACATCGAGATCGTCAACCTGGTCTGCGACCTGCTGGACGGGCGGCTCGGCCGCTCCGCCGGCGAGAACCGCAATTTCATCACCTTCGTCAAGGACCGTCCCGGTCATGACCGGCGCTACGCCATCGACGCCTCGCGGCTGAAAAACGAGCTGGGTTGGGGACCGGCCTACACCTTCGAGCAGGGGATCGCCGAGACCATCGACTGGTACCTGGCCAATCAGGATTGGGTGGCTGAGGTGACCTCAGGGTCGTATCGCGAGTATTACGCGCAGCAGTACGGAGAACGGTCATGATCCTGGTGGTGGGCGCCAACGGCATGCTCGGCCGCGACCTGATGACCCTGCTCTGCGACCGCGCACGGGGCGTAGACATCGACGATATCGACATCACCGACCTCCAATCCACAGAGCGCGTGCTGAGGGCGCTGCACCCCTCGGTGGTGGTCAACTGCGCCGCTTACACCGATGTGGACGGCTGTGAGGCCCATGCGGAGCGGGCCATGCAGGTCAACGGCGAGGGGGTGGCGCACCTGGCCATGGCAACCCGCGAGATCGGGGCGCGGCTGGTGCAGATCAGCACCGACTATGTCTTCGACGGCGGCAAGGGGAGCCCCTACCTGGAGGACGATCCGCCCCATCCGCTGAGCGTCTACGGCGAATCCAAGCTGGCCGGCGAGATGAACGCGGCCTTCAATCCCGAGCACCTCATCGTGCGCACCCAGTGGCTCTACGGCCTGCACGGCAAGAACTTCGTCGAGACCATGCTCCGGCTGGCAGAGGAGAAGGACGAGCTTTCCGTGGTTGACGACCAGATCGGTTCGCCCACCTGGACCGTGGACCTGGCCAGGGCCATCGTCGCGCTGATCGACAAGGGATGCCGCGGCGTTTACCACGCCGCCAATGCGGAATTCTGCTCGTGGAACGGGTTTGCAAAGGCGATCTTCGAAGAGGCCGGCCTCAAGGTGGCGGTCAGGCCGATGACCACCGACCAGTTGAACCGTCCGGCGCGCCGGCCGCTCTATTCGACGCTGGATTGCGGCAAGCTGGAGCGTGATGCCGGCTTCCGGCCGCAGCCGTGGCGCGACGCGCTGAAGTCATATCTGAAATTGCGCAACCATGCAGGATAAGAGAGGAACAAAAATGGAACGGGGAGAACGCCCCTGGGGGTCGTACCTGGTGCTCGACGAGAA
Organism: Deltaproteobacteria bacterium; assembly: GCA_016182975.1. Classification (GTDB taxonomy): domain Bacteria; phylum Desulfobacterota; class Desulfuromonadia; order Geobacterales; family Pseudopelobacteraceae; genus JACPFJ01. Next base: position 48,673 of record JACPFJ010000025.1, read on the forward strand.
TACCAGCTACAAGATAAAGCGGATCGAGGTCAAGCCGGGTGAGCGGCTCTCTCTGCAGAAGCATCACCATCGCAGCGAGCACTGGATCGTTGTCTCTGGCAGCGCCAAGGTCACCTGCGGCGATGATGTATATGTCGTCAACGTCAACGAGTCCACTTTCATACCCATTGGCCGGAACCACCGCCTGGAAAATCCGGGCAAGATCCCGCTGGTGATCATCGAGGTGCAGAGCGGCGAATACCTGGGAGAGGACGACATCGTCCGTTTCGATGACGACTATAACCGCTGCGAAGCCTCCAATGAGGCCTGAAGCGGCCGGGAGGATCATATCCCTCAAGGTAATGACGAGGCTGCTGGCCATGGCGCTTCTCGTGTCCGCGCTGGCAGGTTGCGCGGCCAGCTCCGCCACGGTCTTGGACGAAGAGGTGGTCACCAATCAGAGGCCGATGTCATCCTACAAGTCGCTTATCATCCGCGACTTCGAGTTGAAGCGCGAGCTCTACAGCGACGTTCCCGACGCCCGCATGGGCACACGGGAGCGCGGTTACGCCCAGATACCCGCCCAGCTTGCCGAGCATATCCAGCGCCATGTCAGGTCCAGGCGCATCTACCAGGAGGTCGCGCTGGATGGCGCCCCCTCCGCCAGCACCCTTGTCCTCAAGGGGAGGTTCACCAGGATGGGGCGCTTCAGGATTTCCCTCGAAGCGTTTTTGCTCGACGGGGAATCGGGGCAGGAGGTTGCCTATTTCCGGCAGACGCTGTGGGATGTCTTCGACACCACCGAGGGGATCGGCCGGCTGGGGCGCGAAGTGGCCGATTTCATCGACCGGATCCAGTACAAATAAACCTATAAACGGCATTTGAAACACAGAGACACAGAGAACACAGAGGAATCAAAAAGCTATTCCGGAGAAGGCTCATCTCCATACGGGTGAGCCCCCGTATTTGGATTATTGATTATAACCTCTAGAATTTATGCCTGATTTTCTCTGTGACCTCTGTGCCTCTGTGTTTTACCGCTTTTTTTTAGGATAAAGGAGATAACGTGTATATCGTCATTCTCGCGGGCGGCTCGGGGACCCGTTTCTGGCCCTTGTCCCGCACTGCACGCCCCAAACAGCTCATCTCCATCACCGGGGACCGCACCATGCTGCAGCGGACGGTGGAGCGGGTGCTGGCGCTCAGACCCAAGCGCATCCTGATCGTCACCAACGTGCTCCAGGCCGAGGAGACGGAGCGCCAGGTCGCAGGATACCGCGGTGTCCCCATCGATGTCATTGCCGAGCCCGTTGCCAGGAATACCGCTCCGGCCATAGGCCTGGCTGCCGCCATAATCGCCGCCCACGAGCCGGCCGGGGTGATGGCTGTTCTGCCGGCGGACCATTTCATCAAGGACGAAGAGGCCCTGCGCGAGACCCTTGTCGAGGCCTCGCACACCGCCCGCAACGGTTACCTGGTGACACTCGGCATCATGCCGTCTCGTCCCGAGACCGGCTACGGCTACATCGAGGCCGACACGGATCTGCGCGGCGCGGGGCCGTTTCCGGTCAGACGTTTTGTCGAGAAGCCACCCCTGGAGGAGGCCCTCCGTTACCTTGAAGAGGGGAACTATTTCTGGAACAGCGGCATGTTCATCTGGCGGGCCGACTCGATCCTGGCCGAGATCGCCGTGTATCTGCCGGATCTGGCCAGGTCGCTGGATGCGATCTCCTTCAGCGGGGATGTCTGGGAGTTGTCCGATCTGGAGAGCCAGATTGAGACCGTCTACAGCGGCGTGGAAAGCGTCTCCATCGATTACGGCGTCATGGAAAGATCGACCAGGGTGCAGGTGCTGCCTGTGGAGATGGGGTGGAGCGACGTGGGGAGCTGGAGCGCCCTGCCGGAGGTGGTCGCGCCGGATGCCCGCGGCACGGTCTGCATCAATGCCGCCGCCCATGTCGCCATCGACTCGTCCGACTGCCTGATCTACGCCGATGCCAGGGTGGTGGCCACCGTCGCTGTGCACGGACTCGTGGTTGTTTCTACCCCCGATGCACTGCTGATCTGCGACCGGGAACGCGCCCAGGATGTGAAAAAGGTGGTGGAAGAGCTGGCCAGGCAGGGCAGCAGCTCCCTGTGATGGAGTCGGCGACGGACATGCCCGTATCCGGGGAGGCATTCACGATGCCTGGGCCGCTGGAGCGGGCGGACGCGAAAGAGCTCGAGCTCCAGATCCGCACCGTCATGGTGAACGAGGTGGCAAGCTCCCTCATTCAGGCCATGCCGGATTATGTCATGCTTCTCAACCGTTACAGGCAGATCGTGGCGGTCAACCAAAACATTCTGCATATGGCCGGAGCGGCCGGTCCCGAAGAGCTGCTCGGTAAATGTCCCGGCGAGGTCTTCAACTGCGTCCACGCCGCCGACACAGCCGGCGGCTGCGGCGCCAGCCGGCATTGCAGCGTATGCGGCGGTATGCTGGCCACGCTTGAGAGCCGCAAGACCGGCGCCCAATCGGTGCGCGACTCTCATTTCACCACGGGTGGCGCCGATCAGGCGGCCATCGACTTGCTCACCATGGCGACACCCATCACCATCGGAGGCACCGAATACACCCTGCTCGTGCTGCGGGATGTCAGCAGCGAGAAACGGCGGGACGTGCTCGAACGGGTCTTTTTTCACGATGTGGTCAATACGGCTGGGGGTATCTACGGTTTGGCCTCGATGTTGGCGGAGCAGGAAGATGTGCCCGAGCATGTCCAGACGGAGTACAAGCAGTGGCTGGTCACACTGTCGGAAAATCTCCTCGATGAGATCAGGAACCAGCGCAAGCTCCTCGCCGCCGAGCAGGGCGAATTCGTACCGGAGCTTGTCTGCGTGAGCATCCGCTCCGTGCTGCGCGAGATCCTGACCCTGTACGGCCACCACGAAAAGACACCCGGCAGGGTGCTGAAGCTTTTGGAGGGGGGGGACTGGGAGGTTGTCAGCGACGCCTCGGTTCTGCGCCGGATCATCGGCAATATGACCATCAACGCCCTGGAGGCGACGCCGCCCGGCGGGACGGTGACCCTCTCGGCGCTCTCGGACGGCCGGGAGGTGACGGTCGAAGTGCACAACAGCGGAGTGATCGCCCCCTACATCCAGTTGCAGCTCTTCAACCGTTCATTCAGCACCAAGGCCGCGGCAGGGCGCGGTATCGGGACCTACAGCATGAAGCTGTTCGGGGAGCGCTACCTCAAGGGACGGGTGTCGTTCAGGAGCAGCCGTGAGGAAGGCACCGTATTCACCTTCTCGCTCCCCTTGACTCGGCAGTAATTTTTTTTGCAGAAATTGTCAACCTGAAAAAGATATCGGGTTAACCATTGGGGTGAGTATGTCCATGTCGGTACATGATGAGCTGGAACAGATACGCAGCAGAGGATTATACCGCACGACGCGGCTGATCCATGGCCGCCAGTCGCAACGGGTGGTGCTGGACGGGAGAGAGGTGCTCATGCTCTGCTCTAACAACTATCTGGGGCTGGCCGACCATCCCCTCCTCAGCCGGGCCGCCATCGCGGCCATAGAGCGCTTCGGCACGTCCAGCGCCGCCTCGCGGCTCGTTTCGGGAACCATGGAGCTGCACGAGCTGCTGGAGGCGGAGGTGTCCGCTTTCAAACAGACCGCTGCGTCCCTCGTCTTCAACAGCGGTTATGCCGCCAACTGCGGCATCATCTCCGCCCTGGCCGGGCGCGGCGACATCATCTTTTCCGACCGGCTGAACCACGCCAGCATCGTGGACGGGGCCCTGCTCTCCGGCGCACGCCTGGTGCGCTATCCGCATAACGATCATGCCGCCCTGGCGCGGCTTTTGGAGAAGCGGCGCGGTACCGGCCGCTGCCTGATCGTCACCGACGGTGTCTTCAGCATGGACGGCGACATCGCCCCGCTCAGGGAGCTGGTCGATCTGAAAAATGCCCACGATGCCCTGCTCATGGTCGATGACGCCCACGGCAGCGGGGTGCTCGGGCCGCAGGGGAGGGGAAGCGCGGAACTGCTGGGGGTGATGGGCGCTATCGACATCCAGATGGGTACTTTCGGAAAGGCCCTGGGAAGCTTCGGCGCCTACGCGGCGGTTTCCGGGGAGCTGCGGGAACTTATGATCAACCGCGCCCGCAGTTTCATCTTCTCCACCTCGCTGCCGCCGGCCGTACTGGCGGCATCCCTGGCCGCTCTGCAACTCGTCCGCTCGGAGGAAGGCGCGGCGCTGAGGGAGCGGCTGCACGCCAACGCCTCCCTGTTCAGGGGATTGCTGCGCGACTCCGGATTCTCCACCGGCTGCGGCACGACCCAGATCGTGCCGCTCATGACCGGAGACACGGAGGTGACCATGCGCTTTTCGGAACTCCTGCTGGCGGAGGGGATCTTCGCCCAGGGCATCCGTCCGCCGACGGTACCGGCCGGCGCCTGCCGTCTGCGTTGCACGCTCATGGCTACCCATACGCCGGAGGAATTGGCTTGGGCCGCGGAGCGCATCGCAACGGTCGGCCGGCTCCTGGGGGTGATCTGATGCCGTGGTATGCGAACGCGAACGGTGAGCGGCTCTGGTACGAGGAGCGAGGCAGGGGGCCGGTCATCGTCCTTTTGCATGGCTGGTGCATGTCGTCGGCGGTCTGGCGGTTCCAACTGGAGGGCATGTCCGACTCATTCCGGGTGATTGTGCCCGACCTGGCCGGACACGGGAGGTCCGGGCAATCCGGCGGCTGCGGGTTTCAGGCTTTAAGCGCGGACATCGCGGCCCTGTTTCGCCACCTGGACTTGGCCGGCGCCCTGCTGGCGGGGTGGTCGCTGGGGGCTCAGGTGGCCCTGCAGGCATTTGCGCAGCTCCGCGAGCGCCTGTCCGGCCTTGCGCTGATCTCGGCGACACCGCGCTTTGTTGCAGCCACGGATTTTCCCTGGGCCCTGGCCGGCGTCGAGGCCGTGGGGATGGGCGTCAAGCTGCGGCGCAACACGGCGCGGGCGCGGGCGGGTTTCAGCGCCCGCATGTTCGCGTCTGGTGAGGTGGACGACCCGGCCCTGGCGGATCGAATCCGCGCCCTGCTCGCCGGCATACCATGCCCCGAGACCGAGGTTGCGCTGCAAAGCCTGAACGCGCTGGCGGAGGCCGATCTGCGCGACCTGCTCCCGGCTATCGACCTGCCGACGCTGATCATCAACGGGGACCGTGACGTGATCTGCCTGCCCGGGGCCTCCGACTACATGGCGCAGCGGATTGCATCCTGCCATCATGTGGTCCTGCACGGTTGCGGCCATGCGCCCTTTCTTACACGCAGCCGGGAGTTTGACGCCTCCCTTGCCGATTTCAGCCGGAGGGTCCATGACCAGGGCAGGTGACAGGGGGCGGGTCGGCCGCGCTTTCCACCGCCACTCCGGCGAGTACGACCGTCATGCCTCGGTGCAGAAGCGGGTAGTCGCACGCCTTGAGGGGCTGGTTGCCGCCCACGGACAGCAGGACCCGGCACGCCTGCTGGATATAGGCTGCGGCACCGGCGCCATGCTCTCCGCCCTGGCCGGGCGTTATCCGGAGGCATCTCTGTGCGGCCTCGACCTCGCCTTCAACATGGCTCGACATACGGCGCAGAGTCTCGGCGGGAAGGCCATGCTCGTCAATGGTGATGCCGAGCTGCTCCCCTTCAGGGACGGGGCGTTCGACCTGGTCGTCTCCGCCTCCACGTTCCAATGGGTGGAGCGGCTAGATGCCTGTTTCGGGGAGTGCCGACGGGTCTTGAACAGCGGCGGCTTGCTGTGTGTGGCCTTTTTCGGGGGGAGAACGCTCTGGGAGCTGCAGGAGAGCTATCGCGAGGCGGTGGCGCTGCGTTTCGGCGCCGATGATGCCCGCCGGGAGAGGATGCACCGTTTCAGGGATGTGGCCGAGGTGCGGCGCGCGCTGTCCGGTTTGGGCTGCAACCAACTGGTGATTACCACCGAGACGGAGATGGAATACCATGCCGACGTTCCCGATCTGCTCAGGTCGATCAAGGCGATCGGCGCCGCAACGGCAGCACGCAGCGATACGGCGGGCGGGTTGGGATGGCGGAGAGTGCTGACGGACATGGCGGCCATCTATCGGGAGCGCTTTATGGAGGGGGGGATGATACCCGCCACCTACGAGGTGATCTACGTCGTTGCGCGACGCGCCGGCTAACGGCAGGGTGGGCATGGATTGATCATGCCCACGCGGATTGATGATGAAACACTCCGAAATGCCGGTGCGCACGGTGATGCCGTGCACTGATCAATCCAGGCTGGAGATGATCCTTCTGGCCAGCGGGTGGACGACGCTGTAATGCACCTCCACCCCTTCGCGTTTCCCCTCGATGATCCCCTTGTTCTTGAGGAGCGCCAGATGCTGGGATACCGTTGCCTGCGGCAGGCCGAGGCACTCCCAGATGTGCTTGACGTTGCATTCCCTGGTGCAGAGCCCCGCCACGATCTTCAGGCGGATCGGATGCCCGAGCACCTTCAGAATCTCCGCTTCCGCGCCGAACTGCCTGTCTATATCGAATTCCATGTCCTTGCCTCTGGATAAATTTGTACAAAAAATATATATATAGATTTTTGTTCAGTCAAGTGAAAAGGTTTTTCTGTAACGATGTTTTACAGGATGAGGGGTGATCAGATCCCGAAGATGGCGTTGCTGAAATGGCAGGCGGCGAAATGCCCCCCCTGTTTTTCCTCCAGGGGAGGGACCTCCCGGCGGCAGATGGTCTCGGCGTAGCGGCAGCGCGGATGAAAGCGGCAACCGCCCGGAACGGCCAGGGGTGAGGGGAGGTCATCCTTGAGGATGCACCTTTTGGGGTGCGTCCCCGCATCGATCTTGGGTATGGCGGCGATCAGCGCCTCGGTGTAGGGGTGCAGGCAGCGCCGGAACAGCTCGGCGGCGGAGGTACTCTCGACGATGATGCCGAGGTACATGATGGCGACCCGGTCACAGATGTGGCGCAGGACCGAGAGGTCGTGGGAGATGATCACCAGCGAAAGGCTGTATTCGGCCTTCATGGCCTGGAGCAGGTTTATGATCTGGGCCTGGATGGAGATGTCCAGGGAGGAAACCGGTTCATCGGCGATGATGATCTCGGGCGACGCGGCCAGGGCGCGGGCTATGCCTATACGCTGACGCTGTCCGCCGGAAAACTCGTGAGGGAAACGGTTATACTGCTCGGCCGTGAGGCCGACCTTCCCCATGATGGTCTCTACGGTCGAACGTCGCTCGGCCGATGAGGACTCTCCCGCGATGACGAGCGGCTCGGCAATGATGTCGCCGACACGCATCCGCGGGTTGAGCGACGAGAAAGGGTCCTGGAAGATCATCTGGGTCCTGCGGCGAAAGGCGTTGAATGCCTCGGGGGCCAGTTCCCGGATCAACGAGCCGAGATAGCGCACCTCGCCGTTGTCCGGCTCCATCAGTCCGGAGAGGATCTTGCCCAGGGTCGATTTTCCGCAGCCCGACTCTCCGGCGATCCCCAGCGTTTCGCCCCTCGCCGCCCCGAGGGAGACACCGTCGAGGGCCGTGAGAACTCCCGAGGGTGACGTGGGGCTGGCCTTCAGCAGGAACCGTTTGCGGATATCCCTTCCGCTCAGGATGGCCTGTTCCGCGTTCATTGGCATCTCCAGCAGCGCACGTAGTGTCCGGGCGCCACCTCCCTCAGTGCAGGGAGCTCCCGCCGGCACTCCGGTCCTGCAAGCGGGCAGCGGTCGCAAAAACCGCATCCCGGCAGATCGGCGGCCATGTCCGGGGCCTGTCCCGCCAGCGTGGCCAGCGGTTTGCCAGGTTCGGCATTCTGGGGGAGCGAGGCCAGCAGGGCCAGGGTGTAGGGATGGCGCGGGTTTCGGAACAACTCCACGCTGTCGGCCGATTCTACTATGCGGCCGGCGTACATGACACAGGTGTGGTCCGAGCGTTCGGCCACGATGCCGAGATCGTGGGTGATCAGCAATATCCCCATCTCGGTGGTCTGCCTGAGGGAGTCGATCAGTTCCAGGATCTGGGCCTGGATGGTGACATCCAGGGCGGTGGTCGGTTCGTCGGCGATCAGCAGGGCCGGGTTGCAGGCGAGGGCCATGGCGATCATGACCCGCTGGCGCATGCCGCCGCTCAACTGGTGGGGATAGTCGCGCATCCGGTCCCCGGCCGTGGCTATACCCACATTGGCGAGCAGTTCCGCGGCCCATTCGGCGGCCTCCCTGCGGGACATCCGCCGGTGCAGCAGAAGCGGCTCCATGACCTGGTCGCCGATGCGCAGCACCGGATTGAGTGACGTCATCGGTTCCTGGAAGACCATCGAGATGCGGCTGCCGCGGACCGAGCGCATGGCCTCCTCGGAGAGGCCCAGCAGGTCCGTCCCATCCAGGCGGATCTCCCCTGACTGGATGAAGCCCGGAGGGGGGACGAGTCGCATCACGGAGAGCGCGGTCATGGACTTGCCCGAACCGGATTCCCCCACCAGCGCCAGGGTGGCCCCCTTGTCGATGGAGAAACCGACGCCGTTGACCGCGTTGACCAAGCCGGCAGGGGTCCTGAAGCAGGTATGCAGGTCGGTGATGCTGAGAAGGGGGGGCACGGACTACCTCGTCAGTCTGGATTGCCCATCTTTGCCAGGCAGGATGATGTCCGGAGTCGGCTTGCCGGTGTGATACCCCTGGGCATAATCGATCCCCAGGGAGCGGACCCCGTTCAGCAGTTCCTCGCTCTCGATATATTCGGCAATGGTCTGGATGCCGAACTCCTTTGCCAGTACCGCCAATGTCTTGACGAAGGCCATGTCCTTCGGGTCGTTCAGCATGTTGCGCACGAACACCCCCTCGATCTTGACGAAGTCGATCGGCAGCCTGCGGATATACTGGAATGAAGAAAAACCGGAACCGAAGTCGTCGATGGCGAATTTGAAGCCTTCCAGCTTGAGGTCCACCACGAAGCTTTCCAGCAGGGTCATGTTCTTGACGGTTTCCCTTTCGGTGATCTCGAAGACCACCCTCTCGTGCTGGATCCGGTAGGTGCGCGCCAGGCGGATGATCGTGGGTACGAATTCCCTCAGTATCAGCGACTTGGGCGAAAGGTTGATGAAGAGATAGCCGTCGTAGCCCACCTGTTGGACCTTCTCGAACACCTTTTCCATCAGGATGCTGTCGAGCCGGCTGACGATGCTGAGTTTTTCCGCGATCTCGATGAATTCGGCGGCGGGGATCACCTTGCCGCCGACCTCCACCCGGCAGAGGACCTCATGGCAGTCGATCCGTCCGCTGGCGGTGGTGACGATGGGCTGGAAATAGGGGATGACCCGTTTATCCTCAAGGGCCTGGAGCAGGACCCTGGACATCTCGCTCGACTTCTGGAACACCTCGACCACGTCATCGCCGGTCGGGACAATGATGCAGTTCCTCCCCATTGCCTTGGCCTTGTAGGTCATGTTGTCGGCAAACAGGAACAGGTCCTTGGGGGTCTGGGCGTGGGTCGGGTAGACCGCCATGCCGATGGAGGCCGTGGCGTGGATCTTCGTATCGTCGGAGGTGGTCACGACCATGTTTTCCAGGGACTCCTTGATGCGGTTGGCCACCATGTAGATCTGTTCCTGGTCCGCTTCGGGGATGACGACCGTGAATTCGTCGCCGCCGTAGCGCGCCAGCATGTCCCCCTGGCGGAGGCAGGCGTGAATGGTGGCCGCAACCTGGCCGAGGAACCTGTCTCCAACGATGTGGCCATAGGTATCGTTTATGTGCTTGAAGTTGTCCATGTCCAGCACCAGCAGGCCGAAATGATAGCCGTGACGCTCGGCGCGCCCCACCTCGTAGCCCAAGAGCTCCCAGAACACCCGCTGGTTGAAGAGGTTGGTGAGCGGATCGCGGGTCGCGTAGTATTCGAGGTCCTTGGTGTATTTGTAGATCGCCTTGATGGAGCCGACCACATTGAGCAGCGTGGTCAGGATGCCGTTGATCACCAGCGAGCGGATCGGGTCGACCGCCATCTGGGACTGGACCCCGATGCCGACCACCCCGCCGATCTGGGGGGTGTCGAGAAAGAGCGATTTCGTCTGGAGCTCGATTTCGTTCCGGTCAAGTTCCAGCTTGGCCCCCTGCGGATTGACGACGTTGTGGATAAGCTTGACGGTGCCGGAAGGGGCGAGCGGCAGCTTCTCCTGATCGAGCCGCAGGCGGATGATCTCATCCATGATGCTCTCGGTTGATTCCGAGGGTGGGGTTGACCAGAAGACCTCGATGTCATAGGCCTCCGTCTCGATCTGAAAGATGCAGAATATCGCATAGGCCGGCATCACCTTGTTGACCTCGCCCAGCAGGAAGCTCACCCGCTCCTTCCAGTCGCGGATCGCCTCGGAGGTAATGATGAAGCATGAGGTTGCCGAATTCTCCGAAGATGGCGTTAAGCTCGCGAAACCTGTGATCCTCTCCCTCAAGCTCCATCTCCAGTTTCGTCAGGTCCGACACGCTGTTGACGGAGCGAACCTTCCGGTCGAGCCTCCCGACCGCATCACCCAGGTGTGAATTAACGAAACGGGAAACGGAAAACGACATCAGGAAGGGGATCGGGAGAAGAAGGAAAAAACTGAGGAAAAATTTGCGCAGAAAGGCATTGCGGTTTTCCGTGATGTTCTCGCTGATGGCGAGCACCCCCAGGACATCTCCGGCCCGGGCCCCGGGATGGCAGCCCAGGCATCTCGATTCGGCCTTGAGCGGGAAAACATGTTCGATGGTGTTCAAGGTGCGCTGGTGGATGGTCCTGCCCTCGGAAAATGCCTTGCCGAGAATGGAATTCTCGCCGGGCGGGGGGAGTGGCATCGAGCGATTTACCGCATTGCCGCGATGCAGTACGATCTTGTAGCGCCCCGGTAATGACCGTTGGTAGCTCTCCAGGCACGTTGTCATTTCGGAGAGATTGCGTCCCTCCGCCATCGACTGCGAGATGGAACCCAGAATCTGACGCGCCATTGCGATGGAGTTCCGTTCGGAAACGTCCTCGGCCTGGTGCAGGAATATCCAGGATACGGTGGCGATGACGGTCAGGAAGGTCACGGCCGATACGATCATGGTTGCCGTAAAGATGAAGCGCTTGAGTGTGATGGATGTGAAGGAAATAAATTTCTTCAAAAGGAGCATGGTTCCTCCAGGGAGAGCAACTGGGCATGAAGGGAAATCATTCGGTTTACGCAGGATCGAGTAACCGATATTCAAATAACATATGTATATACGTATTGCCAGCCCTTATTCGGGTATGAATTCAATCAAGCCGTTTGAGTCGGGGCATGCGCGGGAGAACGCCCCGCCGTTATCCCGAAGCTGTTATGCCGAAGCTGTTTCGGCTGCCGCGCGTTCCAAAAAAATTGACATGAAGCATGTATGTGTGCTTCTATCATAAAATTTTCGAGGGTTCCCGATGCGCCTGCTTGCAACGCTGCTTTTCCTGATTGCCTTCGTTTCCCCGGTAACGGCGGTCAGATCCGGCACTGTTCATGCGAATGAGACAATTCGAGTTGCAATCCTTAAGAACGCTGCCGGAGTGGTTATCGACGGGGACGGGGTTCTGGCTGCACGCGAAAACGGGACCGCAGTCGCGCTTACCACGCCGGTCTCCATCAAACCGGGCAAAAACGGTATTGTTGCCGGAGACTCAAACTATGTACGGCTTGTTTTCGGGGCGTCGGCAGCCGTCTTCGTCAATGGAAAACCGTACAGGGGCGTTGCGGAGATCACGCTCGGCGAGAAGGGGCTGCTGGTTGTCAATGAGCTTCCGCTGGAAGATTACCTGGTCGGGCTGATCAACTGCGAGATATCGTCAGCCTGGCCGATCGAGGCGGTCAAGACCCAGGCGGTCATTGCCAGGACCTATGCCCTGAATCGGAAGGAAGCCAGAAAGAACGCCTTCTATCATCTCGAATCCTCGGTTATCGACCAGGTCTACGAGGGGTGCCTGATCGAGGACAGCAGGGCGCGCCACGCTGTTTCGGAAACCGCGGGCGAGGTGCTGACTTACAAGGGCGACATTATCCAGGCGTTCTATCACTCCAACTGCGGCGGCAGGACCGAGGCGTCCGAGAACGTCTGGGGGGCATCGCTCCCCTACCTTAAAGGCGTAGAGTGCGAGTATTGTCTCACGGCTCCATCCGCGTTATGGGAACAAAGGCTGGGGCTGCGGGATATTGAGGAAAAACTGCGTGCGGCCGGAATCAGGATAGCCGCGGTGACCGATATCAGGGGGGGCGCCCTCAACAGCCGGGGGCGGCTCAAAAATGTCATGATTGTCTCCGGCCGCGACGAGGTCTTCGTAGCGGGCGACCAGTTCCGCAAGGCCGTGGGGTACGGCGTCATCAAAAGCACCAACTTCACGGTGAAGGTGGTGGGTGGAGAGGCGCTCTTCTCGGGACTCGGCAATGGGCACGGGGTGGGGTTGTGCCAGTGGGGCAGCAAGCAACGCGCCCTGGATGGTTTCGGTTATACCGAGATACTCTCCTATTATTACCCCGGCACCGAATTGAAAAGGCTCTCTGACATCCGTTGAAACGGTATTTGCATGCTCGTCAAAGATTTTGACTTCCACCTCCCTCCGGGGTTGATTGCCCGCCATCCCGCTGCCGAACGGGACGCATCGCGCCTGATGCTGCTGGATCGTCGGGCCGGGACCGTGGATGAGGGTCGCTTTCGAAACATCGCCGCCTGGCTCGCTCCCGGCGACCTGCTGGTGCTGAACGACACGCGGGTGATCCCGGCCAGACTTTTCGGCCACAAGGAGTCCGGCGGCAGGGTCGAGATCTTCCTGCTGCGCCGGGTCGGGGGTGAAGGCGAACAGTGGTCCTGTCTGCTGCGCTCCTCAAAGGGGTTACGCGAGGGGCGGGTCATCACCCTTGCCGCGGGTATGACGGCCATTGTGCGTGCCCGGCTGGGTGACGACTCATGGCGGGTGGAGTTCTGCGGAGCGGAGCCGTTCGACACCTGGCTGGAGCTGGAAGGGCATATACCGCTTCCCCCCTATCTGCAGCGCGACGACGACGAACAGGACCGGGAGCGGTACCAGACGGTCTTTGCGCAGTCGCCCGGCGCGGTCGCGGCGCCGACCGCCGGTCTGCACTTCACGCGCGAACTGCTGGCGGAGCTTGAGGGGATGGGGATAGAAACCGCCCGCCTGACACTGCACACCGGGCTGGGTACCTTTCAGCCGGTGCGGGTGGAGCGCGTGGAGGAGCACCGGATTCACACCGAGCGCTACTCCCTGCCGGAAGCCACGGTGGAGGCCATCCGTTGCGCTAAGGCGCGCGGGGGGAGGGTGGTGGCCGTTGGGACGACAACGGCGCGAACTCTGGAATACGCGGCTGCCGGGGACGGAAGCCTCCGGGCCGGGGAGGGCGAGGCCGACATCTTCATCTATCCCGGCTACAGGTTCAAGGTCGTCGATAGCCTGGTGACCAATTTTCACCTGCCGGAATCGACGCTGCTCATGCTGGTGTCGGCCTTTGCCGGCAGGGATTATGTTATAGGGGCGTATCGCGAGGCTGTCGGACGCGGTTTCAGGTTTTACAGCTACGGTGACGCCATGCTCATTCTATAAAGTTGTGAGTTTTGAGTTGTGAGTTGTGAGTTGTGAGTTGTAACCCAAAACTAAGAACCCAAAACTCAAAACTTCCTTATTTAGGGTGTTATTTGTCAGTCTCCAACTTCACAGTCCTGCACGAGGACGCCTCCTGCGGGGCGCGCCTCGGCTCTTTGAAAACTCCACACGGGGATATCGAAACCCCGATCTTCATGCCGGTGGGGACAAACGCCACCGTCAAGGCCATGACCCCGGAAGACCTGTTGGCGGTGGGCGCGCAGATCATTCTGGCCAACACCTACCACCTCTACCTGAGGCCGGGGCACCGGCTGGTGGAGAAGCTGGGGGGGCTGCACCGCTTCATGAACTGGCAGCGACCGATCCTGACCGACAGCGGCGGCTTCCAGGTCTTCAGCCTGGGAGAGCTGCGCAAGATCAGCGAGGAGGGGGTCAGGTTCCAGTCGCATCTGGACGGCTCCCATCACATGCTTACCCCTGAACTGGCGGTGCGGATCCAGGAGTCGCTGGGGGCGGACGTCATCATGTGCTTTGACGAGTGCCCGCCGGCCACGGCCGATTACGACTATGTCAGGCGATCTCTGGAACTGACCACCCGCTGGGCCAGGCGCTGCAAGGAGGCCCATCGCCGGGAGGGACAGCAGCTCTTCGGCATCATCCAGGGGGGCATGCACTTCGACCTGCGCGCCCGCAGCCTGGAGGAGATCTGCTCCATCGGCTTTGACGGCTATGCCCTGGGCGGGCTTTCCGTCGGCGAGGAGAAGGAGCAGATGTATGGGGTGATGGAGTGCTGCTCCCCGCTGATGCCAAGGGGAGCGCCCCGCTACATCATGGGGATCGGGGCACCGGAAGACCTCGTCGAGGCGGTCCGGCACGGCTACGACATGTTCGACTGCGTCATGCCGACCCGCAATGCCAGAAACGGCATGCTCTTCACCAGCCAGGGGCGGATCAACATCAAGGCCAAGGTCTACGAGGAGGATGAGGCGGCGCTGGACCCGCTGTGCGGCTGTTATGTCTGCCGCAACTATTCCCGCGCCTATCTGCGGCATCTTTACCGGGCCGGTGAGATCCTGGCATCACACTTGAACACGTATCACAACCTGTATTACTATCTCGATCTGATGCGACGGATGAGGGAGGCGATCCGGGAGGACGGTTTCACCGAATTCAGTCGGGAGTTTCGTGCGATTCAATCGCAAAATTAAAATGTAAGGGGAGGATTTTTCTATGTTGGGATTGGCATTTGCAATGGCGGGTCCGCCGGGTGGCGGCGGTGATGGTGGTGTAATGGCGATGTTTCAGCAGATTCTTCCGCTGGTATTCATGTTTGCCATCTTCTACTTCCTGTTGATACGCCCGCAGCAGAAAAAGGCCAAGGAGCACAAGTCGCTTTTGGACGCGCTCAAAAAAGGTGATAACGTTATTACCGCGGGCGGGGTGCATGGCAAGGTCGTCTCCGTGGACGACACCATCGTGACCCTTGAGATCGCCACGGGCGTCAACATCAAGATCACCAAGAGCTACATCGCCACCATCAAAAAGGACTAGTGTAATCATATCGAAGGGAGACCGAGCTTCATGCCGAAAGGAACTGGCTGGCGCATAAGCCTGATATTCATCTTCGTCCTAATGTCGTTGCTCTACCTCACCCCCACTCTGGCGGCCAGGCTGCCGTCGTGGTGGAGCGGGCTCCTGCCCAAGGACAAGATCCATCTGGGTCTCGACCTTCAGGGTGGGACGCATCTGGTGCTGGAGGTGGATACCCAGAAGGCGGTGGAGGGATCGCTGGATCTCGTGGCCACCGATCTGGAAGACACGTTGAACAGCAAGAACCTCCGCTTCAAACGGATCAGCCGTACGGGCTCGGACAAGGTCTCGCTCGTGCTCTACGAGAAAGGGACGGCCGAGGCGGTCCAGAAGCTGCTCAAGGACAAGTACCCAGGTTACGAGTTGAGCCCTCCCGTTGACGAGGGTGGCTTTGTTGCCCTCAACCTGCGGGTCGGCGACCAGGATGCCCAGGATCGCAAGACCAAGGCGGTTGCCCAGGCCCTGGAGACCATCCGCAACAGGATCGACCAGTTCGGCGTCTCCGAGCCGGTCATCCAGCGCGAGGGTATCGACCACATCGTGGTGCAGCTTCCCGGCATCAAGGACCCCCAGCGCGCCATCGATCTGATCGGCAAGACCGCCCGCCTCGATTTCAAGCTGGTCCGCGAGGATATCCCCCCAACCTCGGCCACCATCCCCGAGGACGCGGAGGTGCTCAAGGAGAAGACGGTCGATCAGGCCACGGGAGCGGTCAGCGAGGTGCCGTTTGTCGTGCAGAAAAGGTCGATCATCACCGGCGACCTGCTGACCGATGCCCAGGTGCGGATCGACTCCCAGTTCAACCAGCCCTATGTCGCCATCGAGTTCAACTCCCTGGGCGCCAAGCTGTTTGACCAGGTGACCGCCGCCAACGTGGGCAAACGCTTTGCCATCGTGCTGGACAACAACGTCTATTCCGCCCCGGTCATCCGCGAACGCATCTCCGGCGGCAGCGCCCAGATCTCGGGCAACTTCACCGAGAAGACCGCCGCCGACCTGGCCATAGTGCTGCGGGCCGGCGCCCTTCCCGCCCCGGTCAAGATCATCCAGAACGTGACCGTAGGTCCCTCCCTGGGGCAGGATTCGATCAACAAGGGGTTGATGGCCGGCATGATCGGGGTAATACTGGTGATTGTCTTCATGGCGATCTACTACAGGCTGTGCGGTATAGTCGCCAATCTGGGGATGGTGCTGAACGTGCTCTACCTGATGGGCTCGCTGGCGGCCCTTGGGGCCACCCTGACCCTGCCCGGCATCGCTGCCATCGTCCTGTTGATCGGCATGTCGGTGGACGCGAACGTGATCATCTTCGAGCGCATCCGCGAGGAGCTCAAGCTGGGCAAGTCTCCCAAGGCGGCGCTGGACGCCGGCTATGACAAGGCATTCCTGACCATCATGGACTCCCACATCACCACCCTGATCACCGCGGCGGTGCTGTTCCAGTTCGGCACCGGTCCGGTCAAGGGGTTCGCCGTTTCCCTCAGCCTGGGTGTCATCATCAACCTGTTCACCGCGCTGATCGGTACCAAAGTGACCTTTGACCTGTTCCTCGCCAAGGGGACAGCCAAGAAACTGAGCATTTAGTAAGTTAGAAGTTATTTGCTACGCTATGTTAGCAGCAAATAACTTCGTCAACGCACTTATCTTGTGTAACAAGGCTAGGGGGAGCACCGTTCATGGAAATTCTGGGCAAGACCAACATAGACTTCATCGGCAAGCGTAACATCGCCTTTGCCATATCGGCGGTGATCTCCATCCTGGGGATTATCGGCATCATCCAGATCGGGCGCGGCGCCGCCAACATGGGGATCGACTTCTCCGGCGGTACCGCCATGCAGCTCAAGTTCGATAAGCCGCCGCAGATCGCGGAGGTTCGCACTGCACTGCATAAACACGGCATCGAAAAGGCGGAACTGCAGGAGATCAAGGATGGCAACAAGCTGTTGATCAAGATCGACAAGAATGCCGGCGCTGCCGTCGGCAAATCGGCGGAGATGATCCAGGCCGCCTTGACAAAGGGATTGCCAGGCAACACCTTTGTGGTGGAAAGCACAACAGAGATCGGCCCCGCCATCGGCGATAAGCTGCGCAAGGATACCCTGATCGCCGTGGCCATCTCGCTCCTGGGGATCATCCTCTACATCGCCTGGCGCTTCGACCTCAAGTTCGGCATCGGCGCCACCCTGGCCACCATGCACGACGTCCTGGCCATGTTCGCCGTCTTCTTCGTGATGGGCAAGGAGATCAACCTGCTCTTCATCACCGCGGTGCTGACCATCGCCGGCTATTCGCTGACCGACACCGTGGTCGTGTTCGACCGCATCCGCGAGAACCTGCACAAGAACCTCAAGGGGGCGATGGACACCATCTTCAACCAGAGCATCAACGAGGTGCTCTCCCGCACCATCATCACCTCGTTGACCACCTTTCTGGCGGCCGCGTCGCTGTTCTTCTTCGGCGGAGAGGTGATCCACGATTTCTCCCTGGCCCTGCTGGTGGGGATCGGTGTCGCGACCTACTCGTCCGTCTTCGTGGCCAGCCCGATCGTGGTGCTGCTTGAAAACCGCGCCCTGGCGAAACAGGAGCAAAAGGCTTGACCGGCCATAGTCCGCACATGGAGGTGCTTTGTTGAACAAGGATTCCATTTTGATTGCCGCAGTAGCCCTGATTGTCGGCCTCCTGGGAGGCTACCTGATCTTCAGCATCAGCAGGGCCGGGAAAAGCGGGCAGGAAGCGCCCGCCATCTCCACCGGGTCCGGCTCGCCCGCCGATTATTCCCGACGCATCGCCGAGGCCGAAAAGATCGTGGCCCAGGACCCCAAGAACCTGAATGCCTGGATATCCCTGGGCAACGACTTCTTCGACACAGATCAGACCCAAAAATCGATCAATGCCTACGGCAAGGCCCTGGAGATCGATCCCAACAACCCCAACGTACTTACCGATCAGGGGGTCATGTACCGCAAGGTGGGGTGGTACGACAAGGCCCTGGCCAACTTCGAGAAGGCGCAGAGGATAGACCCCAATCACCTGCAGAGTCTCTACAACATGGGGATTGTCTATGCCATGGATCTGAAGCAGCCGGATAAGGCCACCGAGGCCTGGGGCAGATATCTCAAGATCGACTCCAACAGCCCCACTGCCATCCAGATCAAGGGGTTGATGGAAAAGATGGGGTCAGGGGCGCAACCGGCCTTTAAGTAGGATTGAGGAATCCCCCGCATGACGGGGGATTTTTTTTGCCCGCCGGCGCAGGGGAAGGGGATGCAGGGGATGCGGAAACGCTGGGAGCCGAGAAAAGCGGATGAAGGGACGCCATGGTCAACGCCAAGTGGGGCAAGCCTCCCGGCGCACCCCCTGGTTGCCGCCATTCTTGCCGCCAGGGGCGTCGGCATGCCGGAGGAGGTCAGCCAATTCCTGGCCCCAGCCCTCTCCGCCATGCACGATCCATCCCTTTTGCGCGGGATGGGCGCGGCGGTCAGCCGCCTGCTGGCTGCGCGGCGCAAAGGGGAGACCGTCTGCGTCTATGGCGACTACGACGTGGACGGCGTCACCGGAACCGCGCTGCTGGTATCCTTCCTGCGGGCAACCGGCATCAAATGCCTTTACTTCATCCCCAACCGCTTCGACGACGGCTACGGCCTCAACCGGGAGGCCATCGAGCGGATCATTGCCCTGGGCGCCGATCTGATCGTATCGGTGGACTGCGGCATCACCGCGCTGGACGAGGCGCTCTTCTGTCGCGAACAGGGGATAGACCTGATCATCGTCGATCACCACGCCCCGGCCGAGTCGATTCCCGCGGCCTGCGCCGTGCTGAACCCGCTCCAGCCGGGGTGCGGCTATCCCTTCAAGGCCCTGGCCGGGGTCGGCGTGGCCTTCAACCTGCTGGTGGCCCTGCGGGCGGCGCTACGTGACGAAGGGGCATTTGAACCGGGAGCGGAACCGGATCTGCGGGAGTGGCTCGACCTGGTGGCACTGGGCACGATTGCCGACGTGGTGCCGCTGACCGGCCAGAACCGGATCTACGCGTTCCATGGGCTGAGGCAACTCTCAAGCCCTGCGAGGCCGGGCATCCAGGCGCTCAAGCGGGTGGCCGGGGTAACGGGGGAGGTGAGCTGCGGACAGGTCGGCTTCCGGCTGGCGCCGCGTCTCAATGCCGCCGGCCGCATGGAAAGCGCCGTGCCCGGTGTCGATCTGCTGCTGAGCGCGAGCATGGAGGAATGCCTCGGGATTGCCGCCGAGCTGGACGCCGCCAATGCCGAGCGCCAGGCCATAGAACGGCGCATCCTCGACGAGGCAATCAGTCTGGTCGAGGCCGGAGCCGATTATCCCGGACGGCGCAGCATCGTGCTGGCGTCCGATGCCTGGCACCAGGGGGTGGTCGGCATCGTTGCCTCGCGCCTGGTGGAGCGTTATCATCGGCCGACGATCCTGATCGCCCTTGGCGGTGACGGCAGCGCCAAGGGGTCGGGACGAAGCATACCCGGGTTTCACCTGCTGGATGCACTCGCGCCCTGCTCGGCGCATCTGGAGCGTTACGGCGGGCATCGTTACGCCGCCGGCGTTGGCCTGCGGGCCGACAAGGTGGCCGCGTTCGCCGCGGCCTTCGAGGTCGAGGCGGCGCTGCGGCTGACGGCAGACGATCTCGTGCCGCGACTTGCGGTTGACGTAGAGACGCGACCGGAGGATATTACCAGGGAACTGGCGCTGGAATTGAAACGCCTGGAGCCGTTCGGCAACGGTAATCCCGAGCCGGTGCTGGTCATGCACAGGATGGCGGTCCTGGAGCGGCGGGTCGTGGGCGCGGGGCACTTGCGCCTGAAGCTGGCCAGGGACGGCTACAGCTTCAACGCCATCGCCTTCAACATGGCGGCAGTGGAGACAGGGGGAGTGGTGGATGTGGCCTTTTATCCGGAGCTGAACGAATGGAACGGCAGCACGACCTTGCAACTGCGGGTGAAGGACCTGCGTCCGGCGGAGTAGATCATGCAGCGTGACGAACGTTTCGACAGCGCGGACAGGATCATCCGGGTCGGCTTGTGGGCCAATGCGGCCCTGATGGTCATCAAGCTGGGGGGCGGCTACTGGGGCCGCTCGGACGCCGTATTCGCCGACGGCATCGAGAGCGTCTGCGACTTCGTGGCGATCTTTGCCACCATGGTGGCGCTCAAGCTGGGGCGGCAGCCATTCGACGCCGGACATCCCTACGGCCACGGCCGCGCCGAGAGTCTCGCCGCACTGCTGATCTCGCTGCTGATCTTCGCTACCGGCGTGTGGATACTTGCCGACGCGCTCCACACCATCATCGAGCGCACATTCAAGTCACCCGGTTTGATCGCCGTTGCGGCCGCGTTACTCACCATAGTGATCAAGGAGTGGCTCTGCCGCTTCTCGCTCAAGACCGGAAAACGCCTGGAAAGCCCCGCCCTGCTGGCCATTGCCAAGGACCATCGCAAGGACGCGCTTACGTCGGTCGCGACCCTGGCGGGTGTCGTGGGCGCCTTCTTCGGCGTCGGAATCATGGACCCGCTGGCCGCCGGCATGACCTCGTTCTTTATCCTGCACATCGGCTGGCAGACCTTCCGGGATTCCGCTTATGACCTGATGGACGGCAGTGCGCCGCCGGATTTCATCACCGAGGTGAAGCGCCTCTCCGAGGGGGTCCCCCGCGTGGAGCATGTACACGACATCCGCGCCCGCCGCTCCGGCCAGTACATGATCATCGATCTCAAGCTGGAGATGGACCCGGCCATGACCGTCAAGGAGTCGCACGCGGTGGCCACCCAGGTGAAGCGGCTGATCTTCGAGGCGTTCCACAACGTGGGTGACGTGATGATCCATATCAATCCCCACGACGAGGCGCACGAGGACCTGATCAGGCTGTGAGGGGTGGGATGGATAAATTTGCTTGCATTATTTGTGGATGAGCAGATAATAATTCATAAATTTGGCCGGTAATGTTTTGAGGAGGTGAATCCAATGGCTATGGCGGCGCTATCACCAAGCAGTATTCTGGCTACTCCAATCCAGGTTAATTCGCAGGTCAGGAACGACCTTCAGACCTCGGTCCCCCAAGTTGCCCAGGACGCGCAGAAGACCGCAAAATCGGCGCAAACCGATACGATTACCATATCAGCTCAAGCATTGAAGATGGCGGGTGATGAGAACTCTATCGCCAAGGAAAAGGCTAAGAAGACGGGTGAACAAGAAGTTTTGCAGATGGCGGACGACAAGATTTATGACGAAAAAAAGGCGACACAAAAAAAGGCGGTTGA
Source organism: Deltaproteobacteria bacterium (assembly GCA_016182975.1). Taxonomy (GTDB): domain Bacteria; phylum Desulfobacterota; class Desulfuromonadia; order Geobacterales; family Pseudopelobacteraceae; genus JACPFJ01. Next base: position 70,111 of record JACPFJ010000025.1, read on the forward strand.
AGCTTATGCCGCTGCAAGTGCGAACAGGTAACGCGGCAATATTGCGTACGGACATATCCGCAGGAACAAAAAGAGGAAACCGGCAATTGGTTTCCTCTTTTATTTGAGAAGCTAAAGACTGCTGCCACTATTCCAGGGGGCAGAGGCCGTTGCGTATCGTGTGCCTGGAAGGTGATCATTCCAGTGGTTCCGCCGCGATCAGGCATCCCCGGCCGGCAACAGCATGTAAACGAGAATACGGAGGTCTCACATGAAGGTCGAGTGGCAGGAGTATCTTTCGGTAGGGGTGGAGGAAATAGATCGACAGCACAAGCTGCTTTTCGAAAAGTACAATGCCTTTTTTACTGCCTACCATGGGGGACGGGGGGACGAGGAGGTAATCCGGCTGTTCGGTTTTCTCGAAGAGTATATGGCAACCCACTTTGCCGACGAGGAGAGCCTGCAGAAACGGGTCTGTTTTCCCGATTATCAAAGGCATCGGGAGAAGCACCTGGAGCTTACCTGCAAGGTTGCCGAACTCAAGGAGCGCCTCTATAACGAGGGCCCCGATCATAATCTTGTAACCTCCGCGGGTCTGTTGATGACCGGTTGGCTCATCGAGCACATTTCCGTCATGGATCACGCCATTGCACGGTACGTGAAGGCGTCACCGATTCAGGACCAACACAATACATGACTGGAACCTCTTACAGGATGCAGCCTCTACCCATAGATCAAATCCTGCCCGAACTCATCCGCACCCTCCGGAACCACCCCAACACCGTCCTGCACGCCCCGCCCGGCGCGGGCAAGACCACACGCGTGCCCATGGCGCTGCTCGACATCGTCCCACCCGAGGCGGGCCGCATCGTCATGCTGGAGCCGCGCCGCCTGGCGGCGGTATCGGCCTCCCGCTGGATGGCGGCCGCCCTGGGGGAGGAGGTGGGGCAGACGGTCGGCTACTCGATCCGCTTCGACAGCCGCGTCTCGGCTGCCACCCGCATCGAGGTGGTCACCGAGGGGATACTCACCCGCCGCATCCAGAACGACCCGCTCCTGGAGGGGATCGGGATGGTGATCTTCGACGAGTTCCACGAACGGAGCATCCATGCCGACCTGGGGCTGGCGCTCTGCCTGGACGTGCAGCGCCAGGTGCGCCCCGACCTGCGGCTGCTGGTCATGTCGGCCACCCTGGACGTTGCGCCGCTGGCGCGCCTGCTGGACGCCCCGGTGATCGGCTCCGCCGGCCGCTCCTTTCCGGTCGAGGAGATCTACCTGGAGGGACATGATCGTTCCCCGCTGCCGCAGCGCATGGCCGCGGCCGTCCTGCGGGCGCTGAGGGAGCAGGAGGGGGACCTCCTCGTCTTCCTCCCCGGTTCGGGCGAGATCCGCGCCTGCGCCTCGCGCCTGGCCGAAACGGGCCTGGCGGAGAGGGGCATAACGGTCCACCAGCTCTACGGAGATCTCCCCTTCGACGAGCAGCAACGCGCCATCCTGCCCGGCAGGCGGCGCAAGGTGGTGTTGGCCACCAGCATCGCCGAGACCAGCCTGACCATCGAGGGGGTGCGGGTGGTGATCGACAGCGGTCTCTCGCGCAGGCTGCGCTTCGATCCGGCCGGCGGCATCAACCGGCTGGTGACCGTACGCGAGTCGCGGGCATCCGCCGAGCAGCGCAAGGGGAGGGCCGGGCGCCTCGCCCCGGGGGTCTGTTACCGCCTCTTCAGCCGTCACACCTTCAACGCCATGACGCCGCACACCCCGCCGGAGGTCCTGGAGGCCGACCTGGCGCCGCTTGTTCTGGAGTTGGCCGCCTGGGGTGTTGGCGACCCGTTTGCCCTCTCGTGGCTCGATCCGCCGCCTGTTGCCCCCCTGGCGGTTGCCGGACAGCTTCTAGTCCAGCTCGCGGCCCTGGACAGCGCCGGCAGGATCACCCCCCTGGGAAGCGCCATGGCCCGCCTGCCGCTGCATCCGCGTCTGGCCCGGCTGCTGTTGCGGGCCGAGGAGCTGGGCTGTACGCGGCTCGGCTGCGACGTGGCCGCCCTGGTTTCCGAGCGGGACATCTTCCGTGGCGGGAGCGCCGCTGTTGCGCCCAGTGCGGGGGCGTCGGACATCTGTGAACGCTTGGAGTGCCTGCATGCGCGCAGTTCGGGCGCCGCCGGGGGAGGGCGGGGGGCGCCGGCGGCCATCCAGGGGGTCGAGCGGGTGGCGCGCCAGCTGCAGCGCCTGCTGGGGCCCGCCAAGGTGGATGATGCCTCGCTCGACCCGGACGATGCGGTTTCCCGTCTGCTGCTGGCGGCCTATCCCGACCGTCTGGCCCGTCGCCGCGAGAGCGGCGAGGGGTGCTATCTCCTGGCCGGCGGGCGCGGCGCGCGGCTTTCGCCGCGCAGCGTGGCGTGCAACGCCGAATACATCGTGGCCGTGGATGTGGACGGCGGCGGTCTGGGAGAAGGTGTCATCCATCTGGCCTCGCCGGTTTCCGTGGAGATGGTGCGGCGGGAGTGCGCCGCCATGATCGTCCGGCATGCCGAAATTGCCTGGAGCGATCGGGATGGACGGGTCGTGGCCGCGAGGGAGGAGCGTATCGGTGCACTCCGCCTGTCGTCCGCGCCCTGCACGCCGTCCGGCGGGGAGTTGCTGCCGGTGATCGTGGCTGCGGTGCGGGCCTCGAACCTGGGGCTGCTCGACATGAACGACTCCGTGCGCCGGTTGCAGGGGAGGGTGGCGCTGCTGCGGCTGGCCATGCCGGAAGAGGGATGGCCCGACCTGTCGGACGGAAGGCTGCTGGAGACGCTGGAGGAATGGCTGACGCCCCATCTGGAGGGGGTGCGCAACGCACAGCATCTGGGGGCGCTGGATGTCGCGGTTGCGCTGCGGGGAACGCTGGAGTACCGCCGGCAACGGCTTCTGGACGAGCTGGCCCCCACGCACCTGGAGGTGCCGAGCGGCTCGCGCATCAGGATCGATTACGGTAGCGGTGACGCCCCGGTGCTGGCGGTCAAGCTCCAGGAGCTGTTCGGCCTGGCTGAGACCCCGACGGTGGCGGCGGGGAGGGTGGCGGTGGTGCTGCACCTGCTGTCGCCGGCCGGGCGGCCGATCCAGGTGACGCGCGACCTGAAGGGGTTCTGGAACGGGGCGTACCATGAGGTGAAGCGGGAGCTGAAGGGGCGCTACCCCAGGCACCCCTGGCCGGACGACCCCTGGAGCGCCAAGCCTACACGGCGGGCGAAGCCGAGGGGGTAGATAAAAAACAACATCTGATTTTCAACGCAAAGACGCAAGGACTCAAAGAAGAACATCTTTCAGGATCTTGTTTTGCGGCTTTGAACCATTGCGTCTTTGCGTTAATGTTTTTCAGGTCTTATGGAAATTTTTGGAACTTCCACTCGTTGACCGACCCTTCACGCACCACCTCCACCCCACGGTCCGGATTGGCCGCCAGGTGGCGCAGGATGGCGAAGACCGACTCGGCCTCCTCCCCCCTGCCGATGGCCAAGGCTGCCTCGTCGGCGGTCATGGCCCGCCTTTCCTTCCCCAGCATTTCGACGACGGCTTTCTGAAGCGAAATGACCGTGCCGGCCGCCTTCTTGCCCGCCTCCACGCCCGGCTGGTGATAGGCGTTTATGTTGACGAGACTCGCGTACAGGCCGACGCTCCGCTCGAACAGGGCGATCAGGGCGCCGATGGTGCGGGCGTCGATCCGTTCGACCGTGATGGTCATGGACTCGCGCCCCTTCTCGTACAGGGCCGTGCGGGTCCCTTGCAGGAAGCCGAACAGGAAGTCGCCGCTGGTGACTCCATCCTCGACCAGCATCGATGCGCCCGCGCGATCCTCAAGCACCTCGATGAAGGTGACGAAGAAGTTTGCCACCCCCTCGCGCAGTTGCTGCACGTAGGCGTGCTGGTCGGTGGAGCCCTTGTTGCCGTACACGGAAAGCCCCTGGTTGACAACCCTCCCTTCCAGGTCCAGCTCCTTGCCGATGGATTCCATGATCAACTGTTGCAGGTAGCGGGAGAAGAGCAGCAGCCGGTCCTTGTAGGGTAGCATGACTAGTGCCTTCTCGCCGCGGCCGTTGGTGGCGTGATGCCACATCAGCGCCATCAGGGCCGCCGGGTTAGTCAGCGTCTCCGGCCGGCGGGTGATCTCGTCGCAGGCCGCGGCCCCCTTCAGCAGCGCCTTGATATCGATCCCCTGCAACGCCGCCGGAAGCAGCCCCACGGCCGAGGTGACCGACGTACGGCCGCCGACCCAGTCCCACATCGGAAAGCGCTCGATCCATCCCTCGGCAACCGCCAGCCGGTCCAGCTCGCTCCCCTCGCCGGTCACAGCCACGGCGTGCCCGGCGAACTCAAGGCCCGTTTTACTGTAGGCGGCCCGGGCCTCCAGCATGCCGTTTCGGGTCTCCTTGGTGGAGCCGCTCTTGGAGATGACGATGGTCAGCGTCCGGGCCAGCTCCGGACCCAATTCGGCAAATACCCTGTCCATGCCGTCCGGGTCGGTATTGTCCAGGAAAGAGGGGCGCATCCGGTCGGAAGGGGAGGAGAGGGCGTCGGCCGTAAACTGCGGCCCCAGGGCCGAGCCGCCGATGCCGATCACCAGGAAGCGGGTGAAGGTTTCACCGCCCGGGGTCAGGATCCTGCCGCCATGGATATCGTTGGCGAAGCCTTGCACCTTGGCGATGGCCGCCTCGATCTCTTCCCGGATCTCCGGCGAGGGGGCCAGGGCAGGGCTGCGCAGCCAGTAGTGCCCCACCATGCGCTCCTCGTCCGGGTTGGCGATCGCCCCCCCCTCCAGCTCCTTCATGGCGGCAAAGGCGTTCCGCATGGCCGGCTCCATCTGCCCGAAGAAGCCTTCGTCGAAGCGCATCCGGCTGATGTCCAGGTCGAGGCCGATCCCGGGGCAGCGGCAGAGATATCGGTTGTAGCGGCTCCAGAGTTCGCTTTTGTCCATTTTAGGCTCCTTATAGGCGGTAGGTCGTGACATCAGGACATATTTGCACACAATCACGATTATTCAAGCGCTATTTCCAGTATCGGGATATTCGGACAGCGGAGATTTCACGTGGACCGCTCACTGCTCGATCTCCAGGCTGCTTGCCGAGAAGACGCTGCCCGTGGAAGTCCCCTTCGCCTTGATCACCGTGCTCCCCGTCGCCACCTGGGCGGCGAAGGAGGCGAGATCTCCGTACGATGCGCCTCCCTTGACCAGTTCCACCCCCAAAGCGGGCGTGACCGTCACCCCCAGGATGGTGAGCCGTGCTGCGGCGAGGTCCACGGCCGTCACCCGTCCCTGCAGAATGGCGACCTGCCTGGCGTCGAAGCGCTGCACCTCGCCGGCAACAACCTGTCCGTTTACGTCCGCAAAGCCTATCACCTGCAGGTGGTCGCCCGGTGAAAGTCCCGCCAGGGTCAGGTTGGTGACCTGCTGCGGGGTCTTGCGGTTGTCGCGGAAGGCCGTGCCTGCGCCGGCCTTCACGGCAACGCCGTTTAAGGTCAGCGTGCCTGCAGTTAAGTTCACGGACGTCAGGTCTCCCTCCAGCCGCACTCTGCGCTGAGTCTCGGCCGTCACCTTCCGCGCGGCCAGGGTGCCGTCGGCCAGCACCGTCCCCTCCACCTCGAGCCGCGCCCCGGCCGCCACGATGGCCGCATCCGCCGGGTTCCCGCCCCGCAGGAAGGCCGCCGCCGACGTGGTGACCGTCAAGGCGCCATCCGGCCCGGCCATTACGAAGCTGTTGCCGCTGAGCGCCCCTGCGGCCACCCCCTTGATACGCATTGTCTCACCTGCCGATACTCCGGAGGTGGAACTCTTGCGCTCGATACGGGCGTTGCCGACCACGGAGCCAGCCAGGATTCCCCGCACCTCGACCACGAGCCCGGGTAGGGCAAGCTCCGCGGAGCTCATGTCGACGAAGGTGGCGTTGCTAGTGGTTACATTCACCCCTCCGATCGAGAAGGACCCGTCTCCCAGGAGGGTGATTGCGCCTTTGAGCTGGATGGGGCCGTTGATGAAGCCGGCGGACTTGAGGGCGACCCTGCTGGCCTGGATCCTGTCCCGGGCATCCAGGTAGCCGCTCACCTCCAGTTCCAGGTTCTGGTTCTGCCGGCCGGCCAGCTCGTTCAGATCGGCGATGCCGTCGAAGATCGTCGCGGCGCCGGCCTGGACCGTGCGGCCCAGCAGCGTGAAGGTGCCCGCAACGTCATCGACCGAGCCGTTATCCAGCGGGCCGCGCAAATCGGGGGAATAGACGATCCTGGTATAGCTCCCCCTGCCGCTGGCGGTGTCGTAGGAACCGCTGACCGCCACCACCATGCCGCTGCGCAACACATCCTCGCTGGCAGTGCTGAAGTTGTCGAAGGCGAGCAGTATCGGGGCCGTAGAAACGGCCGGGTCGCCGGAACGGGTGAATTCGATGCCGTTGACGATCACGCTGCCGAGGCCGTTCACCTCGCCGCTGGCCACAACCCGCTTGCCGGTGCCGACGATACCGCCCCCGCCGCCAGTCGCGTTCGGACCGCCACCGTTGCCGCAGGCGGCCAGGCAGGCGATCAGCGCGGATGCGACCAGAAGCCGCACTATGTCACCCCTTCGGATCCTCATGGTCGTCCTCCGGCGGCCCTTCGAAGTAGTAGATGCTCAATCCTGCGCGGCTGACATCGTCGCCCGCGCCGGCCTCGTCATGTTCCGCCATCCAGCGGTTGAGATCCTCGAGGAGTTCCTGTGATCTCTTCCGCGTGAGTTCGCGCAACTCGGGGAGATAACCGGCGGGAAAGCGGTAGTAGCAGACCTTTCTCTGGAAGAATGGGTCCTCCCCATAGGCGTGGATGTTGTGGTCGATGGTGTTGAGCAGGTCCGCTGCCTCGACCCCCAGGATGGAGAGCTTCTCCGCGGTGCCGGCCTGCGGAACGTAGGCCTGGGCAATCAGGCGGATACGGCCGTCTTGCTCGCGTTCGACCAGACCGACCCTGAGGAGTTCGTCCAACACGGCGCGCGGCGGGATATCGCCGCTGTAACGCCGCACCAGGACGCTGAAACTCCCCTCATGCCCGTCAAACGGTAGCGCGAGGGGCCTGCCGTCGCCATCCAGAAAATCGGGATCGCGGCTCCAGCCGCTGATGACGCGGGTGGAACGTTCCTGCTGGGCCATTGCTTCGTCGTCGCTCGGGTGGGGGAGCCGTTTGACCCGCAGCACCTCCTTACGGGAGAGCCCGGTCAGCATGGCGATGCGCGAGACCGACTGCCTGCGTCCCTCTGGGGGAAACGTCTCCTCGGCCACCTCGATGAAGACCCGCTTGGCCAGGTCGCTGAAGGTGAGGAAGGAGACGTTGTGACGCAGCAGTATTCGCGCCAGAGGCCTGAGCAACCTGGTCACCGCTCCATGGAGTATGTCGCGCACCGTTGCTTTCATCATCGTTCACCAGTCGGGCGGCCGGCTCGCCGCCGGCCGCCCTGGATTGAAACGTCTTGCCAGATTGAGCTGGCGTCAGTTGACTAAGTATATCAGTTTTCCAGCTCCACATCACTGGCAGGGGCCGCGGTGGTGGTGAATGGACGCCACCGGACCTTGACCACCGTCACGTTGGGAACGATGGAGTTGAAGAACTGGGTTGCCGCGATCACGCTGTGCGGCGCATCGTTACCCTTGAACTCGGCACCGGTGGTGTTGACCAGGATGCCGGCAATGGTCAGGGTGTTGTCCGCAGCCGATGCGGCGCTTACCGGAGCCCGGAGGGTTGCCTCGCCAGGGTCGTTGTTCTTCACATCGATACGGGTGGCGGTGATGGCGAGTCCGTCCGCCCCGAGGCGGCCGCGCAGGTCGACGAACCTGCCCGCCAGTGCCGCCGGAGCCACGGCATTGCCGTTCTCGCGGATCTCGATCATGCTGGGCAGGGTTACGCTTTTGCCCAGGATGGTCAGGCCGGAGCCGCTTGGATCAACCGCGCTCACCAGGGCGCTGATGCGCAGATTATCCTTGAAGACGATCTTCTCGGCCAACAGGATGCCGTTGACGATAGACCCTTCCGCCTCGACCTTCATACCGGTTGCCAGGTCGGCGGCAACACCGTTCACGAAACGGGTGGCGCTGTTGAACGCGACTTGGGTGGCGCCGATCATGAAACCGGTGTCGCTGAGATTGGCCACGAAGCCTTCAACCTCGACCTCCTCGTTCTCCGCCGCCTTGAGCTCGTCCTCCAGTTCCACACGGATGGCCGTAATCACGCCGTCGGCCGGCGATACGGCACTCTTCACCTCAACGAAATCGCCGTTCTTGATGCCGCCCGCAGGCAACGGCGCACCGCTCAGGTTGACGCTCAGCCCTGTTGTTGCTGTGGGCGAGAGGAGCAGGGTCATGGTCGTGCCGCCGCTAAAGTCGGAGACGAATCCCTTGACTTCGAATTCGGCGGCATTGTCCAGACGCTTGATGTGGGTGGCCCGCAGGCCTCCCTTGTCGTCGACCAGGCCGCTTATCCGCACGTTGTCGTTGATAGCCAGGCCGGTCAGTTGCGGTTTGGCGTTATCATCCAGTACGATGGTCTGTCCCATGACCTTGATGAAGTCCACCCCCTTGTCGTCGATCCTCCCGATCAGGGCATCGCGGAACTCGATCTCGGTCGCCGCGCCTGTCAGGCCGTTTGCGTCAAGCCTGCCCTTGACGGTGATCACCATCCCCTCTTCCAGGTTGTTCCGTATCTCTGTCTCGTTCTGCAGGATCTTGTCGGCGTTGTCGTCGCGCAGGTGGAGTGTCGCTCCGGCGACCCTAAACTCGACGCCGTTCACCACCACGCTGCCAAACCTCTCGATCGCCCCCTTGGAAACGGTTGCGCTGCTTCCGCTCGCCGGAGTTCCTCCTCCTGAACTACCGCACGAGCTTACCAGTGACGCGAAGGCAAGGGCGATCAACCCCAGCATTGCTGTTCTGATGCTTTTCATGGCTTGACCTCCTCGGTTCTTTTGTATTTGGGAAAATATTCCCAATTACTCTTGATTTCAGTATAGCCTTGCCGGCGGTTATGTCAAACAAAATAGTCGAGAACGAACAGGACGGAAATAGCAATTGATACGCAAGGACGCAAAGACGCGAAGAGAAAACAGTTAGTTAGAATAAAACATTGCCTTTTGGGCGATCACTTTGTTTTCAAAAGGTCTTGATTCTCTTTGCGTCTTGGCGTCGTTGCGTTAAGAAACTGCCTTTTGGATGATGGGTCCGGGTGAGGGGCGAGAAATATAGAGGTCATAAAAAAAGGCGGGGTCGCCCCCGCCTTTGGGTACCGATTGGCCGGTTCCTATTTCTTCACGTTGTAGAACACGTCATGTCCCTTGAACTGGGCGCAGGTGTCGAGCTCGTCCTCGATCCGCAGCAGCTGATTGTACTTGGCCACGCGGTCGGTGCGGCAGAGCGAGCCGGTCTTGATCTGGCCGGAGTTGACCGCCACGGCCAGGTCGGCCAGGGTGGTGTCCTCGGTCTCGCCGGAACGGTGGGAGATGACCGTGGTGTAGCCGGCGCGCTTGGCCATCTCGATCGCCTCCAGGGTCTCGGTCAGGGTGCCGATCTGGTTCAGCTTGATCAGGATCGAGTTGGCGATCCCCTTCTGGATGCCCTCTTTCAGAATCCTGGGATTGGTGACGAACAGGTCGTCCCCCACGATCTGGATGCGCTTGCCCAGACGCTCGGTCATCTTTTTCCAGCCGTCCCAGTCGTTCTCGGCCATGCCGTCCTCGATGGAGATGATCGGGTACTTGTTGACCAGATTCTCGTAGAAGTCCACCATCTGGTCGGCGCTCTTCTTGGGTTCGGCCTCGTTCTCCAGGGTGTAGACCCCCTCCTTGAACAGTTCCGACGAGGCCACGTCAAGCGCCAGCAGGATGTCCTCGCCGGGCTTGTAGCCGGCCTTGACGATCGCCTCCATGATCACCTGCAAGGCCTCCTCGTTGGACTTGAGGTCGGGTGCGAAGCCCCCCTCGTCGCCCACGGCGGTGTTGTAACCCTTTCCCTTGAGCACACCCTTCAGGGCATGGAACACCTCGGCCCCCATGCGCAGCGCCTCGGCGAAGCACTTCGCACCGGCCGGCATGATCATGAACTCCTGGATGTCCACGTTGTTGTCGGCGTGGGCGCCGCCGTTGATGATGTTCATCATCGGCAAGGGGAGCTCGCGGGCCCCGGCGCCGCCGATGTATTTGTACAGCGGCTGGCCTGCCTCGTCGGCGGCGGCCTTGGCCACGGCCAGGGACACGCCCAGGATGGCATTGGCCCCCAGGTTGCTCTTGTATTCGGTGCCGTCCAGTTCCAGCATCTTCATGTCGATGCCGACCTGGTCGTCGGCGTCCATGCCGATCAATTCGTCGGCGATCTTGTTGTTGACGTTGTCAACGGCCTTGAGCACACCCTTGCCCAGGTAGCGGGATTTGTCGCCGTCGCGCAGTTCCAGGGCCTCGCGCTCTCCGGTGGATGCGCCGGACGGAACCGCGGCGCGCCCGAAGGCGCCGGACTCCAGGAACACCTCCACCTCCAGGGTGGGATTCCCGCGGGAATCGAGGATCTCTCTGGCATAAACGTCTACAATCTCACTCATCACTGCCCCCTTGAAAATTGATATGGAGATTTAACTCCATTAAGAAACAATATAAACGTATACCACATTCCACGGCAAAAGGAAGCGGTTAATGTCCCATGATCGGCATAATTGCGCCGGCTGACAGCAGCCCGTCCATGGTGGCGCTGTTCACGGGGGGGCTGAAGAGATAGCCCTGGATGTAGTCGCATTCGACCCGCTTGAAAAAATCGAGTTGCTCCAAGGTTTCGACCCCTTCCGCGGTTACGGCCAGCTTCATGCTTCTCGCCAGCAAGACGATAGACTCCGCAATCGCCATGTCGTCCGTGTCGTGCGGGATGTCCTTGACGAAGGAACGGTCTATCTTGAGAGTGTCGATGGGGAAGCGCTTCAGGTAATAGAGCGAGGAATAACCGGTGCCGAAGTCGTCCAGGGCCAGGCGGAACCCGTGCTCCTTGAGCTGGCGCAGGATCGTGGTTGCCTTGTCTACATTCTTGACCAGCATGCTCTCGGTGATCTCGAGCTCGATGTTTTGCGGCGGCACGCCGTGCCGCCGTACTATCCGCAGGATGGTGCCCGGAAGGTCTTCAAGCCAGAACTGGCGGCCCGAGATATTGACAGCCATCGACAGGTCCCGGTTTCCCTCCTCGATCCAGCGCTTCAGCTGCGAGCAGGCACTGTCGAACACGAATTCTCCCAGGGGGATGACGAGCCCGGTCTCCTCGGCCAGCGGGATGAAATGTCCGGGCGAAATGATCGAGCCGTCGCTTCTGATCCAGCGAACCAACGCCTCCATGCCCGAGACGGCGCCGCTTCCCAGGCTTACCTTCGGCTGAAAGAAGACCTCGAACTCGTTTCTTTCCAGCGCCCTGCGCAGTTCCGCCTCCAGCGAGATCCTCTGCAAGGCCTTCTCTTCCATGCTGCGGGTGAAGAACTGGAAGTTGTTGCGCCCATGTTCCTTGGCGCGGTACATGGCCATGTCGGCATTCTTGATCAGGGTCCCGGTATCGACGCTGTCGTCGGGATAGATGCTGATGCCGATGCTTGCCCCCACGAAAAATTCCTGGCCGCCCAGCCTGAACGGCCTGTTTACCTCGGCGATGATCCTGTGGGCGATCATGACGGCATCGTTCAACGGCCCGACATCGGGGAGGATGATCGTAAATTCGTCGCCCCCCAGCCGCGACACGGTGTCCTCCTCGCGCACGGTGCCGAGCAGCCGTTGCGCCACCTCCTGCAGCAGCAGGTCCCCGGCGGCATGCCCCAGGCTGTCGTTGACGTTCTTGAAGTGGTCGAGATCGATGAACAGCACCGCCACCTTCTGCTGGTAACGCTGGGCGTGGGCCAAGGCCATGTGGAGCCTGTCGTGGAACAGGATGCGGTTGGGAAGACCGGTCAAGGCATCATGGTGCGCCTGGTACTGGATTGCCTCCTGGTTCCTCTTGATCTCGGTGATGTCGTGAAAGATGCCGACGTAGTGGGTCGCCATGCCGGTTGTTTCGTCGTGGATGGCGCTGATATTGAGCCATTCCGGGTATGCCTCGCCGTTCTTGCGGCGGTTCCAGATCTCGCCCGACCAGTGGTCGTCCGATTTCAGGGAGTCCCACAACTGCTGGTAGAACGCCGCGTCATGATGCTTGGACTTGAGGATGCGCGGGTTGCTGCCGATGGCCTCCTCGGCGCTGTATCCGGTGATGTGGGTAAACGCGGGATTGACCATTTCGATGATCCCCCTGGTGTCGGTGATCGAAATCCCTTCGATCGAGTTGTCGAACACCTTGGCCGCCAGTCTCAGGTCCCTTTCCATTGTCTTCCGTTCGGTTATGTCGCGCACATTGGCGATGATCGCATCCCTGCCGGGGAGCTCGATCCGGCGCAGAAAGACCTCCACGTCAAACTCGGATCCGTCATGCGGACGGCGGGCCTTCCATTCGAACAGCGTGGTCTCGCCGCTGAGCACCTTGAGCCACACCGCCGGAAGAAAGGCGAAGTCGTTTTTTACACTGGAGAAATCCCCTTCAATACTCATTGACAGCGCTTGCTCTTTCTTGACCCGGTAGAGTTCGAGCATGCGGTCGTTGACGTCGATGATCCTCCCTTCAACGTCATGGAGAAAAATTGCGTCGTAGACACTGTTGAAGACGGTCTTCAGCACGTTTTCCGATTCTCTCAGCCTGCTCTCGGCCTCATTGAGTTCGGTATCGTCGTGCTCCGTGCCGTCCGGCCTGAATATGTTCCCCGGCGAATTCATGCCGCCCTTATACCATAAACGGCCGCGAAAAGAATTACAGAAATGAGGCGCGGCAGGAGGCTTGTGCTTAACATGGCCTTACAAACATGGTATGTTGTGTTCGTTCGTGAAGCCCCGCGGTCTTCTTGCCGCAACGGCGGCGAACCGGAGTGTCCAGCATGAGCGAAGATCTGCTTGCCAAACTGAAAATCCCCAAAGCTGCGGCGGGTCCGTCCTCAAACCGGAAGCGACCTGCGGGCGCACTGATCGCCATCGTGGTCCTGGCGCCGCTTCTCATAGTGGCTTTCTGGGCCTACCGGGGACGTGGAATCGAGATCGAGAGCGTAACGGTGTCGCGCGTGTATCCCACCCACTCCTTTACGCTTTTGAACGCCAGCGGCTATGTGGTGGCCCAGCGCAAGGCGGCGGTGGCATCCAAGATCACAGGCCGCCTGGAGTGGATCGGGGTGGAGGAGGGGAGCCGGGTCTCGGCAGGTCAGGTCATCGCCCGCCTGGAGAACCTGGACCTGGAGGCCGCCGTCCGTCAGGGGGAAGCGGCCGTGGATAACGCCAAGGCAGCGCTGGAGCAGCTGCGTGCCGAACTGAATGACGCCGAACGGTTGTTCGGACGGCAGAAGGAGTTGCTGAAGGAAGGCATTATTGCCCAAGCCGATTTCGATGCCGCCGACGCCAGGCACAAGCGCGCAATTGCGGGGGTGGCGGGTGGCGAAGCCGGCGTGCGCAACTCGGTTGCGGCCCTGCGGGGCGCCAGGGTGACCTACGACTTCAGCCTGATCCGCGCCCCGTTCGGCGCCGTTGTCCTGACCAAGAACGCCGATGTGGGCGACATCATCACCCCGCTGGGGGCGGCGGCCAACGCCAAGGCGGCCGTGGTAACCATTGCCGACCTGGGGTCGCTCCAGGTCGAGGCCGACGTCTCCGAGTCCAACCTGGGGCAGGTGAAAATGGGGCAGCCCTGCGAGATCACCCTGGACGCCCTGCCCGAGGCCCGTTTCCGGGGAGTGCTGCACACCATCGTTCCCACCGCCGACCGCAGCAAGGCCTCGGTGTTGGTCAAGGTCCGCTTCATCGACAAGGATGCCCGTCTACTGCCGGAGATGAGCGCCAGGGTGGCCTTCCTGGAGCGCGAGGCCACACGGGACGACCAGCGGCCGCGCACGGCGGTCAATCCGGCCGTTATCGTCAGCTCCGGAGAGCGCGAGGGGGTCTGGCTCGTCCGGGACGGGCGCGTTCTGTTCACCCCGGTCAGGCGGGGCGCCAAGCTGGGGGAACTGGTGGAGGTAACCGGCGTGAAATCCGGCGACAGGGTGGCGCTCAAGCCGCTGGAGCGGTTGAAGGAGGGCGCCAGGGTCAGGACGGCGGAGAAGTAAGCAGCCGCAAGCAGCTAGCGGCTAGCCACTGAGTAAGGTAATCAATGGCCGTAACCCGAGAAAAACCTACAGCCGTCTCCATCCGCAACGTCTCCAAGTCCTATTGGCGGGGAAGCCAGGTGGTGCCTGTGCTGGAGAACCTCTCCTTCGATATCGGGCAGGGCGAGTTCCTGGCGTTGATGGGGCCGTCCGGTTCGGGCAAGAGCACCCTGCTCAACCTGATCGCCGGCATCGACTCGGCCGATGCCGGCGCGATCATCGTCGACGGCGTGGACATTGCCCACCTGGGCGAGGCGCAACTGGCCGCCTGGCGCGCCACCCACGTGGGCTTCATCTTCCAGTTCTACAACCTGATTCCGGTACTGACCGCCTTCGAGAACGTGGAGCTGCCGCTGCTTCTGACCCCGCTCTCACGCCGCGAGCGGCGCGAGCATGTCGAGGCCGTCCTGGATCTGGTCGGCCTGACGGACCGCATGGAACACTATCCCGCGCAGCTCTCGGGCGGGCAGCAGCAGCGCGTCGCCATCGCCCGTGCCATAGTCGGCGACCCGACCATCCTGGTGGCCGATGAACCGACCGGGGACCTCGACCGCATATCGGCCGGGGAGATCCTCGGGCTGATGGCGCGCCTGAACGGCGAATTCGGCAAGACGATCGTCATGGTGACCCACGACCCGCGGGCCGCCGAAAAGGCACATATCATCAGGCACCTGGAAAAGGGGGTGCTGTACGATGTACCTCCTTAAGCTGCTCTCCCGCAATGCGCTGCGTCATCGCTTGCGCACCGGGCTGACCATCCTGGGGATCACCATCGCCATCCTGGCCTACGGGCTGCTGAGGACTGTAGTGGGGCTGTGGCATCTGGGCGTGGAGCGCTCCTCGCCCACCCGTCTGGTGACGCGCAACGCGATCTCCCTGGTATTCTCCCTCCCTATCTCCTATCGCGAGAGGATCAGGCAAATCCCCGGCGTGCGGAGTGTTTCCTATGGGAACTGGTTCGGCGGCATCCATGGCGACGAGAAGTACTTTTTTGCCAACGAGGCGGTGGAGCCGCGGAGCTTTCTGGAACTCTATCCGGAGTTTGTACTCCCTCCGGAGCAGAAGGAGGCGTTCATCCGCGACCGGAAAGGGTGCATCGTGGGGCGCAAGCTGGCGGCGCGCTACGGCTGGAGGCTCGGGGACCTGGTGACCCTGAAAGGCACCATCTTCCCCGGCCAGTGGGAGTTTGTCCTGCGGGGTATCTACAGCGGGGCGGAGAAGAGCACCGAGGAGCGGATCCTCTTTTTTCAGTGGGACTATCTCAACGAAACGCTGAAGAAGACGGCCCCCCGCCGGGCCGACCAGGTGGGATTCTACATGATCGGGATCGACAGGCCGGATCTGGCTCCCCAGGTGGCGCAGGAGGTGGATGGAATTTTCAGGAACTCTCTGGCCGAAACCCTGACGGAGACCGAGAAGGCCTTTCAGCTCGCCTTTGCCGCGATGACCGAGGCCATCATGGTGGCGATCCAGATCGTCTCTTACGTGGTGATCGTAATCATCATGGCGGTGGTGGCCAATACCATGGCCATGACCGCCCGCGAACGGATGGGCGAATACGCCATCTTCAAGGCGATGGGCTTTGGCCACGGCTATATCGCCGCAATGATCTTCGGAGAGTCGCTCTTCATCAGCATGAGCGGCTGCGCAATCGGTGTTGTGCTGACGTTCCCGGTGGCCCATGCGTTCGGCAACGTTCTGGGTGATTATCTCCCGGTCGTTCATATCGAGCGGACGACCATCTATCTGGATATCGCCTTTTCATTACTGGTGGGTATCGTTGCCGGCATTTTTCCCGCCTGGCGCGCCGCCAGTATCCGAATCGCGGATGGGCTGAGAAGGATAGGATGACAAGGAACGAGGTGACGATGAAAACCAGGATATTGATAGTGGATGACGAACTGAGCATGCGGGAATTCCTCTCCATCCTGCTGGAACGGGAGGGGTACGAGGTGGCGACCGCCGCCGGCGCCGAGGAGGCCCTGGCGCAGCTGGAGAGCGGTCTGTTCGACCTGGTCATCTCCGATGTGCAGATGCCGGGGCTGAACGGCATCGAGCTCCTGGGGCGGGTCAAGGCCATCTCACCCGACACCGCCGTGCTGATGATCACCGCCTTCTCCGCGGCAGAACAGGCGGTGGAGGCGATGAAACTGGGGGCCTACGATTACATCGCCAAACCCTTCAAGATCGAGGAGATCAAGCAGCTCGTCATAAACGCCCTGGAAAAGAGCGAGCTGAAGCGCGAGAACAGCGCGCTGAAGCAGCATGCGCTGGAGCGGGACAGTTTCTGCGGCATCATCGGCGCAAGTCCCAGGATGAAGGAGATCTTCGCGCTGATCCGCAAGGTGGCGCCGAGCAGCAGCTCGGTCATGATCCTGGGGGAGAGCGGCACCGGCAAGGAACTGGTGGCGCGCGCCATCCACGCCTCAAGCCCGCGCAGTGCCAAGCCTTTCGTGGCGGTGAACTGCGGCGCCATCCCGGAGGCGCTGATCGAAAGCGAGCTTTTCGGACACAAGAAGGGCGCCTTCACCGGCGCGGTCAGTGACAGGCCGGGACTGTTCGAGCAGGCCGAGAGGGGTACGCTCTTTCTGGACGAGATCGGCGAGCTGCCGCTTTCGATGCAGACCAAGCTGCTGCGTGTCATCCAGGAGCGCGAATTTCGGCGGATCGGGGATTCGGTCGTCAGGAAGGCCGATGTGCGCATCCTCTCCGCCTCCAACCGCGACCTGGACGGCCAGGTGAAGGCCGGCGGCTTCCGCGAGGACATCTTCTACCGCCTCAACGTCGTGCAGATCACACTGCCGCCGCTCAGGGAGCGGATCGAGGACATCCCGCTGCTGGCGGAGAACTTCCACCGGAAGTACAGCCACTCCGCACCGCAGGGAGAAGTGATCACTCCAAGGGCACTCAAGGCGTTGATGAATTACCCCTTTCCCGGCAACATCCGCGAGCTGGAGAACATCGTCGAGCGCAGCCTGATCCTGGATCCGACGATCATCTCCGAGGCAAACCTGCCCAAGCAGGTCGTGAGCGGCAGCGCGCCCTGCCTCTGCGCCGAGGTGGCTATCCCCGAGGAGGGGCTTCTCCTAGAGCCGCTGTTAGAGAACCTGGAGAAGCAGTACCTGCTTAAGGCGCTGGAGCGGACCAACGGCGCCAAGAAAAAGGCGGCCGAGCTATTGGGGATGACGTTCCGCTCGTTCCGCTACCGCCTGGCCAAGTTCGGGCTGGATAGCGGGGAAGAGTGACAATATTTGTCACGAGACATGCCGTGTTTGGAGTGTTTTAGCAATGCGCTGACATGTCCCCATTTGTAAATTCTGTAATTTGCATGGGTTATGTGCTTCTTTTAAGTTGGTCTGAAAATTGCTGTTTGAATTGCTTAAATATTCCGGCAGTCAACCAGCTCTCTCGCGGAGCACAAAAACAAAAGGAAAGGAGAAACAGATGCTACAGAAAATGAGAAACAGAAAAGGCTTCACCCTGATCGAGCTGCTGATCGTCGTCGCGATCATCGGCATCCTGGCCGCCATCGCAATCCCGCAGTTCGCCGCCTACCGCGCAAGGGGCTACAACTCCGCTGGTAACAGCGACATCAAGAACATCAAGACCACCCTCGAAGCCTACTATACCGACAACCAGTACTACCCCTATTAAGAAACTCACGAAAGGAGAACGTGAAATATGAAAAAATATATACTTGCATCTCTTGTAGTTCTGTTCGTGGCTGCAACATCTTATGCCGCTTATGAAGCTGTTGACGGAACCGGTAAAACACTTGGATCAACCAAGACAACCGTTGTTAAGGGTTCCAAAGGCGTTATGGTGGATTATGGTGCCGATACCTCCACCAGTGGTCAAGGCTATGTGCTTGGCGCTTATCACGGCAGCGGCACGCAGACCTTCGCCACTTCATCCGGCGACACCAAGATCTTTAAACAAGATGGCACCGCTAAAGCTATTCCTACAACTGTACCGACCGGTTCTGCCACGGCGGACATGTCAGGCTCAGGTTTTACAGCGATGTAATTAGTGTACTTTTTTTGTCTTAAAGAGCGGGATAGGACCTATCCCGCTCTTTGTATTTAGGGATAATGCGCAAAACTACCGCACTGCTTGTGCTGACAATCTTCGTGCTGGGGGTCTATTACCCGGTTATTTTCGCCGGGGTTAACTCTCTGGACGATTTCCGCATGCTTGAAGAACTCCCCGGTTACGGTACACTTGATCTCCTGTCGCTTTTCAATCCTGTAAGTGGCTATGGCTACTTCAGACCGCTGATCTTTCTTTCGTACTATCTAGACGCCTCCCTGCTCGAACTGACCCCAGAAGCGATGCACCTGGAGAACATTCTGATCCACCTGTTAAGCACTCTGCTGGTACTGTGGGTGGGGTTAGCGGTCTTCAGGGATCTGAAAGCGCGAGTCGAACTGTCCTTTGTCGCTGCCTGCGTGTTCGCCTTGCACCCGCTGAACGTTGAAGCGGTGGCCTGGATATCGGGCCGCACCGATCTGTTGGCAACGTTTTTTGCCTTGTTGGCGCTGGTATGTCTCTATCGTTTCGCCGATTCCGCCAAACTTCCCTGGTTGTGGTGTACGGCACTGTTATGTCTGACCGGTGCGCTGGCCAAGGAGACGGCCCTGTTCTGCCTGCCTGCCGGTTTTCTGCTGGCCTGTGCCAACGATACCCGGCTGCGGACGTCTTTTGCCGAGAAAAGAGCACCCGTGCTCTTCGTACGTGCATTTTGGATGATACTGCCGTTCATCCTGATCGGAGTTGCCTATCTTTCCATACGCTTGTCGACATTCAAGCAGGTGACAAAAACCGTTACCGCCAGCAGAGGCGAAGGGGCCGATGTAAATGCTGTTCACATAATGTTTCGTCTGATTCGTGAGGCCTTCACCACCTACGGTTTCTACATCAAGAAACTCTTCCTGCCGCTGCCGCTAAATTTCGCCATCACCGAGATTCACGGCGCCTATCTGTGGCTGGGGCTGGCCGTGCTGTTGCTGATTATCTATTGCATGCTGCGCCGCCTGGATTCCGTTGCCGTCCAGATGATGCTGGCCGCCCTGCTCGTCATGAGCTCGGCCTTTGTCATCTCACGCGCCCGGATCGCCTGGACACCCTATGCCGAGCGTTACCTCTATCTGCCCACAGTTTTCTTCGCCTTCGGCATAGTGGATGCCGGGTACCGGCTCTGTTCACGCTACGTCAGCAAACGGACGGGAGTTATTGCCGCTTTTATCGTGCTAAGTCTAATGACGGTCGCGACCGCACAACGCGTCGTTGTCTGGCAGAGCAATCTGACCCTGTATCAGGATACCATCAAGAAGTCTCCAAATTTCGGTTGCATCAGCAATGAACTGGCTATCGCCTTGAACGCCGATAACCGGCCGGACGAGGCGATGGCGCAGATCGAGCGCGGCAAGCAGGCAAAAAATCAGGGAGATATGGTTCTGCTCTATGTGAACCAGGCATCTATCCTGGGGGAAAAGAAGCAGTACGAGGAGGCCTACAAGGCGCTGGCCTGCACCTATAAGAACAGGGATATCGGTTCGGCCCATATCGAAGTGATAAAATCCTATATCCATCTGATGGAGCGCGAGCGAATCGAAACAAAGGACCGCAGGCGCGCAGAAAAATTGCTGGCCAGGCTTGCCGATCTGCATGAGTTGTATTACAAGAGAAGCGGCGATTCCGATCACCTCTACCGCGCGGCGCAACTTGCGCTTGCCGCCGGCAATCGGGACAAGGCCCATGCCTTTTTCAGCGAAGTCGCGGAGCGTGCGCCGAAGGAGTCGATGTACAAGGAGTTCGCCCGGAAGATGGCCAAAAAGACTGAAAAAGTCGTGAGGTAGACGATGCTGAACCTGGTAGAGATCACACTCAAGAGCATCCTGCGGGACCGCGTATTCCACGGGATCATCTTTTCCGCACTCGTTTTCCTGCTGATTCCCTCGGTCGCTTCTCTCTCGATGAGGCAGATGACGGAGCTGTCCATGAACCTGTCCCTTTCCCTGCTCTCCTTCATCCTGCTGCTCTTGGCACTGTTTCTGGGTGGTACGCACCTCTGGAAGGACATAGAGCGGCGTTACACCTACAGCGTCCTGACGCTGCCGATCAGCCGCAGCTCTTATCTGGTCGGCAAATTTCTGGGGATCGCCATATTTATTTTTGCTGTGGCGTGCCTCCTGGGTCTGGTGGCGGCAGGGGTGGTTGTGTTCTCTTCCGGTATCTATCCACCCGAAAGACCGATTGCATGGGATAATTTCGTTGCCGCGGTCGTGTTGGATGCCCTGAAATACATTCTGGTGGTTGCCACCGCCTTTCTGTTCTCATCGGTCGGCACCTCGTTCTTTCTGCCCGTCTTCGGCACCATCTGCATCTTCTTCGTGGGGAGCGCCTCGCAGCAGGTGTACGACTACATCACCGCGCCCGCAACCACCGATATCTCGCTGTTTACCAAGAAGGCGGCCACGGTCGTCTACTACCTGTTGCCGAATTATTCGGCCTTCGATTACAAGGTTAACGCGGTATACGGAGTCCCCATCGCCGGGTCCGGGTTGCTGCTCACCCTGGCGTATTTTGCCGTCTATGCGCTGATAGTTGTCGCGTTGGCTGCACTTCTGTTTGAAAAGCGGGAGATGAACTGAGTGAGCGGGATTAGGCGGCATATGGCGCTGCTTGCCTGCCTCTGTGCACTGTATGCCGCCATCATCGTGCCGTTTGCCAGTTACATGAGGAGCAAGCCGTTCGCTGAAAAACTCGGAACGCTGCCGACCGTGGCCACATTGAAGTTCATGTCTGCCGACCAGAAGCTGTTCGTCGGTTCGTCACTGGTCATGAAGGTGATCATCTATTTCGGCGGGCTGGCCGAACTGGCCAAGAACAGGATCATCATCCCGCCTGACTATCCCGCCATGTCCCGCACCATCCATGCCGCGGTCAAGCTGGACCCCTACAACATCGACGCCTATTATTTCGCCCAGGCCTTTCTGACGTGGGACGCCAGGCAGTTTACGATTGCCAACGACCTGTTGCGCGAGGGGATGAAATACCGCACCTGGGACTGGTACCTGCCCTTCTTCATCGGCTTCAACTACGCCTTTTTCCTCAAGGACTTCGACAGCGCCGCCCAGTATTACCGGAAGGCGGGGGAACTCTCCGGGCAGGAACTGCACATCAGCCTGGCGGGCAGATACATGCAGGAGGCCGGTCAGACCGATCACGCCATTGCTTACCTCACGGTCATGGCAAAGGGGGCGCGCAGCCCCATGGCCCGCAAGACGTTTGAAACCAGACTGGTCGCGTTCAAGCAGGTTAAACGGATCGAGTTGGCGCGTGATGCCTTCAGGGAGAAGCATGGCCGTTTGCCGTCATCGCTCCATGCGCTCATCGAAAGCGGTTATCTGGCGGATAAACCGGTCGATCCATATGGCGGCGAGTTTTTCATTGCAGCGGACGGCAAGGTTGGCACAACCAGCAAATTCGCCTTTAAAGGCGATGACAAACAGCCGGGGAACAAGGGTGGGACAAAGCCATGAAGGCAATTGAAATCAGCGGACTCGGCAAGACATACAAAGGCAGGAAGGGTACCCGTATCCAGGCATTGAAGGGATTGTCGCTCGATATCATGCAAGGGGAGGTGTTCGGCTTCCTGGGACCCAATGGGGCCGGCAAGAGCACGACCATCAAGGCCCTGATGGGGTTGATCCGTCCCACCGCGGGCGATGCCCTGATCCTGGGAGAGCGGATAACCTCATGCACGGCGCGAAGAAACGTTGGTTATCTGCCGGAAAATCCATCGTTTTACGATTACCTGACGGCCGAGGAATACCTGACATTCGTGGCAAAATCGTTCGACGTTAAAGGTAATTTGCTGGAACAGCGGGTCGCTGAAAGCCTCAAGCTAATGGAGCTGTGGGAGGCCCGCAAACGGCCGATCCGCAGCTACAGCAAGGGGATGGTGCAGCGGGTCGGCCTGGCCCAGGTGCTGGTGCACGCCCCCGAGGTCTTCATCCTCGACGAACCCATGAGCGGACTTGACCCCCTGGGCAGGGCGCTGGTGAAGGAGATCATCCTCGATCTGAAGAAACGGGGTAAATGCGTCTTTTTCAGTACCCACATAACCGACGATGTGGAGAAGGTGTGCGACAGGGTCGGCGTGATAGTGAGCGGGCAACTTCAGGCGTTGGACAGCGTGGAAAATATCCTGCGGAGCGGCCTGGAAGGGTATTGCGTGCAGATCAGGTCAGGTGTGAAACGACTGGATGTCTTCGATGGTTTTGAGGTATTGCGGACACATGATCCTTTTGTGGAGTATATGGTCCCAGCGGCGAGATTCAACGAATTCATGGCGCTCGTTGGGCACCATTCCGCCGAGGTCATGTTCGTGGAGACGAGAAGAAAAGATCTGGAGGCATTCTTTCTGGAGATAGTTGAAAAAGGGGAGGCATAGCAGTACCTCCCCGGACTGATTTGCCTCTTATTTCACCCTTCCATCCTCGGAAACAGCGCCTCGGCCTTGCAGACGGTCGTTCCCGCCTTCAATCCCCCCCAGGCAAGTACCGCTTGATCCACCTCTTTCGGACACCCCAAAGAACACAACGCCTTTTCCGTCGTGGCCGGCAGGAAGGCAGACAGGATGCAGTGCACGATGCGCTGCGACTCCAGCAGGCAGTACATCACCGTGGCCAGGCGGTCATTCAGGGCCTGGTCCTTGGCAAGGGTCCATGGTGCCTGCTCGTCGATGTACTTGTTCCCCGCTGAGATCACGTCCCAGATGGCCTGGAGCGCCTTGCTGAAGGCCAGGTCGTCCATGCAGGCGTCCACGGCCGTGACCATCTCCACGGTCTTCTTCTTCAGCGCCAGGTCGCTTTCCGTCAACTCTGCCGGTTCGGGCAGGACTCCATTGAAATACTTGACCGCCATGGCGGTGGAGCGGCTGAGGAGGTTGCCCAGGTCGTTGGCCAGGTCGGAGTTGAGTCGCTGCACCAGGGCCGCGTGGGAGAAGTCGCCGTCCAGGCCGAAGGGGACCTCGCGCAGCAGGAAGTAGCGCACCACATCGACGCCGTATTTATCGATGAGCATGTTGGGCTCGACCACGTTCTGCAGGCTCTTGCTCATCTTCTGCCCCTCGACCGTCCACCATCCGTGGGCATAGACCTTCTTCGGCAACGGCAGTCCGGCCGCCATCAGGAAGGTGGGCCAGTATACGGAGTGGAAGCGGAGGATGTCCTTGCCGATCAGGTGCACATCCACCGGCCAGAAACGCCCATATTCGGGAGTGGCGTCAGGGTAGCCCAGGGCGGTGACGTAGTTGGTCAGGGCGTCGAACCAGACGTAGATCACATGCTTCTCGTTGCCCGGCACCGGGATGCCCCAGGTAAAGGTGGTGCGCGACACGGAGAGGTCGCGCAGCCCCTCTTTCACGAAGGAGATGATCTCGTTGCGCTTGCTCTTGGGCTGGATGAAGTCGGGATTGGCCTCGATGTGCTCCAGGAGCGCCTGCTGGTATTTGCTCATGCGGAAGAAGTAGGACTCCTCCTTGAGCTTCTCCACCGGACGGTTGCAGTCGGGGCAGCGGTTGTCGCTTAACTGCGTCTCGGTCCAGAAGGTCTCGCAGGGGGTGCAGTACCAGTCCTCGTATTCCCCCAGGTAGATGTCCCCCTTTTCGAGGATATCTGTGAAGATATGGGCCACCCCCTTTTTGTGGCGTTCCTGGGTGGTGCGGATGAAGTCGGTGTTGGAGATCCCCAGCCGCTCCCAGAGCGCCTGGAAACGCTTGACCACCCGGTCGGCCAGCTCCAGCGGTGTCTCGCCGGCGGTTATGGCGGCCTTCTCCACCTTCTGGCCGTGCTCGTCACTTCCGGTGAGAAAGCAGACCTCATATCCCATCAGACGCTTGTAGCGGGCCAGCACGTCCGCCGCCACGGTGGTGTAGGCGTGGCCGATGTGGGGCACGTCGTTGACATAGTATATCGGGGTAGTCACGTAGAATGCAGGTTTCATCGTCACGCTCCTGGTGCTGGGGGTGGGGTGCTGCCGTTGGGTGTGCCATCCTGGTCTTTGCGGTGCCCGTGCTTGCGGAACCGGTTCTTTTTGCGTCCCTTGCGGGGCTGTCCATCGGACTGGCGGGGCTCCTCGGCGGACTGTACGACGGGTGGCGCTGCGGGTGGCGCTTCCTGCTGCGGCGCTGCCGCCTCGGCCGATTTCCTTTCCGTACGCTCTGGCCGCTCGGGGCGTTCAGTACGCTCCGGGCGTTGGGCGCGCCCTTTCTGGGAGGGGCGCGCAGTGGTGGCGGAAGCGGGCTCGGCCCGTGGCTGCGTATCGACAGGGGCAGCTTCGCCGAGCACCTCTCCCTGTTTGACGACGACATGCTTGCCGTCGTCGGTCTTGAGGGTGATGTCGCCGGTCAGGATGTTCAGCTTGTCGACGACTCCGGCGGTGCTCTCCGTGCGCACCCGTTTGCCGCATTTGGGCAGGTTCTTGCGCAGGCAGCAGTAGGTCTCATACTCGTAATCGAGGCAGCAGAGGAGCCGGCCGCACTGCCCGGAGATCTTGTTGGGATTGAGGGCCAGGTTCTGCTCCTTGGCCATCTTGACCGAGACCGGCTGGAAATCCCGCAGAAAGGAGCAGCAGCACAACTCCCGGCCGCAGATGCCGATGCCGCCGACCATCTTGGACTCGTCGCGGACGCCGATCTGGCGCATCTCGATGCGGGTGTGAAAGGTGTGGGCCAGGTCCTTGACCAGGTCGCGGAAATCCACCCTGCCGTCGGCGGTGAAGAAGAAGACCGCCTTGCTGCCGTCGAACAGGTATTCCACCCTGACCAGCTTCATCTGCATCCCGCGCTCCATGATGCGCCTGAGGCAGAATTCGTAGGCCTCCTTCTCCTTGCCGATGTTACGCTCGAGGGTGACGAGGTCCTCCGGGGTGGCCTTGCGCCGGATCGTGGCGAGGCCTGCGGGTGTCTCACCCTGCTTGCGGTCGACCGGACCGCTTACTACCGAACCGAGCCCAAGGCCGCGTTCGGTCTCCACGATGACCTTGTCGCCGGGGGCTATATCGAGATCGCCGGCATTGAAGTCGTAAAGCTTGCCGGCTGTGATGAACTGTATGGTTACAATGCGTGACAATGAATTTCTCCTTGTGGTTGAACTGCCGGGTTAAATGGCGGCAGTGGCCATCTTCATGAAGAGTTGATCCAGGGCGAGCTTCACATTGGCGTTACGCTGCACCGCTGCGCGGGTCTCCATGATGTCTCCCGCGATTTGCATTATCCGGTCGAGCTTCAATCCGGCCGCAAAGGATTCCAGGGCCGGGCGGACGGCGGTATTGACGATGTCGCTGCTCCCGGCCGCCAGGTGGATCATGTCCCTGGCAAAGGAGAGCAGCATGTCGAGGGTTTCCAGGGCCTCGTCCCGGTTTCCGGCCAATTCCTCCGAGGCGTCGAATACGGTCGCGACGCGCCCGGCATCCAGGCCGCCCAGGTGCTTCAATACCAGTTCCCGCCGCATGGCAAGCGTCTCGTCGTCCAATACCAGGGCCCGCTGCATGCTGCCATCGGCCATTTGGGCCAGCAGGGCCGCGGATGCGCCTTCCATGCCGCCGCGTTCCAGAAGCAGCCGGACGTGCTCCGGCGAGAGCGGGGCGAAGCGTACCGGTTGACAGCGGGAACGGATGGTCGGCAGCAGCATGGCGGCGTTCTCGGTGAGCAGGATGATGATCGCGTTGCCCGGCGGCTCTTCCAGTGTCTTCAGCAGTGAGTTGGCCGCGTTCACGCTCATCCGCTCGGCAGGCTCGATGATGCAGGCCTTGCGCGGCGCCTCGTAGGGGCGCAGGGCCAGCTCGCGCTGCATCTCCCGCAGCTGGTCGATGCTGATGTCGCGCTTGTCCGGCAACGGAGAGACCCAATGGATATCGGCGTGGTTGCCTCCCGCCACCTTGCGGCAGGCGGGACAGACGCCGCAGGCGTCATCGGAAGCGGCCGGGCAGAAGATGGCCTGGATCAGCGCCAGGGCGGTCTTTCTGCGGCCACACCCCGGCACACCTTCAAAGATATAGGAATGGGCTGTTTTGCCGGAGCGGATCGACCGCCGCAGCACCTCCACGATGCGCTCATGTCCCACGATGTCACTGAATGGCATGATTGACCGCCTTCAGCCTCTGTCGCACCTGTTCGCCAATCACGTCTGCGATCCCGGCAACGGCGCCGTTGCCGTTCACCCGTAGAAAGCGCCCCGGTTCCCGCTCCGCCAGGGAAAGGTAGCCGTCACGGACGCGGCGGTGAAACTCCAGCGATTCAAGTTCGAAGCGTTCCTCCCGCGGGCCGGTGGCCGCCTCGATCCTTTGCCTGGCCCGTGCCAGCCCCACCTCGGCGTCACAGTCGATCAGGATGGTCAGATCGGGGAGCAGGTCCTGGCAGGCCAGGGTGTTGAGGGGGTCGATCGTTGCACGCCCGATCCCCCGTCCGAAGCTCTGATAGGCGATGGTCGCATCGGTGAAGCGGTCGCACAGCACAACGCAACCCGATTCCAGGGCGGGGCGGATAACCTCGGCCACATGCTGGGCACGGGCGGCGGCATACAGCAGCAGTTCGGTCAAGGGCTGCATCCCGCGGTTGCCGGCATCCAGCAGGATCGAGCGGATCTGGTCGGAGATCGGGCATCCTCCGGGCTCACGCGTCGTGACGACACGGTACCCGAGCGCTTCCAGGCGCTCGCCGAGCAGTCTGACCTGCGTCGTCTTGCCGCACCCCTCGATCCCTTCAAAGGTTATGAAATAGCCCACTCTATTCTCCATCGTCTTCTTAAATAATTAATTATAGGCAAGGAGGCATTGATTGGCAACTGAATTCAGGTTTCCGGAGCCTGCGGGCTTATTCCCGACTTCGTCCAGGTCATATTCCTGGTTCATGTAAGCGGTGTCCCTCGATCTTGAAAAAGGAGAAAGGCTATTTCCCAAATTTGTACTGAAAAATAGCCTCTCTCCTTTTTGTCTCTGAATTCTTTGTTTCCTAATCGCCAGTTTCATTCAATCGCAATAGCCGATGCCCTTTAAAAACGGTTAGTATGTCGATTCGATCACCATTCAATCGGTAGACAATACGATATCCTCGGTAAATAAGCTCTCTAATGTCAGGATTGCCTATTTCTGGTACGGTCCTTCCGCTTCTCGGATTGTCAGTCAAAATTGCTTCAGCATGGTCAATAAGGGCATCAACAAAACGGATAGCGCGCTCCACACTGTCACGTGCAATGAAATCCTCTATGTCAACCAGATTTTCTCCAGCTTCCCGTGACCATGTTACGCTCATGGATTACCCGCACTTCTTCGGGCTCGCAGGGTTTTTCGTAGTTCGTCTGTAGTTTGGGTACGCCCGCTTTCAACGTCTGCAATCCCCTTCTCAACAGAATCAAGAAAAGTTTTTCGGTAAACCAATTCATCGTAATCCGAAGCGGACAGCAGAACACCGGCTGGTTTGCTGTTTTGGGTAATGACAAGTGGATGACCGGATGTCTGAAGTATTTTGAACCACTTGGAAATATTGGTTTTAAATTCTGCAATTGGGACAATGTCATTACTGATTGAAATAGCTCTCATTGTTTTACCTCCTTGATGCTAATCTCATTATGGTCAAAATATAGACCAAAAAAAAGACCAATGCAAGTGCGCGGTAAATTCCGGGGACATAGTGAAATTTAGGTGAATTCCGAAATAATCGCATTGTGTCCCCGGAAAAATCTTAAGGTCGGGCTTTGAACGCTTCACCGGCCTGGTCAGGGAGAGTCAGTGCTGGCACTGCCCGGCCAGCTTGATACATGCCGCTATATTGCGGGAGGTGTTCCGGACATTGGCCGCTGCCTGTGAAATGGCATATTCCAACGTTCCTATCTGGCTCAAGACGCTGAACACCGCATCAAAGCCATGCTGGTGAACCACGTTCGCGTCGGCCGAGACGCTTCCGGCTATCCCAATTACCGGCTTGTTGTAGAGTTTCGCCACCCGGGCGACTCCTGTGGGCGTTTTACCATGAAAGGTCTGGCTGTCGATGCGACCTTCGCCGGTGATCACCAGATCAGCATCGCGCACCGCTGCATCCAACCCGACCGCTTCCATGACGATATCGATACCGGGCCGCAACCGTGCATTCAAAAACGCAAACATGGCGGCTCCCATGCCCCCGGCAGCACCGGCTCCGGGCACAGCGTCAACTTCAATGCCGAAGTTGCTCCTGATCAGGTCGGCAAAACGGCTGAGATTCGCATCCAATTCCGCGACCATTTCCGGCGTAGCCCCCTTCTGGGGACCATATACCGCACTGGCGCCATTCGATCCTGTCAGGGGGTTGCTGACGTCGCACGCAACCTCGATTCGACATGTCTTCAATCGCGGGTCGATGCTGCGCACATCGATCCGGCCGAGTCGTGCCAGGGCAGCCCCGCCAAAGCCGATGTCACCTCCGGAGTTGTCCAACAGCTTGACTCCCAATGCCTGGAGCATCCCTGCGCCAGCATCGTTGGTGGCGCTGCCGCCGATACCGACGATGAGGTGGTCAACGCCGGCATCCAGGGCAGCTTTGATCAGTTCTCCCGTGCCGTAGCTGGTGGTCTTCAGAGGGTTGCGAAGGGGTGGTGCCACCAGGGTCAAACCGCTGGCGGCCGCCATTTCGATGATTGCGGTTTTCCCATCTCCCGTAAGGCCATAGCATGCGTCGGTCTTCATACCCAATGGATCGGTTACGTCGACTTCACAGAGTCTGCCGCCCGTGGCAGCAACCAGAGCGGCAACGGTGCCCTCTCCGCCGTCGGCCATCGGGAGCTTGAGATATTCGGCATCAGGAAAAATCTCCCGAAAACCGGCCTCGATCTCTGTTGCGACCTGAAGGGCTGTCAGGCTTTCTTTGTAGGAGTCGGGAGCAATCACTATTTTCATAGGGCAGGGCGGAGGGACGCTGGTATGTTATGTAAGTTATCCATCCGCTTATCTCCTTGCGTCCTCGGATTTCGCCGACTCAATAGCCAGCTTTACCGCAACGTGACTCCTGCTGGTCAGTTTTCCCAATAAAGATATCGTTGCCCCGGCTTCTTCATATGCTCTTCGGAAAAATTGTCTCCGGGCGTGGCTCACATTCCGACTGCGGCTTGTTCCGAGAATCTGCTCGCAGCGTATCCCGCTTTGCGCTGCCACCTCTTTCAAAACATCGTCGATTGTGGTGGTCGTCTTATCACCGTGAGTGTCATTCTCTCGCAGAACCGACTCAACAAACCCGCCGCTGCCGAGGATTCGTTCGTCCGATGCCTGGCGATCCTCCGGACGTTGCGCAAGAAGCGCAGCAACCCCTCCCATGCTTCTGATCAGTCCTCCTCCTCTCAAGTCTTCCCGTCTGCCCTGGTCATAGCCTGCCGCCATGAAATCTCTGTAGCCCGCAATCGCCGCTCGACGATGCTCGGAAAATCGCGACAAAACGGTCTCAACATCCTGCGGAGCAAGCTCCCGCTTACCCAAAATTACCGAATGGCCGGTATATGGATATCTTTCCAGTTCCTCCAGGTTCCGCACGATTCCGGCGCGAGCCGGATTTAAGTGGATGTAGCGAACCAGTTCCAGGAAGTACGATTCCTCCTCCACCACAAAGCTCTTGTAGCGGTTCTGAAATAGGTGGCCTTGCCGCTTGTGGCGTTTGTTGTATGTGACGGCATGTCCTGTCATCAGCCGCCGCATGACCGCCGACAAACGGTCTTCGCGCGGTCGTAGCAACATATGGAAATGGTTGGACATGCATGCCCAGGCATAAAGACGGGGACCCCCAGGCCGACTGGCAACCTCCGCAAGCCGCTTGAGAAAACTCTCGCGGTCCGCTTCGTCAAGGAAGATGTCCCGTCCTTCAATACCACGGGCCATCACATGGTGTATCAATCCGGGAATGTCTAATCGTGCCTGCCTTGGCATTCCACACTCCATATCAAATCATTACTGATAGTTGCGCTGTTAACTTACATAACTTACCAGCGTCCCCCTTGGGCTCCCCGCCTTGCCGGCAGAGAGAAAGAGCTTTTCCGGAATAGCCCGATTCAGGTCAAAACCGAGGTGAACCTTGGCCTTCTTGCTGCCATCCCGGTAATCGGCCCACTGCATGGAGGCTACGGAGTCAATCAGGGAACCATCTATTGCCACCAGATTGCCTAAATGAGGATGCAATACTGGCAAAAGCTTTTTTGCCTTGGCCTGTAGCAGATGATACATCTCGCCGAGCTGTTCCAGCGCCCTGGTATTCATCGCTTCAAAGAAGGTGCTTCGACTGACGCCTTCTGGTGGTGCAATATGGGAACGAGCAAAATCGTCTTGCTCCATAACCTGTAATAGCTCGCGGCCAGATTCATACTCGTGAAGATGGAGATACACCAACGCTTTCAAGTGATGCTCAAAGGTAAAAGTCATGGGTCTGTTGCTCCTTGATGCCAGTGGGGTTACCAAAGATACCGTATCAAGGGCAGGTTTGAACAGACGCACGAACGAGAATGGTCCATTGAGCTTCGTAAAGGGGTTTAGCTGTCGCGGCATTCATAACTCCAATAACATCATGTAGTTATGAAATTGCGGCGCCAGAATTTTTTCTCAAAAGTCAAGACAAAAACGCAGCAACCAGCTATTATTATTAATGTTTTAAAGAGCAATCCGGCTGAAGCAATTTTCTAACCGGACACTGCTGATTTGTACTGGGGAATAAGGATTAATTTTCTTTGTTTTTCTCCATTAATTTTGCAAGTACCTCTGGGTATTTTGATTCTGTTTCTTCGATGGGACCTTCATGTCCCATAACGTAAAATACCTTTACCCTGTTATCAGTCGTTTGTGAATAAACATGAAGGAGCATCCATCCTTCGGATATTAACTCTTTAAACTCGGAATCGTCGGTATGCTGCACATGTTTGATAGATGTTAAATTGTCCATTTTACTTCCTCCTCGCGTGGGTAATAGTGCCCCTATGGAGCACTCGGTTTTATTTTGGGTTACTTGCTTTTCCTTTTAATGATTTTGCTATTACTTCAGCATAATCAATTCAATTAGTTTCAGGGTTCCGAATATTACAGCAACTACTAGGATTATTTTTACAGCAGGGTTAATAATTTTAGGAAGAGCTGTGGTGATGTTTGGGGAATTATTAACAGTCTGTTTTTGTAATGATCCAAATCCGAACAAGATAGCACCAACGATTGTCACTATTCCAGCACCGATCAAATGATTACGCTTCTGGTCGGCAAGATCAAGGTTGTGAACCGACTGACTCGGAACGTACACAGAATAGGGACCGGAACCGATTACTCTGCTGTCGGTTTCAATGGAAGTTTTCATGTTGAAGGCGTAAAAGCACCAGACAACACCAGTGATCATTAGACAGATTCCGAACTTCTTCATACTTTGGGTTCTCCTTTTGGTTGTTGGTATAACTCGTTATTGACGATACGACATTTGTCATCTACATCTATATGGAACTATATACATGTATATGGCGTCATCTACATGTATATAGACACCTTCCATATACATATAGATAACTTTGTGTTTATATCCGGTTCACAGACCTATCTACATGTATATGGTTTTCCAAAGGCCCACCGACTATAGAGCCGTACTTCACAAACCAGAGCTGCTCCTCCGGTTTCCATCTGCCACCCGCCGCCTTGACCATTGTCCGCAAGCGCATGTCCGAAGCCGATATACGAAGAGGAACCATGTCTTCAGAAACATATCGCGACGGAGGTGGCGTCCAGTCGGGCGCTTCAACTATCAGTTCCACTGTTTTCAGTCGTTTTCCGGTCTTCCTGTCATAACGAAATCTGATGCACACCAAGGCGTCACCGTATTTTCCACCAGCCGTTTGGTCCCTTCTTGCCCTGGTTTGAGTGTCAGCCGTGTTTTCATGTGCAGTCTCCCGTAACGTATTATCACAAACATCGTTAGAATAAAAATGATTTATAAGAATCTTATATTGACGGAATTACATGTTGACGGTATGGTTGACAAGTGACAACCTATAGTAACTTATGTCATTCCTTGCCATGCCGGAATATTCCGCGCAACAGCTTGACAGGGCGATCGGAGAGCTCATCGGGGTAGTAGAAGGGTTGCGGGGGATGTCGGTCGATACGATGGCCGTTCGCCTTGACATCGACCGTTTGCTCAGGGCTTACGGGAGGAAGTTGATGGAACTCAATGCCGGGTAACTGTATGACAAAATTTAGATAGCCGGACAAGAAGGGGGCTGCCGAAAGCGGCCCCCTTCACTGTTTGGGGCAACAAAAAGACTTCAAATGCATCTGTCGCACGGTTTACTCCCGATGACTTTCTGTTGCCAAATTCGGGTGGGGTGGCTATAGTCGTGACCTTCGGAGGGGAAAGGGCGTGGAGATCGATATCGAGAAGCTTGAAGAGCGTCTGGGGCACCGTTTCGCTGAGCGGGCCCTTGCCGTGCGTGCCCTGACGCACCCGTCGCTGGAGCACGAACGGGCCGGGGAGGGTGATTACCAGCGCCTGGAGTTTCTCGGGGATGCGGTGCTGGGGATGCTGCTCGCCGAGGCGCTCTACTCGCGTTTCCCCGAGGGGAGCGAGGGGGACCTCTCCCGTTTCAGGGCCCAACTGGCCGGCCAGGAGATGTTGGCCGGCGTTGCCAGGGGGGTTGGCCTGGGAGAGTTCATCCGGCTCGGGCGCGGTGAGGAACAGACCGCCGGACGCGACAAGGATTCCATCCTGTCCGACGTCATCGAGTCGTTGATCGCCGCGGTATACCTGGACGGCGGGGTGGAGTCCGCGCGCAGGCTGGTGATGCGTCTGTTCGACGAACTCCTCGACACCCCCGAATCCGTTCTGAAGAGCAACGATGCCAAGAGCGCGCTTCAGGAGCTGCTCTCCGCCCGACACCTGCCGCCGCCCCACTACAGGCTGCTAGAGGAATCAGGCCCGCCCCATGCCCGTCTGTATCGCTTCCAGGTGCTCGTCGGCGACGAGGCGGCCGGTGAGGGAGAGGGGCGCTCCAAGAAGGCCGCCCAGCAGGCCGCGGCCGCCATGGCGCTTGCGCGCTTTTGCGATGAACCGGGACAGGGGGAATGAAAGCGGTCACGGTCCCTTTTTTCATCAGCCACCAGGGGTGCCCGCACACCTGCATATTCTGCGACCAGCGCACCGTTTCCGGCGCGCCCGGCAGCTTGCCGGGCAACGCCGAGATCGTGGCGAAGATCGCCGCCTGGCGGCTTTCAGCCGGCGGCACTCCCCTGGAGGCGGCCTTTTTCGGTGGAACGTTCAGTGCGCTTCCCATCGAGGTCCGGGAACAGTTGCTTGCCCCGCTCCAGCCGCTGCTGGCGAGCGGTGAGATCACGTCGGTAAGGATATCCACCCGCCCGGACCACATCGACGCCGATACCGTCGAGTGGCTGGCCGAGCGGGGGGTCAGGACCATCGAGCTCGGCGTGCAGTCCATGGACGACGCAGTGCTCGATTCCGCCGGGCGCGGTCACGACGCGGCATCATCCGAGGCGGCCATCCGCTGCGTCAAGGCCCATGGGCTTTCCGTCGGCGCCCAGCTCATGTCGGGGCTGCCAGGGGACACGCCAAGTAAGGCTCTCCGCTCACTGGAGCGGGTGATTGCGGCCGGGGCGGATTTTGTTAGAATATATCCGGTGGTTGTCCTGGCCGGAACGGAATTGGCCAGGAGGTTCGCGGCCGGAGAATATTGTCCGCCGGGTATCGAGCAAGGGGTGAGGCTCTGCAAGGTGCTGCTGCATGCCGCCATGCAGGGGGGTGTCCCTGTGGTCCGCATCGGGCTTCAGGCCGACCGGGGGCTCAATGCCGACAGCGTGCTGGCCGGTTGCCTGCATCCCGCCTTCGGCCAGCTGGTGCGTTCGGAGTTGTATTTCGACATGCTCTGCCGGCTCACATCCGGCCGGGCTGGTGCTGCGCCGCTCTCGATCCGTTGCCACCCCTCGCGGATATCGGATTGTATCGGCCAGGGGAGGGTGAACCTGGAGCGGCTGCGGCAACAGGGGGTGTCCGCGTCGGTCCGGCCGGATGCCTCCCTGCTGCGGGAAGAGGTTGTTGTCGATTTGTTCGGGCGATGTATCAAAGGTAACGTGATAAGCGACCTTTATTTCAATATCAACGAGGTATGAAGCCATGCGCAAGGAATCGCTGAAATTTCTGGAGAAGCTCCTCGACGCGCCCAGCCCGTCGGGTTACGAACAACCTGCCCAACGTCTCTTCCGGGAGTACGTCGCCCCTTTTTGCGACGAGGTGAACAGCGACGTGATGGGCAACGTCTTCGCCCGCATCGCTGGCAAGGGGAAGGAGCTGCCGCGGGTCATGATCGTGGGGCACACCGACGAGATCGGCCTGCAGGTCAAGTACATCGACGACCGCGGTTTCCTCTACTTCGCCGCTGTTGGCGGCGTGGACGCCCATCTGACGCCGGGCAAGCGGGTCAATATCCATACATCGGGGGGGGCGCTTACCGGGGTGATCGGCAAGAAACCGATCCACCTGATGGACGCCAAGGACCGCGAGACGGTGGTCAAGCTGGAGTCGCAGTATATCGATATCGGCGCCAAGGACAAGAAGGAGGCCCAGAAGCTGGTCACGGTCGGGGACGCGGTCACCTTCGGGAGCGAGTTCATCCGCCTGCAGGGCGACCGGGTCGCCTCGCGCGGCTTCGACGACAAGGCCGGCTGCTTCGTGGTGGCCGAGGTGCTGCGCCTGGTGGCGGCCTCCGGCAAGAAACTGGGGATCGACCTCTTCGGCGTCTCCTCGGTGCAGGAGGAGATCGGCCTGCGCGGCGGCACCACCAGCAGCTACACCGTCAACCCGGACGTGGGGATCTGCGTCGAGGTGGATTTCGCCACCGACCAGCCGGACGTCGAGAAGAAGCACAACGGCGAGGTGGGGCTCGGGAAGGGGCCGATCCTGACGCGCGGCGCCAACGTCAACCCTCGCCTGTTCGAGTTGCTTTCCAGCACGGCCGAGAAGGAGAAGATCGCCATCCAGCACACCGCCAATCCCCGCGCCACAGGCACCGACGCCAACGTCATGCAGATCTCCCGCAACGGCGTGGCCACGGCCCTGGTCAAGGTGCCGCTGCGTTACATGCATACGCCGGTGGAGACCGTTTCCCTGGGAGACCTGGAGAACGCCGCCAAGCTGATCGTGGCGACGCTCGGGAACATAAGGTCGAAGGACGAGTTTGTGCCGAGGTGAGGTTGGAGTGGGCCTGAATCTACAAAGGATGGCGGACTATTTACGGTAGGTGATGCGGTAGATGGCCCCCGCCTTGTCGTCCGAAACCAGCAGGCTGCCGTCCGGCATGACCTGCACGTCCACGGGACGTCCCCAGGCGCCGAGGAGCTGCAGCCACCCCTCCGCGAAGACCTCGTAGGAGACCGCCCTGTTATCCTTGAGCCGCACCAGGGTGATGCGGTATCCCAGGGGGTCGTTGCGGTTCCAGGAGCCGTGCTCGGCGATGAAGATCTGGTTGCGGTAGGCCTCCGGGAACATGCTGCCGGTGTAGAAGCGCATCCCCAGCGAGGCGACGTGGGGACCAAGCTCCTGCTCGGGGGACACGAACTCCTCCTTCCGTCGCCCCTTGCCGAATTTCGGGTCTGGGATTGCGCTGCCGTGCAAGTAAGGGAAGCCGAAGTGGAGCCCCCTGGCCGGGGCGCGGTTGAGCTCGTCCGGGGGGCGGTTCTCCCCCAGCCAGTCGCGTCCGTTGTCGGTGAACCAGAGCTCCCCGGTTTGTGGGTGCCAGTCGAAGCCGACCGTGTTGCGCACCCCGCTGGCGAATATCTCCAGGTTTTTCCCGTTCGGGTCCATGCGCATGATCGAGGCAAAGCGCGGGTCCCTGGACTCGCAGACGTTGCAGGGGGCGCCCACCGGGACGTAGAGCCGACCGTCGGGGCCGAAACGGATGAACTTCCAGCCGTGGTGGGTCTCGGTGGGGAAGCTGTCGTTGACCACAACCGGAGCGGGCGGGTTTGCGAGCCGCTCCTCGATGCGGTCGAAGCGGACCACCCGGTTGATCTCGGCCACGTACAGTGCGCCGTCGCGGAAGGCCACGCCGTTCGGCCTGTTGAGCCCGCTGGCAATGGTGATCACCTGGCCGGCGCGCCGGCCTCCCTCGGCGGGGACAACTGCGTAGACCTTTCCCTCCCACCTGGTGCCGACGAAGAGGGTCCCCTTTGCACCGAGCGCCATGGAACGCGCCCCCGGCACTGTGGCGGAGTAGAGTTCGATGGAGAAACCGGGAGGCAGGGTGATCTCGTCCAGGCGAGGCTCGGCAGAGGCACCGGCCGCCGCTCCCAAGACCAGTAACAGGCAGAGGAGGGGGGGGCGGCGCAGAAAGGTGACAAGGCGCGCACCAATGACTCTCATGTACTGCTCCCTCCAGACCCCGGAGTCACCTCTTAACCTCGGCAATCCTTGTCAGCAGTTCCTCGGTGCTGTTCACGGCATAGACCTCCTGCCTGTTCACTTCCAGCGCTTTCGCCGGGATACCGGTCTCCCGCGCCACGATCTCTTCGATCCTATCCTGGTTCAATTCAGCCGGCTTTACCAGCACCACCCTGACATCGCTGCCGGGAAGGGATGATCTGCGTCCGCCCGGCAGGTAGATCGCACCGGTCGTAAAATCCACCCCATACGCAATCAAGCCGGGGATGATGAATAACAGCAGTCCCACCCCGTCCAGGATGGCGATCCCCACGTCGATCCGCCCGCTCTTCTGCCCCCTTCGTTCGGGATAAAGGAGCGTGCCGCAACCGGAAAGCTGAACGATCAGGATCGCCGACATCAGCACCTGGAGCAATGTTCTCAGCCAACGCATACATCTCATGATGATTCCCCTCCAATCCTTTGCTTCGTGTTCGACCAAAACAGGGTTGGACTCCCGACGAACATCCTGTACAGTTATCTTACCAGTTCATTCCGTGGTTATCAACGTGTCGGCATTACAGGTGTCCGGGGAGGCCTGCACGGATGCACTGAATGCCAGGAGTGCCGGACATGGGGAGAGGGAGGTTATGCTTGACTTTGCAGGTTGGATGTATTAATGATAAATCTAAATAACTTATTGAAAATCAACGATAATTGATGGCAGCCCGTTGCCGTTTGATGACGCGTTCAGTTCCACGGAGAGGAGCACTCCCATGCCGTCCCAGTATAAGATCCACTACCGTTTCCGTTTCCATAACGGCGAAACAATAGAGATACCCCTGCTTCTCGACGAGGATACCCTTACCCTTCTTCCCCTGTCGGGACATGCGCCTCCCGCGTGGACGGAAACTGCCCTGCATCAGTGCAAGGGGTGCCCGCTCGATCCCGGCACCCATTCTCACTGCCCGATAGCCGTGCATCTGAGCTGGATCGTGGAGATCTTCCATGACCATAATTCCTACGACGAGGTAAGCGTCGAGGTCATCGACGGCAGGCGGAGCTATCTCAAGGAGACCTCCCTCCAGGACGGGCTCGGCTCACTGGTGGGGATCATCATGGCGAGTGGCGGCTGCCCGGTGCTGGAACCGCTGCGGCCGATGGTGCGCTTTCATCTCCCCTTTGCCTCGCTGGAGGAAACCGAGTTCCGCATGGTTTCCATGTACCTCGTGGCCCAGTACATCCGCCTGAAAAGGGGGGGGCACCCCGACTGGTCACTTGACGGGTTGCAGGCCATCTACGACCGGGTCCAGGCCGTCAACAAGTACTTTGCCGACCGGATTCGCTCCGCATCGAGAAGCGATGCCGGCGTCAACGCCATCGTCATACTCGACTGCTTCGCCAGGGCCGTGCCGTTCGCCATTCGAACCATGATGCGTGACTACGAGAAATACTTCGACTCGTATTCGTAGCGTGGAGCCGAACGGGCGCTCCTGCACGAAGCGATATAAAAAGGCCCGCCGGATCTCCCGGCGGGCCTTTTTATATCGCAGTGAACGGCTCGCGAACCCTCGGCTTCAGTTGTCGAACATCAGCTTGCGCTCGAAATCCATCGAGTTGGTGATGCGCTTGGCGTCCTCCATGCTGATCATGTCCTGCCGGTACAATTGCAGCAGATGCTGGTCCAGGGTCTGCATGTGATACTGGGAGCTGCCGTTTTCGATGTGCTTCTCGATCTCATCCAGGCGC
Organism: Deltaproteobacteria bacterium; assembly: GCA_016182975.1. GTDB lineage: Bacteria > Desulfobacterota > Desulfuromonadia > Geobacterales > Pseudopelobacteraceae > JACPFJ01. Next base: position 108,461 of record JACPFJ010000025.1, read on the forward strand.
CCCTCTCGTATGCACGCCTGGATCGTAGTCGTGGCGCGCATCACCTCAACCACCGGCAGGACGTTTTCGCCGGACTTGTCCTTTATCAGCCGCAAGGAAACGGTTGCCACGAGGATATCCGCCATCCTCTGCCGGATAATCTCCTGCGACTCGGGGGGAAAATGTCCGACCACTCGGTTGATCGTGGATACGGCTCCAAGTGTGTGCAGCGTCGACAGCACCAGGTGCCCCGTCTCGGCGGCCTTGATGCAGGCGTCGATGGTATCCCTGTCGCGCATCTCCCCGACCATGATCACGTCCGGGTCCATACGCAGGGCAGCCTTGAGGGCCGCATTGAAATTTTCGGTGTCGATACCCACTTCGCGCTGGATGATGCAGCTTTTCTGCGATGTGAAGAGAAACTCTATCGGGTCCTCGATGGTGATGATGTTGTAGCAGTGGTTCTCGTTGATGTACCTGAGCATGGAGGCGAGAGTTGTCGATTTCCCGTTGCCGGTGGGGCCGGTGACGAGAATCAGGCCGTTCGGCGCGTGAGCGATATCCGCGAGGATCGGTGGGAGGTTCAATTCCTGAAAGGTGCCGATGTGGGGCGGGATTACGCGCATGACGATGCCTATATGCCCCCGCTGGCGAAAGATGCTGACCCGGAACCGTCCGCCGCTGGGAATTGAATACGAGGCATCGAATTCCTTCAGGTCGCTGTTCAACTGACGGCCGTTATGCTCCAACACCCGGGTGGCGATGAATTCGGTGTCTTTGGGCGTCAGATTCGGCATCTTTGCGCGGATGAGCTGGCCCCGACCCCGGAAAAAGGGAGGGTTGTCCACCTCGAAGTGGAGATCCGAAACCTTCTTCTGGAAGGCGATCTCCAAGATCTGATTCAGCATGTGTGCGTCCATAAATGGCAATTCCTCCCATGAACGTGCCGGTGTAACCCGGCTTACAGAGCCATTGCAGCTATTTTTCAAACCCTTTTCGATAGAAGGCGTTGTCCAGCAACAGGTTCGCATGGCGCGCCAGGATGTCCAGCAGTTCGATCTGTACCGCGGAGCCTGCCTTGGAGCCGAAATCGCCGTAGATGAGGGCGATCACCCTTCCCAGGCTCTTGATGGGCACAAGGTACATGGTTGAACTGAAGGGTGCGCCGATCTCTGCAAAAAGATGTTTCTGCACGATCTCGTCGTTGGCCCGTCCGTGGTAGAGGCTGCCATTTGCGATCACATCACGGAAAACCGATGGTTGCCCCAGGGGTATCCTGAACATCAGCGGCGGGGAGGGGCCGGCGCTCTTGTCGGCCTTGACGCCGATCCCCTTCTCTGCGATCAATTCCGTCTTGCCGACGACAAAGGTGATGGAGCGCTCGAACAGCAGGGATGCGAAGCGCAGCAGAACGAAAACCAGCTCAGGGGCTTCATCGAGGGTGTCGAGCTCCCGCATGCGCTCCCGGAATTGATTTGTAACATGCTGCTCGGTCCCGAGGAAGGAGATCCTCAGGTAGGAGCGAAAGGCTGTCAGGAAGGTGATGGTGTCGCCCGGAAAGGTGGCTTTGCGATCCTCCCGGTCTGGTCGGGGAAAAACGGCCCGCACGCCCGCGTGCAGCGTGTGCAGGGAGAACTCGTAGTCCCGGGGAGAGACCAGCTGCAGGATCACGATCTGTGGATACCGCTCGCGTTTCTGCTGCAGGTCGGCGATCCTTTCCGCGTCGGAGACATCATCGGCCCGGTCCGGGGCATCGACTACCAGAACCGGCAGCAGATCCCTTGAGAGGGATTGCTCGATGATCGGGTCGAGATTCACCGCCTCGTCGGTGCTGAACACGAAGCGCTCTTCGTGCCTGCAGGCGGTCGTGACGGCATGCGTGAGGAACCTGTCCCGGCTGAAAACGATGACCGCCAGTGCCGGCCCCTCTGTTGCGGCACCTCCCTTGCCTGCCGTTGCCTCTCCGGAGACCGACGTCAGAAAGGCGCACAAGGTATCCTGCTCTACCCTGGGGATATCCGGCAGTTCCTCATCGATTACCCTGCGATGCTCCTCGGCGGGGTCATGGTCCCTGATGCCGGCAAATACCTCCGGGATCTTTTTCTCAAGGGTATCGAGGGCTTCCAGGCCTAGGATGTCGGCTGTAATGGCCGAATTGCCGCTGCCTCCCGAGAGTATCTCTTCCGCTGCTTCTTCTCCCGCTGTGAAGAACAGGTCCGCCAGTGTGCCGTCACGCATCTTCTCGTCATAGATGCGCAGCGCATCCATCAGGATGCTCTGCGCATTCATGTAGATCTCCTGCTTTAATGTTTCCGGAAAATAGCGGTATTCATCGGAAACCTCGACCCTGGTCACATCGAGAGAAAAGGTGCCGCTCGTCCAGGTCAACACCTCGACGATGGTCATCTCGATCAGCGCTTCCAGCCCCTTATAGGCGGCATCCCTGGTGATCATCCCCTGTTCTATCAGGGTTGCGATCAACGGCTTGCGGCCCGGGCCGGCCTTCTTTTGCTCAAGCAGGGCCCGTTCAATTTCCTCATGGGCGACGGCATTCATCTCCTCAAGGACCTGGCCGATGCGAACACTGTTGTTCAGATGGTTGGCGCTGACGAAATAGCCGTCGTTAAAGACCAGCTGGCTTTCACCCTTGCCGCTTTTGAGGCACAGGGTGCCCGTCTTCCTGGTCGAGTGCAACAGTTGAATGACATCCACAATGGGCAGATGTTCCAGGTCGCCGGTAAAGGACATGCGCCTCTATCCTCTCTTATTGGTTGAGTTGCCGAAACAGCGGCCGTACGCCCTGTTTTGTTTCGCGCACGGGAGATGTGGAGCAGGAGTGTACCGCTTAGGATAATGCATGGCGGCACTTCCCGTCCACATTTTTCCGGCTCGCTTGATATCCGGTGCGAAAAAGGGGACAGCCCGCCTTTCGACAAGGCACTCTGTCCCCTGATGATCCTTCGGCTGTATTTGACTTGACTTCGCTACAATTCCTTCAGGTTACTGAACTCTCCCCAGGCCAGGAAGTTCTGCGGCGCCAGCACCAGATCGTAGAGATTATCCATGATGTTGTAATGCTTCTTCTCCTCCTCGGCGATCTTTAGCAGGAGTTGTGCGGCCTGCGGGTTGCTTTCCTTTTTTGCCGCGTCCTCATAGAAACGGACGCTGTCCGCCTCTATTTTTCTGGCATGCTGGTAGCCGTCCAGGGATTTCCGCAGGCTGCCGACAATGGTCTTGTCTACCATCAGGTCTTCAAACAGGTTTTTCGCCGATTCCAGGACATGGGTGTCGGCCATTGCCCTGGTCTCGCCAGTTTTCAAGGACCGGATGGTATCGTAATGCTTCTGTTCATCCGATGCCAGGTTGGTGAAGATGGCCTTCAGGCCGATCACGGGGGTCTCGGTCGCCAGTTTTTCGTAATACGCCTTGCCGTCCAGCTCCATTTTCATGGCAAAATCGAAGATGTTCATGGCCATTTCCTCCTCCTGGTTGTTGATTGAAAGATACGAAAATTTTACCAGCAATGCCGCGCGCCACAACCCGGGGCGGAAACAAAAGGGGAAAGACCCCTTCCCGGCAGGCTGTTGGACAGATGCGCAGCCCAGTCACGGCGTGACCGTGATGGTCGTCCGGGCCGTGAAGAGCAGCCGGCCGCTTACCGAGTGGAAGTACTCCACGGTGACCGGGAAGGTCCCGGCCGTGGTCGGCCTGATGATCATATTCAGGCGCTCCGCCACGGAAAGCCTGACGGGTTCCCCGGCTGTAATCGTGACCGGGCTGGAGTATTGCTGGAAAGGGGGCACCCCGAAGGCGCGGCCGTCAGCGGCGATCGCCAGCATGTCGAACCCCACGGTGTACTGGTGCACGGTGTAGCCGGCATTGAGTATCCGGACGAGGAGGGTCTGCCCCACGCGGACCGTCGGCGCCACCAGGGGGCCGAATATGGGGTTGTCGGCCGCGGTGAAGGGGGCGGGGTTGACCCCCCGACGCGGGACCCCGGTGATCAGGAATATGTCGGGCCGGAAGTCGTTCAGGATGCCGTCCTGGGTGAAGTTGGCCGGGTTGATCGGGTCGGACGCATCGCACTTCTGCATGAAGGCGTCATGCCCCAGGGTGTGCCAGCGGCTGTCGATCTCGTCGGTCACCCAGAAGGCCTCCACGTCGTAGGGGATCACGTTTCCGGTATCGGGACTGAAGGCGTCGACGAAGCCCGGCCCACCGTCCCGGTACGGCGCCTGGATCGGGGAACCGGCCGGCGCCGGCGGGTCGACGATGAGCAGGCCGTAGAGCCCCATCTCGAAGTGGAGCACGGTGTTCTTGTGGCAGTGGTAGAAGAAGGTCCCCCCGTCGCGGGCCTGGAACTGGTAGTCGAAATTGCCGTTCACCTCGAAGGAGAGCTTCCCCACCCCGTCGTTCATCGGGGTCGGCTCGATCCCGTGCCAGTGGACGGTGTGGGTCCCCCCCTGGCAGGTGACGGGACAGCGGACGACCTCGTTGGTCACCACACGGATCGTCTTGGAGGGGAAGGTCCGCCTCAATGCCGGGTCGGGTTCGTCCGGGTCCTCCAGGACCAACATCGGCACCCTCGCCTCGTCGGGGAGGAGCAGGTCGATCCCGACCAGGAGGTTACGCCTGACGGTCCGGTCCGGGGTGACCGGGTCGGGGTTGGGGCCGCCGAAGGCGGGGGGACAGACGTGCTTATGGAAGGCGAGCCGCTCCTCCGGCGGCATCTCGCCACGGCTCACCACCGGAAGGCCTGTCTCCGTTCCCTGCGCCTGAGGCGCAGGGAACGCCTCTTCCACTGTATGCGGGAAGTCGATCCCGTCCAGATCGCCGAGGAATTCGAAATGGGTCACCGCACCCTGGGGGTAGTTCCCCCCGGCTGCGGTCTGCGAAGGCTCGTTGTGGCAGTGCATCGGGTATTCGAGGGGGGATTGTGGAACCCCATCATTGCCGCCGATCACCAGGGCCAGCTCGTTGGGGATGAGATTGCGCAGCGGGATGCCCTGGTCGCCGGGGATGTCGGGGGGGCGGATGAACGGCACCAGCACGTCGATCCGGTCCTCGGGTTCGATGATCCAGGTGTCGGCGCTGACCGCCCGCTCCCTCACCGTGTTGTTCTCCGCGATCACGTAGAAGTGGTTGGCGTGGAGATGGTCGGAGTGGATGAACAGGCCGGCGTTGAGGATGCGGACCAGCATCGGCTGGCCGATCCTGCCGCTGAGCAATGTGTCCGGGTCATGGGCGCAGAAGGCACCAGACTTGCCGTTGATGGTGAAGTAGCGGGGGAGGAATGTATCGATCATTACGGCAGGGTCGATGGTCACCCCCTTGCGCGCCTGGTCGTTGAAGGCGGGGTCTACCTGGTTATGGAGCCAGATCCGGGACCGCTCGCGCTGCCAGCCGGCCGGTGAGAGGGCGTGCCTGGGAAAATGGGCCGTGGTCCCCAGGTCGTCGAAGAGCCGCTGAACGGCCGGGGTGGGGACGCTGTAGGGGGTGTTTCCCGCCTTCGGCAGGACGATCATGGCGCCGTGCAGCCCCAGCACCCGGTTTACCGGCGCGTTGAGCGGGTCGAGATAGAGATAGGTGCCGGCCGCCGGCGCCGTGAAGGTGACGACGGCCGTTTCCCCGGGCGGAATGACGCCGCTCTCCGCCACTCCGGGGATGGCAAAGGCGTGGTTCTCTCCCAGGGTGTTGGTGACGAATATCCTGGCGGTCTCCCCCTCTGTCAACTGGATGACCGGACCTGGCATGCGCGGGCCGGCCTGCGGGTCCTCGAAGGTCCACATGAAGACGGTGCGGCCGTCGATCATCTCGAACAGGGCGGCGCCGATCGTCAGATCGAAGGTTGTGCCGAGGTAGCCCGACGAGTTGGAGCTCGAACAGCCGAGCGTCTTCAGGGAAAGGAACGCCAGCCCCGCCATGCCGGTCTTCAAAAAATCGCGCCTGTTCATCATACCCTCCCGTAACGAAGTCTGGAATCGGCCTGCCAGGCAGGATCGCAAAAACCACGCCATTTGCACGGCATGCTGATTTACTATCGGTTTCGCCTGGTTACAACACATTGCAGGTTCGGACGAGAGGGGAAGGGGGTGCAAATTTCGCGACAGAAAGGTAAAAAAAGAGGACACCTTCCATTTTAACTCAGTAGGATGTCCTCTTTTCCACATGCTCGGCCAGTTCTATAGAAGGGGGCCTGTTTGCTTGGATCGTCGACGATTACGCTTTTCCGGGCTCCAATCGTTTCAGGAGATCAGCGGCAATTGCCTCGTGTTCCCTCAGTTCCGTCCGCAACACCCTGCTTTCCGTAGCGACCCTCTCCGTTTTCACGTCGGATATGTACGACTCAAGGATTTCGCTAAGGGTCATGGCCTCTTTTTCCGTCAATTCGATGGATTTCATGACGATGCCTCCTTTCTTTCATGCGAACCTGCTCTCCTGCTTCCCTAGCCAACGGAGGGCGTTATACCTGCCTTCTCTCTAAAAGTTTATCTCAATATCGAGGGTGGTCAAATCACCCTCACGCCTGCCAAAGCCCTGCTCGACGGAAAGACCTCGTGACTCGCGCCGCAAGGTCTTTTCCCCTTTTTTCCCCTGAATACGGGGCTATGTACCCGTCGGACTTTTTCGTGTCCATCCGGAAACTCCGGAGGAGAGACTATTTATGGCTCGCGCCCTTTGTCGTCGAGGTGGTTTTCCGGCTCCCCACGCTCATGCCGCCGTGGCCGCTTTCAGCACGGCTCGATGCCACTCCGCCGGGTTTTGCGCGGCTTTTTGCTGCCGCAGCGCTGCCACCCGCCCGGGTCCTGCTTTTTGTCGCCCCTTTGCTGGCGGCGACGGATTCTTTCGACCCTTTCATCACGTCAACACCCCTTTCTCTACATGTCCCTATTTTGCTGCTTCTTTTAATCAAATTATAGCACAAGACCCGAAAACTACCCACATTTCGCAGGCAGCTGCCAGACGCAAGGGGGGGGCGATTGACAACGAACATGTACTGTCGTATCTTTTAATTGGATACACATTAAGGAGGTAGAATTAATAACGGAAGGGAGAACGGTAATGCTCTACTTTGTCAAAAACAGCCGGCTGCACCGCTATCCGTTGCCTAAGCGCTGCAGCGCCACCTATGAACATGAACAACTGCGGGACAGCGTCCCCCACGGTGTCGAGCAATGCGTCTACTGCATGCGGGTCTGGCCGGGTGAGGTGGATAACCCCCGTGACTAGACGGGAGTGGTAAAAGTGGGCCTGAATCCGTGATACGATATAGGCGCCTAGGCGCTTAGAATCGTGTAGCAATTATATCAAGTTAATAAACTGACGTTGTTGTTGAATAAGGTTCATGACTGGTGCTAGATGTATCCATCCGTAAACACTGGCTGCCGCCCAATAAACCCATCAAGGATACGACATGAAAGACCGCTTCTGGAGACCGATCAGCATCGACTCCATCGATTTCGTCAATTTTCCGGAGGTGACTTCGGAATGATATTCATCTCCGGCGAAATCGTGGACAAACCGGACGCCCTCTCCGACGTGGAGTACTACAAGGTTAAACAGCACACCCAGAAGGGGTATGAATTCCTGAAGCAGACCGGCCAGTTCAACGAGGTTGCCCTGACCATCGTACGTCATCACCACGAACGCTACGATGGCAATGGCTATCCGACCGGAATCAGGGGGGACGCGATTCCCCGCAGCGCCCAACTGTCGGCGATCTGCGACGTCTACAGCGCCCTGGTCACGGACCGGGTGTACCGCAAGGCCTCGTCGCATGCGGATGCGTTCAAGCTGATGCGTGAAGAGTCCAAGGGTGGCTCCTTCAACGAGGAACTGTTCAAGCGGTTCGAGGAGATCATGAACGCAGCCAGGAGCTGACAGGTGAGGGAAGAGGTGACAGGTGATGCGACACTGTGATGATGCCCCGCCGCGGGAGTTGCTGCGGGCGATCGGTCAATTCAACGGCCGTGACTGGTTCGAGTGCCACGAGACCCTGGAGGAATTGTGGGTGGGATCAGAAGGGGAGTTGCGCGACTTCTATCAGGGAGTGCTGCAGCTGGCGGTGGCCTTGCATCACTGGCGGAACGGGAACTTCGGGGGAGCGGTCAGCCTTCTGAAGGGGGGGGCGGGCTACCTGCGCCGCGTGGGAACGACCTGCCAGCGGGTGGACGTGTCGGGTCTCATCGCAGCGGCCGAGAGGGTGCGTGAGGCGCTGGAAGACCTTGGGACGGCCCGCATGGCGGAACTGGCTCCCGACCTGATCCCGGTACTTCGGCTGGTTCCGTTGCCGGCCGCGGGCGAAGAGGCCGGGAAGCCATAAACCAGACGAAGGTTATGGCTTTGCCCCATCCCCATCGAAAGTCATACGGTCGAGGATCTCCCAGTAGTTCCTGGCGGTCGTCGCGGCAATCCCCAACTCTTTCTGGACCGCCTGGACGTAACGGTTGATCCGTTCCTGGTCTGCCTTCATGATCTGGATGAAACGATGGCCACAGATCAACTCGTTATTCTCCAGACTGGTCCAGATCATTTCCGCCAGCGCACATATCGGCGCAAGACCGTCATCTACGTCGATGAAGAACATGGACAGCATGGAAGGTTGCGTATTCGCTCCTATTGAGAGCCGAATACCGCCGATGCTCAGGTTGACGGGGGTATTGCGCAGGGCGAGATTGGTGGGCAGCCCCCGCGTTTTCATGTACCCCACAATCCGTTTCCACTCGTTACGGAAGAGGGTGAGCGACACGTCCCGCCGGAGGTGGAACAGCTTGATGGTGGTGTTGATACGGGGGGTCTTTCGTCTTTGGAACAATTCCAGGTTGCCGCGCAGTTGGAGGTGAAAGATGTTCCCTTTCACGACCCTTACGAGATCCGTCATCACCTGGATGCCGTTGCCCAATGATTCGCTGGTGAGTTTGTAGCTCAACTTTCCCGCAGCTGCATCGGGGGATTCCAGATCGATCGGATAGAGCATATGCAACTCGACGATATCCGCGTGGCGTGCAACGACATAACCGCTGAGTGACTCATATTGTTCCTTGTCCCGTCCCTCCGACATGTTGATCAGAAAGACCTTCTGCTTGAGTGCAAAATATCGGCTGTAATCGTACTGATGGGAATGCATATGTCTCTTTAATGCCGCATCGTGCTCCGGATCGCGGACAGGGATGGTGTGCGCAGCAAAATGGTATACTAACTCAACACAAAATTATTTTCCACTTCAAGTAGATTCATGACGATCTTTATCCGCGTACTCCCAGCCGATGTTCATGCACGACCCTCCGTGGGCGCCGTCCATGAACGTTGACAGTCGGCCGCCGGACTGTTACCTTGCAAACATTTTGAAAACATCTGCCTGTACGGCGGAATACGGAAAACAGAGGGGGAGGTTCGGATGCTCAGGTGTCTGGTCGTTGACGATGATGCACTCGGGAGGGAACTGGCCGCGCATTATATGGAGGGGATTGCCGCTTGCGAGATGGCCGCCGACGGTCGCGAGGCGATCGAAAAATTCCGGGCCGCTTTGGATTCCGGCACCTCATTTCACCTGGTGCTTCTGGATCTCATCATGCCGGGGATGGATGGCTACGAGACGGGCAAGGCGATCCGCAAGCTGGAACATGAGCGCGGCATTCCGGTAGCGAAAGGGGTCAACATAATCGTAATCTCCGCCCTCAATACGCCCGGCGAAATAATCAACGCCTACATCTCCGCGCAGTCCGCCGCGCACCTGGTCAAGCCGATTGAACCGGAAAATCTCATGAAGACGCTAAAAAAACTGGGACTGATCGGCAACGGCGGCGCCTAGTGGGGCCGTCACCCCCTGAAAAGCCCCCCACGCAATGCGCGGCCTGACGATTCATTCACTCCGCGCCACCTGCACCTCTTCGAGTTCTTTTCACACCGGCGCGGCTTGCCGCCCCTCTTTTCCATGCTATCGTTAATCTAGAACAGCAAGGAAAGCGAGGTGCCCTCATGCCGGCCAAACCCGGATTTCCCCTGCGCGTTTTCTATGACGGCTCCTGCTCGGTCTGCGCAACGGAGGTCGAACGATACGGACGCATGGATCGCGCGGGACGGCTGATCCTGGTGGATATCAGCGCCCCTGACTTCGATCCCGGCCCACTGGGCATCTCACTGGCCGAGCTGATGTACCAGATGCACGCCATCGACAGGGCCGGAACGGTCTACCGTGGGGTGGAGGCCTTCTGGGCCATCTGGCAGGCCTTTCCGGCATCGACCATCCTTGGGATGATGGGCGCGCTGATCACCCTGCCGGGGGTGAACGCGGTCGCCCGACTCTGTTACAAGGGGTTCGCCCGCATCCGCAAGTACCTGCCGAAACGGAACGACACCTGCGCGGGCGGCTCCTGCCGGATCGGCAAGGACAAACCCGGATGACCACTTACGTTCCGTCCTGTGCCATTGCTTTGGGGCTCTTTCCGCGGTTCCTGGGTGCTGTCTACCTCTTGGCGTTCGTCTCCCTGCTGGTACAGGCAGATGGGCTGTACGGTTCACGCGGCATTCTGCCGATCCGCGACTATGTCGCCGCACTGCGCGAACACCTGGGTGTGAAAGGATGGCGCCGCTTCCCCAGCATATTCTGGCTCAACTCCGGCGACAGCTTCGTCACAGGCTGCGCGGCCCTGGGGGTTGGCCTGTCGTTTCTGCTGGTGTTGGGCATTACGCCCCTGCCGTTGCTCGTAATCCTCTGGCTGATTTACCTCTCGTTCTCCACAATGGGGCAGGAGTTCCTCTCCTACCAGTGGGACGCGCTCCTGCTGGAAACCGGCTTCATGACCATGTTTCTCCCCCTGGCGACACCCGCTTCTCCGCTGGTATGCCTGGCCTACCACTTCTTCGTTTTCCGCTTCATATTATCGGCCGGGGTCGTCAAGCTTACCAGCCGCGATCCGAACTGGCGCAACCTGCTTGCCCTCAGCTTTCATTACGAGACCCAGCCGATACCCAACCGTGTCGCCTGGTACGCCCACCAGTTGCCGCAACAGTTGCAAAGGCTCTCCACCCTGGGGACCTTCTTCTTCGAACTGATCGTACCGTTCCTGGCCCTCGGTCCGGCACCGCTGCGACTGGCCTGTTTCTGCCTGCTGCTCTCCTTCCAGGTGCTGATCATGCTTACCGGGAACTACGGTTTCTTCAACTGCCTGACCATTGTCCTGTGCGTGCCGCTCCTGGACGACCGCTATCTGGGTGCCATCGGCCAGGCCCCGGTGCTGTCCGTCCCGGCAGCGGATACGGCGTTTGCCGCACCCCTGATTGGCGCCGTCTTTCTCCTTTTCCTCCTGCTGAACGTGGCACAGCTCATAAGGCTCTTTGTGCGGCCTTACTGGCTCAACCGGCTGCTGGTCACGTTCGGGCGGTTGTGGGTATCCAATCCCTACGGCCTGTTCGCGGTCATGACCACCGAGCGGTACGAGTTCGAAATACAAGGGAGCAACGACCTGAAGGGGTGGCAGGTGTACGAATTCAGGTGGAAGCCGGGCGATCCCGCCATTGCGCCGCGTCAGGCGGCCCCGCATCAGCCGCGCCTCGACTGGCAGATGTGGTTTGCCGCACTCAACCCCTCCTTTGTCGAGCCGTGGCTGGAGAGCCTTGTCCGGCGTCTGCTGGAGGGCTCCCCGCCGGTCCTGGCCTTGTTCCGGACGGTCCCTTTCCGGGAGGCCCCTCCCACCTTTATCCGGCTGGTCGTCTACCGATACCACTTCTCGGACCTCTCCACGAAAAAGAGCAGCGGCCGGTGGTGGAACCGGAGAGAGATCGGGGCGAGCGCCCCGATGACGTTGAGGGGCCGGCACGGCTGATATTTAGGGGATTTCAGCGTTTGACCAGGACGCAATAGGGGGTATAGTTAAAGTGCAGCGCTAATGGAGGCCCCATGCGGTTTTTACTCACTCTCGTCATAGGTTTGTGTCTGTACTCCGCGCTTCAGGCGGCTGAGCAGGCCAGGATTCGCGTCGTCGGCATCCACGATCCGATCACCCCGGTGATCGCCCGCTTTCTCCATCGCACCCTGGATGATGCCGCCAGGCAGGGGGACAAGCTGGTTCTGGTCGAGCTGGATACCCCCGGAGGGCTCGATACGGCCATGCGGGATATCGTCAAGGACATATTCGCCAGCCCGGTGCCGGTGGTGGTCTACGTGGCGCCTTCCGGCGCCCGTGCCGCCTCGGCGGGGGCGATCATAACACTGGCGGCGGATGTTGCCGCCATGGCGCCCGGCACCAACATCGGCGCGGCCCACCCGGTCTCCCTCGGCGAAAAGCCGGACAAGACCATGGAGGAAAAGGTGGTCAACGACGCCGAGGCCTACGTGGAGGGGATCGCCCGCAAGCGGGGCAGGGACGAGACGCTGGCGAAACGGATGGTGCGCGAGAGCATCTCGATGAGCGCGGAAAAGGCCCTGGAAGGCCGGGTCATCGACCTCGTTGCCCGCGACCGGGCCGATCTGCTGCAACAGCTGGAGGGGCGCCGCATCACTCGGGATGGCCGTGAAGTGGTGCTGCGCCTTACCGGGGCCGTGGCGGTGCCGGCGGAGATGAGGGGTGTGGAGCGGATACTCAACGCCATCAGCAACCCCAACGTGGCATACGTGTTGATGATGCTCGGCATCATGGGGCTCTTCTTCGAACTCTCCAATCCGGGAGTGATCCTGCCGGGGGTGATCGGCGGGATCTGCCTCATCCTGGCGTTCTTCGCCTTCCAGACCCTGCCGGTAAATTATGCCGGGGTTCTCCTGATCCTGCTGGCGCTGATACTCTTCATAGCCGAGATCAAGATCGTCTCGCACGGGATGCTGACGGTCGGGGGGGTGGTCGCCATGCTGCTGGGATCGCTGCTTATGTTCGAATCGTCGGAGCCTTACATGCGGGTTTCATGGAGCGTGATCCTGGTGACGGTGCTGGCAACGGCCGCATTTTTCGCCTTTGTCGTGGCCAAGGCCCTGGCTGTCCACCGCCGCCGGCCGACAACCGGGCGTGAAGGGTTGCTCGGCGAGCAGGGACGCGCCGAGAGCGAGGTCTCCGAGGAAGGGAAGGTGTTCGTCAACGGCGAGTACTGGGATGCCTGGAGCGACGAGCCGATTGCCGCCGGGACCAAGGTGGTGGTGGAGGCGGTGGAAGGGATGCGGCTCAAGGTGAAACGGATTTAACAAGATTTATTTTTAACGCAAAGACGCAAAGACGCAAGGATGCAGAGTAAAAGCAGGGTGATATCAAGAAAGGGCTCCCAGTTCCTTTGAGCAGATTTTTCCATAGCAATGCTGTGATTTTCTTGGCGTCTTTGCGCCTTTGCGTTTAAGAACAATTGATTTCAGGCTGAAAGGAGGTTCATCATGTTCGATATATTCAACTACATCCCCGCCATCTTCCTCGTCATGCTCTTCATCATGTTCGTCGCCAGCGCGGTGCGTGTCCTGCCCGAGTACGAGCGGGGCGTGCTCTTCCGGCTGGGGAGGCTGGCCGGCGTGCGTGGACCGGGGCTATTCTTCATCATTCCGGGCATAGACCGGCTGGTGCGGGTGACGCTGCGCACCGTGGTCATGGATGTGCCGCCGCAGGACGTGATCACCCACGACAACGTGACGGTCAAGGTCTCGGCGGTCATCTACTTCCGCGTCATGGAGCCCCAGAAGGCGATCGTGGACGTGGAAAACTACCTCTACGCCACCAGCCAGCTCTCCCAGACCACCCTGCGGAGCGTCCTCGGCCAGGTGGACCTGGACGAGCTGCTGGCCAACCGGGAGAAGATCAACAAGGAGTTGCAGGAGATCCTCGACCGCCATACCGGACCGTGGGGGGTCAAGGTCGCCAACGTGGAGGTGAAGAACATCGACCTCCCCCAGGAGATGCAGCGGGCCATCGCCAAGCAGGCCGAGGCGGAGCGCGAGCGGCGCGCCAAGGTGATCCACGCCGAGGGCGAGCTGCAGGCCTCGCAGAAACTGGCCCAGGCCGCCACGGTTCTGGCCACCGAACCGACCTCCCTGCAGCTGCGCTACCTGCAGACCCTTACGGAGATCGGCACCGAGAAGAACTCCACGATCATCTTCCCGGTCCCCATCGACCTGATCAAGATGTTCCTGGAGAGGCAGGAGAAGGCGTGATCGAGAGGCAAACATGCAGGTTCTGCTTTAACTTCAATCGGTGATCCAGTTGAATTTCCTCCTCCATCTCCATCTCTCCGGCGACGATCCGGAGATCCTGACCGGCAACCTGATGGGCGATTTCGTCAAGGGGAGGGTAGGGGACGAGTATCCGACCCGCCTGCGGAGCGGCATCGTGCTGCACCGGCGGATCGACTCCTTTGCCCAGAATCATCCGCTCTTCCGCGCGAGCAGGGAGCGGATCGAGCCGCATTACGGGCTCTGGCGCGGGGTGCTGGTGGACCTGTTCTACGACCATTTCCTGGCCACGGGATGGGAAGAGTGGTCGCCTGAGCCCTTCGACCTTTACCTGGAGCGGGCCAGGGAGATGGTGGAGACCAACCGCCGCTGGCTGCCGGAGCGGATGCAGGGGCTGCTTCCGGTGATCTTCGGGGATCTGATCCCATCCTACCGGGAGGTGGAGGGGATCGGCCGGGCGCTTGAGCGCATGTCGCGGCGGGTCAGGCGGCCCAGCCCCCTGGCCGGAGGGGAGCGGGAGCTGCTGCGCTGCTACGCGGGGCTGGGAGAGGATTTCCGGGATTTTATGCCTGAGGCGCGGGCATTCGTGGCGGGGTTTCTCAGGACGAATGGATTTGACAATAAAGCAGTCAGCTCACACAAAGGCACATAGAAAAGACCAGTTCACGCCACTGCAAGTGAACTTTGTCGTGATTTTGCTGCCGGCCTTTTAAAACCGCGAGAAGCCCGTTGTCTCGACTCCCACCCATCACAGGCAAGGCCGATATAGATGGGTATCGGTTTATGGCCGCAGTGGTAGTAGATCACGGTTCTTCTGGTGAGGCCGAGCGCCTGTGCGGCTGTTGTGAGTGAAAGGCTGTTCTTTTTCATCCAACTGTTGAATGCCTCCGTAGGGAAGGCTTTACCTGCCTGCTCACGAGATAGGCGGTAGAGAGTGTCAACATCAATCCCCATGTCGATTTCGCGCCACTCCACCCCGTGCCCCCACTCCTCAACCTGCACTTTGGTAAACAGAGATGGTTCCGCGATCCGTTCGTATCCCGGAGAGGTTATGTATGACGAGACATCAACAACAAGGGTTTTGCCCGTGGAAAGTTCAACTTTCAGGGTTGCAGGCTGAATTGCCTCAACATTATTGACTTTCATTATTATCTCCCAGGATTCAGCCGCTTCCATTCCAGAAGCAACTTTGTTTGATTTTGCCGTGTCCAGGCGCGGGCTGCCTCAAGGACATCAACCGGCGGTTTTCCAGCCAGTACATCAAGCGTTTCGATAGAAATTGATGCTTTTCCACCCGGCCAGCGCAGATGAAAATGGGGTATGCCGTGTTCATTACCCAGCAGCTCAATCTTCCAGTTTCTTTCACGCTGCATTACTGTCATGTTATGTATGATAGTGAATATAATTCACTTAATCAAGGTGAAAGTGAACGTTCAGGTGTTTGCTTTGTTGCCTTAACGGCCGGTGGGGATGAGTATCAAGGAGAAATTAGGGACACTCTCCAGTTTTCTCATACTCACTGAATAATACGGGGAGTGTCCTTAGTTTCCCACAGCCCATCCCAATAAGGTCTTTATGTTGAGGCTGACAGGTGATAGCAGATCTTTTAATTTCATTTTGCCTCTGATTATTGTCCGCATCCAACGGTTTGGCAGAATAGCGGCGGTTTTTGGCCGCTGATTCTGTCTGGTTGGACCCTCGCACTTTACATTTGTCTCGTGTCAAGGGCAGACCCCTCTGAGTTTCACTGCTCAAAATCTATTCTCCTCTTTTTGTTAAACGGCTTGTGGGGTCTGCTGCTCGACAGCAACACCCCATGGTTATGTGTTGCCTTCACCATGAAGAAAGTAATTCCTGTTATTGTGCTCATCTTCACTGGCTAGCATGTGAATAAAACCATTGCTTACAGCGTCAGACCGATCGATTAAATCTACTAGCAGGCGTAAATTCTCAGCTTGAACCTCGTCGAGGTTTGCTTTTATTGAGCCTCATAAAACCCCGTCCTGTGGGCGGGGTCAGCGTCCGTTGGCTTTGCCTGTAAATTGCCCATCTGCTACACCTAGGCTTGAGTTGTCCCCACAATTCAAGTTGAAAGGAGCAGCAGATGAGCAGGTTTC
>JACPFJ010000002.1 GCA_016182975.1 Deltaproteobacteria bacterium
GACTTTGTGCGCTGTCCATGAAGGCCTCCTTTTCTGTAAACTTTGAGCGGTTCACAGTTAGGGAGGCTTTCTTACATTGCCGAAAAAGTCAAACTCTGGGAGTCCCCCGGCAAAGCCGGGGGTTTACCTAGATGAAATTACCAGCTTGTTTGACCATGTCACAGGATTTCCCGTCTCATATTGCTGTGAGGGATCGACAACAAGATACTGAACTCGAAGGGCATTTGTCTCCAGGAACACTTCACCAAGAACGGGGGATGCCCCAGAGACAGGACCGTCCACTGCATAATGGACTCGTGGAACGGGTCCGGCATTCTGTGTCGTGATCCGCAGCCGGACACGTCCAGTATCGTCCGGCTCTCCCTCTGGAGTTACCTGAACTGAGGTCTTTTTCCTTTTTGGTTTTTTCGTGATGTAACCATTCCCAAGGTCTTCCCATTTCCCTCGGTTACAGGCAAGTGCCCTCAACTGCTCGAGTCCGCGAGGTGGAAGCCAAGGCATACCGGCCTCTTCGTCTGCCCGGTCCACAATGTCCGACCAGCGAGCGTCATCCTGGCCTACCGGCCACAAGATGGTTTCTGCCCGATCACGTATCGCATCAAAGTTCACATCAATGTCGAGATATAACTTCAATGGATCGCTGGTCAGTGTCTTCTCAATCTGTTCCTCTCCTACGAAAGGACGGGTGACATCCCGTGTAATATCAAGAGGCTTTGACGCAAGCTGTGGTGACCGTCCGGGGCGATTAATCGGGAAGAGAATCTTGTCAAAGAGGTTAAGTACCGTGGATGTAAAATCCTGTTCGTAAGTCTCTCGCTTCCTTTCCAACTCCCCGCGTTGAGTGTGCCCCGGCCGAATCCGAACGTCGGCCTTAATCGCTGCAAAAAGCTGTCTTGCTGCTTTTTCAACGCTTCCCATTTGGGTTTTATCCCCGGTCAATACACAAACATTATTCTTCTGTCCGAGAGATTCGAAGAACCTCTGGACCTCCTCTGGCGGAATTTTTGAGTCTGGGCTTACAACAAGGAGAATCCTGTTCCTACGGACCTTATCGATGACTTCATCCAGCTTCGGCAACGGAATGACCTCGTCATACACCGTTTTACGCACCGGCTTAAACATATCTTTAAGTTTCGTACCGATGAGCTCATCGATTTTCGGCTCTGGCGCATCTTGGGCAATGCTCTGAAGAAGCTTGGTAAGGTTTTCCTGGCGGTCGAAATAGTATCTCCCTTCGGGGGTATGGTGGAGATACCATGCGCTACCATCGAGTGCCTCAAAGGCGGCATTAAACTCCGCTGTTCCATGGACCGGTGTCAGGAGGCACTCCATAGCTTCCTCTTTAGTCAGACCCTTTACAGCGTTCACCGCAGTAGAAAGACTGGCCGTTAGTAGAAGTGAGGCCACCTGAGACCCGGTATCGTATCCAGCCTGGAGGTCTATGAGCTGGGCATGCGCCGACACGTTCGCATCCCACAGGTCTTTCGCAATGACATCACGCATCCCAGAAATTTCTGTCAGCTTTTCCCGAACGTCAGCAATTGTCAGGTCGAAGTGTTGTGCTCCGATGAGGTAGACATCATTGTTTTGGCGTTTCCACACGGAATTGAGGAGCCGTGATATCAGCTCCATCAATCCTCTTGTCTGTTTAAATTTTTCGTTTTCTTTGAACAACGCGACGAGGTTCTTTAGGCGGGGATGAAATGGATAGGTGTTTGCGATTTCATCAGCAATTGCTTCTGATCCCCGGTTGGCCACTCTGGAACGAGACGCTTCCTCAAGCGTTCGCCCGAAGTGAGACGCAATGTCCCCGATTACTGCTGCATCAGGTAGGTTCTTGAAGAGGCGTTTCTTGAGGATGTCATAGATTTCATTTCCTGCAAGGTCGACTGGAGTAATGTTCCGCTCTTGTCTGCCGATTTCCTGTCGTGCATCATCCAACGCCTTGTTTATCAGCTTCGTCCCAGTATCGTAAGTCGCCGCGAGGTCGGACACTACAACGCATACATTCGCTTTCTTGCCTGCGGCCGTAAGCATGTTGGCAAAGGCACGGGTTGCGATATCAGCAATTGTCCCGTTGCCGACCTTCTGGGTATCGAGATAGTGGAAGTAAGGGGGTAACTCATCAAGCAGGATTAGGATGGGTTTGTCGCAATCGAAAAGCCTTAACCATGCCTTCTCGTCCGGGGCTTTCGGTCCTGAAGCCCAGAAGTCTTGGAAGATTTCCGGCTTTCCAAGCTGTTCGGCAATTTCCCCCCAGTAGAAGTGGTGAGGGTTGTTCCGGCCGTTAAATGCAGCAATAACCGCGGTATCGAATGCATCTATATAAGGAATTTCGGCGCAGTAAGTAGTGCGGAGGCCTGGGGATTTGGCGAGAAGACCGATTCCAACAAGGAGGTGCGTCTTACCACCGCCCATGGCCTGCTTCAGGTGAAATATCGCCTGATTTGATTTTCCCGCCAGGCGACTGATACCTTCCGCGACAAGAGTCCTCATGCCATCTGTTATATGAGTCCGTTCAAAAAAGAGGTGCCCATTTTCTTCAGTCGATATCAGCTCGTCGAGTTGCTCAATTTGGTCGCTCACCCGTACATCGAGAGCACCATCCTGCAGTTCACACGCGTCCCGTACTGTTCTCATGGCCTCTCCTGATTATTGCACCGATGATATGGAAATCTTATTTTGACCTGTCGCCGCACATACTCAAAAGCCGCCTTCAGCACCATGCTGACAAGGGCGGCTTTCGTCAAATCAATACGTTACCTCTGCGTTCACACTCCATCACCAATCACCCCATAACACCGCAAAATTACGCAAGTTTAATACACCTTTTCCGCCTTGATGTCAACGGGAAAGCCTTACATGCACTGACTCCCACACTGTCCTCCAGGCTCCATCTTTGGTCACCTTTTGAGGCACTTTTTGGGGTGCCGTGGATTTCGGAAAAACTACCGCGTCAGGCTTGCATTTAGCCCCCCCCCCCGGCTCACTCCACCAGTCCCATGCGCGCCCAACCGCCACCCAACCCGGCAACCCCAAGCCCGAGGCACCCCGGCGAGGCGTCTCCACGTTCCGTCTCGCCCTTAAAAAAAGGGCCGTGAAACCCATGGCCCGGCCCGGCTTACGGCATGTTTACTGAGTTGACTGCCTAAAACTGAATCTGGCAGCGCTTTGCCGTCCCTTCTTGCTTGAACCAGAGCAGGGTCTTCTTGGAACGGCTGCACCAGTCGCGGACATCCTTCTCGAACGTGGGGCAGTCGGCCACGACCTCGAGTACATCGGCAGGCTTCATCTTCACCGCCATGACCGTTACCTTCAGGGTCGGTTGCGGGCACTTCAGCCCGCGTGCGTCTAGTTGTTGTACTGCCATTTAGTGCCTCCTTCAACGTGGAATGGATAACGGACCAAGATTGGTGACGGTTTCTACCATCTCGGTGATGACCTGTACGTATTTTTCTCCCTCGCCGGCCGAAACGTAGTCGAAGCGGCAGCGCTCGCGCACGATGCCCATCTGCTCCAGTATCCGCGCCAGCATGGCGTGGCGCTGGGCGGCCCTGAGGTTTCCCTCCTTGTAATGGCAGTCTCCGGGGTGGCAGGCCAGGACGATGACACCGTCCGCCCCTCCCGCGAATGCCTTGAGGATGAACTCGGGATCGATCCTGCCGGTGCACATGATCCTCACGATGTTCACGTTGGGGGGATAGGGGGTCTGCGCAGCCCCCGCCTTGTCCGCCCCGGCATACGAGCACCAGTTGCAGAGAAAACCGATGATACGCGGCTCAAACTGCGCAACTATAGATGAATCCGGATCAACATTCAAGCGTTCCGCATGGGCGTTCATTTCAGCACCCCCTCGATCTCCACCAGGATCATCTCGTTGGTGAAGTGGTTGGACTTGACGGCGCCCACCGGGCAGGCGGCGACACAGGTGCCGCAACCATGGCAGAGCACGGCGTTCACCACCGCCACCCCGTTTTCCGCGTCGAAGCCGATCGCCCGGTAGGGGCAGACCTTCATGCAGACCTTGCAGCCGGCGCATCGCTCCGGATAGACCGAGGCGAACAACGGATCGAGCTCTATCTTGCGCCCAAGGGCCAGTTCGGAAAGGACATAGCCGGACGCGGCCATCCCCTGGCCGGTGGCGCGCTGGATATCGGTCGGGGCCTGGCAGGCGCCGGCCAGGTAGACGCCGCGCATCTTGCTGCGGGCGGAATCCATCCTGCCGTGCAGCTCCTCGAAAAAACCGAAACGGTCGAGGGGTACATCCAGCTGTGCCCCCAGCCTTTCCGCATCGGCATTGGGCACCACGGCGGGGCAGAGCACCACCAGGTCGGCGTTGATCGCGTTGCCGTTCCTGAAGCGCATCATCTGGCGGCCCTCCTCGTTGACGACAGCAATGTCGGCGATGTCGCGGTAGCGGATGAACGAGGCGTTCGGGTTGTTCCGGGCGGCACGGTGGAGGGCGTATTCCTCCTTGCCGGGCGAGACGATCTCCTTGTAGAGGTGGCGGATCTCGGCTTCCGGGAGCTTCGACTCCAGCAGGTGGTTGAACTTGAAGGCGTACTGGCAGCAGACGCCGGAGCAGTACGGCTGGTGGTCGTCGTCCAGTGACCCGACGCAGTGAACGATTGCCACGGAAGCGGGCGCCTCCCCGCCGGATGTGACGATCTCGCCGGCGGTCGGGCCGTTGGATGCCAGCATGCGCTCGAATTCGAGGGCGGTGCGGACATCCGCAAGTCGGCCATAACCGAGGTTTTCGAAGCCGGAGCAGTCGTAGAGCGACGAGCCGGTGGCGAGGATGATGGCGCCTACCTGGCGCTCGATCAGTTTCTCTACGTCGTCGTAGACGATGACCCCCTCGCCCATGGGGCAGGCCGCGCCGCAGGCGGTGCAGTCCGACCCCTGGGTGAAGCGGGTGCAGAGGCCGGGGTCGAGGTAGGGGGCACTGGGGAGCGCCCCCATGAAGGTGAAGCCGATGGCCTTCTTCTCGTCCATACCGCAGTTGAAGGGGTTGGGGGCACTGACCGGACAGGGGTCGAGGCACTCGCCGCAGCCGATGCACTGGTGGGTATCCACGTAACGCGGCCGTTGCCGGACCTTTACCACGAAGTTGCCGAAATAGCCGACCACCTCGCTCACCTCGGCCATGGTGAGAAGCTCGATGTTGGCGGCGTGCTCGCCATGCAGTATCTCTCCCATGAGCGGTTCCAGCATGCAGGGGCCGCACTCCATGTTGGGGAACAGCTCCTCGTACAGGACCGGCAGCCCGCCGATGACCGGCGTCTTCTCCACCACTGTCACCTTTCTCCCCGCCTCGGCCAGGGTCAGGGCCGCCTTGAGTCCTGCCGGGCCGGCGCCGATCACCAGCACTGCCGGAGATGCCTCCAGTTCCTGTTTCTCCAGCATCTCGTGCAGCTCCACCCGCTTGAGCGCCGCCTTGAGCGCCAGTGCGGCCTTTTTTGCGGCCTTCTCCGGGTCCTCGGTAACCCAGGCGATCTGCTCGCGGATATTGACCATCTGCATCAGGTAGGGATTCATCCCGGCCTGTCCCATGACCCGCATGAAGGTGGCCTCGTGTTCACGTGGTGAACATGCGGCGATCACGATCCGGTCGGGCTGCTCGTCCCGAAGATCCTGCTCCAGAAACGACTTTCCTTCCTCCGAGCAGAGAAACGGGCAGGTCTTGAAATAGGCGATCCGCCCGCTGGCCGCCAGGCTCTCCCTGACCCTGTTGCTATCGATCCTGTCGCTTATGTTCGTCCCGCAGTTGCAGAAGTATACGCCGCTCTTCATGGCCGTCCCCTCTTCAAGGCAAAATCCCGCACGCCGCAGAGCCGCAGCACCTCTGCAACCGCCTGCGGCAGCGCGCCGCTTACTCCCTGGGTCAGCTCCTCGCCGAATTGCTCCACCTCGGCGGCCTCGATCCCGATGATCTCGATGCTCTCCGGCATCGCCAGACCCAGATCGCGTCCCAGCGCCAGGGCCGTGGAAAGTTCGCCGTCGTGCGTGCAGAGCGTATTGCGTGTCGTCGCGGGCGAATCAAGGGAGAGACGCATGATCGTTCCCGGCGGATGAGCGCCGCTCTTCATGGCATCCACGATGATCGCCCGGTCGTAACCGGCTATGGCCTCCATCAGCCTTAAGCCCCCGGCGTACGCCTCGGTCATGTCGATCCCGGCATCTGCCGGGAGCCGCTCTCTCACCAGCGCCGCGACCTTGATCCCAACGCTGTCGTCGGAGAGGATCGGGTTGCCCAGCCCGACCACGATGGTCCGCATCAGCCCCTGCTCACCGTGCGGATGATCCCGCCTATGGCGTCGCGGATGTGTACCCTGAGCGGCATCCTCCCCACGGCCGCGTGCGTGGCGCAGGAGAGGCAGGGGTCGTACAGGCGGAAGGCCATCTCGATGCGGTTCAGCATCCCCTCCTCGACCACCTTTCCCTTGGTGATGAGCCGCTCGGCCGCCTTCCTGATCGACATGGTCATGGGGGCATGGTTGTTGGTGGTGCCGACGATCATGTTGACCCTGGTCAGGACGCCGCGTTCGTCGGCCTCATAGTGGTGGGTCAGCGTGCCGCGCGGCGCCTCGACGCAGCCGACACCGCTGCCGGTGATCGGACCCGGCTTGGTGCGCAGCTCCGGCGAGGTGATCTCCGGGTCTTCCGCCAGCTCCAGCATGCGCTCGGCGGCGTAGAGCAGCTCCACCAGGCGCGCCCAGTGGGTCGCCAGCCGGAAGTGGACCGGCCGGTACCTGTTGTTCACTCTTCCACTCCCCAGGGTCTCGTAGAGGCGTTCGAAATGTTCCTGCGCCCGGGGTGTCGCCATACCGTCCGAGACGTTCAGGCGGGACAGGGGCGAGGCCGCATACACCCCGCTGTAGGGTCCGTCCACGAAACCCTTCCAGCCGACCGCCTTGAGATAGGGATACTTCAGATAGCTCCAAGGCTCCACCCGCTCGGCAATGTGGCTGGCATAATCGCGGGCATGGTACTTGACCAACTCGGCGCCGTCAGGCGCCACCACCCGCACCATGCCGTCGTAGAAATTCACCCGGTTGCGCTCATCCACCAGACCCATGTAGTAGGTTGCATGGGAATAGGTGTCGGAGGTGACCAGATCGAGATAGGCCGGGTTCTTGAGGACGATATCGTCGAAGACCTTGAGTGTGAACAGGGCAAACTCGACGTTCTGCTTTGCAATCACTACGATCTCGTCGCGTTCCGCGGCCGTGATCGGCCGGCTCCAACCTCCGGGGAGGCCGGCCACCGGGTGGATGCTGCGCCCGCCCACGGTCTTGATGACATGGTGATTGCGGGCGCGGCAGTCGATCACCTGCCTGCCGATGTCGAGCCCGACCTTCCTGATCACGCCGAGGATGTTGCGTTCGCCCGGCGGCGCATCCGGCCCGATGATGAAATCCGGTCCTCCCAGGGCATAGAAGTGGGTGGTGTGGTCGGTGACGTAGAACGCCGAGTAGAGCAGCTCGCGCACCTTTTTGGCGGCGCTGGGCGGATCGGCCCCGAAGAGGGCGTCCAGGGCCTTGCTGGCCGCCATGTGGTGCGCCTCGGGGCAAACGCCGCAGATGCGGTTGGTGATGACCGGCATATCCTCGGCCAGACGCCCTACGCAGAACTGCTCGAAACCGCGCAGTTCCGGCACCTGGAAGTAGGCGTTGGCGACATCCCCCTCCTCGTCCAGGAAGATGTCGATCCTGCCGTGCCCTTCCAGCCTGGTGATCGGATCAATGGAAATACGGCTCATCTGCTCACCCTCCCCCCGATGATGGAACCGGGCAGGCTGTACTTGTAGAAGCTGCCGGCGTAGTCCGGCACGCTATCCAGCAGGGCCTCGACCCTGGCGGCGATCTCCGCCTCGCTCTTCCCCTTGCAATCGCCGATTGCGAGGATCGAGCCGAGGGCGGCAACCATCCTGGCCCCCTGGTCGCTGGTCCCCTCGGGAGGGCCGTAGCAGCCACTGCAGGGCATGTTGGCCTGTGGGCAGGGGGCGCCGCAGCCGTCCCTGGTGGCTATCCCCATGCAGAGCAGTCCCTGCTCCAGCAGGCACCGCTCCGCTACCGGGGTGATCTCCCAGTTGCGGTGGAAGCGCTCGATCCGTTTATCCTCCTTGACCCGGGCGCACTCGTCGCAGACCGAGAGCCGGCCGGCGCCGATAACGCTCCCCGGCGGCGGCAGCGGCGCACCGCTCAGGACGGCCTCGACCACGGCCCAGATCTGGTGCGATTCCGGCGGGCAGCCGGGGATGTAATAGTCGACCTCGGTCACCTGCGAGAGGGTCCTGACCCTGTCGCCCATGGCCGGAAGGGTCAAGGTACCCTCGGGGACCGCGTTTGAGGGGGATGGAACGATTTCCTGGGGGTTGTCGATGGTGGCGTTGTCCAGATAGACGGTCCGCAGCAGTTCATGCCTTGAACTCAGGTTGTCGAGGCCGGGGATACACCCTTCAGAGGCGCAGGAGCCAAAGGCGATCAATACCCTTGATTTTTTGCGGAGGAGATGGGCCATCTCCTCGTTCTCCGTGGTGCGGATGGCGCCGTTGAACAGGGTGATGGCGATGCCCTTGTCCGGCAGGGCCTCGATTGCACTCTTCTTGGTGTCGAGCAGGCAGGGACAGAACATGAAATCAAAGGCGGCGTCCAGATCGAGGATCTTTTCGTGGATATTTACCAGCGCGATCTCGCAGCCGCCGCATGAGGCGGCCCAGTACATGGCCAGTTTCGGTTTATCCGACATCTCGCCCTCCTTGCATCCTAAGCCGCAAACAGTTCCGCCAGATCGATCACCAGATCACCAAGCAACGGGACTTCGACCCTGTCACGGCTTCCATACACGTCCGGCCGGCCGTACGCGCCGGCGTCATCGAGCTTGAAAACCATCGTGGTCCGGTCCGTGGGGTGCATGACCCAGTATTCCTTCACCCCCACCCGCTGATAGAGATAAAATTTGTCCTTCAGGTCATGCTCGGCCGTGTTCGGTGACAGGATCTCGATCACCAGGTCAGGCGCCCCCTTGCAGCCGCGGTCGTCCAGCTTTTCGGGATCGCAGATCACCGCGATGTCCGGCTGGACCACCGTCCCGATCTCGGCATCACCCTGCCCGCTGAAGTCGGGCAGACGCACGTCGAAGGGAGCGGCGTATACCTCGCACTGCCTGCCGTGAAGGTGATTTGAAATCTGTCGAAACAGTTCCCCGGAAAGCTTCTGGTGTATCCTCGACGGAGCCGGCGACATGCTGTACGCCACCCCGTCGATCAGCTCCCAGCGCTCCTCGTCGGGCCAGGTGCAATAGTCGGCGTAGGTCCATTTGTGATCGCTCTTTTCCAGTGGGTTTCCCATATGACACCTCCGTGGATGCAATGAAGCATAACACATGAAACCGCGACAGAAAAGAAAAGACCTCCGAGGTCTCGAAAACCTCGGAGGTCTGATGCGTCCGAAAATGTCGGCTTTTCCCCCTACCCCGCCTGTGCCTCAGCAGGCCTGCGCGCCCTGCCGGCAAGCCGCCGCCCGAGCAACCAGGCAGCCGCCAGCGCAAACAGCAGTCCGGCGAGCAGCGGGTATTTGACGGCGAAAATAAGCGGCGTCAGTGCAAAGCGCATCAACATCCTCAGGGTGTCATGCTGGGCGATAAAATCCGCCACCGGCGGGCTGTAGTGATAGTAGAACCTCACAAAAGCGGTTCCAGGCCCGGACTTGAGCAGGACATCGTCGCGGAAGTGCCGCAGAACCATGACGTGCGGGTCGAGATAGCTTCCGTAGGCCGCCGTGGCGATGAAGCAGCCGCCACCGCCGCCACCGCCACTGGAGGGTGGCGGAGTTGTTGTTCCTGTGGTGGCGCTGCTGGTTGCCTCCGAGGTCACAACCACCGGGTCCACGATCGAACCGAGCGCGGGGTCGCTGTCGTAAGGCCCGTTATCGGTAATCACGAATTTCAGCGTATTTCCCGTCAGGGTAGCGCCGGTCAGCGCAATCCATTCGCCATTGACAACCTTGTAAAATACCGGGCTTGCCGGCAGCGAGTCGAAGGTGATCTCCGCGGTGATCGTCTCGGGGGCTGTGGTGCTGAGCCCGCCGACCCTGAACTGCATCCCGGATTTTGGGGTAACGCCGGCCGGTTTGTTACCGGATGTCAATTGCTGCGTTGTCAGCGAGGCGCAGACGACATCGGTGAGTTCCGTTCCAGAGGCGTTTGTGACTTTGGCGAAAAAGTTCAGTCCCACGCCGTTCAATGAGAGCTGCGAGGTAACAAGCGATGTGGAATCTTTCAGCGTAAGCGAGCCGCTATAACTCTTTGCGACGGTCGGGTTGAACGTGACGCTGAAATTTTTGGACTCGCCGGCAGCAAGCGCTAATGGAGCAAACAGGTTTGTTGAAAATCCTTCCTTTGGTGTCGTTATGGTATCGATATTGAGAGCTGCTGACCCGGCATTCTTGAGCGTAAAGCTTAGAGTTTTTGTAACGCCTTCATATACCGACCCGAACAATGCAGAAGTAACCGTGGTGTTGTTCAGATTGAAAGTGAGACTGCCAGACAAAGTCTGACTTCCGGCTGTACCGGTTACCTGGACAATGTACGGGCTGGTGGAGGAATCAAACAGAAGGCCGATGGAAGAACTAAAAGGTCCTGATGAGGTTGGTGCAAATTTGACCTTCAAAGTAGTCGAGGCACCAGGATTGATAGAGAGGGGAAGTGTCGGTAACGATACGATGGAAAATGGTGATGATGGATTATCAATGCTGGTGAGATTTACCGGCGACGTTCCGTTGTTTATTACCTCAAGATTCATTGTCTGGGATTCGTTCACGGCGGTTGAGGGGAATGTCAGGGTTCCCTTCGGGTTGGTATCAATGGTATACGGCACGCCGAAACCTTGCAGCGCGATGTTCTGAACGCCGCCCGTAACGTTGATGGCGTCGGAGGTGATGTTGAACGAGCTGAGGAAGGTTCCAACCGAGGTGGGAACGAACTGGACGTACACATCATAGCTGGTTGCCGGCAGGAGCGTGACTGGCGCCGCGACGGTCGGGGCATTCCCGGTATAGATCAGCTTGAACAGCGTGCTAGCCGGATTGGAAAGGCCGGTGATGTTCAACGGTGAGCTGCCGCCGTTGGTAAGCGTCAGCTTGAGGGTGTTCGACAGGTTCTGCGTAACACTGCCGAAATCGAGTTGAGATGCAGTTACGGTAAGTTTCGGCCCGGTGCCGTTGCCGCCAAGAACAATGGCTTGATCACCGCCGTCAGTGCTGACGGTGAAGCTGCCGTTAAATGGGCCGGCGTCAGAAGGCTCGAACTTGATATCAATGTTCGTCTGTCCGCCGGCGGGGATGGTAGTGGGGGTGCTGACAAACGAATACCCCTTGGGAAGCGAGCCCAGGCTCTTGATGTCCATCTGCCCATCGCCGTCGTTGTATAGGGTGATGGACTTGGTGAGAGTGTTCCCCACCGCCAGGGTGCCAAATTCAAGTTCATTATTGGAGAGGTTCCGCATGATCGGAGCCACCCCCTTACCCTTGACCAGGACGGACCTGGAAACCCCGGTATCACTGGTCACCGTCATGGTCTGCGAGAAATCGCCCCTGGTCGTGGGCTTGAAATCGACCCAGTAGGCATCCGACTGTTTGGCCTTGATCCAGGAGCTTAAACCAGACCACCAATAGGTAATGTTAAAAGGGGCGTTCATGTCGTTTGTGGTAACGTAATAATCCTGATCGCCGTCATTTTCGATTTTGATCTGTTTGGTTATGCCGGCGGTGCCGGCCTTGACACTTCCAAAATCAATCTCAGTCAGTGCCGGAGTAGCCACACCCGTAGCGGCATCGATGATTTTCATGCTGCTCGGCACGGTTGAAGCCGTGATATTAAAGACCTCCGGCGCCCCGGGTAAATGGTCGAAGAAAATATCTATCTTGTCGGTGAATGTCCCTGCGGTGGTCGGGGCAAATACTAACTGGAACTGCTTCTTTTGCCCCTGATTTATGGTGTAGTTATCGGAAGTAAGTACAGTCAGGCCATTGGCAAGATCCCTCAATTTGAATGGCGAGGTATAGTTCGCTGGAAGTGAAAAACCGGTAATCGTAATAGGAAGGATGCCGGTATTGGTGATTTCGATTATCTGAGTCGCCTGCTGGTTCGTCTGAACATTGGCAAATGTCATGCGGGGATTGGCAGCTGCCGGTATTATCGACATCGAAGGTGCAACAATCGTTGCCTTAACCACAACCGTCTGGTTGCCGGCGGGCGAATCGGTTTTGATGGTGAAGCTGCTGTTATATGAATTAGCGGCGGCTGAGTTGGCAGTAACCAGAAAGGTATAGGAAGCGCCGGGCAAAATCAGGGCGGGTGATGCGGGTGTTGGCAAGGCTCCGGCTCCCGTGACGCTGAATGGTGCGGCCGGCTGAACGATGTCGGTGATATTGAATTGGGTGGTTGTGGTATTTGTCAGGGTGACAACCTGGACTGACGCCTTATTGGTTGCAATAGTGCCGAAATCCACGAGACTGGTGTTCAGGAGAGGACTGGTAACCGTTACGGTGAATGTTTTCTGGACCTTGGTTCCGTTCACATCCTGAACCTGCACGGTAAAGCTGTAATCACCCGGCACCACGGTCGTGCCGGAGAGGACACCCGTATTGGCATTCACCACCATGCCGAACGGCAACCCGCCGTTAACCACCGACCAGGTATACGGGGAAATACCGCCGTTATTGGTGGTGAAGGCAAAAGAATATGCGGTATTGGCAGTAGCCTTCGATGGTGAACCGTCTCCGGAGGTAGGTGTAGCGATATCGAGCGCAGGGTTGACTGTAATGGACAACGCCTTGCTGCTGATTGCGCCGGCGGCATCGGTAACCGAAATTGTGGGGGTGAATGTTCCAGTATTGGTTGCTGTTCCGCTGATGGTTCCACTGCCGGTGTTAAATGTGAGGCCGGGAGGCAGACCACCGGAAATCGACCAACTGACTGGCAGGGTACCACCGGTCATGCTGATGCTCTGCGAATAAGCGAGACCGAGGACGCCATTTGCCAGACTGGTGGTCAGGATGGTCGGAACCGGGTTGATGGTGATGCTGAGCGGCGTCTGAGCGGTCTGACTGCCGCTGTCCGTCGCCTGTACCGTAAAGGAATAGATGCCGCTTCCGGATGGCGCGCCGCTTAACGTCCCGTTGGCCGCAAGGCTTACACCCGGCGGCAATGCGCCGGAGATAACAGCCCAGGTGTACGGTCCGGTTCCACCCGCGGCGCTCAAGGTATGGTTTGGCGAACTTACGTAATCAACCCCTTGGGTCCAAGCACTCAGCTCTGTTGTGGTTACGCTCACCGCGCCCACGCGCAGCGTGAAGGTGCGCTGTGCACTTACCGCGGGCGTGCTGCTGTCGGTAACGGTGACCGTTACCGAATAGACGCCGGCGGCGGGGTTGTTTCCGGATATGAGACCGGTGGTCGGACTGATTGCAAGCGCGGCGGGGAGGCCGGTGGCGCTCCATGTGTATGGATAGACCCCTCCTGCGGCCACGACCTGATAGGAATATGAACCCGCCGTGCCCGCATCCGGCAGGGCCGACGTGGTAACGCTCAACGGGTTGGTGCCTACGCCGCTGCCGCTGAAATACAGCACCGTGTTGCCGCCGTTGGACGAAATGGAGGTCTTGAAATTGTTGCTCGGATTGCCGGTATACGATCCGGCGGCCGTGGGGCTGAAACGGATGGTCATGTCGTAGGCGGTGCCGGGGCTTACGGTGACCGGTTTGGGGGTAACGAACGAAAAGGGCGCATCCGGGCTGGTCATGGCGCTGATGGTGAGCGTCGTGTTGCCGTCGTTGCGCAGCTTGATCGGGATGTCCTTGATCTGTCCGACCGCGACGCTGCTGAAATCGAGGGCCCCGTTCAATATGGGGTTGCCGCTGCCGTCGGCGATAACCAGTTGCGGCAGGGTGGAGTATTGCAGCAACTGCCCCCAGAGGTCGCCGTTGGCCGGATCGACCGCGTTCTTCCAGATGATCAAAAACTGGCGGTAATCCACGTCGCCGAAGGCGAGGGCCGGTGCGAGTTGGTTGCCTTCATCGACGTTGATGGGAACGTTGCCCCCGGAGAGGTTCCCCTGCGGGTCGACAAACTGGCCGTACAGGTCGATGTTGGAGATGTTGGCGTTCTGGTTGCGCGCGTCCTCCCAGATGAGGAGATGACTCTGGTTGACGCTGTCGAAGGCCGAGGCGGGCGAAGTCTGGTCCCCGACGGCGTTTGAGGCCAGTATAAGGTTGCCGTACGAAACAAAGTTGGTCAGGTCGAACAACTGGGCATTGACGTCCTTGCCGGTGGTGGCGAAGGTGGTCGAATTCTGCTCCTCCCAGGCTACCAGCATCCGCTTGGCGGCCGGATCGATCGACAGGGCCGGGTGAAAGGCGGAACTGCCGAGCTGGGTATCGAAATAGGTGTTGTTGATCAGCCGGCGCAGCACGATCTTCTGGGAGGTGTCGCTTCCCTTGGTGAACGTCGCGGTGTAATTGCAAAGCCCGGTATCCGAGTCCTTGGCGTATGCGATGGTCAGGGTCTCGTCGTGCTGGACCCCGCTCCAGAGCATGAACGATTCGCCGTCCAGCGGGTTGTAGGCCAGCTTGGGCTTGGATTCCTTTTCGTTTATGGTCCAGACGTACCTTATCGAACCGCTGCCGCTGGTGTTCTCCTTCAGAGCCGCCTCGGAGTAATTGCTGATGGCCCCTTTCGTCTTGTCGGCCGCCACGTCCCTGTACGCCACCATGCTTGTGCCGACGTGGTTGGAAGGGGAGTAGGCGATCGGACCGAAGCTGTTGGGGCACCCCTGCCCGACGACCGGGCCGATCAGGTTTTTCACCGGGGTGTATTGCACCGTCACGCTCGGATTGGCGCCGATCAGCGTGTTGCCGTTGTTCTTCAGGGTGGCCAAGAGGGTGTTGCCGGTGATGGTGATGTCGAAATCGGCCGTGCGGTTGACGCTGTTGCCGTCGGTGATGGTGACGCTGTAAGGGGCGGAGTTGGCCAGGCTGTAGACGTTGCTGATGATTATCGGGGACCCCGCCTGCCAGACGGGGGCGTTCCATGTGGTGGTGCTGCGCTGAAAGGAAGTCCAGTAAGCGGTCGGAAGCCCGATCAGATTCGAACCGGTCAGAACAGCGGCGCTGACCGCGATCCCCTGGCGCACCTGCGTGGTGGCGGTGGCCGGTATGACCCGGTTGTTGTCTATGAAGAAATAGGCCAGCGCCAGGCTGGTCTGTGCCCCGGCCGGAGCGATCGAGAAGCTGTTGTTGGCGGCGAACGCCCCGCCCCCGGCATTGGTCGAGCCGTTGTTGGTTACGTCGGAATTTGCATAGGTGATGGTGAGGTTGCTCGACAGGCCGATGGCGTTGGAGGAGGAGCCGAGGGTGATCACGCTGGTGGTGTCGGTGGCGCTGGGGTTGAGCGGCGACACGGAATAGCCGGTGACCGGCGTTCCATCGGGCAGAGTAATGCCGGTAACTGCATTGGCGTTTAGCAAGGTCTTCGTGTTGCCCGATGTCCAGGTGGGGGTTGTGGTGTAGGTCGTGGCGCTTGCTGCGGGATAATCGTCGGAATCGTAATTGCTGGTGCCGAGCCACCCTACGGTAAAGGTGTTTCTGAAGTCGTTGTAGATCACCTCCGGCTCGATCTGGGAAGGGTCGGCCAGGTCGAGGTGCTCGGAGATCGCAAAAGAGCCGGCAACATCGGGGAGTCCGGCATTGTTGACGAGCCGTCCGTAAATCCGGCTGTACCCCGCCGAGGTATCCGCATAGACGACCAGGTAGTTATTGCTGCTGTAATCGAAGGCCACCTTCGGCTGCCACTGGTTGCCGGCGCCGCTGGCTATGGCAAAGGGTGCGCCGCAGACCGGAGTTGTCGCCTGCAATCCGGCCCCAGGAGTCGAGGCGTCGCAAAGCTTGCCGTAGACGTCGGCATTACCGGCCTGATAATCACTCCAGACCGCGAGGTACTTATTGGCGTTGCGGTCGTAGGCAATAGCGGGCTGTTCCTCGTTGTCGGTACCTGAGGTCACCTGGATGGCGCTTCCCGAGACCCCCAGACCGACCTGCTTTTTCACCCCGGCAGCCGGATCGTTTCCGGAGCCGGAGCATCCCGAAAGAAAGACAACTAACAGCGCCGAGAGGGCAACGCTTTGGCGAATCAGTTTCAGCAATTTCATACAAACCTCCGGAAATACTACGGTGCAATTTGAAAAAAGACGTCATAAACCAAAAACACAGAGAACCCTCTCGGAAAACGCCAATATATATCAATTCTGAAACGGTAATACCGCCGCCCGCATAGCCACATCTTGAGCCCGCGATTCTTTAGTATCGGCATCAACTACACCGACCTTTAGCCATATCCGTAACTATCCGATCGGCCAGCGCAATGAGGCAAGGCCGGCATATGACAGTGGCATTGAACGCCGGCAATGAAAAAGGGCAACCTACTTGCCCTTGATCCTCTGCTGCGCCTCATTGGTAAGATTCTTTTTGGAATCGATATGAAGGAGGCTGCCGGAGATCACATATTGCGCCTTTTTGTCCATGTAGAACACGACCGGCTGGTTGTCCATCCTTATCGAAACCTCGATCACGCCCGGAATCTCTTTAAGGGGTACCACACTTACCACTTCAAACTTGACCGGCATGATTTTCTTGACCGCTTCAGCCACCTTTTCCTTGGAAGGGGTCGAGGTACTGCATGCGGTCAAAGCAAATAACATACCCGCAACTGCAATATTTTTAATCGCGTTGTTAATCACTTGGTTACAAAACCCCCTGTATTTATGTGTGTTTCTATAGAGCTGAATAAATGGTCCTATGGCGAAACTGCCAGCCGAAATATCAGTCAACAAAATCGGCGAAATCCATTTTTATGACTGTAGTTGCCTTTGCGGTGTTGTTGAAGTCATCTTTAACGTTGAATGTTATGGAAAGGTAATAACTGTACATTTTGCCATCACCACAGGAAAAATTCGCCAGCAAACTGCTTTTTAAAGATTGTGAAGCAACCTGCACCGGCACTGACGCGCTGCCGCCGACGCTGATATTCAAATTTACCGGCTGCGAGGGTTGTGAAATGGCTGGCGCCCCGGCTGTGATCGGAGTAAATGAAAAATCAACGTTCTGAATGAGCAGGTTTTTTGAGCCGGAAGCGTTTGTAAGATTGGGATATGCGTTAAAGGCTACCTTGACATTGATGCTATCCGCGATGGTCTGCGGAGTGGCATTGGCTGCATTACATGAGGTAACGGCGGCGCTGGTGCTGCTGTCCACCCATTTTGCAACATCGGCATTAACGATGCTCTTATCCGGCTCGGGAACCGGCAGATACCCATTGGTAAGACCGCCTCCGCCGCATCCCGCGGTCAGGCCGAATGAAAATACTATCCAGGCAGCAATACAGATTTGTTTCGTTTTCATAAATATCTCCTGAAAATGGCTTTGCAATAAACGATTTGTCATCCCCGAACATGAATGTCAGGGCGTAGATCCGGCGCTATGGCTGCTGTTAAATCGTCCCCAGAATCCTCGGTGTGATGAATATCAGCAGCTCCGTCTTTGTCTTCTGCTTCGAGTTCGACTTGAACAGCTTGCCGAGAAAGGGGATATCCATCAGGAACGGCACGCCGTCATCGGCCTCGGTGTCGCTGTCCACGTAGATGCCGCCGATGACCGTTGTCTCGCCGTCCCGCAGCAGCATCTCGGTCGTGGCCTGCTTCTTGTTGATCGGCGGCGCGGCGGTGCCGGTGCTTGCGCCCGGCGAGTCGTTCTTGGCGTCGATCTTCATGCCGATGGTGCCGTTGGGATTGATGTGCGGCGTCACCTCCAGCGACAGCGCCGCCTCCACGAACTTCGTCTCAACCTTGTCGGATGTGGACGACGTGTACGGTATCTGCTGCCCCTGGGTGATCCGGGCGGTCTTGTTGTTGAGCGTGGCCACCTTGGGTGTGGAGACGATCTTGATCAGGCCGGCGCTGGCGGCGGCGTTGAGGCGCATGTCGAGCTGGATGTTGCTGGTCAGGGTCCCGAACGAGATCCCCATCGTACCACCGGGGCTCGCGCCGGTGCCCACCGTCGGCGGCGCGGACGTTAGACCGCCGAATCCGGTATCAAGGCTGTTGATCCCCAGGAACGAGGCGGAACCGTCGCGATAGTGCACGCCCCAGTTGACCCCCAGACTGCGGGTAAAGGTGGAGGTCGCCTCGACGATGCGCGCCTCGATCATGACCTGTTTTTCCGGCACATCGAGCTGGTCCTTCAGCTTGCGCATATCCTCGATGGCCTGGGGGATGTCCTTGACGATGACCTTGTTGGTGCGGGTATCCTGGGCAATGGTGCCCCGATCGCTTTTGAGCGCGGTGAACTGGCCGACGATACTGCCGATATCGGCATAGTTGACGCTGAATGTTTCCGTCTTCAGCTCGATAGCCTTAAAGAGCTGTTTTTTGATTTCCAGTTCTTCGTCGGCCTGGGACTTGAACTTTC
This sequence comes from Deltaproteobacteria bacterium, assembly GCA_016182975.1. Classification (GTDB taxonomy): domain Bacteria; phylum Desulfobacterota; class Desulfuromonadia; order Geobacterales; family Pseudopelobacteraceae; genus JACPFJ01. The sequence continues at coordinate 18,522 of JACPFJ010000002.1, forward strand.
CCTTGCCCTTGATGATGATGATGTTGCCGTCCTCGCGCTTGTCGAGCCCCTTTGTATCCAGGATGATGTCCAGCGCCTGGTCCCAGGGGACGTTGACCAGCTTGATGCTGATGGTGCCGCCGACATCGTCGCCCAGCACGAAGTTCTTGTTGCTGACCTCGGCGAGAAGCTGGAATATCTTGCGTACCTCGGCATCGGCAAACTCCAGGGTCACCTTGCGCCCCTTGTACAATCTGGTCGAATGAAGCGGCCTTTCGGCTGGTTCGGCCGCCTGGGCAAGCTCGGACGGGATTTCGGCGTCCCTGGCCGGCGCTGCCTTGGCTGCCCGGGCGATCTGCGGGATGGGTTCCTTGGGTTCGGCGGCGGCCTTTTCCGCGGTCAGACCCTCGGGATGCTTGAAGTCCACGAAGAGCATGTCCCCTTCCTGCCTGAATTCGTATGGCGCGGCGGTGCGCAGCGCAATCCTGATCCTGGTGTCGGTCCCCTTACGGGTCTTGGCGAGGAGGGGGGTCACGCGCAGTACCGGCGAAATAAAACCCTGGGCTTCAAGCGAACGCTGGAGGCGTTTCGGCAGGCCGGCATTTTTTATGGTGAGGGTGACAAAACCGGGGGTTTTAACAGGAGCGTCTACAACAACATCGCCCGCAACCTTGACGGCAACCCTGGAAATGCCGTCGATCACCTGGAAGTCGATCGCTTCGACACCGGCAGGCCCAACGTGGCGAACCTCGGGTTTGGAAACGCTTTTTACGGATGATGCGGGTGCTGCGGCAACCTGTGCCTCGGCCGGTTTTGCCTCTGGCTGGGGGGGCACTTCGGCCGCCTTTTCCGAGGCGGCCTCCACCGGCGGTGCCGCAGGGGATTCCGCAGCGGGTTTCGCATTCAGCGTAACCGTTATTCCCTCGTCGGACCCGCTTGCAACCGCTTCGGAGAAGCTGCCGTTCACCGCATCGAACACGATGCGTACTTTACCTGGATAAATTCCGATGCGGGCCAAGGCTATACCGGCCGCATTGATCGGCACGATACGGTTTGCGAGTGAGCTCTTCACGCCGAACAGGTCGATGACAAAGCGCTCCGGCTTGCTGAGACGGAACGACTTGAATTCTTTCGCCCCGCCTTGAACGGCAAGAAAAATGGCGCCGTCTTTGACGGAAACCGCCGTCAGGGAGCGCTGCTGCGCCACTTCGGGAGTTGCAGCCGGAGGAACCGGCTGTTCAGCAACTGGCGCAACGGCAGCGGGCGTTTCAAGCGGGGTCTTGGCGGGTTCAACCGGAGATGCGGCCTCCGGCGCCGATGCAGCGGCAACAGGGGTTTCTGCGGGGGGTACGGCCGGTTCAGTCGGCGCTGCAACCGCCTCCGGGGGCGCAACAACCGGCTCCGGCTCTTTTGCGGCGGCCGGCTCCGCCGCGGGAACAGCCGCTGCGGCGTCGGCGGTTGCGGCCACCTGGGCAGACGGAGCGGGAAAGGAAATCGTCAGCTCACCCTTCTGATCGGGAGCGGTGGAGATGACCGCTTCGGCGTCCTTGGCAAGCTCGATGTCCACCCTTGTGAGAACACCGGCGTCCGTATCGTAACGGTTGACCGTGACGGTTTTGAAGTTCCCCTTGTCAATGACGAGCGGCGCAGTGACAGACCCCTGGGTTGTCTGGGAGAGATCCACTACAAGCCTGAGCGGCGCCGTGGTCTTGTAACTGGTATAGGTTGCCGGAGAGGAGAGCTTGATGGCGAGCTCGGTCCTGTCACCCTCACCCGATACGCTGATCGATTCGATGGCGGCAAGCTTTGGGTCGGATTTCCGGCCGCTCTCCGGGGCCGCATCCGCAATTCGGGCCATACAGGGAATGAAGCCCGCCATCACGGCGAGGACTAGCGCCAGGGCTATCGATTGTTTCGTCATCCACTTCATGCGGAGCTCCTTATTGTTTCCTGGGAAGGGTGATCCTGATATGCTCCTTGAGCACCCTGCCGTTATCATCCCTGAACTGTTCGAGCACATCCACGCCGGTGGTGGTAATCGCCGTTATCCGTCCCTCGTTTTTGCCGATCGTCATTCCGATTTTGAGCACATAGCCCTTGCCATTGGGGTCGGTCACCATTGCGTGGTTTTCCTTGCCGCCGGTAACGATGCCGATCAGCTTGAACTGGCTGACATCGAAGTTGTGGATCGGCAGGGTGGGCCTCAACGATCTCCGGACGCTCTCCTGGGAAAGGCTCGGCGCGGCCTTGGCCGCTGCATACGGCTTGAACGGATCCTTTTTTGTGCTGAAATCAAATTGGTTTACCTGCGGCGGAGGCAGCTTGAGAGCCGAGCTGACCGGTTTCTGAACAGGCTTGGCAGGCGGGGCGGCCGGCTTTGCAACCGCAGCGGCAGGTTGTGGAGCGGCAGGCTGCGGCTCCTTTTTATCGCATCCCGCAAGCGCGGCGGCAGCCCCCAACACAAGTATCAGCACGCATGAGCGGCTATTTCTTGTTAGGCTTTTTATCATCCTTCATCTCTTTCTTATCCAAGAACCGGAATGTTGTCGCCAGGCAGTTCACCCTGGTCATCATCCTGTTGTTGACGTTACGGATATCGGAAAACGCCACGTTGTTAATGTTGACGATGCGGGGGAGGTTGGCTACCGCGGCAAAGAAGTTGGCCACGCTGTAGTAGGAGCCGGAAACCGAGATGTCAACCGGGACCTCGGCGTAAAAATCCTTGGGCGTCTCGCCCTTGGGCCTGAAAACGAGAAAGTCGAGGCCGGCGTTCTTGCCGAGGGTGGTGATGCTGGTCAGGAGTGACGGGATCTCCTTGGAGTTCGGCAGCTCGGTCAATGCCTGGGCCAGCTCACGGTTCAACTGCTCATATTCGGCCTTCAGCCGCGGCAGGTTGTTGGCGATCCTGGTTTTTTCCTCGATTTCGGCCTGCAGCTTGGCATATTCGGCTTTCAGGCTCGTATGTTCCTTGTACTTGGGGATGTACAGGAACCAGACCATGGCGGCCGCCTCAAGCACGACAACGAGCACGAGAATGAGTATTTTCTGCTTGGTCGGCAGTTTGAGTATCTTTTCTACCTGTGGATCCATATTCAATCCGTCCTGGCTGATATGATGCCGCTATTTGGGGGCATTCGGCGCCGGCGGCCCGGCCGGTTCGGGAGTAGGCTGCAGCTTGCAGACCAACTCGAAACGCTTCAGCTTGATCCCGCCGCTCTCACTCTGTTCCGAGACGACCAGTTCCACTCCCATGTAGTCGGAGGAGGCCTCAAGACTGCGCATGAATGTTGCAATCAGCTCTTCGGTGTAGGCAAGACCCGAGATCCTGATGTCGCTGCCGCTCTCGCCGTACCCGGTCAGCCACAACTGGTCTGGGGTGATGTCGCTCATCGTGGCCAGACGCCGGGCCGGGCCGGTCTTGTTCTTGCGCAACTGGGCCAGGACATCCAGTTTTTTCTTGACCTGTTCCTTCAAGGTCTTGAGTTCTTCCAGCTTGCCTATCTTCGCCTTCAGCTCGTTGATCCTGTTGTTGGCGGTATTGATATCGTTTTTCGTGGTGGATATCTGCATCCGTTTGAAGAAGTACATCGACATGACGACCGCCGCCACCAGCAGCAGGCTGACGCAGAATATGACGATCTGCTGTATGGCCGATTCCTTCTTCTTGGCGGCCCGCACCGGTAACAGGTTGATCTTGATCATTTGTCCCCCACCCTCCTTATGGCAAGCCCGACGGTTACCGCCATGAGCGGTCCGATCTCCGCAAGGTATTCGGGGTCAAAATCCTTTTCATTGTATTTGAGCTTTGCAAAGGGCTCGATCATTTCCACCGGCAGCCCCAGCTTCTCGCTGATCGCATCCAGCAGGTTGCACACCTTCGAGCATCCGCCGCTCACGAAGATCCGGGTAATCCTCTCCTCGTTGGCCGTCGAGTTGTAGAAGTCCAGCGAACGCCTGATTTCCTGGGTGATGGTTTCGTTGACCTTGGCGATCACATCCATAAGCTCGCTGTTGCCGGTTTCACGGGCCAGCATCTTCATCGACTCGGCCTCGGGGGTGTTCAGCCCCATCTGCTTCTGGATCTCCTCGGTGTAGAGGTTGCCCCCCATCTGGACGTCCCGCGTGAACAGGGTGCCGCCGGATTTGACGATGTTGATGTTCATGACGCTGGCGCCGATGTTGATCAGCGCCAAGACCTCATCCGGCCCGGCGTCGTGATTTGCCTCGAATGCATTCTGAACGGTGAAGGAGTCGACGTCCACCACCGAGAGATGGAGAGCGGCCTCGTTGAACACCGCAACGTAGTCGTTGATGATGTCCTTCTTGCTGGCCACGAGCAGGACATTCATCCTGGTCGGGTCGGTGCTGTCTGGGGAGAGTATCTGGAAATCCATGTTGACGTCGTTGATGTCGAACGGGATGTACTGCTCGGCTTCCCAGGCGATCTGGTCTTCAAGCTCCTCGGTCGGCATCGCCGGGAGCATGATCTTGCGGATAATGACCGAATTTCCGGATATCGAGCAGGCGACATCCTTGACCTTTATGCCGAGACTTGCCACGAGATTTTTTATGGCGCTCACGATGGAGGCGCTGTCCATCAGCGAATTATCGACAATCGCTTCCGGAGGCAGCGGCACAAGGCCCACATTGAGGAGCTGATACGTACCCTTCTGCTCCTTGAGCTGCACCAGCTTGACCGAGTGGGAACCGATGTCTATGCCGATGACCTCTTTTTTCTTCTTCAAGAAAAGCATATTACATTCCTGTCAAGATCAATCGAGAAAGACCTTGTTCTTTTCTTCAAGCGAATAACCCAGCGCCAGGATGATCTTTCGCATGGTCTCCAGACGGCACTGTTCCCCCCGCTCAACCCTGTCGATTGTAAGCGCCGATATCCCCGCCTTGCGGGCCAGTTCGGCCTTGCTCAACAGACGGGACTCCCTGATCGCCTTTACCCTGTTATTTGTCTTCATACACGCATCCTATGAAATTGATAAAACTTGCGCCACATTTACAACAAATAATATCAATGTCAAGTAATTTATATGAAGTTATATAACAAATTGGCAAACTCAAATGTTGCGCGACGCGAATGCAAAAAAGCCGGGTCGCCTATCTCTTTTGTAAAGGATATTTCGGCGACCCGGCTGTCTCGGTGAGACCCAATGGGCTTTCCGTCCCACCCTCGCGGGTGGTTTAGTATTATCGTGTATCTTGCTATTTAGCTTCCTGACATTTAAAGCATGGTCTGTGCCCTCCGGCATGGAAACTATCTACATGATTTGCACCTCGGAGTCAACGATTCAATAGGCATAGAGCACCTCGATATTCGCCTGCGCCGTGGAGTTGCTGGCGCGCTCCCCCTGTATCTCGACCCGGTAGATATACGGAAAATGCTGCGGGGTAAGCACCGACTGGGACTCGGCCACGCCGGCCCCCTCGAGCTGGAGCCCGCTGACATCCGTATTGCCGTTGACTGTATCCACGATCTTGGAGTAGACGTAAAAGGGATTGCCCACTGTCGATTCCATGGTGTAACGGATATCAGGGTTGTCCTTGGAATTGAATGTCTTGCTGCATGCCGCCGGCCAGGCGCTGGTGGCCTTGGTCAGTTTTGTCTGGAGACAGCTCTGGGTGGCCTGCACCTGGAGGCTGACAGCCGTGAAACTGTTCTGGAGATCGGTCGTCAGGGTCGCGGATGAATAGTTCCTCATGACAAACGGCAGGATCTCCTTGGTATATATCTCCGCACCGCCGTAGGATGCCTCCAGCGCCGTCCGGTACTTCTTGTGCAGCCCCGAAAGCTTGGTGCCCTGGGTAATCATATAGAGCAGCGCCATCACGATGGTCAGCGAGACCAGCGTCAGCATCAGCGATGTCACCAGGGCAAACCCTTTCCTGCTTGTAATGAATCTCATGGCTACCTTCCCTTACTGGTTAGTCAGCAGGTTTTTGGGGCGGACTATGATACGGTACTCCTTCCAGCGATAGTTTCTCATGTTTGCCGCCAGCGCATAGGCTGCCTTCGTGGCGTTGCTCCCGGTGTTGTGTATAAGGCTCTTTTCGCCATCATCCCCGATCGTTATTTCGTAATCGGATGTATACCCCGAGTCCTTCTTCCCGTTCTGTGCGATGATGTAGACCTTGACAACCTTCAGGCGATTGCGGATGTTGGAGATAGTAATATCGTCGTTGCTTGCCTGTAAAATGGCGGTTGCAACATCGCCTGATCCACTGACAGTAGAGCCGTCCGCATTGGACCAGGTATCGACAGAGCCGTTATTGTCCATATCCCACCCCAGGACGACCTGCATATCTGCAACGCAGTCGAGGATGGGCATGTAGGTGAGCTTCCCGTCGGCGTGCTTGACCGTGGTCTTGTACAGAACACCGGTGTTCGGAGCGCACATCGGGGGGACCTTGGCGGCGTCCTTTGGTTTGGCGACGAAATAGTCGGCGCGGTTGAAAGGGAAGCGGACCTTGTTCTCATCTGCGGTCCCGCTGAATTTGTAGAAACCATAAGCGGTATAAATCGCGTTTGCCTGGCTTGTATATACATCGAAAGCCGGTGAATTGATCTTGAACCACAATGTATCGTCAGAGGTGTTTCTCTCTATGGTAGTCGTGGGAGGATTTGAAAAACCTCTGCGAAGAACGACGAACCTTTCCTTGGAATCGGTGAAGTTCTCGGCATTCGACGTCCATGTATACGGCGCCGCCCCTCCGGCAACCGGCACGATGTAGGTCCATTTCTGGGAGGTATTGCTGGTCCCGACCGTTGTCGCTTTTATGGAGAGATAGTCAGTCAGGTTCAGGACGTTATATACCACGCTGCCGTCATCGGAAATATCACCGACCGTGGCGGTCACAAGGTCGTTACCGGCAACTATCGGGCGTGGGACATGGTTCGTGGCATCGTTATAGGTTGAGGCGGGCTGTACCGAGGCCTCCGAATAGGATATCGGGGGAGGCGCCGTAAATAGCCCGACTCCGGCCTGCTGGAGGTCGTGGCGTAACATCTCCAAGCCGACGACCCCCTCGATGTTGCTCTCCTCGCGGCGCTGAACGGAGCTCGACTGCGAGAGGATGGTATTGAACGCGGAGCTCGTGACGAGGACAATCCCTATGAACAGGGCCATCGACACGATCATCTCGATCAGCGTAAAACCTCTATTTCCGATCCGGTTCATGGCCTTCCTTCCAGTTCCCGCCTTACTTCGATAAGACAGCAGAAGCGTCGTGGGTATACCCAACATTTTTGTAACTCCAACGGACCTCTAGTTTAAGCATCTTGGAGTTGGAAAAACGGGGGACTTCGGTCCTGATTACCGAATAATTTTGGAAGCTGTTCAGGATCGGTCGCCTGATGACGGAGGTTCCCGCGTTTGTCGACATAAGATCAAATCCCTTCGCAATCTGACGGCTTATTTCCTGGTCCGCAACAATAACAGCCTCGTTACGGAGCAGGTTGACCTTGTTCGTGCTGATGGCCAGATTTACCGATTGCAACAGCCCCAGCAGACCCACCATCAGGATGATCACCGCGACCAGGAACTCGATCAGGGTGAAGCCGCCATCATTTTTGATTGCATACATCGCTGCTCCCCGATTTTTCTATTTTTCCAAGGTTTGTTCTTGCGTTGCTGACGACTATGCAGTCATATGCCGCGCCGCTGTATGCGGGATTGATGCGTACGGTATTCCAGTCGCTGGTAAACCCCCTGATATCAAATTCTATTATTGAATCGGCAAGGCTGCCTCCGCTCAGCGTGGTCATCTGGTTCGCGACATTCTTTGATGTGATCACACGGCCACCGTCTTCGGTGTCCTCATTCAGTGAACTGTACTCCTTGAAGACATAGCTGTTGGGCTGAAACACGACGCTGTGCCGCTTCTTCGTATAGACGGATTGCAGACGCGCATCGTTCAGGTCGGTTAACAGCTCCTTTGCCTGTTTCTCGATGTTCGCCTTCCGCACCCACTGGTTGAAGTTGAGCGTGGCGATGGCGGCCCCGATGCCGAGTACGGCGATCACGATGATCAGCTCGATCAGTGAAAATCCCTTGTTCCCGAGTTTCATGGGTCACCCCGGAGTATTACCCGCGCCTTACTTCTCGCGCACATGCAAAAGCCTCTTCGCCGGCGGAGGGTTGGAGAAGAGCGACAACCCCTGGGCCGTCGGCGGTACCCCGGTGATAGGCGACGCCAGCCTCCTGCCGTCATAACGGGTGGAGCCGGGATTTTTGAAGGCCTCAGACAGCTTTACCTCTGAGAAGGCCCCGGTCGAGACCTGAATCAGCGCCTTGCCCTGCATCGCGCTCGCGGGAGGGGTCGCGCCGGTATCGTAGCGCACGGCCCAGAGCATGGTGCTTCCGCCGAACTTGCACAGGTCGCTGCTCGGCTTGAACGAGGTGAAGAAGACCGCCCCGTTTGGGGCGGCAAGCGGGTCGGTGATGATCCGCTCGGTCAGATAGGCGTTCGCATCGTCCTTGGCGTCCAGCTGGATCTTCCACCCCGGGGCGGTTGCGGCCAGGGTGGCGGCCGGCGCGGCGCTCTCGGCGGACTGGTCCACGATGGTGCCGCTCACCGCGTCGGTGCAATTATGGTCGATGTCGTCCAGGGAACCACCGGCGACAACATCCTGCATGGTCCGGGTCGCGGTGGAGTAACAGGGCTCCTTGACGCCATAGATCGTCTGCCGCGTGGTTGACGGATCGTCGTTCTTGTAGAAGAAGCGGCCGGTGCCGAAGTAGAGCCACAGGTTATGATTCTTGCGGTCCTGGAGCTTGGTGATGGAGGTGGTCACCGGTCCCGTCGAGGAGATAACCGTGCTCAATTTCCACTGTTTGTTCACGTCGGCGTCCGCCGGGTCGTCGTGCTCCCGCGTCAGCAGGCGCAGCACCCCCCCCTTGGTCCAGGTCGCCGGGGTCACTGAGGTATCCTTCTGGACATAGCCGATATACACGGCGTCGTCGCTGTAATAGCCGTTGGAATTCGAATTGCTGCGGTCCGCGTCGATCCAGCTCGAGGTGAGCGTGCCGGCAAAGGCGTTTGCTATGCCGGTGTCGATGGTGCGCACCACCGTCCCTGTCTTGATGTCAACGACAAACAGGCGCAGGTTCTGGTCGGACTCCCCCTTGAACTGGTGCAGATCCGTGTCGATCGGGCCGGTCGGCCCGGATGCGAACACGGCATACCATTTGCCGTTCTTTGTGTGGTCCGGCTTGCCGCTGGCATCCTTCTTGGCGATCCTTATGATGGCGGGGCCGGTGGTGGCGTATCCGAGATTTCCGCCGTAAATCTCCCACAGGTACTTCGGCGCCGCAGGATCGGTCACGTCCAGGGCAAAGTATTGCGAATAACCATAGGCCGTATTCTGCGGGACCTTGACGCCGCTCGCGGCCCCGAAGCTCTTGGCGGCCCCGCCGATCCCCATGCCGCCTATGAGTATGGTACGCCAGGTGGAGCCATCCGTCTTCGTGCAGGCCGAGTAATCTGTGCTGCAACCGGTAGGAACGCCGATGCTCGCATCGAAGATGACCGGGTTGCGGTCAACGTAATAGAGATGGCTGTAGGCCGGGTCGTGATGATATTTCAGGAAGGGAACCGCATCCGAGGGGATGAAGGCCCACTCCTCGCGCCCGAGTTTGTCGGCGTCATCGGCAAGATTCCCGGCGGCGTCGTTCAACTGGGCCTTCTCGATCTTACCCTTGAGCTCCTTGAGGATACCCAGCTTGAAGGCGTGCAGCATGCCGTCGTTGGCCCCCACGAACGCCATGCCGCGGTTCTTGTAGGACGTGGTCTCGGTGAAGGTCGTGTACGATGTATCCCCGTAGCCAATTGGGGGGGGCTGGTTATAATTGTTGATCCTTAGATTCGAGACCAGCTTCGGCGTGGAGGAGATGATGTCCCCCAGCTTCCACTCCCGCGTGCAGAGATTGACCGCATTATTGCTGAGAGTGATGCATGTGCCCTCACCTGCCGCACAGTCGGCATCCACCCCGCAGGCCTTCGCGGGCTTGGAGGAACAACCCTTGACGCTGTTGGTGGAAACCCCGCATCCTGTAATGGTAACCCTCCGGTCACGGTACGTGGTCCCGTCCGTGTGGTCGACCTGATCGATGCCGTGGACATAATCGATGAGTTTCGCTGTCTTGGTGTTATCCAGGACGCATGTCTCACCGGAAGGGCAGTCGGCATCGGCGCTGCAGCTCGTCGTCAGGGTGACGGAGCAATGGGAGGTCTGCGCCACGCGCTGGAAGTTCGGCCAGGTATTGAGATAACCGTCAACTTCAAGCTTGCTGAACTTCCGGGGCGTGCTGCTGCTGGACGAGGCATATCCGGTATAGATCGTACGCGGATCGGTGGCGAGGTTCCGCTCCCACAGCATCCGCCCCGCCTTCCAGAGGCTCTTCACCACGTCCGGCGACAGAGCGGCGCCCCCCTCGTCCGGGGTGGACGAATCCGCGACACCATCCCCGTTGAGATCGGAATACTTGTTGACCAGGGTCTTCTTCTGCTCGGGGTCGAAATAAAACTGAATCACCTTGTCGTTTATCAGATTCAGCTTGTAATCCTTGGCAGTATCCTCGCGAATCGATGTGTTCTGCAGGAAGGGGTCGAGATAATACCAATAGCTCTGCAGTTCGCCGATCCAGTTTACGGATGTGGGATCCGCATCGGAATCATTAATCTTGTCGAATTCCTTCTTGGGATAGAACAGGGCCTGCAGAAGCGTAGCGCCGCTCCCCTCGCTGTTGCTGAGGATCGAGGCCGCCGTTCCGGAGGCGGCGCCGCCGGCGATCTCCTCTAATACGCCCCGCACCACACTCCCCTGCGTGCCAGGGTCGACAGCCTGATAAAGGGTGGTTGTGCCGCCATTTATTGCTGTCTGGCTCAGGAGTGTCTTGGAATCGCATTCGCCGGCCTGGCCGTTTGAATCGCCGTTGAAGACCACATACGTTTTGATGCGCTCGTTGAATTCCGCCGGCGCCGTCGTTGACGCGGCGGCTTTGTCGAAGGTATTGATGTTGCGGTTGTAGGCGATCCAGGCCATGTTGTCGAGATTGCGGCTTCCGGCGTAGGAGGGGCAGGTTTCGGTCCAACTGGTGGAGCCCCCGGCCGCGGTATACAGCTTGGCCAGGTTGTCCACGCTCGTGTTGCGGTCGGCCGTTGACATGCCGTCGGAGATCAGCAGGATGCTGTTGGTCTGACAGCGGTACTGGGAGGGGTTGCGGTTTTCGTTGAAATCTGCGCTGTTGATGCGCAGATCTGTCCTGCTCTTGCCGGTGGCGGGGACCTTGGCGAAATAGCCGATGGCGTTGTATAACGCCTCGGCAAAGGGTGTCCATGAACGCGCCGGGATATCATTGACCACTTTGACGAGACCCGTCGAGTAATCGCCGACCCCGTCGGTTTTGCAAGTCTCTCCCGAGGGGCAATTGGCGTCGTTGTAGCAGACGGTGGCGGTCGTCGCGGAACAGTGCCCGGTGCCGATGTAGTGTTCGATCTTGGCGCCGTCGAGATTGCTCGTGCCAGCCGTTGTTGCATCACAGGTTCCGGGCGAGACGCAGTCGATATTAATGGAACAGACCTTGGTGGAGTCGTTGGAGCAGACCTTGGGTGCGGGGAGGGTCCCGGCGGTGGCCTCTGCGGCAGACCCGGCAAAGTTGAAGGTCATGACGCCTATGCGGACCCGCTTGCCGAATTCGCTGATGACACCTGAGGGAGCGGTGGCCCTTTTCAGCCTGACCGTCATGGTGCCGATCGGCTGGTTGAGCTGCCCCTCGACGCCGGTGCCGCTCAGGATGGCGGGGACGTTGTCGTACTGGCTGGTGTCCGACGGGGCGTCGGTCGGATCGATCACCGGCGTGGCGGTCATGTCGTTACAGAACTGGTTGTGGGTGGCGATCATCTGCGCGTCGGTCACCCCCGGAATGAGCGTCCAGCCGGCGGTCACTGCGGAGATGGAACAGCTGTTCGTAATCGTCTTGAAACAGCTGTTGCCGCTTCCCGGACAATCAGCATCGGTGGTGCATGCGTTGTCGGTCTTCTTGCACTGCATGAATGTCGCTGGCGAGCAGTCGGAATCGCTGGTACAGGCGGCGCCGTTGTAAAGGCATGTCCCCGCCGCTGCGGCGGCCTGTTTGTAGTAATACTGCCCCTCGTATTCGCTGCTGCACAACAGGGCGGCGTTGCCGGGGACGATGGCTGGAGGCCCGTCGATGCAGCTGTCCCCTGCGGCGCAGTCCGTTGCCTTAGTCGCCTCTGTGCAGACCTTGTCCGGATTGCTGGAGCAGGTCGCGTACTCGTCGTAGATATCGGGACACTGGTTCTTGACCGTATTGATGTCGTCGCCGCCGATCGCATGTCCCTCGCGCTTCTGCCAGCAGGCCTGCATGCTCTGCTGGAAGACCACCTTGGTCTTGGTGACCGCCGTTGTCCCGGACGTGGAGGCCAGGCAATCCTCGACCGTCTGCTTTATCTCCGCGTTGCCGCCGCTCACGATGGCGTTTACCGCCGCCTGACACTTACCCTGATCATAGTTTCCCTTGTAGATGTCGAGATAGGTCTGCCCCCCCGGCGATGGGGCCGATTTGTTTACCGGGTCATAGAGCCCGCGGACGCCAAAGGTGATCCCCAGGGAGGTGTTGGTGTTGTTCGTTTCCGGGCTGTTGTAGTTGACGAAGTTGGCGGTGTTGGCCTCCTTGATGAAGGAGTTGCCGACGCAACCGCGGGATTCGGCCAGAAGGTGGGTCCCGTTGTATTTGCCGCCGGTGAGGATTCCCTTCTGCACGTCGAACTTGGAGGCGGTGAGCCAATTGAGGTAGTTGCCTGTTGCCTTGAAGACAGTCGCCTTGTTCGCGGCGGAATAGATCACGCACAGCTGTCCGCTTATGGATTTTGCCGTCTCACCGCTACCCGGCGAGCAACTGTACGCAGTCGAATCCTCCTGGAACTCGCCCATAGTTTCGTAGGTATAGTCACCGACGTACTTGTAAAGCTGCGAGCTGACGAAATATCCGACATAGGTCTTTGTGCTGTCATAGGTCTGGTCGTAACAGTAGTACGGCTGGCGGCCATTGGTGAACACGCAGCTCTCGCCCGATGGACAGCCAGCATCCGCGGTGCAGTATGTCGCGGTGGTGGTCGAGCACCTCTTCCTGCCGGTGTCCGCGTAGGCGAGATCGAACATGCTGGCCGAGTTGTCGATGATCATGAGGAGGTTCGGCAGGATGCTCTCCTGGATGAAGGGGGGCGTCACGCAATAGTCGTTCATCACGGCGGCCCCGGCATGGAAAGGGGCCAGCAATGCGAACATGGCAATTGCAACAACCGTATGAAGCGCTTTTCTCATGGCGTACCTCGCGTCCCGTCGTCTGGTCAACGTGGTCGGGATCTCACCTTTACGGCTACTTCCCTTCCAGCATCCTCTTCAGGCTCTCCGCATCCCGCATCCCTACCTCGACCTTGCCGTCCGGCATGACCATGGTCGGCGTGCCCGATATGCCGTTGGCGTTGGCGAATTTTACGATCGCATCGACCGCTGCCTTGCTGCTCTCCCTGGTCGGCTTGGGCACCTCCTTCCCCTCGAAGGCCTTGTCGAAGATCCGTTGGTCCCTGGTCTCCAGTATCGTGCGCGACTTGTCGTAGGCCTGGGGATGCATCGCCAGCGGCATGAGCATGACGTGGATCGCCACGTCCGGCGCGATCTTCTCGAGCTTTCTAAGCTCCACGTGCAGCTTGCGGCAATAGGGACAGTCCGGGTCGTCGAAAACGTACAGTTTCTTCGCACCCTTGGGGTTACCCATGATGAACGCATGCTCGGCCGGGATGCTCTTGGGGTCGATGGAGGTGACCTGTTTCGGTTGCGGCAGGTTCTGCTTGTGGGCGGCAACCGGCTGGAGGGTCTCGATATCGACGAGGACCCCTTGCAGGATGTGTTTCTTGCCGTAATCGAGGAAGAACAGCCCCTGCTGCCCCCCCTTTTCAACGAGCAATTCGAACAGCCCCCTGGCAGGGGCCTGCTTGACGGACTTGACCGTAACGCCGGTCTTTTTCAGCAGCTCGCCGGCCTCCTTCTCGGTCAGCGAATGGCATGATGCGCACTCGCCGCCGCACCCCTCCTTGGCCATGGCGAACGATGGCGAGGCAATAAGGACGGAGACGGCAAGGGCGAAGAGAAGTTCTTTCAGCATGAGTGATTCCTTTCCAGAATGGATGTATGTGCTTGTTACAGCAAAAACGGTGCCTCATTTTACCGGCTTCCAACCGGCTGATATTTATGTGACATTAAATATAACCTTCAGGCAGCTATGCAAATTTTTCATAGTCTGGAGCGGGTCGGCCGCAACAGCCGCGCAATTTTTGCCTACTCGATTCCGAACTCCTTGAGTTTGTAGAGCAGCGAACGGTGGCTGATCTCCAGTATTCTGGCCGCCTGGGTGCGGTTGCCCCCGGTCCTGGCCAGGGCCTTGCGGATCAGGTCGCGCTCGATGGCCTCCTCGGCCTTCTTGATGGAGAGGTCCTCATCCATTGGGGATACCTGGGGACTCGCCACCTCGCGGATTCCGCCGGGCAGGCACGCCGCGGAGAGGCAATCCCCCTCGCAGAGGATCATGCCGCGCTCGATGACGTTCTCCAGTTCCCGTATGTTGCCCGGCCAATTACAGGCCATCAGGCTTCTCATGGCGTCCGGTGCGATCCGTTTCGGCGGCCGCTGCATGTCCTCTGCGTATTTCGCCATGAAATGCTCGGCCAGAAGCGGGATATCCTCGACCCGCTCCCGAAGCGGCGGCAACTGGATGGAAAAGACGTTCAGGCGGAAAAAGAGGTCCTCGCGGAAGCGCCCTGCCCTGACATCCGTCTCCAGGTCGCGGGAGGTGGCCGAGATCACCCGCACGTTGACCTTGCGTGACGAGGCGGCGCCGACCCGTCGGATCTCCTCCTCCTGCAAAACCCGCAGCAGCTTGACCTGGAGTGCGGGCGGCATCTCGCCGATCTCGTCCAGAAAGAGCGTCCCGTTGTCGGCCTGCTCGAACAATCCGCTCTTGTCTCCGGATGCGTCGGTGAAGGCTCCCCGTACATGGCCGAACAGCTCGCTCTCCAGCAGGTTCTCGGGAATGGCGCCGCAGTTGACAGCCACGAACGGTTTCACGGCCCGAATACCGCTCTCATGAATTGCCCGTGCCACCAGCTCCTTGCCGGTACCCGACTCCCCCAGGATGAGGACCGTTGTCTTCAGGTCGGCCACCTTGCGGATCTGCCCGAAGATCTCCTCCATGGCGCTGTTTCGGCTGATAATGCCGCGGAAGGCGGCCTTTCCCGCCACGACCCGGCGCAGACGGCTGTTTTCCTCCTTGAGGCGCTCGCGCTCCTCGGCCTTTTTCAGCACCATCACGATCTCATCCTTCTTGAAGGGCTTGGAGATGAAATCGTAGGCCCCCATCTTCAGACACTCCACGGCGGTATCGACCGTGCCGTAGGCCGACATCATGATTATGGCCGATGGGACACGTTCCTCCAGAGCCCTGGCGAGAAAGGCCTTGCCGTCCATCTCCGGCATGCGGATGTCGCAGAGGACGAAGTCGTAGACCTTCTCGCGGGCGCGGCGCAGCCCTTCGTGTCCATCCGCCGCCGTATCTGCCTGGTAGCCCTGGCGGGCCAGCAGCAACGCCAGCATGTGACGCAGGTTTTCCTCGTCGTCTATGATCAGGATATGTTTTTCGCCTGCCATTAGTGCACTCCTTCCAACGCAGCATAAGCAGCCAGCAGCCAGCAGCCAGCCGCTTGCCGCTAGCCGCTAGCCGCCGCCGGCAACCAGAGCGTGAAACAGCTCCCCTTGCCCGGAGCGCTCCTGACGGTTATCCTGCCGCCAACGCCCTCGATGATCCGCGCCGATATGGCCAGACCGAGGCCGGTCCCTTTTCCCGGCTCCTTGGTGGTGAAAAAGGGTTCAAAGATGCTCTTTATGTGCTCTTCGGGGATGCCGCAACCGTTATCCAGCACCTCAAGGCAGACATAACCCGCAGAAGGCCCCGTCAAGGCCGCGCTGCTATCCCTCACCCCTCTTATGGCAACTCTTCCCCCGCACGGCATGGCATCCCGGCTGTTGAGCATGAGATTGATCAGCACCTGCTGAAGCTGGTGCGGATCGACCAGGGCCTGCGGAAGCGCATCCTCGAACCAGGTGGAGACCTTGATACCCTTGAATGCCCCCTGCTGGATCAGCAGTCCGGCGGAATCACGCACCAGTTGCGGGATGTCGGCGGCTTCGACGGCGCTGGCGCGGGGGCGGGAGTAATCCAGCAGGCCGCGCACGATGCGGTCGATGCGGGCGCAATCCTGGGTGATGCGCCGCGTATAGTCCTGGATGGCGGCATGCCCCGTCTGCTCGCCGGCCAGGAGCTCGGCGTAACCCATGATGGAGGCCAGCGGGGTGCCGATCTCGTGGGCCATCCCCGCCGCCAAAAGCCCGATGGAGGCCATCTTCTCCGAGCGCAGCGCCTCTTCCCTGGCCAGGCGCAACTCTGTGTTGGCCTGCTCCAGGGCGGTCATCTGCGCGGTGACCTGACGGTCCTTTTCGAGGAGCGCATCCGACATCTCGTTGAAGGCCACGGCCAGCCGGGCCAGTTCGGCGCTGCCGGAGACCCGCACCCGCTGGCCGTACTGCCCGCCGGTGATCCTTTCGGTGGCGGTCAAAAGGCGGCTGACCGGCGCCACCACGATGCGCGAGAGGATGAAGGCCCCGAAACCGAGCAGCAGGATGAAATCAATGGCGAAATATGCCAGATAGAGTTGGCGGGAGCGGTTCAGGCGTTCCTTCTCGGCAGAGAGCGAGAGCGCCAGCCCCGCCTTTGCGGCCACTGCGCCGCTGCGGGTGACCGGCGCCACACAGACGATGCCGGCGCCGTCGGGGAGAACATAGCTCCCCTTGGCAACCTCTTCCAGCCCGGCGAATGGCTGGTAGATATCGCCGTTTTCCCGTCCCGCGGTGAAGATGACCTTGCCGCCCGCATCCAGCAGTGTGAGGCGGATGAAGGACGCATCCTCCGCCAGCTTCTGGGCGTAGACCGCGGCCGGGGAAGCGGAAGGGATCATCCCGTCGGGATAGGCGGGAATCACATCCGGCAATTGGCTGATGAAGGTCGCCAGGAGCATGCGGGCATGATCGCCCTTCTGGGCATAGAGGTCGTTGGCGGCGGTGCGGAAGGCGAACAGGCTGAAGAGCAGCCATGCCATGAGCAGCAGGCAGCTCAGGAAGGCCAGGATGGAAACGGTAAGGCTGGGCCGCAACTGGCGCATGGTCTAGCTGCCCAGGCTGAAATACCACTGGATGATCCGGCGGCCGTAAAAGACGTAGAGCACCGCGGCAAAGGCCAGGTAGGGACCGAAGGGTATGGCCAGCTTTGAATCCCTTTTCTGGAGCATCATCATCGAGACCCCCACCAGCGAGCCGAACAGGGAACCGACGAAGATGATGAACGGGATCGCCTTCCAGCCGAGGAAGGCGCCCATCATGGCCAGGAGCTTGATGTCACCCCCCCCCATCCCCTCCTTGCCGGTCAGGCGGTGATAGCCCCAGGCAACCAGGAGCAGGCTGCCCCCCCCCAGCAGGATGCCGGCCAGCGAATTCAGCCACCCCAGCCACGGCAGGAAGAACGAGAAGAGAAAACCGATCACGATGCCGGAGAGAGATATCTCGTCCGGGATGATCTGGTGCTCGATATCGATGAAGGTGATCACCACCAGGGCCGAACAGAAGATGAACAGGGCCAGAAAGGTGAGCGACGGGCCGAAGCGGAGAAAGAGCGCCAGGGTCAGAAGACCGTTCAACATCTCCACCAGCGGATACCGGAGCGAGATGCGGGCGCCGCAGCCGCGGCATTTCCCCCGCAGCAGCAGGTAGCTGACCAGGGGTATGTTGTCGTACCAGCGGATCCGGTATGAGCAGTTGGGGCAGTGGGAAGGGGGCGATACGACCGATTCGTCCCGCGGCATGCGGCAGATACAGACGTTGAGGAACGAGCCGACCACGGCGCCGAGGATGAAGGCGATGATGGAAAAATAGAGATTCAACGTCATGAGCATCCTGTCAATCGAAACTCTCGGCAAAATACCTGGTTATGGCGCTCTTGAGGTATATCTCGACCTCGGCGGCGGTGGAGAAGCCTAGGCACGCCTCGGCGATCTCCTTTGCGCGCTCCCTGGTGCAGCGCCGCAGGAGCTGTTTGACGCGCGGGATGGACGTGGCGCCCATGGACAGCTCGTCGAAGCCGAGCCCGAGCAGCACCGGCAGGTAGAGCGGATCACCGGCCATTTCGCCGCAGATGCAGGCATCGATGCCCGCCTCGTGGGCGGTCTCCACCACGCGCCTGAGTGAGCGGAGCACGGCCGGGTGGAGCGGCTGGAACATTGCCGCCAGGTGCTCGTTGGTGCGGTCGATGGCCAGGGAATACTGGATCAGGTCGTTGGTGCCGACGCTGAAAAAGTCCGCCTCCCTGGCCAGTTGATCGGCCATGACCACCGCCGAGGGGATCTCGATCATGATCCCGATCCGGATGTCCCGGTCATAGGCATGACCGGCGTCATTCAGTTCACCCATCGCCTCCGCCAGTAGCGCCCTGGCCCGGCGCAATTCCTCCAGCCCCGAGATCATCGGGAACATGATGGCTACCCTGCCCCCCGCGCTCACCCGCAGGATGGCCCGCAACTGCTTCTTGAATTCGTCCGGCATGCTCAAGGCGAGCCGGATGGCCCGCATCCCCAGGGCCGGATTCTGCTCGCCCAGGAGGTCGATACCGTCGAGCAGTTTGTCTCCTCCGGCGTCCAATGTCCTTATGGTGAGCGGATGGGGCGCGACCGCCTGCTGCATGGCGCTGTAGACCCGGTACTGCTCCTCCTCGGCCGGCATCTCCGGGCGGTTCATGAATAGCATCTCGGTGCGGTACAGCCCGGCCCCCTCGCCACCGTGCCTGAGCACCGACGCCCCTTCCTCGGGGATCTCCACGTTTCCCCTGAGCAGGATGCGGTGGCCGTCGAGCGTCTCCGGCGGGAGTGAGGCGCTCTTGAGCAGCTCGGACTCGACATATTCGTAATGCCGTTTGCGCTGGAGATAGTCGAGGAACGTGTCGCGGTCCGGGTTGACGATCACGCAGCCGCCGATGCCGTCCAGGATGGCCGGACTGCCGGACAGAAGCGGATCGGCGATGCCGTCGACACCGACCACGGCCGGCAGCTCAAAGGCCCGCGCCAGGATGGAGCTGTGGGAGGTCCGGCCGCCGATCTCGGTGACGATGCCTATGATGCGGCCGCGGTCCATCTGGAGGATATCGGCCGGGGTGAGGTCGTGTGCGGCGATGATGGTCTGCCCGCCATCATGGGAGATGGGGGCGTGCGGCTCGCCGGTCATGTTGCGCAGGATCTTCTCGATGACCGTCTCGACGTCGCTGATGCGCTCGCGCAGGTAGGGATCGTCAATGCCGGCGAAGAATTCGCGGTATTTGTGGAGGGTGCGGCGCAGGGCCCCCTCGGCGTTGATCAGGCCGCTTTCGATGTTTGCGGCGGCTTCGGCGAACAGGCGCTCGTCCGCCAGGATGAGGAGGTGGGTATCGATGAAGAAGAGGTGTTCGTCGCCGATGGTCGTCCGGAGCTGTTCCTTGAGCAGCTCCAGCTCGTCGCGGGTGCGGACGATGGCCCCCTTCAGGCGGTCGATTTCTGTGCTGACGCCGGCCTCGCCGACTTCGTATTCGTCCACGCCGAGACGGCGGCGGTCGATGACCCGCATCCTCCCCACGGCAATGCCGGGCGAGGCCGCAACGCCGGAGTAGAGCCGCATGTCACTCTTCGCCGAATCCATTGGTTATCAGCTCTCCGATGGTCTGCATGGCCTCGTCCTCGTCTGCGCCGTTAACCGTAAGGCGGACCGTGCTCCCTTTCGAGGCGGCCAGCATCATGATACCCATGATGCTCTTGCCGTTCACCTCCACCCCCTCCCGGGCCAGCTTGATCTCGGAGGTAAAGCGGCTCGCCGTCTTGACCAGCAGCGCCGACGCCCTGGCGTGCAGGCCGAGCTTGTTGACGATGATAAATTCCTTCTGGAGCATGGATTGCCTGGTTCCTTATGGATGAATGAATTTCATTAAAGCTGTTGACAACCGAGTTCATAGCATGTCGCCGCCGGGCGGTCAAGGGATCGGAAGAGTTTTGAGTTTTGGGTTTTGAGTTTTGAGTTGTAACCCAAAACTCAAAACTCTGTTTTTACCGCAGTTCGTAATCCGACAACCGCACGAAGCGGAAGCCCCGCCGTTTCAGTTCCGGTATCGCCGCGATCACTCCGGCAGCGGTCCCGCCTTCCGGATGATTCATATGCAGGATGACGATATCGCCCGGCGCCGCCCTGAGCAGCGCCGCGTGCACCTGCTCCCCGCGGTAGGTCGCTCCGGCATCCCCCAGAATGGAGAAGCCGATTACCTCGTGTCCCAACCGGCCGGAAACCTCAACCGCCACCTCGTCGTAGTACGCCGTGCCCGAGCGGTAATAACGGGGCCTGGTTCCACTCAGGCTCGCGATCTTGCGGGCATTGCGCTCTATCTCGTCCACCAGTTCCCTCGCGTCCCTTGTTCCGTCCAGGCCGTACACGCCCCGGCCGGAAACGGAGGCGGGACGATGCGCCAGGCCGTGGTTGGCGACCTCGAACAGCGGATTGGCCGCCAGTCTCGCGAACTGCCCCGGGTTGGCGTCGATCCAGCGAGCATTCATGAAGAGGGTGGCGGGGATGCGCTCCCGCTCCAGGTAGCCGATCAGGGCGCCATCATAACCCCTTCCCCTGGGGCTGCCGCATGCATCCAGGGTAAGCGCCACCACCTTCTCCCGCGTCTTCAGCCTGGTCCGTACCCCGCTGACCGTTTCTCCCCATTCACGGGGCACGCGGCCGGCATATTCGGCGCCAAGACGCTCCCGCAGGGCTTCGTACGGCTCGTCTCCGGGACCAGCAGCAGCGGGCAAAACCGTGCAGACAGCCAGCAGCAGTGCAAGGGATAAAAGCTTCATCGCGGAGCGGTCCTTTCGGTAACCCGTTAAAGCAGCGAGGGCGAAGCAGAAAAACCTTGCTTCGCCCCTACCCTGTCGATCCGTCAGCTTTCTGAAACTACCTGAGAAATTCACCGGCGATGATGATCCCATCGCGGCCGGACCTGTGCAGCTCGGCGGCCAGTTCCGCTACCCCCAGGCGGGCGCGCTTGGAGCAGAATTCAATCATCATGGGAAGATTGGCCCCGGTCACCACCTCGATCTGCCCCTCCTTGAGAAACGACATGGCCATGTTGGACGGTGTCCCGCCGAAAAGGTCGGTCATGATGATCGCTCCATCCGCGCTCACCCTTTCCACTGCGGCAATCACGCGCGACATGATCTCATCGGCCCGTTCCTCGGGGGCGACCTCCACCTGTTCGCAGCATTCGATCCGGCCGACAATCATCTCGGCCGACCGCATGAGCGCACCCGCCAAACCCGCATGTGTCACAAGAACCAATCCCGTCATTGCTGCCCCTTTTCAATATCCCTGTGTGTTATTCGTACCGTCGGCCACAAATTCTGCAGATGCATTCCCGTGGCTTCCGCAATTGTCACCGAGCGATGCCGCCCGCCGGTACAGCCGATAGAGATGGTCAGATAGGCCTTGCCCTCCTGACTATGCGCCGGCACGACCTCGTCAAGCAACGGAAAAAAATTGTCCAAAAAAGCCGCGGTCCGGGGATTGTCCAGGATGTGTTCGCGCACCTTGTCATCCAGTCCCGAACCGGCCTTCAACTCCGGCAGAAAAAAGGGATTGGGAAGGAAGCGCACATCCATGACAATGCTCGACTCCAGGGGGATGCCGTAACGGAACCCGAACGACTGCACCTCGATGACAAACGGGTTCTCCCCGGCCTCGCCCCTGACGATGCGGAGTATGAAATCCTTGAGTTGATGTACATTGAATTCCGAGGTATCCACGATGCGTGTCGCGATCTGCCTGAGTTTGGCGAGTCGCTCCCGTTCTATCCTGATGCCCTCGGTTACGCTGCACTCCTCATCGATCGGGTGGCGGCGGCGGGTCTCGGAAAAACGGCGCACCAGCGTCTCATCGCTGGCGTCGAAGAAGAATATCTCGATACTGTGGCCGGCCTTGTCGATCCTCTGAAAGACACCCTCGTATCCCTTGAAAAACTCGCGGCCACGGATATCTGCCACCAGCACGATCCCCTTGAACGTCTCGCCCGATTTGCCGATCAGGTCAACAAAGCGCTTGAACAGGCGCACCGGAAGGTTATCGATACAGTAGAAGCCCTCATCCTCCAGCGCCCTTACCGCCGTTGACTTGCCTGAACCGGACATGCCGGTGATTACGATTATGCGCATGACCTATTCCACCTCATTCCCCAACGGCCGCACCTCCATGCGGGAGAGCAGGCGTTCCTGAAAATCACGGGCCGAGTGGTATCCCATCCCCTTGAGGAGGAAGTTGCGGGCCGCCACTTCGACAATCGAACCAAGGTTGCGTCCGGGCCGCACCGGGATCATGACGTGGGGGATATCCACGCCCAGGATGGTGCTGCGGCGGTCATCCAGCCCCAGCCGGTCGTACTCGTGGTTGGGATCCCACTCCACCAGTTCCAGCATCACATCGATGATCTTTTTCTCGCGGATGGATGAAACCCCGTAGAGATCCTTGATGTTGATGATCCCCAGACCGCGGATCTCCATCAGGTGCTGGATGGTCTCATCGGACTGCCCCACCAGGGCCGAAGGCATCTTCTTCTTGATGAAGATCATGTCGTCGGCCACCAGCCGGTGCCCCCGGATAACCAGGTCAAGCGCGCACTCGCTCTTGCCGATTCCGCTTTTGCCGGTCAGCAGGATTCCTACCCCCAGGACGTCAACCAGTACGCCATGCAGATGGGTCGTGGGGAGCAGCCGTTCTTCGAGAAATTTGGTTATCAGCGAGATGAAGGTGGAGGACTGATGGTGCGTGCCGAGAACGGGGATACCGGCCGTTTCCGCGGCTTCGAGAAAAAAACCGGGCGGGGCCAGATCCTTGGTGATGATGAAGCATGAGATGGGAAAGGCGCACAGTGTCCTGACACTCTCCACAGCCAGCCGGTCATCGATCTGGTTGAGATAGGAGATCTCGGTGTTGCCGAGCACCTGGATCCGGTCGGGATGCAGGTGCTCGGTATAACCGGCAAGTGCCAGGCCAGGCTTCTGGATGCGTGAACTGTAGATACGATTGCCCAATCCCCGCCCGCCTGCGAGCAGGCTCAGGCCGAGACCGTACTCGGTGTCATCCAGGGTTTCCTGTATGGAAAGGCTGATTCCGTCCAATAAAAATACCGTCAATAAAGGTTGAGGTTAAGGTTGAGGTTGAGGAAGGTTTGATGTTCTTGACCTCAACCTGAACCTCAACCTGCTCCTCTTACGCCCGTTGCGGCGCGATCAGGCCGAAATTGCCGTCTTTTCTGCGATAGAGCACATTGAGATCACTGCTGACGGAGTCGGTAAAGACGAGAAAATCCTTGTGCAGCAGGTCCATCTGCATGACCGCCTCTTCAACCGACATCGGCTTGGCGGTTTCGGTTTTCGTCCTGATAACCACCGGCTCGGCGCTGGTCTCGATACTCTCGGCCTGGAAGATCTTCTTGGATATCTGCCGTCCCCGCTCCTCACCGTTGGGCTTGTGGGCCTTGATCTTCTCCTTGTAGCGCTTGAGCTGGCGTTCGATCTTGTCGATGACGGCATCAACGGCGGCATACATGTCGTTGGTCGCCTCCGAAGCCTTGGTATTGACCCCCTTGGCATTGATGACGATCTCGACTATGTGGCGGATCTTCTCCACCGAGAAATAGACCTGTGCGCTGACCGGTTCGTCGATATATTTCAACACGCGCCCAAGTTTTTCCTCGGCGTAAGATTTTATGGCGTCACTCTGCTCCATCTGCCTGAATGTCGTTGTTACCTGCATAACTTCCTCCTCGTGTGTTGTTGGTTGTAAGTTGTTTCCCAATGAAAAATCGGATCAAAAGTGCCTTTTTCTTTCAGAAGAGGAACCCAGTCTCAGCAATTCCCGGTACTTGGTGACCGTGCGCCGGGCAATATTGACCGTCTGACTCGAGAGCATCTCGGCGATTTTCTGGTCAGAAAGCGGTTTCCTCGGATCTTCCTTTTCTATGATATCACGGATACGGTTCTTGACACTCTCGGATGCAACGAAATCCCCCTCGCTGGTGGAGAGGCCACTGTTGAAGAAGTACTTCAACTCATACAGTCCCTGAGGGGTCTGCATGTACTTGTTGGTGGTGACGCGGCTGATGGTGGACTCGTGCATGCCGATGTCGTCGGCCACGTCCCGCAGCACCAGGGGGCGCAGATACTCGATGCCGCGGTCAAGGAACTCGCGCTGGAACCTGACAATGCTCTTGGCCACCTTGTGGATGGTGCGTTGGCGCTGCTGGATGCTTTTGATAAGCCAAAGCGCCGAGCGGATCTTCTCGCTGATGTACTCCTCGGCCTTGGAATCCACCGAACCGTTGCCGCGCGCATCGGCGTAGTATGGATTCACCTTCAGGTTCGGCAATCCCTCGTCATTCAGCATCACCAGGTATTCATCGCCAACCTTGTAGACGAAGATATCCGGAGAGATGTAGTGAACATCCTCGGAACCGTAGATCCTGCCCGGCCGTGGATCGAAACCGCCAATGATCTTGGCCGCGATCAGCACCTGGTTGAGGTCAACCCCAAGTTGCCGGGCGATCTGCTTGTACTTGCGGGTCTCCAGGTCTTTAAGGTGGTTGAGCAGGATACGTTCCACCAGACTCCCCTGCATCCCCAGGAAGCGGGCCTGTATCAGGAGGCACTCCCGCAGGTCACGGGCCGCCACGCCGGTGGGATCGAACTCCTGGATGCGTTCCAGAACAGACAGCACCGTTTCCTCGTTGGTGGAGCATGCACTGGCGACCTCCTCCAGCGAGGCGCGCAGGTATCCGCCTTCATCGACATTGCCGATGATCTCTTCCCCGATATGGAGTTCATTCCCGGCAAAGTGTCCCATGTGGAGCTGCCACAACAGGTGATCGATCAGGGTTCCCTTGCGTGTCAGCAGGTTTTCGAAGGAGGGGCGCTCGTCATCGCCGCTGTACTGCTCACCGGAACTGTAATTGTATCCGTCAAGATAGCTGTCCCAGTCACGCAGAGTGTCCTCGCCGGCCTCAACCTCACGGAACTCGTCCTTTTGCTCAACCGGTTCAACCTCTTTCTCGGCAGCCTCCAGCGGTTCCGACTCGCGGATATCTTCGGCCTCGACGCTTTCCTCCAGGAGCGGATTCTCCTCCAGCTCCTGGCGCACTACGTCCTGAAGCTCGATGCGAGTCAACTGGAGCAGTTTGATGGCCTGCTGCAACTGGGGAGTCATCACCAGCTGCTGCGTCATCTTCAGTTGTTGGCGCATCTCCATTGCCATGAAACAATCCTACGAACAGAAAGTGGATATGGAAAACTGCAAAAAATCAGAGACGGAAATCGTCTCCCAGGTAAATCTCGCGTGCCTTGCGACTGGCCGTGATCTCCTCGGGTGAACCGAATGCCAGCACCTCTCCGTTGCTCAGGATGTATGCCTCGTCGCAGACACCCAGGGTTTCGCGCACATTGTGGTCGGAGATGAGCACGCCGATCTGCCGCTCCTTGAGCGCTACGATCAGGTTTTGTATGTCCGCCACGGCGATTGGGTCGATTCCGGCGAAGGGTTCGTCCAGCAGGATGAAGGCCGGATTCGTTATCAGCGCCCGTGCTATCTCGACACGCCGACGCTCGCCGCCGGAGAGGGCATAACCCTTGGCACCGGCGATACGGGTGAGGCCGAATTCCTCCAGAAGCTCTTCCATCCTCAGTATGCGGGTATCCCTGTTGGGCTCCACCGTCTCCAGGATGGCCAGCAGGTTGTCGGCCACGGAGAGTTTGCGAAAGACCGAGGCCTCCTGCGGCAGATAACTGATGCCCCGCCGTGCCCGTTGGTACATGGGCAGCCTGGTTATTTCATCATCGCCGATAAAGACCTGGCCGGCATCGGGCTGTGTCAATCCGACCACCATGTAGAAGGTTGTAGTCTTGCCCGCGCCGTTAGGCCCCAACAGCCCGACCACTCTGCCCGCCTCGATTGAGAGGTCCACCCCTCTCACCACCTGGCGGCCTGCGTAGCTCTTCTTCAGGCCGCTGGTCCGGAGCCTGAGCTTGTCTGCGTGGAGCTGCATTTTATTTTTTGGCCGGAGGGTGGATGACCGCATTGACACGTGAATCGCCATCACCCGAGACAAGGCTTTTGTCCTCATCAACAAAGTAAACAATCGTCTTGCCGGAGATGCTGTCCGGCCCCTGCATAACCTTGGGGTTGCCGGTCAGGGTGATGCGTCCCTGCTTGCTGTCGTAGACGGCATGCGCTGCCGTTCCGATGCGGTTTTCCTGAATTATGCGCACATCGCCGTCCGCCTCGATCTTTTCCACGTCACCCTTTTCGTTGCCGTAGTTGATGATGATCTTGTCGGCATAGATGGTGAGGTCGCCTTGTTTCGCCACCACCTTGCCGGTGAAAATGGCCGTCTTGCCCTTGTTGTCGGCCGTCATCTCGTTGGACTTGATAGAGATGGGCAGGGCCGTGCGGTCCTTGCGTGACGGACTCCCGACTGAAGCGGCCAACACCGTGGAGGTTGCCAGGCAGCATACGATTATGATCACGGATATGGGTTTAATATATTTCATATCTATCTGTTCCTGTATGACAGCCTGAGCTCAGTGAGAAGCCGTTTTTGACCTCGTCCCATGGTGTTACAATCCCGCCACCGTGGCATCGACCGACCTGTGAAAGCGGGCCTTCTGGTCCATCACGTCGAACTCCATTCCCTTTGCGGCCAGCGCCAGCCGCTGGTGACGAAACAGAACCGGTTCGGCGGTCCGGAACTGTGACGTGGCGGCCAGGTAGTCGACGGACTCGGTCTCGACGCTGGCTCCCGACTCTGTAGTCACATGAACCTTGCCACGCAATCTGACGTTTCTGCTTTTGCTGGAATACTCCCCCTGTGCAGCCGTCACCACTATGGCGCCGACGGAACGGGTTTTGGCAAATTCCATGCGGATGCCGGAAAGAAAGGCCACTTCACCGTTCTTGTCGTAGTCGGCCCTCTCGGCAACGAGCTCCCAGACAGTCGTGCCGTCGCTCATCTCGGTGAAGCGGGCTTTGTGCATGGCCACATCGATGTTCTGGGGAAGCTGCTGAAGGACCGGCTTCGGTAGGGCCTGTTTCGAGCCTTTCATGGAAATGGCGGTCACGATACTGATGATCGTCGTCATGAGAAGAATAGCCAGAACAAGCCTGATGTTTCCGAGTGACACCATATCGACGAAACTATAACATTGTGATGGTGGGCTGTCCAGCAAAACGTGCCAACCCGGAGCCTGTTGGCACAGAGCTTGAATAAATCCTACAATCCTGCCAATTCATAGCGCGCGACAACCTCGTCCCATACGCCACGCCCCTTGAGGATCAGGTCGCAGACCTCGCGCACCGCTCCCTTTCCTCCGCCCAGGGAAGCAACGTAGTGCGCCGCCGCCCGCACCTCGGCAAGCCCGTCCAGCGGTGCGGCGGCGAACGCCACCCGACGCATGACCGGCACATCGATGATGTCGTCTCCCATGTATGCGATGCGGCTGTCATCCAGGCCGGTCTTGCGCTTTACATCCTCGTAGCTTTCCAGCTTCCTCAGGGCGCCCTGGTAGACCAGGGCGATCCCCAGTTCCCGGGCGCGAATATCCACGACCGGTGAGGTGCGGCCGCTGATGATGCCGACCTCGATGCCGTAACGCTGGAGCATCTTGATGCCGTGGCCGTCCTTTACATTGAAGCATTTCGTCTCGATACCGCCGCCGTCGTAGATGATGCCGCCATCGGTCATGACGCCGTCCACGTCGAGCAGCAGCAGTTGTATGTTCCTGAGTATGTCGTTCATCAGGCGATACCCGCACGCAGGATATCATGCAGATGGATGATCCCGCAGGGAACGGCGCTTGCGTCGTCCTCGAACACGAACAGCGACGTGATGGAGTGATGCTCCATGATTTGAAGCGCCGCCGCGGCCAGTTCGGAGCGTCTTATCCGCTTGGGATTGAGCCTCATCAGCCCCGCGGCCCGCTGACCGAGGATGTCATAGCCCTTCTCAAGGGAGCGGCGCAGGTCTCCGTCGGTGATCACCCCGCGCAGCGAACCGTCCGTGCCGCTGACGCCGGTCACGCCCAATCCCTTGGCGGTGATGACGAACAGGGCGTCCTTCATCAGCGTATCTTCCGACACGAGTGGAACCGCCTCGCCGGCATGCATCAGGTCCTCGACCCGCAGGAGCAGTTTCTTGCCCAACGAACCGCCAGGATGGAAGATGGCGAAGTCCTCGGCCTTAAAGCCCCGTTTGACCAGGAGAACCACAGCCAGGGCGTCTCCCATGGCCAGGGTGGCGGTGGTGGATGCCGTCGGCGCCAATCCAAGGGGGCAGGCCTCCTCTTTTACGGATACGTCCAGGAATACGTCGCTGCTGCGGGCAAGGGTCGAGGTGCCATTGCCGGTCATGGCAACCAGATGGGCGCCCAGCCTTTTGATCACCGGCAGGATGCGCAGCAACTCCTCGGTCTCGCCGCTGTTGGATATGGCAATGACGACATCGCCGGTCATTATCATACCCAGGTCGCCGTGGATTCCCTCGGCAGGATGGAGGAAAAAGGCGGGCGTGCCGGTCGAGGCCATGGTGGAGGCGATCTTCTGGCCGATCAGCCCCGACTTGCCCATGCCGCTCACCACCACACGCCCCCTGCTGGCCAGGATCAACTCCACCGCCCGCTCAAAGGAGCTGTCGATCCGCTCCATCATGGCCAGGAGCGCCTCCGCCTCGGTCCGGATGACCCGTCGCGCCTCTTCCAGTATCATGCCCTGCCCCGCTTATCCCGTAACACGGTATATGGTTGTAGTCGTGAATACTAAACCGACCGAAATCGGCTCCATGCACATATTAAAAAAGTCAGTAAACACCAAAACCGGAAAAATAGCAACCACATCAACCATACCCGGGACGCCCCTGCACAAGAGAACGGAAGAAGCGGCTGACCTCGCGCTGACGCCTTGAACTTTTTTTATTTTCAGACTATGTATGAGATCGGAAATCTGTAACTGAATGAGAGTCGAAAGGAATCCGCAAACCATGCGCCTCACCCCCGCAACCGAGCTGGAATACCGCTGTAAGAAGCTGCAGGAACATATGGCACTGGAAGGCCTGGACGCCGTCATCATCGTGCAGAACGCCGACCTCTTCTATTTCACCGGCACGGTGCAGAGCGGCAACCTTTACGTTCCCGCAGAGGGGCAGCCGATCTACATGGTGCGCAAGGAGGCCGGCCGCGCCCGGATGGAATCGGGGCTAAGGGAGGTGGTCCCCTTTGGCTCGATGAAGGATATCCCCGGGATCCTGGCAACCTACGGCTATCCCGAGCCCGGGCGCATCGGCCTGGAGTTGGACGTGCTCCCGGTCAACCTCTTCGAGCGTTACCGCAAGGTGTACCCCAGCGCAGGCTATCGTGACGCCACCCCGCTCATCCGCCGCGTACGCATGATCAAGTCGCACTACGAAATCCACGTGATGAAGGATGCCGCCGACCAGGTGGACCGGGTCTACCGGCGCGCGGAAGAGGCCATCCGCGAGGGGATGACCGATATCGAGCTGGCGGCCGAACTGGAGTATGTTGCCCGCAAGATCGGTCATACGGGCCTGATCCGCATGCGGGTCTTCAACGGCGAGATGTTCTACGGGCACACCTTTTCGGGTTCCGACAGTGCCGTGCCCTCCTATCTGGACGCCCCTCTGGGCGGAATGGGGCCAAGCCCGGCCTTCGGCCAGGGCGCCAGCTTCAAACAGATCGGGCGGGACGAACCGATCATCGTCGATTTCGTCGGCTGCGTGGACGGATACTTCGTCGATCAGACGCGTGTCTTCGCAATCGGAGGATTGTCCGACAGGCTCCGCACGGCCTACGACGACATGCTGCGGGTGCAGGAACGGATGAAGGAGAGTGCCGTTGCGGGTACCACATGGACCCGGCTCTATCAAGAATGCCTGGGCCTGGCAGTGGAACTGGGCTACGCCGACAACTTCATGGGCTTCAGAGGCTCGCAGGTCTCCTTCATCGGCCACGGGCTGGGTGTCGAGGCCGACGAGTATCCCTTTATTGCCCGGGGCTTCGGGGATATGGTTCTGGAGTCCGGCATGGTCTTTGCCTTCGAGCCCAAGGTGGTCTTCCCCGGCGAGGGTGCCATCGGTATCGAAAACACCTTCTATATCAGCAACGAGGGCCTCAAGCAGTTGACCCACTCCAGCGAGGAACTGGTAATTTTGCCCCGCTGACGCCCCTGAAAATTTTTGTTGCTTTTTATCCATCCTGTCGAGTATAAATACGGCACATAATTGTATACAGTATCCTAAAAAGAGATTTGTTGTTGCGGTATCCATTTGATCCAGAAGACTTTTTTGTTGGCAGCCATGGGCAGAATCCCTTCATTCACCTGGCATCATGCAAGGGGCCGCGGCATAGGGAGGGCTTAACCATACCGACCAGTCCGGCATCAGTGTTGATTTCAGTTCAACCCCACCACGAAAGGAGAGTATCAAGATGGCACTAAAAGAGACGCTCAAGCAGAAGATCGAGGAGTTCCGCCCCCGAACCACCAGACTCACCAAGGAATTCGGCAAGGTGATCATCGACCAAGTCACCATCGACCAGTGCATTGGCGGCGCCCGCGACATCCGCAGCCTGGTGACCGACATCTCCTACCTCGATCCGCAGGAAGGCATCCGTTTCCGCGGCAAGACCATCCCCGAGACCTTCGAGGCGCTCCCCAAGGCCTCCGGCTCCAATTACCCCACCGTCGAGTCCTTCTGGTACTTCCTGCTGACCGGCGATGTCCCCACCCAGGCCCAGGTTGACGGTGTGGTGGCCGAGTGGAAGGAGCGCCAACAGGTTCCCCAGTATGTGTTCGACGCCCTCCGCGCCCTGCCCAGGGACAGCCATCCGATGGTTATGCTCTCCGTCGGCCTGATGGCCCTGCAGAAGGACTCCAAGTTCGCCGGTTTCTACAACTCCGGCAAGTTCAACAAGATGACGGCATGGGAATACGTCTACGAAGACGCCAGCGACATCGTGGCCCGCATCCCGATCATAGCCGCCTTCATCTACAACCTGAAGTACCGTGATGACAAGCAGATCGCCATTGATCCGAGTCTCGACATGGGCGCCAACTTCGCCCATATGATCGGCCAGAGCGAGCAGTACAAAGACGTGGCCCGCATGTACTTCATCCTGCACTCCGACCACGAGTCCGGCAACGTCTCGGCCCACACCACTCACCTGGTGCACTCGGCCCTGTCCGATCCCTACTATGCATACTCCGCCGGCCTGAACGGCCTGGCAGGCCCGCTGCACGGTCTTGCCAATCAGGAGGTTCTCGACTGGACCATGAAGTTCCAGGAGAAGTACTGCAAGGATGTCGAGCCCACCAAAGAGCTCATCACCAAGGCCCTCTGGGATACCCTCAACGCCGGCCAGGTCATTCCGGGTTACGGTCACGCCGTTCTGCGCAAGACCGATCCCCGCTACATGGCCCAGCGCGAGTTCTGCCTCAGCACCCCCGGCCTCAAGGACGACCCGCTGTTCAAACTGGTCGCCATGATCTTCGAGACCGCTCCGGGCGTCCTCACCGAGCACGGCAAGACCAAGAACCCCTGGCCGAACGTCGATGCGCAATCCGGCGTCATTCAGTACTACTATGGCCTCAAGGAGTGGGACTTCTACACCGTCCTGTTCGGCGTCGGGCGTGCCCTGGGCTGCATGGCCAACATCACCTGGGACCGCGGCCTCGGCTACGCCATCGAACGTCCCAAGTCCGTCACCACCGCCATGCTGGAGAAATGGGCTGCCGAGGGCGGGCGCAAACTGTCCTAAACGGCTTTTTCATCAGATGCAATTCGAGGGGATGCGGCAACGCATCCCCTTTTTTTTACAATCCATACTTGCAATTAATCAAAAGTGGGGTATAAAAGGATAAATTTTGTCGCATTTGCTGCGGCAATTCAGAGACACGCAGAGGAGGCATGATGAGCGCATCAGTCAAGGGAACCCGCACGGAGCAGAACCTGCTCAAATCCTTCGCCGGCGAAAGCCAGGCGCGCAACCGTTACACCTATTTCGCCGCGGCCGCAAAAAAGGAAGGCTACGTCCAGATCGCCGACATCTTCGAGGAGACCGCCAGCCAGGAGAAGGAACACGCCAAGCGTTTCTTCTCGTTCCTGGAAGGGGGCGACCTGGAGATCACGGCCTGTTTCCCATCCGGGAAGGTCGCTGCCACGGCGGAGAACCTGCTGGCGGCCGCCACGGGGGAGCACGAGGAGCACACCCAGCTCTACCCCGGCTTCGCGTCCGTGGCCCGCGAGGAAGGCTTCCCCGCCATCGCCGCCCTCTGGACAGCCATATCGGTCGCCGAGAGGCAGCACGAGAAGCGCTACCGCGACCTATTGGCCAACATCGAGGCCGACCAGGTCTTCGAGCGTACCGAGGATGTCGTCTGGCGCTGCCGCAACTGCGGATATCTCCATAGCGGCAAGAGTGCGCTGGAGGTATGCCCCGCCTGCGTACATCCCAGGGCGCATTTCGAGATCTTGGGCGAGAACTGGTAATTCAATGGCCTTGAACCCGGCCAACCATTCAAAAAGGAGGAACAAAAAATGCCTAACCTGCTTGAAGTCTACAAATGCGAACTGTGCGGCAACATCGTAGAGGTCATCCATGGCGGCGGCGCGGCCCTTGTCTGTTGTGGTCAGGACATGACGCTCATGACCGAAAATACCGTCGATGCCGCCAAAGAGAAGCATGTGCCGGTGATCGAGATCGTCGACAACGGCGTCAGGATCAAGGTGGGGAGCGTACCGCACCCGATGGAGGAAAAACACTACATCGAATGGGTCGAGATCATTGCCGACGGCACGGCCTACCGCCAGTTCCTGAAACCGGGCGGGACACCCGAGGCCTTCTTTCCCCTGATACCCAAGACCCTTACCGCACGGGAGTACTGTAACCTGCACGGGCTCTGGTCCGCCAGGTCCTAGGTTTTCCCAGGCACGCACGACTCCTCTCAAACCTGCCAGGCTTCGCAAACCTGGCAGGTTTTCCATTTCAGCCCCTCTCTTTACATGCCAGCGGTTGTCATGTATCATCGCTCCAATGAAGCGCATCCTCAGTCTGTACATAATCCGCGAGATAACCTCGCTTTTCATCCTGAGCATCGCGGTCTTCACCCTGATCCTGCTCCTGGGACGGCTGATCAAGCTGACTGAACTCGTGCTCGCGCGCGGCGTCCCCCTGGCGGAGATCGGCAGGATGATCGCCTACCTTCTCCCCTCCTTCCTGGTCTTCACCATCCCGATGGCCTTTCTGCTGGCGGTGCTGCTGGCCTTCGGGCGTCTCTCCGCCGACAACGAGATCACGGTCATGAAGGCCGGCGGCATCAGCCTGGCGCAACTAATGCCGCCGGTTCTTTTATGCGGCCTGGTTGCCGCGGCTCTGACCTTTGCGGCCGGCACCATCGGCATACCCTGGGGCAACAGCGCCTTCAAGCGCCTGAGTTTCGAGGTGTTGAAACAGAACGTGTCGCTGACCATCCGCGAAAAGGTCTTCTGGGACGATATCCCCGGCATCGTGCTCTACACCGAGCATTACGACGAGGAGCACAACTCCATCAAGGGGGTCATCATCCACGATGAGCGCGACAAGCGACGCCCCCTGACCATCTTCGCCGCAGACGGGCTGATCGGGTGCGCCCCCAACCTGCGGGACATCTGTCTCGTACTCCATAATGGCAGCGTCCATGCGGCGGGCAAGGGGGGCGACTACAGGCTGGTCAATTTCGGTGAGTACGTCATGACGGTGGGGGGCACGGACAAGGGTGCCGCCATCGGCCGCAACGAGCTCGACATGGGGATCGGCGAGCTGCTGCACCATATCGGCAGCCCTGCCACGGCTGCGGCAACAAGATTCAAGATGCGGGCCGAGCTGCACGGCAGGTTCGCGTTTCCCTTTGCCTCGCTGGTATTTGCCGTTGTGGCCGTGCCGCTGGGCATGCAGAACCGCCGCTCGGGGAAATCGGGCGGATTTTCAATCAGCATCGCCGTTCTGCTGGCCTATTACATGCTCCTGTCGCTCATGCGGACACTGGCCGAAAAGGGGAGCATTCCCCCCGCCCTGGCCATGTGGCTCCCCAACATGATCTTTCTGGCGCTGGGGTGGTTCATGCTGCGGATGTCCTCCCTTGAGCTGGGTTTCCGTATCCCCGCACTCGGCACCCTGCTGCGGACAAGGAGATCGGCCGACTGAGATGAGCATCCTCAACCGCTACATAGCAGCCGCCTGGCTGCGGTTGTTCGCCCTTTGTCTCGGCAGCTTCGTGTCGGTCTACCTGGTGCTGGACATGATGGACAAGATCCCGCGCTTCATCCGCGCCGGCGGAGCGGCCGGCGACATCCTGAGTTTCTTCGCCTGCAAGCTGCCCGAGATTATCGGACAGACAGCCTCGTTCGCCATCCTCATGACCACCCTGCTGACCCTCGGTATCTTCTCACGCAACAGCGAGGTCATCGCCATGCGCAGCTGCGGCGTAAGCCTTCTGCGCATCTCCCTTCCCATGCTGGCCCTCGGCCTGGCCGCCAGCTTCGTCCTGCTGGCCAATGCCGAGCTGGTCGTGCCCAGAAGCTTCGAGCGGATGGAATACATCGAACGGGTGATCATCAAGAAACAGAACATCAACGCCTTCTTCAAGCGCAACAACATCTGGTTCCGTTCCGACAGCATGATTCTCCAGGCACAGATGTTCGAACCGCAGGCGAAAATGCTCAAGGGTGTCATCATCTGGACATTGGACACCACCATGAATCCTCTCGTCCGCATCGACGCCGAGGCGGCCCAATTCCGGGACGGTCGTTGGACCCTGCTGCGTCCGCTGCAGAAGGACTTCAGCCAGGGGCACGGTTTTTCGCTGAGTTCGGCCCCGACAATGGATATCGCCCTGAACCTGAAGATCGACGACCTGCGGGTGCTGGACAACAACGCCGACAACCTGAGTTTCCGAAAGCTGAAGGAATATGCCGACAACCTGCGGAGCGGCGGCTACCAGGCACACCGCTACCTGACCATGATGCACGCCAAGCTCTCAGCTCCCTTCGCGGCCTTTGTGATGGTCATACTGGGGATACCCTTCGCCCTCAGGAACAGCCGTTCAGGTGGCATCGCCCTCGGCATCGGGGCCAGCATCGGCATCGGCTTCGCCTACTTCGTGGTCAACGCCCTGCTGCTCTCCTACGGCCGCAACGGCGTGCTGCCGCCCCTGGTGGCCGCCTGGGGGGCGAACCTCATCTTCGTGCTGGGAGGGATCTGGCTGGCGATGACGGTGCGGGATTGAAATTCTGAGTTTTGAGTTCTGAGTTTTGAGTTTAAAGCAAACCTGAAATTGGAGGGAATATGCTCAATATCCAACGGGTTACGGTGATAAAGATGCGGAGTTCGTGCCTGCTGCTGGCGGCGATTGCCTGCCTCGCCTGGAGCGTTCCGCTCTCCGCCGCCGAGCGGCCGCAGCGTTCCAAGGCGGTGGCCGCATCTGCCCCCCCTGTGGTAGCCCAGGCCGCGGCGCAGGTTCCTCCTCCCGCCATCCTCAGCATCATTCCGGCCCAGGCGGAACCGGGGGAGAGGGTGATGATCTTCGGCTCCGCCTTCGGCGATTCGGTCAGCGCCTTTCTGGGAAGTGTCGAGATCCCGTCCAGGGTCATTGACGGCAGGCAGCTCGAATTCATCATCCCCTCGCTCAAGCCGGGGTTGTATGCCCTCTATCTCAGGCGGGGCGACGGCGTCACCGGGAGGACCTACAACTTCACGGTCCTGCCGCTCAGGCCGGTGCTGGACGAGCTCTCCCCAGACCGGGTCAGTTCCTGCGCCCAGGGGAGGGAACGGGATATTACCGCCCTGGGACGCAACTTCAGCGAGGGGTCGCTGCTGCTCTTCGACGGCGCCGTCATCAGGAGCCGCTTCATCTCGCCCGAGGCCATCGGCTTCACCCTGCCGCAGGTGGCGGGAGGGC
The DNA here is from genome assembly GCA_016182975.1 of Deltaproteobacteria bacterium. Lineage (GTDB taxonomy): Bacteria > Desulfobacterota > Desulfuromonadia > Geobacterales > Pseudopelobacteraceae > JACPFJ01. The sequence continues at coordinate 54,736 of JACPFJ010000002.1, forward strand.
TGCATCAGGTCATGGTCAGGAATTCGCCCGAAAACACCTCGGTGGCGGTGGGGGTGACCATCGAGACCAAGCCGGAGATCAGCCAGGTAACGGTGGGGAGGGAGAACGTGAACTCCTACGAGTTAATCATCGAGGGGAAGAACTTCCAGCAGAACTCGTCGCTCTACGTGGATGGACAACGGATCGGCGGCCGCGGCGGGGCCGAGGCGTCCGCGCGGGACAGGCTGGTCTTTGTCGACTGCACCCGGCTGATCTACCAGCGCTACCCCTACTCCCCGGTCAACAAGGATTTCCGCATCCAGGTGTTGAATCCGGGGGGCGAGGCGAGCCAGATCGTCAACGTTACCGCGCCGTGACGGCGGTTCAAAGTTCAAGGTTCAAGGTTCAAGGTTCTGGGTTCGGGGTTTTAACATTGAACATTGAACATAGAACTTTGAACAGTTTCTAACGTCTTCCCCACAACGTCAAAAGCGCCGGCAGAAAGGCCAGGAAGACCGCTACGCTGGCCACCATCCCCAGGGACATCACCGCGCCGATACTGAAGACCCCCTGGTGGTGGGCCACCATCAGGGCGCCGAAGCTGAAGAGGATGGTCAGGGCGTTGAGGAACACCCCCACGCCGGCGCTGCTGAAGGCCACCTGGGCCGGGGTCTCGCTCCCCTGGCGGTAGCGGTTGATGATGTAGATGGCCGAGTCGATCCCCACCCCCAGGATCAGCGGCAGCACGATGATGTTGGCCGAGTTGAAGCTCACCCCGAACAGACGCATCCCCCCCACCATCATGAGCAGCCCGGCCCCTAGCGGCAGGGTGCCGATCAGGGCGAAGCGGACGCTCTTGAAGTTGATCAGGAGGATCGCGGCGATGCCGAGAAAGGCGTAGATGAAGGCCTTGAGATAGGAATCCCTGAGCACGGTCAGGGACTCGTAGACCATGACCGGCTCGCCGGTGGCGTTGGGGACGACCGATTTGACCTGGCCGACGAACTCCTTGAGCGGCCCGTGCTCGAAGATCTCCTTCCTGGGGGCCACCTGGAGCAGCAGCTTGCCGCTCTTCCCCGCGAAGCGCTGCCTGAGCTCCGCCGGCACGTCGGATTCATTGATGGGGGCGGCCTCCAGGCCCTGCTTCATCATGGTCAGCTTGGCCGGCAGCTCGGCGAACATCCCCCCCTGGAACTCCCGCAGCATCCCCAGGGCATTCCGATCCTTCTCCTTCTCCAGCGACTTGAAGAAACCGTCCAGGGTGGCCAGGAAGGCGCCTACCGGCCTGGCCTCGGCGGCCTTGCGCGACTCCAGGGCGTTCTTCAGCCGTTCCACCCGGTTACGGAAAGCCTCGAACACCGCGGGCAGCTCCATCGGCCGCAGGTTTTCCTCGTAGGGCACCGGCCGCACCTCTGCCATAAGCCGCTTCAGGGCCCCCAGCTCGGCCAATTTCTCCTCCTGTCCGTAGGGCACGAAGGTCAGGATGCTCACCACGTGATCAACCGCCGGCAGCTTCTCCAGGCGCTCGGTGAGCCTTTTGGCCTCGCCCTTGTCCCCTGCGATCGCCACCGCGAAGTAGCCCGAGTTCTCCTTACTTCGCATCAACCGGTAGGCGTACTCCACCGACTGCAACCCCTTAGCCTGCAGGTTCATCAGGTTATAGTCGAAGCGCATGGTCAGGGTGGGATAGAGGCAGATCAGGACCAGCACCAGGGTCGCGGCCACGACCGCACGCGGCTTCTCGAACAGGGCGCGGGAAACGGGGTGCCTGCTCAGGTCCACGTCCCGTTCGCTGTCCCGTTGCGGGCTGTAGTGAAGGCCCGGCTTGCGGTAACGCTCCAGGAGGATCAGCATGGCCGGCAGCACGGTAAAGGTGGCGATGACGCAGATCACAACCCCGCCGGCGGCGATGATCCCCAGTTCGGCGATCCCCTTGAAATCGGTGAAGGCAAAGGTGGCAAAGGCAAGGGCAACGGTGGCGGCGGCCATGACGATCGAGCGCACGTTGGTCGTCAGGCCGGTCTCGATGGCCTGCGGGCCGCCCGCCCCCCCCCGCAGCTCCTCCTGGTAGCGCAGCACCACCTGGATGCCGTACTCGATCCCCAGGCCGATCAGCATGATGGCGAAGACCATGGAGAGGATGTTGAGGTGCCCCACGGCCAGGGTGGCGAAGCCGAAGGAGAGGCAGATCCCGACGATCAGCGAGACCATGGCGGCGATCACGTTCAAGAGGCCGCGGAAGGCGAACAGGAGCAGGACCACCGTCAGGGTGAGCGACAGCGCGGTGGCGATCCCCATGTCGCGCTGGCTGGTGGCCATCTCCTCGTACTCCAGCACCGGCACGCCGGTCAGCCCCCCCTTGATCCCCTTGAATTCGGGCCTTTTCAGGACCTCGTCCAGCGCGCCCCTGGCGGCCTTGATCGCCTTCTCGGCCGGGACGAAGCTCCCCTGCTCCTTGACCGGCAGCATGGTGATCACCTGCTGCCGGCCGGCGCTCTCCAGGGCCGAGGGCGGGCCGTCGCCCCCACCCTTGAGGAAGGAGTCCATGGAGAGGCCGCTGCCCTTGCCGTCAAAGGCCTTGAAGCCCCTGTCCAGCGTGCTGAGCATGAAGGTCAGGCTTTGCAGCGCGGCCGGGTCGTCAGTCTCCAGGTATCCGTCGATCTGGCGGGTCAGGCTGGTGAAGAGTGTCTGCACCGAGGGGGAGGCGGCCAGGTCCTTCAGGACCGGGGCGGCCATGGTCAGGGTCTGGCGCAGGCGTTTGATGTCCTCCAGCGGCATGAACAGCAGGCCGTTCCTGCGGAAGAAGGGGAGCCCGCCGGGGTAGAACACCTCGCGGAACACGCCCTTTTCCCGGTTCAACCGCTCATGGAGCGCATCGGCGGCGCGGGTGCTCTTCTCGGCGTCGTCCGACTCGATCACGGCCACGATCTCTTCCTGGTCGCCGAATTCGGCGCGGTAGGCGCGGTAGTCCACCTGGAAGGGGGCGTTCCTGGGCATCAGGTCGTCGCGCCCGGTGAGGAACTCCATGTTCCGTTTGGTGTAGATCAGGGAGAGGACGGAGATGAGCAGGGCCAGGGCCAGGATCAGGCGCGGGCGTTTGGAGACGAAGGCGAACAGGCGGCCGGTTTTGCGTGAATCGGGCACAGCGGGCTCCTTGGAATTGATGCAAACGATTAAAAATATAGAGATGCCGTCAAAAAGTCAATCCTGACGGCTTAGCGGTAATCGGCGTGCCAGAGTGAGTACCGAGGCCCACCCCGCCCCTCTAAGGGATTCCAGGAGACACTGCGGCAAATATTTCTGCAGGCATTCCAGGTTCTGACCCTCGGCTGTATTTACAAACGGCCATCTTGCGCTAAAATTATTTGAATGGAACCAAGGGAAGGGAGGAGTCTCTATGTCGATCTCGATACGCAATTTCACGGGAAGCGAACCCAATACAAAGCAATGTCGTACGGAACGCATTGTGGACGATTTATCTCGATGCCTGGCCAACAACGCAAAATGCAAATACGCCCTTCCGGCCGGCTCCACGAGCACCTACTGCCTGCACCCGGCTCACGGGGATTTTGAAAATACGGTTTTCCTCGACACACCCAGGAATCCCATGAAGGCCATAACAGTTACGAAGAAGTAGCGTCAACATCTTGCAAGCACTCGCGCTACGCCACTCCCTCAAGCCATCGAAAACATGACAACGTGGAGTCGGCCTCAGGGCGTTTGCCCGTCAGACTTTGCGCCCCTTGCGGCCGGCCTGAACCTTGCCGTGGGGGGTTATGACGTGGGCGTTGTGGTTTGCCGCGCGGCGGATCATCTGTTCATGCTTGCCGGGCATGGTCATCTGTGTCATGCGCCGCGCCCTTTTCATCGGTCGTTTCATGCCTCTCATCCTCGCCACCTCCTTTCCTTGTTCTTCCTATTAAAGTATAACACGCTTAGGGTTTCGACATGAAGCATACCAAGGAGGAATACATGCTGCACACCGCGGAATTGAGCGTCCCGACCGACCGGCGCACCCGCTTCGTCGCCATCACCCGGCAGATCGCCGATGCCGTGAATCGTAACGGCTGGCAGGAGGGGGTGCTGACGGTCTTCGTACCCCACACCACCGCAGCGGTGACCATCAACGAGAACGCCGACCCGGACGTGGCCGGGGACATGGAGGCGTTCAGCGACGAGCTCGTCCCGCAGAGCCCGCGATTCCGCCACGCCGAGGGTAATTCGGACGCGCACATCAAGGCCAGCCTCTTCGGATCGTCTGTGCAGGTGATTGTGCGGGGTGGTAAATTGTGGCTGGGGACGTGGCAGGGGGTCTATCTCTGCGAGTTCGACGGTCCCAGGGAGCGCAAGGTGTACCTGGCGTTCATGGGGTAAGGTAGTATAATTTGCAAATCAACGGAGAAAAAAAGCGGCCTCGCTTATCATCTATCCGGCTGCCTTTTTCCTGTGTTCGATGACGCTGTTCTCTATCTCCACTTCGCGGATGATCCTCTCGGCCTCTTCGCTCGTCAGTCCGACGCCCGGCCTGTTTCCCATCCAGTGGGTGACATCGGCGGCGGGAGGATCGAGCAATTCCGGCAAGGCAGGACCCGGTACGTAGCGGCCACTCACGAAGAGGGCGGCCTTGAATGCGCCCGCCTCCCTGACCACGGCAAAATCGGCCTTCATGCCGTTGGAGAGTATTTTGGTAAGGACCGTGCGTTTGTAGATCATGAAAATCGCCTCCACACCCTGGCAACAATATTGTAATATTATTCCATAAAATATATTCTATCTTATCGGTCAAGAAACCTCGAGGTTAAATCAGTGAGTCCATCCCAGCAAAACAGACCCATTACAACGATGCTCGACACGCTTTCCCGCGACTTCCTCCAGGGAAAGGAGGAGGTGTTGCGCCTGTCGGCAATCGCGCTTTTGACCGGCGGGCACATCCTGATCGAGGATATTCCCGGCCTGGGCAAGACCACCATCGCCCTGGCCCTGGCCGGCATAACCGGCCTTTCCTTCGGCCGGGTGCAGTGCACCAGCGACCTGCTTCCCTCGGACATCACCGGTCTGTCGATGTTCAGCCGCGAGGAGGGACGCTTCACCTTCCTGCCGGGACCGATCTTCAACAACATCGTCCTTTTGGACGAGATCAACCGCGCCATGCCCCGCACCCAGAGCGCCATGCTGGAGGCCATGGAGGAGCGGCGTGTGACCGTGGAAGGGACAACGCACCCGCTGCCCGACCCGTTCATGGTCTTCGCCACCCAGAACCCGTCGGACCAGAGCGGCACCTTCCCTCTCCCCGAGTCCCAACTCGACCGTTTCCTGCTCTGCACCGGCGTAGGCTATCCCCCGGAACAGTTGGAGAAGGGGATCATCTCCGGCGGGGGTATACGCGAACGGATTGGCTCCATCACCCCGGTGGCGACAGCCGGGGACATCCTCGCCGCGCGCCGCGCCGTGGCGGAGGCGGTCTACCTCTCCGATGCCGTGGTCGGCTACATCTACGCCCTGGTGGCCGCCACCCGCAACCACGAGCGAATACAGACCGGCCTCTCCACCCGGGCCGCCATCAACCTGGCCCAGGCGGCGCGGGCGGCCGCCTTTCTTGAGGGGCGCGACTTCGTGGCGCCCGAGGACGTGAAGGGGGTCGCCGTGGCCGTCTGCGCCCATCGCCTGATCCTGCGGCCCGAACATGAATCTGCCCATCCGGGAGAACTCCTACGCGCAATAATCGCCGAAATACCGCTGCCTTTGGCCTGAAGATCAGCACGGCCGGCGCGCTCTACATCGTCATCACCCTGTTGTTGGGCTTTTCCGCCGTCAACACCGGCAACAACCTGCTCTTCCTGGTGGTATCGGGGCTCCTGGCCTTCATGTCCGTCACCGGTCTGGCCGGAATGTCCAATATCAAGGGACTGGTTCCGGAACTCATCCCGCCCGAGGAGGTCTTCGCCGGCGTGCCGGCCCCCTTCCGGCTGCGCATCCGCAATACCAAGCGCTACATCCCCTCCTTCCTGATCAGGATCGAGTGCCCGGACGGCCAGGGGTGCATCATCCCGCTGGTAACGCGGGGAGGTTCCGCCGAAGGCAATCTGACGCTCACCTTTGCCGGGCGGGGGCTCGCCGGCATCGGCGCCATCCCCGTCAGTTCGCCCTTTCCGGTCAATTTTTTCAACCGTTACTGGATCTTCCCGGAACAGCGCAGCATCATAGTCTTTCCGCGTCTCAGCCGGGGGATGTCGGCCGGAGACGGCCGCGAAGCGCGGCGAGCGGGGAGCAGCGTCCGCCAGGAGCGTGGGGTGGACGGAGAGCTGGAGCGTATCGCCCCCTACTCGGGGAGCGAGCCGCTGCGGATGATACACTGGAAGCTCTCGGCGCGCGGTGACGAGTTGCTGGTCAAGGAGTTCGGCCGTCAGTCGGCTCACCCCCTGATCATCGACCTCGACGCCCAACCGGATCTCGACCTGGAGGAGCGCATCTCCCGCGCGGCCTGGCTGATCAGGCGCTGGGTGCGGGAGCGCCCGGTTGGGCTCAGGCTGGGCAGCCTCATCATCCCAGCCGAGGCCGGGCAACGCCATGGCATCAAGCTGCTGACTGAACTGGCGCTGTATGGGGGGTAGGCTTCCAGCCTGCCCCCCGAAAGTTATCCATATGAACCTGAGACTCTCGAAAATAATCGCCGCGCTCTCCTATTGCGTTGCCCTGTGCGGGATCGTGCCGCTCTTCCCCTGGCTCACGACGGCGCCGCGCCTGGCCATCGCGGCCGGCATGATCGCCGGCATCTGGCAGGAGCGGCGCGGCGCCTGGCCGCTGAAGAACTGGTGGCTGAACGCCGCCGTCGTCCCGGTCTTCCTGTTCTACGCGGCCCAGTTCAGCCGCGCCAACCCGGCCCAGCCCGTGGTGAGCGTGCTGGCCGTCATGCTGGCGGTCAGGCTCGGCGGCGAGAAGAGCGGCCGGCATTACCTGCAGATACTCGCCCTGTCGCTCTTCTGCCTGGCCGCATCCTCCCTGTTCGACCTCAGCCCGGCATTCCTCGTCTACCTGGCGCTTCTGCTCCTCCTGGTGGCGGTCAGCCTGGTGCTGCTCACCTTCCATGCCCAGGACAGCCGCATGACGCTTGCCCGGCCCGACCTGCGCAAGGTGCTGGCGGCGGGTCTGCTGATGCCGCTGGCCTCGCTGCCGCTCCTGCTCTTTTTCTTCCCGCTGCTCCCCCGCACCCAGCTCCCGCTCTGGAACATCCTCCCCCCAACGGCCCACGCCACCGGATTCAGCGACAGGATCGAGCCGGGACGCGCGCAAAACGTCGCTGAATCCAGGCTGACGGTCTTCCGGGCCGAGATGCCCCGCCTCCCCCAACGGCAGCTCTACTGGCGCGGCACCGTCTTCAACCGGATCGTGGGGAACCGCTGGATACGCGACGTGGCGATGCCGGCGGAGCGGATCGGCTACAGCGGCCCGCGCATCGTCCAGAACATCTATCCCGAACCGGGAAGATCCCGCGCCCTGTTCGCCCTGGATGCGCCCGCCGCAATCACGCTCCCCCAGGTCAAACGCTTCCCGGACGGTACGTTCGAGCAGCAGGGGGCCGCCGGCAAAAGGCTCGGCTACGCGGCCGAATCGGTCATCGCCGGTATCCTGCCCGTTGCCGCGGCCCCGGAGCGCGCCTTCTACCTCAGGCTCCCCGACGGCATCCCGCCCCGCATCCTCACCCTGGCGGAGGAGATCCGCCGCCGCGGCGACTCGGATGTCGGCCGGCTGGAGCTTCTGGAGGTCCATTTCCGCAACGGCAACTACCGCTACACCATGCAGGGGCTGCCTGTAGGCGTTCATGCCCTGGAGCAGTTTCTGTTCGAGAAGAAACAGGGACACTGCGAGTTCTTCGCCTCTGCCTTTGCCCTGCTGCTGCGGGGGGCCGGCGTTCCCGCGCGGCTGGTGGGGGGCTACCTGGGGGGCGAGTACAACGAACTGGGGGGGTATTACCTCATCAGCGAGGATATGGCCCATGTCTGGGTGGAGGCATACATCGCGGACCGGGGATGGGTGCGGGTCGATCCCAGCAGTCTTGCGCAGAACGCGGGCGCGGTGTGGGGCGGGCCGAAAAAACGCGGCCTGCTCGACAAATTCCGCCTGACGCTCGACTCCTTCAACCATTCCTGGAACCGCACGGTCATCACCTACGACTTCGAGCGCCAGGTGGAGGCCGCCCGCGGCGCAGGCAAACGGCTGCAGGGGCTCGATGCGCGCAAGGTCCTCAAGGCGTCCCTGCCGGCTGTTCTGCTGCTGGCGGGAGTGAGCGGCGCGATCCTCCTGGCACTCCGCCGGAAAAGTCTGCTGCCGTCCCGGGAGGAGCGTCTGCTGCGCTCCTTTTACCGCCGTCTGGAGCGGGACTGCGGCATCGGGGTGGAACGGGGCAGTCAGGGGTTGTTCGAGCTGGCAACGGCCAGCGGCAACGGCAGGGTTCGGGAGTTCGTGGAGATCTACGCCGGCGCGGTCTACCGGGATCGAAGAGTGACGCCGGGTGAATACGGGCAGCTGAAGCGGATGCTGCGGGAGGGGTTCCGAAATGGATAGTCCGGGGAACCGCATTCACGGAGGCAACATGAGCACCCCCGTCAGCATCGGTGTCAGCTCCTGCCTCCTGGGGGAGCGCGTGCGCTACGACGGCGGCCTCAAGCGCAACAGTTATATTTGCGATGAATTGAATCGGATTTTCCGATTGATACCGGTCTGTCCCGAGGTGGGGTGCGGCCTGCCGGTCCCGCGCGAGGCGATGCGCCTGGAGGGGGACCCGGCCGACCCGCGCCTGATGACCATCAACGGCCGTATCGACCTGACCGCCAGGATGCAGGCCTTCTGCGAGGCAAAGGTAGAGGGGCTGGGACCGGAGAGGCTGTGCGGATTCATCTTCAAACGAAATTCGCCCAGTTGCGGGATGTGGCTGGTCGGGGTCTACAACGACGACGTCCCCATCGGATCGGGGAGCGGCCTGTTCGCCGCCGCCGTGGCCAGGCGCTTCCCCCTCTTGCCGGTGGAGGAGGAGGGGCGCCTCGACGACCCCCTTATCCGCGAGGGTTTCATCGAGCGGGTCCTTGGCTATAGCCGCCGGAAAGATTCACAGGTTGGATAGCCGGCAAAAAAACTGGCGGACAGCGGCAATCGCCGTACGTAACCGCTTCCCGTAAGGAAACCGTTATTTTCTCCTCCCTCTTCTTCAAGGTTTCCATAGACAATCCACTACTCCGCATGAAACTCCGGTAAAATATTTTTACAGCATCACTTCTCATCGACACCCCCACAAACAAGCAACATCTTGATAATACAGGCATTTTTTATCCCACAGCGTTCGGCATGGTTCCTGCTAAAACACAGGCTGCCGGCTTGACAACATTTTTTTCATGACTGAATGATTCCAGTGGAATAAGGAGGATACTATGAAACCCAAACGCTACAGCGAGTTTTTCGGTACTAGGGGAGTGAGTTGATCCGCAATGGAACGGCCGACGTCGGCAACAGATTCAATATCCTGAAATGGGACGCAAGGAGGATGAGATTATGATAGACGAATGGTGGAAGGACCTGGCAACCGGAAACGTGAAGATCGACGACCAGCACAAGGAGTTGTTCCGGAAAATCAACCTCCTCCTGGCTGCCTGCGAAGAGTGTAAGGGTAAGGATGAGGTCGGAAACCTGCTTCGATTCCTGAACAGGTACGTCAGGGAGCACTTCCAGGACGAAGAGTCACTCCAGGTACGTCATAATTACCCTCTCCACAAGGCGCACAAGCAGGAGCATGACGCCTTCATCCGCGATCTTACGAACGTGGAAGAGCTGTTTTCCAGGGAAGGGGCATCACTGGTCGTGATCGTCAATACCGGCAAAATGGCCTTGGATTGGATACGGAACCACATCTATCGGCTGGACAAGGAGATGGCCGAATTCGTGAATAATGCGGAAAACGGGGTTGGAAACCTTTCTGACCCCGGCACCCCGTAGGGATTTGCCATTCATAATTAGTTTCCGTCCGGAAAGGGCGCTTTTTCCCCCTGGCGGCGTCAATCTTCGGTCTTGCTTGTGCGGCGTACCGACGTACGCCTCCGCGCAATCCCTTGATTTCCTTGCCAGGAGAAAAAATCCCCGCTTTCCGAATCGGAA
>JACPFJ010000027.1 GCA_016182975.1 Deltaproteobacteria bacterium
CCGAAAACAATGCGCCCCATCGACGCAAAATACGACAACATATGCAACGAAATGTTCAATCTTCTAACCGAGTTGCATCTCGTTGCAACATGATTTCTACTACCAACATGTTGTCAGACGATAGGCGCTAAGCGCCTAAAAGAGGAAGGGTATCCCCTGCTCCCTGAAGGCCTCTTTCTGTTCCCCTAGGTAAATATCCCCCAGGCGCTCGAAACCGCCCCGGCTGCGAAAGCTCCCCAGGAATCGGTTGATCTCTCCCTTGAGCTGGCCGTCACCCTTGCGCAGGGCAATGCCCCACTGCTCCACCTGGAAGGGGTTCAACAGGGCGCGGGTCGTGTCGCGGTTGCGCTGCCAATTCCGGTAGGTGGACATCTGGTCGTAGATGAAGGCATCCGCCTTGCCCTGTACGACCTCCAGCACCGCGGCCGCCTCCCTGTCCAGCACCAGCAGCCTGGCGTTCCTGATGTTGCCGGCGGCAAAGCTGTGACCGGTGGTCCCCTTCTTGACCGCCACTGTGATGCCCGCTTTGTCCAGGTCCGCGATGGAGTTGACCCGCGATCCTTTCGCCACCAGCAGGCAGAGCCCGGTGGTAAGGTAGGGGTCGCTGAAATCGACCGACCGCCTGCGTTCGTCGGTGATGGTCATGGAGGAGAGGATCAGGTCGATCTTGCCGCTCTTGAGCGCCGGGATAAGGCCATCGAAGGCCATGTTTTGAATGACGATCCGTTTGCCGAGGAACTTGCCCAGCTCAGAGGCCAGCTCGACACTGATCCCCTTGGGCGCACCGTTCTCATCGGTCATCTCGAAGGGGGGGTAGGACAGCTCCATTCCCACGATCAGCGTACCCTTGGCGGCCGCCCGCCGCCCGTCCCGGCACGAGGCCGCTCCGAGCAGGGTTGCCGCCGCAAGCAGCAGCACGCCTGCAATCCTGGACATACGCCGCAACTTCATCGTGAGACGCCCCTTGATCCGCGACAATCGCTCAAGAACAAACTGTACCACAGGGGAAAAAGTTCGCCTTTGCGCGGCAAACTTTTTTCTTGGAATTTCATGCGCTGCTGTGTTAAAAACAATAGTTATCAAAAATCAGGAGGTTGCTTGTGAAAAAAACAATATTGACCCTTCTTGCCATCACCACGTTCGCCCTTGCCGGCTGCCAGGAAAAACCTAAGACCGAAGCACCCCAGAAGCCGGTTGCAGCGCCTGCCCAGCAGGGACAGATGCCCGCCGGCCATCCCGGCGGCGCCCCCGGTGGCGATCCCCATGCCGGCATGAAATCCCAGGACATCCCGGCCGGTGTGGGCAAAAAGGCCAAGGTAACCCAGACCATGAACTCCGGCGGCTACACCTACGTGGAGGCAGCCGACGAAAAGGGCCAGAAGGTCTGGATGGCCCTGCCCGAGACCAAGGTCAAGGTCGGCGACGCCATCGAGTATCCCGACGCTCCGCCGATGAATAACTTTCAGAGCAAGACCCTCAACCGGACCTTCGAGAAGATCCTCTTCATCCCCGGCATCAGGATCGCCAAGTAGTTTCCGTCCGGAAAGGGTTCTTTTCCGCCCTGGCGGCGTCAATCTTCGGGCTTGCTTGTGCGGCGTACTGATGTACGCCTTCGCGCAACCCCTCGATTTCCTTGCCAGGACGAAAAATCCCTCCTTTCCGAATCGGAAACTGCTAGTGTCACATCCGGAGTTTCCGGATGGACACCAAGTAACATCCCGCTGTTTGAGTCGGTACCCGGCGGGGCCTCACGGCCCCGCCTCTTTTTTTGCCGCCAGGGCCGAGCGCGACGGCCCATGTTCCGGCACGATGCCGAGCACGGTCCGGTAGCACTGCGTTGCCGTTTTCCCCTCGCCCAGTTCATCGTACAACTCCCCCAGCAGGTACCATCCCCAGGGGTTATCCGGCTGCTCCACGGTTATCTCGCGGTACTCCCGCTCGGCCGCCTTAGTATCGCCGCGCTGCCGGTGCCACTCCCCCGCCAGGACGTTGGTTGCGTGACAGTACCCTAAGAGCTCTTTCTGCCGCTGGAAGCGGCCGGCATCCCGCGGCGCATGACCGGCAAGTGCCCTCAAGAGCCGGCGTGAGTTCCGCCCAGGCTTGCCCGCGGCATACAGGGCCGCCTCCCTGCTCTCCTCGAAGATCCCCCTGCTGACCCGGCCGGCCGCGACCGCCTCCTCGAACAGCCGCGTACCGGGATAGTAGGCCAGCGGCGACACGTAGCCGTCGTCCGTGCGGATGCGCCGGATGAGTTCCATGGTCTGGGCGATGTCTGCCTCCGTCTCGCCGGGGACATCGGAGATCAGGTAGACCGAAAGATTGATGCCGACCTTTCTGATTTGCGCCGCGGCCTGTTCCACCTGCAATGGCGTGATGGCCTTGCCCAGCATGGCGAGGATTCGCGGCGAACCCGATTCGACGCCGAGCTGAACACACTCGCACCCGGCGCGCTTCATCCAGACCAGCAACTCTTCGTCGAGGGCGTTGACCCGCGACTGGCAGTTCCAGAGGATATTGGCCCGGCGTTCGATCAGCAGGCGGCAGAATGCGATTGTGCGGCTGCGGTCGGCGGTGAAGGTGTCGTCGCGCAACGAGAAGTAGATCAGTCCGTGGCGGTCGCGGATGCAGAGGATCTCGGCAACGATATTCTCCGGGGAGCGAAAGCGGACCCGCCGGTCCCAGAACCCGGGCGAACTGCAGAAACGGCAGGCAGAGGGGCACCCCCTGGCGGTGAGGATGAACTCCAGTTGCCGGTCGAGGTCGACACCGATGGAATGCTCCAGGCTGCTGGAGGGGAAAGGAAGCCGGTCGAGATCGGCCAGGGGCGGGCGCGGCGGGTTGACGACAACCTCCCCCGCGCGGCTGAAGGCGATCCCCCTGATATCCGACCAGCCGCGCCCTTCGCCGCGCCGCCCGGCAAGCTCGACAAGCGTCGCCTCAGCCTCCCCCAGCGCCACGATATCCACCGGGGAGCCTTGCCGGAGGATCTCCTGGTAACGGAAGGTGGCGTGTCCGCCCCCCATGACGACGATACACCCGGGGGCAACCCGGCGCACTAGCCGTGCCAGCTCCATCGAGGCATGCCGGTTGTGGGTCCATTGCGAAATGGCGACGATATCGGGCTTGAGAGTTTCAAGCTGCCGAATGACGGCCTCGTCCTTCCAGCCGGAGAAGTTGGCCAGGGAGGCATCGAAACCGGCCTCGCGCAGACAGGCGTGCAGGGAGCAGAGTCCCGTGGGAAGCAGGCTGATGTACGGGTCGTCGCGACCTGGCGCCCCGGATATGTAGCTGAGCAGGATTTTCATGGCGGATGGGTAAAAAAAATCCGGGTCTCATGACCCGGATTCTTTATTTTGTATCTCGGCGGCAAGGTATCAGTTTTTCAGGTTCAGCGATATCCCCATCATGTCATTGTTCATGACGTCGTTCTCGCGCTCCTCCTCAACACCCAGCAGCAGTTCGTTGAAGTCGATGTCGTTCGGCACGGTCTTGCCGATCCGGCGCGCCCCCAGGAAACGGGAGAGATAATAGGGGGTGTCCATCGAGGAGATCACCACGCGGCGGTCACGGGAGGAGGCATGGATCATCTTGCGGTTGCCTAGATAGATGCCGACGTGTGACGGGAAGCTGGCATAGGTCTGGAAGAAGACCAGGTCCCCCTTGCGCAGGTCGCCCCGCATCACTTCGTCGCCGACATGGAACTGTTCACGCGCGGTACGGGGCAGGCTCACCTGCTGCTCGCGAAAGACCTGCTGTACGAAGCTGGAGCAGTCAAGGGCCTTACGGCTGTTGCCGCCGAAACGGTAGCGCGCCCCCAGGAAGCTGTATGCCGATTTTTTCAGCTTATTGACGCCGGCGCCGCTCTCTTCGAGGCTTTTTGCCAGATCCACCGGACGGTCGGCATCGATGTCGGTCAACTCCGCCAGGGTATCGGAGAATTCCTTTTCGTTAAGCAGATCCCGATTGACCAACTGAAGCCGGTTGGCAGCGGCAACCCGCCGCGGAGCCTCCTCGGCCGCGGGGACCGCCTCGTCTAACGCCAGCAGCTGTCCCGGTTTTATCCTGTTGCCCTTCAAGCCGTTGAGACGCCGAAGATCGGCCATCCGAACGCCGGTCTTCTTGGCAATACGCGGCAGGGTATCACCCTTGACGACCTTGTAGGTCTGGGCCTTTTCAGCCGCCTTTGCCTTCCTCGTCTCGGCATGGGAAGGGATGATCAGGCGCGCCCCGCGGTCGATATGGGTTCTTGTCAGGTTGTTGACTGATTTGAGTTCGGTTACGGAGACATGATACTTGCGGGCAATGGATTGAAGCGATTCGCTCTTGCGGACTACGTGGGTTTTTGACGCCAGAACCAATTGAGGAGCAGCCAGCAGCATGAGACATATTACGAATATCTTACGAATATGCGTCATTTTCCCTCCTTTTTGTTCTAGTTTCAGGCGTCGTCGTTTTATAACATTACAGGCTAAAAGTCAACATTAAAATGCCCGGCGGCATGTTGCCTTCAAAGCAATAATCGGGCCATTACGACAGGTTATCGCGCCTCACGGCGTGAAACCAGCCTGAGCGTCACCGGCTCGTCCCGCAGGATAACGACCCGTTTCGGGGTGGGGAGCAGGTTCTTGCGGTACTCCTTCCCCCTTGTCAGCCGGCCGGCATCGATCTCCTCCGTTGCTACCGACTCGACCCGGCCAAGCTGTCCGGCCGGCCCTTCGATCTCGACCCGCGCCGGTTCGCAGACCAACTCATAGTCGGCCAGGCCGCGCTTAAGCGAGCCCCTCAGCGTCACCCTGACCGGCACGGACTTGCGGACCTTCTTCTCCGCGACGATCCTGATCGAGGGGGGGGTGATACCGGCAATCACCATGCCCGGAGGGATGTTGAAATCGGCGTTCCTGATCCTTGTGGTGGTCTGCCCCTCGCGAATGCCGGACAGGTCGATATCCGCCGCGATATCCAGCTTTGCGGGGGGCGGGGTCAGGCTGGAGAAGGATTTCAGCTGTACATCCACCTCCTCGGGAACGCTCCGCACCAGGACCAGTTCCTCCGAGAGTCCGTGCAGCCTGACCGGGGCGGTGACCGTGGTGATCTGTCCCTGCCGGGATGAAATCAGTACCCAGAATGCCGTCACGATGAGCAGGATTGCCGTTTTGGGCAGCAGGTTCGAAAAGAGGCGCTGCCGCAGGGTCATGCGCGGTGCCTCGGCTGCCGGACTGACCAGCTCATCCAGGGCATTGGCCAGTTCGACCTGCGTGGCAACACGGCTCAGCTCCCCCGCCACGGCCAGCGATACCTCCCCGCGCTCCTCCGAAACCACCACCACAACGGCGTCGGTACGCTCCGAAAGCCCCAGGGCCGCACGATGGCGC
Organism: Deltaproteobacteria bacterium; assembly: GCA_016182975.1. Lineage (GTDB taxonomy): Bacteria > Desulfobacterota > Desulfuromonadia > Geobacterales > Pseudopelobacteraceae > JACPFJ01. Next base: position 5,373 of record JACPFJ010000027.1, read on the forward strand.
GTGCCCATGAACTGCGGGAGCTCGGAGCTGGCGGAAAGGGGAAGGTGGCAGGAAGCCAGGGCTATCCTGCCGTCCCGCACCAGGACGGCGCCGTCGTGAAGGGGGGCCCCCTCGCTGAAGATCGCCTCCAGTATCTGGGGCGAGATCTCGCAATCCAGCCGCACGCCGTTCAGCATCAGGTCCTGCAACGACTCGCCGCGCTGGATGACCAGGATCGCGCCGACCCTCCTCTGCGCCAGACCGAAGAGCGTCTCGGCAATCTCCTGGAACTGGCTGCGCTGCTGGGTCTCCCGGGTCTCGAACAGGTGGCGCAACAGGCTGAAGCGGTAGAGCGCCTGCCTGATCTCGGCCTGGAACACCACTATGATCAGGACGATCAGGACCGTACCCAGTTCCTGCAGTATCCAACTGGTCATGTACAGGCCGAGGAAACGGGTGGCGAAGTAGATCAGCGTCACGACACCCAATCCCAGCAGCACCTGCATGGCGCGGGTCCTGCGGAACCAGGAATAGAGCTGGTACAAGAGGAAGGTCATGATCAGGATGTCGGCCAGATCCTGGAGGCGGATGAACGACGGCATCGATCAGCTCTCCGTTGCCTTGCTGCGCGGTTTGTGGATCGAGGGGGGGGTCTGCCGGTTGGCAACCTTCTTCACTGCGATGCTCCCATCCTGTTTTTACTGGTTTTATCACCCGAAAGTGTGTTACAAGCCTAAGGTATTAATATATAGCATCATATCCCTGCAAAAGGTAGCATTATTCATGTTCAGGCTTTCCGACAAGGGCGAAAAGATACAGCAGATGTTCGGCGCCATAGCCCCGCGCTACGATTTCCTCAACCGGCTGCTCAGCCTGGGCATCGACCGGCGCTGGCGTTCGAAGGCGGTCAGGCTGCTCAAGTACCGGGAGGGGGCACGGATCCTGGACGTGGCCACCGGTACCGGCGATGTGGCGCTGGAGATCGCCCGCGCGACCCCCTCATCGGTGAAGATCACCGGGGCCGACTTCTGCCGGGAGATGGTCGAGCTGGGCGAGGCCAAGGTGGCGGCATCGCCCTACGCCGCAAGGATCGACTTCCGGGTAGCCCCCTGCGAGGACCTCCCCTTTCAGGACAACACCTTCGACTCGATAACCATCGCCTTCGGGATCAGGAACGTGGTGGACAGGAAGCTGGGGCTGGCGGAGATGTGGCGGGTGCTGCGGCCCGGCGGACGACTGATCATCCTGGAGTTCTCCACGCCGCGTTCAAGGCTCTTCAGGCAACTCTACTACTTCTATTTCCGGCGCCTGCTGCCGGTCATCGGCGGGCTGTTCTCACGCTACAATGCCTACAAGTACCTGCCCGACTCGGTGCTGGAGTTCCCCTCCCACGAGGAATTCTCCCGCATGATCGCCGAGGCGGGCTTCAGGAGCATCCACATCAAGGAGTTGACCTTCGGCATCGCCAGCATCTACGCCGGCGACAAGGAATAATTCTATAAAAAAGCGGATATTTAACGCAAGGACGCAAGGTTGCAAAGGAAATCAAAACGTATTCATATTTCAACATTAACCGGACAGATAACAAAAAATCAAGCCCTTTATCTATTGTTTTACATTGTACCTTAGCGTCCTTGCGTTAATGAATTTGATTTTGTGACAATATCTACGCCTTGAATTTGTTCTCCGTACCCGCCACCAAGCGCTTGATGTTCTCGTGGTGCTTGACGATCACGATCACCGCGATGAGCGCCGTCACCAGCAACATCGCCCGGCTGCCACCCAATAGCGACACCGCCGGCGGCATGACCGCCGCCGCGCAGATCGAGCCGAGGGAGATGTAGCGCCATTTGTAGACCAGCCCCAGGAACACCCCAAGCGCGATGAGCACCGCCAGCGGGGAGAGCGCCAGGAACACCCCCAGGGCGGTGGCGACCCCCTTGCCCCCCTTGAAGCGCAGAAAGAGCGAAAAGACGTGCCCGCAGAAGGCAGCCAGCCCCACCCAGGCGGCATGATCGGCGGGCAGCGCCGACAGTTTCACCGCGAGCACCGGAATGAACCCCTTGAGGCTGTCGCACAAAAGGGTCAGCACACCCACCTTGCGCCCGACGGTGCGGTAGAGGTTGGTGGCTCCGATGTTGCCGCTTCCCTCCTTGCGCACGTCGATGCCGTAGGCCTTGCCCCAGAGCAGCCCCGATGGTATCGAGCCAAGCAGATAGGCCGCCGCACAGGCCATTATCAGCGTCATGTCGGGCATACCCAAGTCTCACCTTTCGCAGGTAACCAGCCGCTAGTCGCTAGCCGCTGACTGTTAGCTAGTTTCCGTCCGGAAAGGGCGCTTTTTCCCCCTGGCGGCGTCAATCTTCGGTCTTGCTTGTGCGGCGTACCGACGTACGCCTCCGCGCAATCCCTTGATTTCCTTGCCAGGAGAAAAAATCCCCGCTTTCCGAATCGGAACTCGGGAAGATCGCGCAGCAGCCGCTCGAACGTCTCGCGTCCCTTTGGCTGCTGCCCCCCCTCCCGGTAGGCCAGCCCCAACCGGTAGAGCAGTTCATCCCGCCGCGGCAGGTCGGCGAACCTTTTGAGCGCCTCCTCGAAGCGGGCGATGGCCGCGGGATACTTGTCGTTCTTCAGATAGAATTTCCCCACATAGATCTCGTACTGGAGCTGCTTGTCGCGGCAGTCACGGATCTTCTCCGTCACCTCGGCGACGGACTCGCCGGCCGGATACAGCTTGGCGTACGACTCGAAGATGGCCAGGGCGTTTTTCACGGGCGTCTGGTCGGTATCGATGCGGTTGATCTGATGGTAGTAGCTCATCCCCTGGCGGTAGAGGGCATGACCGGCCCGCTCGTGCAAGGGGTGCAGCTTGCGAAAATTCTCATATTCCGCCGCCGCCTCGATGTACTCATCATTGAGAAAATAGGCATCGGCAATGCCGATCTCGGCCTTGGCAGAGAGTTCGGGCGAATGGTAACTCTCCTTGACCTTCTTCCACTGGGTGATGGCATCCTCGTAGTCCCCTTTGCGGAAGAACTCCTCACCATCCTTGTACATCTCGTCGGGCTGCTTGACCACCTGGGGCGTGGCGCACCCCTGGAAAAGGACGGCTGAAAGGCAAAAAACGACTGCGGCTCTGATGATGATCTTCATATTCCCCCTCGGACAACTCCTTGACATGTGCCTCATACTACCCGGTTTCACCCCCCGCCGCAACAGCAGCGTCACAGGATGCCCTCTCCACGGCTGTCGGCCAGCAGCCGGGCGATGAGGTCGTGGTTCAGCCAGAGGGTCGGGGCAACTGGGTTCCACGATGAATGGACCATCAGCCTTCCGGTGGCCAGAAAGACGATGCGAGAGAGTTCGGCGCAGACCAGTCGTTTCTGGTCGGCGTGCATCCCCATCAACTCGGCGGACCTGGAGAGCATCAGCTCGGCCTGCTCGCGGGTGTTGTGCTGCGGCCAGCCGGAATAATCGAGGATCCCGGCCAAAAGCGGCGAGGCAAGGTAGTCATCGGCCCGCTCCAGCAGATGCCCCAGGCCCTCACCCTCCTTCAGCATCCCCTGGCAACGTTCAAACAGCGGCGCGGCGGCCGCATCGCCCGCCTCGCGCCGGATGGCGGTCAGCAGCGGATAGATGGAAATCTCCACCCCCAGGAAGAGCGCGCTGGAATTGGTCTGGATCTCGGGGCAGTTGAAGACCGTTGCGGATACCCCGCCTGCGGAGGCCTCTGCCGCTATCTCCTCGAGGCGCATCTTGGCCCACCCCTGCACGTAGGGGACGTACGACTGCCAGCGATAATCGCCCCCTACCAGCACGGCTGTGCCGTGATAACCGTAGGCGGTGTAGGCTGCCAGTCCGCCGGCCGCAAAGACGCGTTCGCGCACGCCGGCCGACTCCTCCAGCAGGTAGCGGAAGGTATCGGCGGTGACCTCGTTGAAGCTGGCGTCGCAGAGACGGCCGATATCGCTCTCCCAGAAGGCCCCCGAAGAGAGGAACTTGTCGCCGGTACCCTTGAAGACCCGGTTGAGGAGCGGCATGAAGACCCGCGCCCTGGGGATGCCGCCTGCCATGGAGTGGGCAAAAAGCACGCTGGCGCCGGCGGGGATAACGGTTTCCAGCTCTTTCATCAACTGCGCAAGGGCCGCGCGGAAGCGCGCCGTACCGGCGGCCCTGGCCGCGGCGATGAAGGCGTCGTTGAAACAGATCGAATCCCAATCGTCCGGCCTGGCCTTCTTGAGCTGCTCGGCCACGGACGGCTCCCCATCCACACTCTCCATGTCGAAGCCGGCCTCCAAGGGAACATTGATGATGGTTCCGCCAAGCAGCGCCTCGGCCTCGGCCAGTTCCTCCCCGTTCAGCGCCCTCAGCGCACCGTTGCTGTCGCGCCGCCCAACGGTGGTGCCAATCACGGTCATGCCGAGACGCCGGGCCTCCTCCACCAGACCGTTGGCATAGCCGCGCCCGAAGAGTTCCCCAACCAGCACCAGAACATCACCCTTCTTGTAACCCGCCGTATCCGGCAATTCCGACATCGGCCTGTATTCCGTCATTTCCATTCCTCCAAGTGTATCGTTCCAACGTGAGATGGTCTTCACTCTTACCACGAACAACCCCGGAATTGGAACAGAAAAAGCAGCCGGCCTGACCGCGTGACAAGGTTGCCGATTCATGTTATCGTGTCAAAAATCCTGCCCTGATGCAGGAAACTGAACCCTTTGAGGGATTGATGGCCAAGGAAAAAACGCCGATAACCCCGGCCGTGCGCATGCTGAGGGCGGAGAAGGTCTCCTTCACGGACCACCTCTATAACTACGAAGAAAAGGGGGGCACGGCCGTATCGGCGCGTGAACTGGGAGTGGACGAGCACTGCGTGATCAAGACCCTGGTCATGGAGGACGAGGGGAGGCAGCCGCTGATCGTCCTGATGCACGGCGATATGCAGGTCTCCACCAAGGAGCTGGCCCGCGTCATCGGCGTGAAGCAGGTCGCACCCTGTTCGCCGGAGACGGCCCAAAGGCACACAGGTTACCTGGTGGGGGGCACCTCCCCCTTCGGGACGCGCCGCCGGATGTCGGTCTACCTGGAGGAGAGCATCGCGGCGCTGGAGAGTATCTTCATCAACGGCGGCAAGCGGGGCTACCTGGTTGGGGTTGTGCCACAGGATCTGATCAGGGTGCTGAAGCCGGTGATGGTCAAGGTCGGAATCTAACCTGACTCCGTGACGGCAAGTTCAGTAAATTTGCTTATTCCAGATGTAACCAGTTGATGTTCTTTGATAATTGAGCTATTTTGCTACGCAACAAAAACTCACCCGGCAGGTGAATTCATGAAGCGTCTCATCATCGAGC
>JACPFJ010000028.1 GCA_016182975.1 Deltaproteobacteria bacterium
AACAGCCTGATCCAAGCTGCCAAAGCGAGAGCCCGCGGATATCGCAACCCTCGAAACATGATTTCAATGGCCTACCTCATTGCAGGTAAGCTCGGATTCAACAAGCTATATGCTCAACCCACTTGAAGCGTTGAAGAGCCACCTTTGAACTGCCAGAATCCGATATTGCTTGTTTTCATCTTCCATGAACACCTCCGAACTGAATTTGGTGTTCACAGAATGACGTGGTGGTTATTCGATTGTCAGAGAACTTTGTCTACGATGTGCTGGCACTTATTTCCGTCCACGATGTAGTGGCACTCAACAGCTAGTATTTATAAGTTACGACACAAGGGACATTGAACTTGTAAATGCTATTGACGATATAATTAAAAGAATATTCAGTGGCCGAGTCAAAACATTCATTGCAAAACGTGACATAAAGGCTGGTGATGATGCATTTAAAAAAATGTTGCATGACAGTCTCGCAAAAAGTTCAGTAGTCCTTGCAATATGTACAAAGCGATCACTATCTTCACCGTGGCTATGGTTTGAGTCAGGCGCTGGTTTTGGAATCAGTGCCAGTGCATTGATTCCAATATGGGCAGGCATTGAACCCCAAAAAGAGCCTATGAAAATTTTTCAAGGCAGAAATATTGAATCTAAATCAGATGTGGAAGACCTGTTATCTCGGATAGCCGAAATCACAAAAATAAATTGTGAAAACCCATCATTAACTGAGAATGAGTTTGGAAACTTAGTAAAGATTAGTACAACATTGAAAGCCTGCAATGATAATGACGGAAAGTCCAGAATTGAGGAAAATATTGAGTTTCCGCTAGAAGTGCCAAATGAAGACAAACCAATTCAATATTTGATTGAAGCATACTTTCCATCGCCAAATTCAATTCCATTGCAACTTTTAGATGACGCAATGAATAAATCCAGGATTCATATAAAAGGGTCACAACAATCTTATAGCTATAAATATCCAGATTTTGGAAAACAAATTAATAAGAATGCTGGAAATGATATTTTGATATTAAATGCCGATTCACATAGTCATTATCAAAATGAACTAAGACAGGTTGCATTTATTAAATCGCACGCAGTTACTTTGACATATTGGGTACGTCATTTCCGTTGGGAAAACGACCTTAAACTTGTAGAAGCGAGTGAAATTAACAATGAAGGCGGTAAATTACTACTTTATTATAAAAGAATAGCATTAAACTTGGGTATACCAAAAATAAAGGTCAGAATTCGTTTGTTTGGCTTGCAAGATGGTCTTGTGCACAGTGATCAATTTTTACAGATGAGCCCTCATAGCTTCAGATCCCCTAATAGTAATAATATAGAAATAGAGCAAGACATAACCATTAATTCATCAAATGATGAACTTGCAGTTTTATTAATGCATGTGTGGGATAAATTTCGGACACAAGATGGTGGTTTCCCGGTTTTCAAGACAAAAGAGTACTCACAATTTCTTGGCGAAATGATGGCTGACTGGCCTTCAGATGTTCGCATTCTTTGAGATAATGCTGCCGGCAGGGAAAACCTGGAAGTCCAGAAGGGATGCAGTAAGTTATGTAACTTATGAACAAGAAAGGCAAAAGTTCAACCAAGCGCAGCAGCGGTGAACCCGCTGTGCTCTCAGCCGTTGGTCGCGGGGTGTGACATTCAAGCTTAGGAAATAATGATGAACCATTGCATTCCACGTTTATTCCTATTTCTAGCCTTTCTCGCCGTTACTGGATGCTCTAACAATCTGCGAATCCACTCTGATTTTGTTCCTGCCGGTTCGCTTCGGCTTGCGCAGGTGATGGTACTTGGTAAACGTGCGGAGATCATGCAGGCAAGACCTCTTTTCGATGCCATCCTCGCGGCTGGAATCCAGGATAACGAGATAGTCGATGGGAGCGTCGTCATGGCTAGGATCTTCTGCTGCGGTGGCCTTACCGACAACCTGAGCTCGGAAAAGGTCAACTCGTTGATTCTCTACGTTCCAAAGGATGTAACCGTCGCACTGGGAGACATTGTGGAAGTGCGGGTTGGTCGCCCTCCTGAAAAAGGAGATGCCGGAGAGGTACATCTCGTAACCCGGATCGTGCAGAAATACGGAGGGAACGAGGAAAGATGCTGGTGGGACCCGAAGGACAACCGTCTCTGGCTCAGGGTACTTTATTGCGACTGGATGTCTAATGAAGGATGGATCAAGCAGGGAGGAACGAATCCGGCATGGTACAGGGAAAGATAAGGAGTTAGCCCTCGGCATAGAGTTTATGATCAAGTGGCGTCCCAACCAGCCGGTTGCACGCCGCCCCGCCCGGAAAGCCGACCGGGCGAAGCGGGTGAACCGGGCACCCCGTTGATCGCAAAACAATAGGAGTCAAAATTGCCTTCAGTCGAATTACCAACCGAATACGTCAATCACCTTGAAAGGCAGGGGTTTGTCTTGAGCGCTGTTCTCGGCCAAGGGTTGTGCGGAAGCGTATATTCAGCTACCCAAGCGAGCCTAAACCGGAAAGTCGCAGTTAAATTTTTTGACAGTGCATTCGTAAGACAAGACGAAGCCATGCTCAAACGATTCGTTCGCGAGGCGAAATTGCTGGCGCGGTTTCAACACCAAGGATTTCCCTATGTTCTCACAGAGGGGATAGTACAAGCCGAACACGGCAAGGCTCCCTATTTTGTAATGGAACACATCGAAGGTCATACGCTACGGGAAATCTCTGGGGTCAGGTTAGGCATTTGGACATTTGGTGATACTCTATAATCATGGGGGCTGCCAAGGGGACGTTCCTGTTTATTTGACTTCACAACAGATAAGGTACTGATATTACGTCTATGCCACGCGCTCCACGCCTAGATACTCCCGGCCTTCTCCAGCACGTCATCGTCCGCGGGATCGAGAAACGCGACATCTTTCTCGATGACGACGACCGGCGGTCGTTCGTGGAGCGGCTTTCCTCCCTCCTGCAAGATACCCACACCGACTGCCTTGCCTGGGCACTTCTTTCGAACCACCTTCATCTTCTCCTTCGCCCGCGTGTAGATCCACTGCAGAGAGTGATGCGCAGGCTCCTTACAGGCCATGCCGTCACCTTCAATCTCCGCCACGGCCGCACCGGCCACCTCTTCCAAAATCGCTACAAGTCCATCGCCTGCGACGAGGATGCCTATCTTCTCGAACTCGTCCGCTATATCCATTTGAACCCTATAAGGGCCGGAATCGTTTCCTCACTCGACGAGCTCGATCGTTTCCCATGGTCTGGGCACTCGGTCTTGATGCGCAAAGGCATTTTTTCGGGGCAGCAGACGGAGGAGGTTCTCCGGATGTTCGGAAAAAGGATAGGGGAGGCAACGAAGCGCTATCGGGCGTTCGTCGCCGACGGCATAGCGATGGGAAGACGAGAAGAGTTGGTAGGTGGACCGGCCGCCTCCTCTGACCATGGAGAATCGACGCAGCCGAGCTGCCGTGACTCCCGGGTTCTCGGCGGTGACGATTTCATAGAACATCTTCGTGCAAACGAGGAGCTGTTGAGGCGCATCCCAAGGACCTTCTCACTTCAAGAGGTTGTCGACGCGATTGCGGAAAAAACGGCAGTGACGCCCGATGCTCTCATCAGCGGGTCACGATCGCCCAGAATCGTTCATGCACGAGCACTCGTTTGTCACGTCGGTCGTGCCGCCGGTCATTCCGCCACGGATATTGCCAGGAAGCTGCATGTGAGCGTCGCGGCGGTCTGCCGAGGCATCGAGCGGGGTAATCGTTTTGTCGAGAAGGAGGCAGGTCTGCGCGAGTATGTTGACGAAATATCAAGTAAATACAGCAGTAAAAGTCAATAAAACAGGAACGTCCCCAGACCATCCAGACCATCACTGCGCTCTCTCACGTTGGGCGGAATAACCATGGAACCTGTCTTCGAGGTACGAAAATGAATCACTTACGCTTAACCATACTCCTCCTGACCCTTCTCTTCGCAGCCTGCGCCCACGCACCGCTGCGGTTCAACAGCGGCCAGCAAGATGATGTGGAAATAGTTCAGGGCGGGATACCGGTTGCCTGTGATGCCGACGGTCTGCTTCGGCTGCGAAGTGATCAGTTCGAAATTCGTTCCCGCTGGCCGCTGGTGAATGTCTGCATCAGCAAGTCCAAGGCGGATCTGGGAAAAATTTCGGCCGGGATGAACGTCTGGCGGGACATGGGAACATGCCTCAATCTCGGCAAATCCTATGCGATGGACGATAATTCCGATTTCCTGGTGGTGGGCGAAGGTGTCAACGCACTGAATGAGGAGCACGGCTTGCAGCGTAGCGAGCGGTATTACTGGTACCTGGTCCGTTCTCTCTTTGACGAAAACAGCCGTGAGCAGCTCTCACTTGCCCAGGCGGACGGACGCTATTATGCCGTGATCTGGGTTGACAAGAACAGCGATTACAATCTCGATGACGGGGAGTTTGTGCTGGTCACGCTGCTGCTGGAACGAGGGCTGACAAACAGGAAATAGGAAGCTTCCAGGACCTTCTGGGGACGCCCTTCATAGGAAATCTCTGGGGTCAGGTTAGACATTTGGACATTTGGTGATACTCTATACTCATGGCACGAAAACCCCGCATACATTATCCCGGAGCCGTCTACCATGTAATCCTTCGCGGCAATGCCGGCGGGCCGATCTTTTTTGAGGACGGCGACCGCTTCCGGTTCTACCTTTTTCTACAGCAATCCGTGGAAAGATTCGGTTACCGCATCCATGGATTCTGCTGCATGACAACTCACATCCACTTGGTAATACAGGTTACAGAGATCCCGCTTGCTCTCATCATGCAGAATTTGTCGCTACGTTACACGAAATGGGTCAACTACACCCAAGGGCGCGCTGGGCATGTCTTTCAGGGGCGTTATAAGGCGCTCTTGCTGGACGCCGACGCGTACCTGCTGGAGCTTGTTCGGTATGTCCACCTGAATCCGGTGCGGGCGGTGATGGTGAAGCTCCCGGAGGATTACCCGTGGAGCGGCCATCGTGCGTATCTCGGCAGGGAAACACTGCCGTGGTTGACAACCGATTGGGTACTCTCGCTTCTCGGCCGGAGAATCGATTCTGCCCGCAAGGCTTACCGGCAATTCGTTGCTGATGGAATGGATGAGGGGAAAAGGGACGAGTTTCACAGCGGAACATGCGAGGGACGTATCCTGGGTGACGACGACTTTGCCGATGACGCTCTGTGCAAAGCGAATCAGATTCGTAGGCGGGAGTGGACGCTGACGGAAGTCGTCGCTTCTGTTTGCCGCCGGTACGGGATTACAGAGGAACAACTGAGGTCGCCGGGCAAGGCTCGGACTTTCAGTGAAGCGAGAGCGCTTGCCGCTGTAATCGTACAGGAATCACCACACCTTTTCCTGACAGAACTGGGGAAGTTATTCAACCGAGATGTGTCAACCATTGGCAAGGCGGCGCAAAGAATGATATATCGTTCTCAGACCGATGATCCGCTGGCAACGAATATCGAAGCAGTACGGAGAGACCTGGGGTAAATGTCCAAATGTCTAACCCGACCCCAGAGCCCTTCCGACCCCAGAGCCCTTCCAACAAAAAGGGGATCGGAATTCGTCTCCCCGACCCCCATGACTCGGTCTTGCCTACGTTCCCCCTCCTCTTTGATCCCACAACAGCACTCTAATGTTAACGGCCTTTGTTGATGAGTTGCCTGATGAACAGCCCGGAATCTATCTCTTCCAGTTCGGGCACTTCAGCTTCCTCGGCCTCCTCGGCTTCCTCCTCCTCAGCTTCCTTCATCTCCTTGGCCTTCTCCTTCTCGAGTTTTTCTATCTTGTTCTTAACAGCGACCCCGTGTTTCTTGTCGGGCGGCACCGCACCGACGCTCGTCACCATCGCGAACGCCAAGGTGATTATTGATGTGGCGAGAAGGGACGCCAACCTTTTCAGGTTTCCGACGATATCGAAGTTTCTCATAGGGACACTTCCTTCCTTCTTACCCCATTACCCTTTTCATGGATGGGGTAACCGATTGACCACCCTTCTATCTGATCAAAGGATACCAATTTTGTCCTTTATTATCAAGGGCACGGGGGCAGGGGTGCGGCGCAGCGGCAATATCATCTCTGGTGCGGTTTATGGGCAGGCCGAATACACGAATGCCTCCCGGGCTCTTATACCCAGAAGGCATTCTCATTGAAGGGGAAGGGGATTCGCGGAGCGGAAAATCAGCCGGTGTAGGACGAGTAGAGCTGCTTGACCCTGACCAAATACTCCCGCGTCTCGGCCGGCAGGCGGCCGGGGCGCTTGTCCACGTTGCCCGGCCCCCAGTTGTAGGCGGCCAGGGCGGAATCCAGGTCGCCGTTGTAGCGGTCGAGCAGGTCGCGCAGGAACCTGGTCCCGCCCATGACGTTCTGTTCCGCGTCGAAGGAGTCGCTGACGCCCAGGGAACGGGCGGTTCCGGGCATGAGCTGCATCAGGCCGCGCGCCCCGGCGTGGGATACGGCGTTGGGGTTGAAGTTGCTCTCGGCCTTGATGACCGCCTTGATCAGCCCCATGTCTACCCCGTAGCGGCGGGAGGCCTTGGCGATGATCGGGTCGAGCCACTGGCTTCCCTGCGCGCTCGGGACGGATTGAGGGGGTGTAATCGAGGGTGTTTCGGTAAGTTCCTGGAGTTGAGACGGGGCTTCGGGCGGTTGAGCCGGGACGCCGTCGCTTTCCTGTTGATTGGCGTTGTAGGCCTGCAGCAGCGCCTGGATGGCGGACGATTGCCGGCCGAGCAGGGGAGAGGTCGCGGCCTCGGACGGCGCGTCCCCGGCCAGGGTCATGGTGGTGTGGAGCATCTGCAGGTTGAGGGCCTCCGCCACTGCCTGCGCCTTGGTCTGCTCCGACCGCGCTTCCTGGCCGTTGCCGCTCAGCAGGCTGTCCAGTTTGCCGGCAAAGAGACCGTCCGGCTCCGCCCCGCCGCGGGCCTCCGTCCGCTCGGCGGATTCCTTGGCCAGCAGGGATGCGAGCAGCGACGGTTTTTCGTAGATGCCGATGGTCATGGCTCCCTTACTCCTCGCGGTAGGTCAGGTTCTTCTTCTTGAGCTTCTCGATCAGGGTGGTCCGCTTGAGGTTCAAAAGCGAGGCGGCCTCCTTCTTGTTTCCTCCGGTTCGCGCCAGCGCCTGCAGGATCAGGTTGTTTTCAAACCGGTCAACCGCCGCGTTGAGGCAGATCCCATCCTCAGGCAGTTCGTCGTCCGTCGGCAGGGAAGGCGCCTGAACCAGCACCCGGCCGGAGAGGTATTTCTCCGGCAGGTCGTCGGGGGTTATGAAACCGTTGTCCTTGAGGATCACCATCCGCTCGACCAGGTTCTCCAACTCGCGCACGTTGCCCGGCCAGTTGTAGTTGCAGAGGGTGTCGAGGGCGTCGCGGGAGAACCCCTTCACCGCGTGCCTCCGGTCGCTGTTGAAGCGTGTCAGGAAACTGTGTATCAAGAGCGGGATGTCTTCACGCCGTTCCCGCAGCGGCGGGATGGTGATCGGGATTACCGAGAGGCGGTAAAAGAGGTCTTCGCGGAAATCCCTGCTCAGCACCAACTGCTCCAGGTCCTTGTTGGTGGCGGCGATGATGCGGACATCGACCTTCTGCGGTTTGGACGACCCCACCGGTTCGAATTCCCTGCTCTGCAGCACCCGCAGGAGCTTGACCTGCAGATTGGCCTTCATGTCGCCGATTTCGTCCAGGAAGAGCGTCCCCTTGTCGGCCATCTCGAAGCGGCCGGCCCGGTTGGCATAGGCGCCGGTGAAGGAGCCCTTGACATGGCCGAACAGTTCGCTCTCCAGCAGGTCGTCGGGGATGGCGGCGCAGTTGACCGGGACGAAATTGCGGTTGTTCCTGCCGCTCAACTGGTGTATTGCCCGTGCTGCAAGTTCCTTGCCGGTGCCGGACTCTCCCTGGATCAGAACGGTAGCGCTGGATTCGGCCACCTTCTCGATCATGCTGAACAGCGACAGCATGGGGGCGCTTCTGCCGATGATGGTCGAGCAGAGTATGTGCGGGTGGCTGGCGGCGTCGCCGGTGGCGCCGGAAAACCTCATGGCCTGGTACTCGGCGGCGCGCATGACCAGGCTCTCCAGTTCATCCAGGTTGAGCGGCTGCGGCAGGAACAGGAAGCTCTCGTCGTTGGGTGGATGGGGGAGTTTATCGTCCTTGCTTCCGTAGCCGATAAGTACAAGGGGAGGGACAAGCTTTCTGGCCCGCTCGATAAAATCGGGGACGATGGAGTACAGATAGGGCAACTCGGCGATGACGACCATTACGCGCTGTTCCCGAATGGTGTCAAAAATAGATGCGGCGTTATCTTCCTGGGCGATATCATATCCCTGATATGTCAAAAAGGCCGATACCAGGTCACGGCTCTTGCGGTCACTGTCTGCGATCAGGATTTTTCCGGCAGTGTGCATGGGGTACCGTTGTTCCTAGGGATTTGAATGCCGCTGGGCGAATGGTCGACAGCATAATGCGATTGTGCCGTAAAAGTCAAGATAATGACTCTAGGAAATTTAGATGGTGACATTATTTTGATTTTCTGTTCCAAGTCGCCGGAACCGTCAAATTTCCTCGGAGAAATAACGCAAACAAATTTTATCCCGCTTGATAAAGCGCGGCGTACATGGTAGATTTGCCTGATTAAAAAACAGCCAAATAGCCGATGTCAAGGGCGTATTGAGATAATTTCCATCCGGAGGAGGAAATCATGAGTGGTGCACTAGTACCGGTAAAGGCCGACGAGTCCCGCGGCGAACTGATCCAACTGGTCAGTTTCAATCTCGATCAGGAAGAGTATGGGGTCGATGTCCTCAAGGTTCGCGAGATCATTCGCATGCCCACGGTGACCCGCGTCCCCAACACCCCCCTTTACGTGGAAGGGGTCATCAACCTGCGCGGCAAGGTTATCCCGATCATCTCCATGCGCAGGAAGTTCGGCCTGCTGGAGGCGGACAACGACAAGCAGACCCGCATCATGGTCATGGACGTGGATGGCGAACTGATGGGTTTCATCGTCGATGCCGTATCCGAGGTCATCCGCATCTCGGGCAGCGAGATCCAGCCGTCTCCTGCTGTCGTGGCCAGCGGTATCGACCAGGAGTGCATCGCCGGTGTGATCAACCAGACCGAGCGCCTGCTCGTGCTGCTTGACCTGGAGAAGATGTTTTCGCAAGACGAAAGAAGGGTTTTCAGTTCCTTGTGATGTGATGTAAGCGTAATGCCAAGCCCTGCCGAAGGAGATTGCAATGCCCATTGATTGCGAAGACCAGGAACTTCTCGAAGGTTTTCTCACCGAGACGACCGAACTGTTGGAGAAGCTCGACGACGATCTCGTGTCCCTGGAAAAGTCGTCGGAAGATGCCGAACTGCTCAACCGGATCTTCAGGTCCATTCACACCGTCAAGGGGGCTTCGAGTTTTCTCGGCTTCGATTTGCTGGTCAAGGTGACCCACAAGACCGAGGATGTCCTCAACCGGCTCCGCAAGGGGGAGTTGCCGGTGAATCCGGATATAATGGATGTCATCCTCGAAGCGACCGACCTGGTCAAGCTGCTGGTGAGCGACATCAAGGCGGGGGAGATCCAGGAGCGCGAGATCGATGGGACCATTGCCAAGCTGTTGCCGCTGCTCTCCGAGAGCGCAGCCGCGCAGGCGCGGGCCGTAGAGGCGCCGGCAACGGAGGAGGCGGCTGCACCAGCGGAGCCGGTAGTTACGCCAACGCCCGAGGAGTCCCCGGCGGCCGAGCCTGCCGCCCCGCCGGTCCCGGCGCAGGAGCCTTCTCCCGAGCCTCCCCGGAAGGCCGCCGGCGAGGTGGTGCCCAAGAAGGCGCCGCAGCCTCCCAAGCAGGCCGAGGGGAAGGGAGAGGAC
The DNA here is from genome assembly GCA_016182975.1 of Deltaproteobacteria bacterium. Classification (GTDB taxonomy): domain Bacteria; phylum Desulfobacterota; class Desulfuromonadia; order Geobacterales; family Pseudopelobacteraceae; genus JACPFJ01. The sequence continues at coordinate 9,882 of JACPFJ010000028.1, forward strand.
CTTTCGGACAACACCACGGTCCGTGTTGATGTCAAACGCCTGGACGACCTGATGAACCAGGTCGGCGAGTTGGTCCTGGAGCGCAACCGCATGATCCAGCTTAACCAGGACCTGCAGCAGGGGGAGACCGGCCGGCCCGACTTCAACGAGGAGTTCGGCAAGCTTACCAAGCGGATGAACTTCGTCACCTCCGAGCTGCAGATGCAGGTGCTCAAGATGCGCATGATGCCGGTGGACAAGGTTTTCAAGAAGTTCCCCCGCATTGTGCGCAGCCTGGCCCGCGACCTGAGCAAGGAGGTTGACCTGCAGATCTACGGCGAGGAAACCGAGCTGGACCGCTCGGTCGTGGATGAGATCGGCGATCCGCTCATCCACCTGATCCGCAACGCCCTGGACCACGGCCTGGAGACGCCCGACGAACGCATCGTCGCCGGAAAACCGCGCACCGGTACGCTGATCCTCGCGGCCATCCACGAAGGCAACCAGATCATCATCAGCATCAAGGATGACGGCCGCGGCATCGACACCGACAGGGTCGGGCGCAAGGCCGTCGAAAAGGGGTTGATCGGCGAGGACCAACTGGCGGCAATGAGCCAGCGCGAGATATTCGACCTGATCTTCCTGCCGGGCTTCTCCACCAAGGAAAAGGCCTCCGACCTGTCCGGCCGCGGCGTCGGCATGGACGTGGTCAAGACCAACATCAAGAAGTTGAACGGCCTGATCGAGATCAAAAGCGACAAGGGTCTCGGTTCGGAGTTCATCCTGCGCCTGCCCCTGACCCTGGCGATCATCCAGTCGCTGCTGGTGGAGGTGGAGGGCGAGATCTACTCGATCCCGCTCTCCTCCGTACTGGAAACCCTGCGGGTTGACCAGCGCCAGTTCCATCTGATCGGTGGTCAGGAGGTGCTCAAGCTGCGCGATATGGTGCTTCCGCTGATGAGGCTGCAAAGGATATTCAACGTTCAGCAACGCTACGACAGAGACGATTTCTGCTATGTCGTGGTCATCGGCGCCGCCGACAAGCGCATGGGGCTTGTGGTGACACGCCTGGTCGGACAGCAGGAGGTGGCCATCAAGTCGCTGGGGAGCTATCTGGCCAACATCCCCGGCATTGCCGGCTCCACCATCCTGGGCGATGGCCGGGTGACCCTGATCATCGACCCGGTGGGTCTCATCGACGGCGGCGACGGCGGTTCCGGCCGCTGAGTCAGGGACCGGGGACTGGGGACCGGGGATTGGGGATTGGTAAAAGCTTTTACTAGTCCCTGGTCCCCGATCCCTCACGTTATAAAAGAGCAGCGAAGGGATAGAGCGTGTCAATTTCGGATAAAGATTTCGAACAACTGCGGGACTTCATCTATAACATCTGCGGTATGTACTTCCACTCCACCAAGAAGTATTTCCTGGAGAGCCGTCTAACCCGCAGGATGGATGCCACCGGGACCAACTCCTATCAGGACTATTACCAACTCCTCAAGTCCCTGCGGGGGGGAGAGGAACTGAAGTTCCTGATGGACGAGATCACCACCAACGAGACCTACTTCTTCCGTAACGTGCCCCAGTTGAACGCCCTGGAGACCAAGCTGTTGCCGGAAATCGTCGAGTCCAAGACCAAGATGGGTTTCCGCAAGCTGCGCATCTGGAGCGCCGGCTCATCGTCGGGCGAAGAGGCCTACACGCTATCCATGATCCTGCTGGAAAAGCGCGCCGGGCTGCTCAAGGATTGGATCATCGAGATCATCGGCACCGACATCAACGAAACGGTGATCTCCCAGGCCAAGGAGGGGATCTACAACGCCTATTCGGTCCGTAACATCCCCGACCTTTACAAACGCAAGTATATCCGCGAGGACGGCGGCAAGTTCATCCTCTCCCCCGACGTGAAGAAGTTCGTCACCTTCAACAAGCTCAACCTATATGATGACTCGAAGATGATCTTCATGAAGAGTTTCGACTTCATCTTTTGCGCCAACGTACTGATCTATTTCGATACGGCATCCAAATCCAAGGTTGTCCAGCACTTCTACAACAACCTGCAGCCGTACGGCTACTTTTTTGTCGGCCAGTCCGAGTCCCTGCACGGGGTCAATGACAAGTTCAAGACGGTGCATTTTCCCGGTGGTTTCACCTATAAAAAATAGCCTGAAAGGTTTGAAACATGGATAAAGTCGCAATGATCGCAAAAGCCGAGCAACTGGTGGCGAAGATCGACGATCTGCCCACCATCCCGGTGGTCGCCACCCAGGTGCTGCAGCTCCTCGACCAGCCGGACGTGCGGATCGAGCAGGTGGCCGATCTGATGCTTTCCGACCAGGTCATGGCGGCTCGGGTGTTGAAGATGGTCAACTCGCCGGTCTACAAGCCGGGCCAGGAGATCACCTCGCTCAAGCGGGCCCTGGTCTACCTGGGATTGAAGCATATCCGCGAGGTGGCGCTGACCACCTCGTTCATCGATGCCTTTGATGAGAATGCCGGCGCATTCGAGATCAGCACATTCTGGGAACACTCCTTCGGCGTCGGCATGGTGTCCAAGATAATCGCCGGGAAGATCGGCTATCACGACCAGGAACAGGCCTATATCGCCGGCATCATCCACGATCTCGGCGAGGTGTTTCTCAGCAACTTCCTGCGGGATGAATTCCAGGCGGTGTTGGACAGCATCAAGGACAAGCCGGTCAAGCTGGTTGACGCCGAAGCGGAGCAGCTTGGCACCAGCCACTGCGAGATCGGTCTCTGCATGGCGCGCAAATGGAACTTCCCCGAGGTGTACTGCGAGGTGATCGCCTATCACCATACCCCTTCCGAGGCGACCATCGACCCGGTCCTGTGCGCCATCGTCAACCTCTCCGACCTGTTTTGCAGCGTGCGGGAGCTCAACTACGGCGGCAGGGAGTGGGTCAGCTTCAATCTCTTCGAAGAGCAGGCCTGGCAGATCCTGAAAAAGGAGTCGCCCAGCCTGGCCGAGCTCGACGTGGAACGTTTCTGCTACGAACTTGACGATGCCATCCCCGACGTGAAAGAGCTGGTCAGATCTATCTTCAACTCAAAGGAATAGGCGGACCCAAATGATCGCTCCCCGGACAGGAAAAACGCGCTTACTGATCGTTGACGACTCGTCGTTCATGCGCATGGCCATCCGCAGCATCCTCTCCAAGGAACCGACCATAGAGATTGTCGGCACGGCTGCCGACGGCGTGGAAGGTGTGGAGAAGGCGGTTGACCTCAAGCCCGACGTGATCACCATGGACGTGGAGATGCCGCGCATGGACGGCATTGCCGCCCTGCGCCAGATCATGGCCAAGGCGCCCACCAGGGTGATCATGGTCTCGACCCTGACCAATGAAGGGGCGCGGGCCACCTTTGAGGCCCTCGATGCCGGCGCCATCGACTATATACCCAAAAACGTCACCGACTCTCCCGATGCCCAAAAGGTATTCCGCGAGGAGCTGCTGCACAAGATTCAAATGGCGGTCGGATCGCGCTTCTTCCGCCCTGTTGTAACGCCCCCGGAACGCCAGGCAGCGGCGCCTCCCCCGCTACAGCGCCATGTCGCCGGCAAGCTGGCCGGCAAGAAGATCGGTTACGTGGGGATCGGGGCCTCCACCGGCGGGCCGGTTGCGCTTCAGGAGGTGCTCTCCCGCATCCCGGTCAATTTCCCCTACGGCATCATCGTCGGCATACACATGCCCAAGGCCTTTACCGGTCCCTATGCCGACCGCCTGAACGCCAAATGTTCCATGACGATCCGCGAGGCGGTGGACGGTGACGTCCTCAAGCCGGGGCTGGCCCTAATCGCACCCGGCGGCATGCACACAACACTGGTGCGTCAGGGGGCGAACGTCGTGGTCAAGGTTGCCCCCACCAGCGCGTATCCCCAGTATATCTACGTCCCTTCGGTGGACCTGATGATCTCGACCATGGCTGAGGCCACTCACGGTTCCATGCTGGGGGTCATCCTGACCGGGATGGGCAACGACGGTTTCAAGGGGATGCAACTCCTGAAGGGCAAGGGGGGGGTCACCATCGCCCAGAACGAGGCGACCTCGACCATTTACGGCATGCCCAAGGCCTGCGTGGACGGCGGCGTGGCCGACGAGGTGCTGCCTCTGGGGCAGATCGGGTTCGAGATCGCCAAGTTCGCGGGGTAAACGGCGGTTCGAGGTTCAAGGTTCAAAGTTCAAAGTTCAAAGGGCGGCCTGGTTATGGTCGCCCTTTTTTGTCAGCGCTGTGCGTGAACCACCAACCCCTTGGCGGTGGTTTGCACCTTGCAGTTGGAATATCCGAGCCGCTTCAGCCGCCACAGGATGAAGAAGGCGGCAATCGGATGAACCCCCGGCAGGAACAGGGGGAAGTGATCGACGGGAAGCGAGCGGATTGCCCGCCAGGTGGCGGAAATGTTAGTTCGCTTCAAAAGGATTTAAGAGAACCGCGCCTGTTCGCATCACATCACGAACATTACGCGTAACCAGGGTTAGATTGTGGTGAAGCGCCGTCGCCGCCAAGAGTCCATCTATGACCGAGATGGGATCGGGTATCCCCATTCGACCCCAACAATCGGCAATTTCGGCCGTGACCGGCAGAATTCGGTCGCCGGCCTCACCTCTGACGGAAAAAAGCCAGTTTTCAAGTCGTTCCGCACCTATTTCGTCACGACGACGCATCAGTTCAATTCCGTGACGGATCTCTCCCAAGACGAGTGTCGAAATGTGGATGTCCTCCGAAGCAATGGAATCAAACCAGAGTCGAACGTTGGCATCCATGCGCGCGCCTTTCCGCAATTCCGAAAGGACATTCGTATCTATCAGGAATCCCATGACACATCCCTGCGCCCAAAATCCCTCTGCCGCGCAAAATCCTCGTCCGTGCCGACGTCCGGCATATCCGCCAGTAATGATTTGAGGGAGCGACCGGGCTTGTCATTTTCATCAAGCGGCCAGAGGATAATCTCCAGACGCCTGTGTTGCAATTCCAGCGGCAGTGGCAAGAGCGGAGGTGCATCATTAATTATTTGTCTAATGGGTTGCATACTGTTTACCTCCGGATAATGGATAAAACGTAAACAATAACAATATATCACCAATAAACTTGTAATGCACTGAATTCAGGTGAATTCCTATGAATGCTCGCTGGTCTCGTGGAACTCCAGCCCCTTCCAGTTCTCGATGGTGTTGTCCAGGCGCCACTGGCTGCCGGCCATGTAGGTCAGCTTCCCCTCGCCGTCGATGTAGACGTGCATGGCCTCCCGCTTCTCGAACTCCTCGATCCGTTTCCTCTCACCCGTGACCCAGCGGGCGGTGACGTAGCTGACCGGCTCGAAGGCCACCTTGACCCCGTATTCGTGCTCCAGGCGGTGCATGACCACCTCGAACTGCAACAGCCCCACCGCGCCGATGACCCAGTCGGCACCCATCAGCGGCTTGAAGACCTGGGTGGCGCCCTCCTCGGCCAGCTGCACCAGCCCCTTCTCCAGGGCCTTGGACTTCATCGGGTTCAAGAGGCGCACCTTGCGGAAGTGTTCCGGGGCGAAGCTGGGGATGCCGGTGAACTTCAGCTCCTCGCCCTGGGTGAAGGTGTCGCCGATCTTGATCGTGCCGTGGTTGTGGATGCCGATTATGTCCCCCGGCCAGGCCTCCTCCACATTGGTGCGGTCCTGGGCCATGAAGATGGTGGCGTTGGCGATCTGCACGTCACGCCCCAGCCGGACATGCCTGACCTTCATGCCGCGGGTGAACCGGCCGGAGCAGATGCGGAAAAAGGCGATCCGGTCGCGGTGGGCCGGGTCCATGTTTGCCTGGATCTTGAAGGTAAAACCGCTGAAGGGCTCCTCGTATGGGGAGACCGCCCTGGTGACGGTCTCGCGGGGAAGCGGCGCCGGTGCGTGCGCCACGAAGGCGTCCAGGAGTTGCTGGACGCCGAAGGTGTTGATGGCGCTGCCGAAGAAGACCGGAGTTTGCCGGCCGGCCAGGTAGGCCTCCCTGTCAAAGGGGTGGGCGGCCCCCTCCAGCAGCTCCACGTCGTGGCGCAACTCCGTCACCTGACTCCCCAGGAGCTCATCCAGCAGAGGGTCGTCCAGGCCGGTGACGGTCAGAACGCGTCCGGTGCCGTTCTGCGCCTCGGCGTCGAAGAAGGTCAACTCCTTGGTGTGGAGGTGATAGGTGCCCCGGAAGCGCTTGCCCATCCCCACCGGCCAGGTGACCGGCGCGGTCTGCATCCGCAGGTTCTTTTCAATGTCGTCCAGTAGGTCCAGCGGTTCCTGCCCCTCCCGGTCCAGCTTGTTCATGAAGGTCATGATCGGGGTGTGGCGCAGGCGGCAGACATCCAGCAGTTTCCTGGTCTGGCTCTCCACCCCCTTGACCGAGTCGATCACCATCAGCACCGAGTCAACCGCGGTCAGCACCCGGTAGGTGTCCTCGGAGAAGTCGTTATGGCCCGGGGTGTCGAGCAGGTTGATCTCGCAGCCGTTGTAGGTGAATTTCATCACCGACGAGGTGACCGAAATGCCGCGCTGCTTCTCCAGCTCCATCCAGTCCGAGGTCGCATGGCGCGCGCTCTTCCTGGCCCGGACCTCGCCGGCCTGCTGGATGGCGCCGCCGAAGAGCAGCAGCTTCTCGGTTATGGTCGTCTTGCCGGCGTCCGGGTGGCTGATGATGGCGAAGGTGCGTCTTTTATCCACTTCCTGTTGATTATGCCTCTGCACGTGCGTACTCCTCTATGCAATCGAAAGGCGGGCCTTTGCCCGCCTTGCCTGTTGACTTGTAACTATTCAGCGTTCGTCTCACACAAAGCCACAAAGGCACAAAGAAAGGGTGAATATCCTTGGTTGAAAGTTGGCTTACGAAAAGTTCCGACTGTTCGGTTTTCTTTGTGTGCTTCGTGCCTTCGTATGAGTACAAGAAGTTTAGTGTTCTGAATCAATAAACGGTCAGCGCCTGAAGATCAGCCGATCCAGGCACCACTGGCCGCCGCCGGCGACCAGCAGGTAGAGCGCCATCCCCAAAAGGGCGACGTTGAACTCGATCCCGTGGCCGCGCCCGGGAACGCAGGCCCCATTGAGGAAGAAGCCGTGCGCCCAGTGGACCTTGTAGATGGCCACCAGCATGACCGCCGAGATGCCGGTCGCCGAGAGCCGGGTCAGGAAGCCGGTCAGGACGCCGAAGCCGCCGCCGAATTCGGCGATGATGGCCAGCAGGGTGAAGATCGGGGGGATGCCCATCTTTTCCTCGAAGGTCCTGAAGGTGGCGGTCAATCCCTGTCCGCCGAACAGCCCCAGGAGCTTCTGCGAACCATGCGCCATGAAGATCAGCCCCAGGGGGATCCGCACCATCAGCGGGGCAATCATGCCGCTTGCGTCAAAATTCCCTTTTGCCATGCCATGCCTCCGCGACGTCCGGGGTGGGGCGCTGCCGCGCAAATACAAAAGGGGACATATGTCCCCAAGGGTGATAAATTGGCGGGCGGCATGGGATTCGAACCCACGACCCCAGGCTTCGGAGGCCTGTACTCTATCCAGCTGAGCTAACCGCCCGCACATGAGGGCATCCGCCCGCAGGCGGATGACTTGTAAGAGTAACATTAATAAGGGCGGCAACTCAAGCCAAAAATCTGTCAATTTGGCGTTTCGTTTGCTAAACTGCCTCACATCCGGCGGATCACTATAAGTATTCGGGTGTGACATGAATAATCGAAACGCAATCCGCGTCATCGGCCTGACCGGCGGGATCGCCAGCGGCAAGAGCACGGTGGCCAGGTTCCTCGAAGAGCAGGGCGCCGTGGTTGTCGATGCCGACGCCCTGTCGCGCGAGGCGGTCGGACCGGGGAGCGCCGCGCTGGCGCGGATCGTGGCCGCATTCGGCGAGGAGATGCTCCTGCCGGGCGGCGGCCTCGACCGCAAACGCCTGGGCAGGGTGGTGTTCGCCGATCCCGCCAAGCGCACGCTTCTGGAAGGAATCGTTCACCCCGAGATCAGGCGCCTGGCGGACGAACGCATCGCCAGTGCCGCCGCCGAGGGGCGGCGTGTGGTTTTCTACATGGCGCCGCTCCTGATCGAGTCCGGCTCCGTCGAGCGGGTCGACGAGGTCTGGGTGGTGACCGTCCGCCCGGAAATCCAGTTGGAGCGTCTGATGAGGCGCGACGGCATCGGCCGCGAGGAGGCCGGGCGCATCATCGCCAGCCAGATGCCGCTGGTCGAGAAGGAGCGCCACGGCAGCATCGTGATCGACAACAGCGGTACACCCGAAGAGACGCGCCGCGTGCTGGCCGAAATCTGGGCGCGGGAGATCAGGAGCATGCAATGAGCGAGAAGAACCACATATTGAGAAAGGGGTCACGGCCGGCGTCGCCGCCGGATGTTCCCTTGCACTGCTTTGCCGCTGTCCCGCGCGGGGCCGAGGAGATGACGGCCGCCGAGCTGGCGGCGCTGGGTATCCGGGGGGCGGCCGTGGGGCGCGGCGGGGTCTCGTTTACGACCGGCCGGGCCGGCCTGTACCGCGCCAACCTCTGGCTGCGCAGCGCCAGCCGGGTGCTGGTAGGGCTGGCCGAGTTCCCCTGCGCCACCCCGGACGAGCTCTACGCCGGTGTGCACGCCATTGCCTGGCAGGAGTTGATCACCCCGGCCATGACCCTGGCGGTGGACTGCACCCTGCGCGACTCGGCCCTGACCCACTCCGGATTCGTGGCGCTCAAGACCAAGGACGCCATCGTGGACCGCATCCGCGAGGCATGCGGCAGCCGCCCCAACGTCGATACCGCCGCACCGGACGTGCGTGTCAACATCCACCTGGCGAAGAACCGCTGCAGCGTCAGCCTGGACAGCTCGGGCGAGCCGCTGGACCGGCGCGGCTACCGGCTGGAGCGCACCGAGGCCCCGCTGCGCGAGACGCTGGCCGCCGCCGTGATCGCCCTGACCGGCTGGGACGGGACCATCCCGCTTGTGGACCCGATGTGCGGCTCGGGGACCATCCCCATCGAGGCGGCGCTGCTGGCGGCACGGACGCCGCCGGGCCTGCGGCGCTCGTTCGGCTTCCAGCGCTGGCTGGATTTCGACAACAGGTTGTGGGACAGGCTGCTCAAGGAGGCCGAGGGCGGGATACAGAGGCTTCCGGTCGGCTTGATAACCGGCTATGACCAGGACAGCCGGGCGCTGGTGCTGGCAGCTAAAAACGCCGCCAAGGCCGGATTCGAGGGACAGCTGCACTTCTTTCATGCCACCCTGGAGGCGTTCCGGCCGGAGGGGGACAAAGGGGTGCTGATCGTCAACCCCCCTTACGGCATGCGGCTGGGGGAAGAGGAGGAACTGCGGGAGCTGTACTGCCGCATCGGCGACATCATGAAGCAGCGCTGCCGCGGCTGGACCGGCTTCGTGCTGACCGGCAACCTGGAGCTGGCCAAGTACATCGGCCTGAAGGCGTCGCGCCGCTTCGTGCTCTTCAACGGCCCTATCGAGTGCCGGCTCTTGCGCTACGAGCTGTACTGACTCATCCGACCACAGGGTCCACCCATGTGGTTTTGTTTTTCGGGAAAAAATCGCCATGCCTGCTGCCAAACGCCCCCCAGCGAAACATCAACCCAAAGGGCTTCCGATCCTCTACGAGGACAGGGATATCATCGTGGTGGAAAAACCGGGCGGCCTCTTGACGATGGGGACGGACCGGGACAAGTCGCGAACGGTCCACACCATTCTCAACGAGTATGTCCGCAAGGGGGACCCCCGTTCAAGAAACCGTGTCTACATCGTCCACCGCCTGGACCGCGAGACCTCCGGCATCCTGATCCTTGCCAAGAGCGAGCCGGCCAAGTCCTTTCTGCAGGGGCACTGGCAGGAGACCGACAAGCGCTACCTTACGGTCGTATACGGCCAGCTTGCGCCGAAGGCGGGGACGATCAGCAGCTACCTGGCCGAGAACAGCGCCTTTAAGGTCTATTCCACCCCCGATCCGGCACTGGGGCGGTTGTCCCATACCGAGTATACGGTCCTGAAAGAGGCCAAAGGGTTCAGCCTGCTCGAAATCCACCTGCTCACCGGCCGCAAACACCAGATACGGGTGCACCTGTCGGAAAAGGGCAACCCCGTCGTGGGTGACGGAAAATACGGCAGGGGGAGCGATGCCCATGGCACCCTGGCACTGCATGCCAGATCGATCTCTTTCACACACCCTGTCAGCGGCAAACGGCTGACCTTTGAAACCGGCATCCCGGATCTTTTTACCCGCCTGGTCGGGAAGATAGAAACGCCGGCAGCCTGATCGATCCCGCGACAACCTCTCGGGCTCTTAGTGAATCTCAGGTTCTACCCCAGGATTCCGATTGTGGAATGATTAGCAGGGGTTCCCTTTCGTGCTTTTCGTGTATTTCGTGGACCAGGATTGTTGTTGATGTGCTCCGTTGACAGGCGGGTAGCGCTGGGGCGGCCTTTTTTTATTCAACTGCCTTTTCAGGCCATAAACTGCAAGAAGAGAAAAACGGTTGCACATTGTTCTCAAATATACAACAAATGAAGCTATTGTGAGAACAACAGCGAATAAACAGATAAAAACCAGCGGTCTGGCGGAAACCCTTTTCAGCGATTACCGGCGGCGGGTGCTGGCCCTGTTGCTGCTGCGTCCCGACGAGCATTTCCATGTCAGAGAGATTTCCCGGTTGACGGCAATCCCGGCAGGGTCACTGCATCGGGAGCTCAAGCTGCTTGCGGATGCCGGACTCCTGGAGCGGCATGCGCAGGGCAATCAGGTCCGTTATCAGGCCAACCTGGATTGCCCTATTTTCACCGAACTGGCCGGCATCTTCCGCAAGACCAGCGGTCTGGGGGCGACTCTAGGGACGTAGTTTATTTGTCTAGTAACTCCGACAAAAAAGCACGTTAGTGAACTAATAAACAACGTCCCCGGCGGGGTCCCCGCTTCGCTCCGCCGGTGCGCCTTGTAACGTTGAACGAAAAGAGAGAGGAATTAAATATGCCGACGATCCGAACTCTTAGCGGAAGAAACTCCTTTTCGTACACAGGAAACTGCAAAGAAGGGTTTTATCTGGAGTACTCCGACCGCCCCTTCGTCTCCCCTCAAGTTATTTCCTCAATTACTTCATTTTTTTGTGGCACCACAGTCATTGGAGGCTTCAATGTCAGCAATCCCAAAGGCTTCGGAAAGTGGCTCCAAGAAAACACTTCTTTCACATCAAGACATGGCTCACATATCGCCGCAGTATTGGCTCATGAAGACTTGCTGGTGCCTTCCTGGGACGGGAACCGAATACTGCTTCATTTTCGCTAGTCAGCATTCGTAAAAGAGGAGGCACCCTTGTCAGTTCAGGCCATTGTTGTCGCGATTATTTCCTCACTTATTTCAGGATTGGTCGGCGTGGCAGTTTCGGCGTGGTTTTTCTACAAGCTGGAGCGACACAAACTGAAACTCGACCTTGCACGTAGACTGTTAGGAAACCGGTTCAGTATTTTGGGTGACAACTTCTCATGTGCAATGAACGAGGTCATTGCAGTTTTCGCTGACTCTCCAGAAGTGCTTGAAAAGATGGGGCGGCTTTATGAGGCACTTCAGGTGCCGGGAAAACCAAATGCTAACGGGGCGCTCATGGACTTTCTTAAGGCGGTTTGCAAGAGTTCGGGGCTTACGCAGGCGACTTTGAACGATGGTTACCTCATCAAAACGTTAAATGCCAGAAACTAACGTCCAACAAGGCTAGTAGACCGGTCGCGATAAACCCCGCGCCGGTCACCGCCAAGCCGTTATGACACGAATATGATGAAAACAAAAAGGCAAAACGGCGAGAAGGCGAGCCAAGCGAGGATTCAATGCAAATGGGTGAGATACAGCAGAACTACAGGAAGAGAAAAACCATCTACTTGGGTTTAATTGCAGCCTTATTTGCAATTCTCATAGCCTTTCGATTTATCGCACCAGAGGGCGAACATAAAGTAACATCACTAGAAGCAATGATGATTGTCTCGCTAATCGGGATTGTTGTAGCTATCTATGCAGTATTCCGCTGCCCAAAATGCAAGACTGCCCTGGTCCCAGCATATTCCGCATCATGGGGAAAGCTGAACCACTGTCCAAAGTGTGGTGTCAATCTGTCTGGCAAATGAAGCACCTGTGAGGGCAGTGAATAAACAACGTCATAACTAAGCGCAGCAGCAGTCTCCGCTTCGCTCCGCTGCTGTACTCTCCCATGTTGGGCAGAAAGTGAAATAAATTTAGAATTGATGGGGGTTAGATGCGGGGACGATGGAGCGTTATTGGCAAGTGGGACTGAAACAACGTGAAGTCTTCATCTGTGGTGAATAGAGGAGGACAGGGTGTTTATTTGTTTACTAACGCTGACTTGACTGCGACATGATAAACAAATAAACAACGTCACCGGAGAGGCCCGTCACCGGAGAGGCCCCTGGCAGAGGAAGGTCGTATATCATTGAAGTTCGTAACAGACGACATATCAATTGGTTAGTAGTCGCAATTTGACAAATTGACTACGTCCCCGGATGGGTCCCCCAGCCCTGAATTTACCACTCATCGCGCATCTTCCGCTGGGTTGCTACGGCATCTCCCTTCCAGGACAGCTTGCCGCAGAGATCTGAGAAACGGTAAGTTGCCGCATGTTGAGTTTTCATTTTCTTCGTTTTGCCGCTCCGGTACAAAAGAAACTGATAAAAATCCCGTACCTCTCGCCGTGAAGACGCGGGCAGAACGGAAAGATCGAGCAGGTCGGCTGTTGTCGCCATAACTTATACCCCCTTACGGCAAAAAAGTAGCATAGCGATATGAAAGTGACAAGCTTTCCATCAGTGATAACGGAATTCCCGCATGCTCACCAACTGCCTGAAAACCTTCCCCACCCTCCATTCCGGAGCCATTGGGGGACATGACAAAGTAAACCTTGGTCAATTACGGGTCGCTTAAATTGATGTCACGACGGAGCGCATATGAATGCAACGGCCAGCTACTGGATCGACCGCCTCTCCCTCATTCGCCACCCTGAGGGGGGATGGTTCTGCGAAACCTACCGCTCGGCCGGGTCGGTGGCGGCCTGCGCCCTGCCGGTGCGCTTCGGGGGGGAACGCTCCCTTTCCACCGCCATCTACTTTCTGCTGGAGGCGGGGGAATTTTCCGCCTTCCACCGGATAAAGTCCGACGAGATGTGGCATGCCTACACGGGTGATGCGCTGACGGTGCATGTGATCGACCCGGATGGGGAATACCGGGCACTCAGGCTGGGGGGCGTCCCGGAGCGGGGAGAGTGCTTTCAGGGGGTGGTGCCGGCGGGGTGCTGGTTTGCGGCGGAAACGGAAGGGGAATATTCCCTCGTAGGCTGCACCGTCTCCCCCGGTTTCGCCTTTGAAGATTTCGAGATGGCGGCGCGCGGCGCGCTCGTTTCGCTCTATCCAAGGCATCGGGAGCTGATCACCAGGTTCACCCGTTGACAGGGCGGCCCAGGGGGCTATGCCCCGCAGCCCGCTTGGATTGTCCTGAGCCGGCAAAGCCGGAACCAGATAAGAAAGGCATTTTGTGCCTCAGATTACCTCGCGGTTACCGGGATTTCAGGCCAGTGTAAACTTAGAAGAAGCCTCGAAAAAGGGTTTTGAATCCGGAGCCTGTTCGTTATTAAAAAGGGACCTGACATGAAATTCACCCTGCTGACCCATTTCAAGGAGTTCGATAAACGATCCAATACCGGGCGGGTGGTGCTGGACGTATTGGGGAGCGCGGCCGAGCAGGTCCGCTGGGACAGGCTGAATCCGCCCGCCGGGCTCGTCGGGGAGATCGAGGCGGGTGGTGTGGCGCTGGTCTACCCCGGCACCGCAGGCCCGGATGACGAAGATTTGAGCGATATCGGGCACTTTGTCATCATCGACGGCACCTGGCATGAGGCACGAAAGATCCATCAGAAAAGCCCGTACCTGCGGAAGGCCCGCCGGGTCTGTCTCAAGCCCGCGGGGAAGTCGGTCTACAACCTCAGGAAAAACCAGAAGGAAGCGTGCCTCTGTACCGCGGAGTGCGTGATCGAAATCCTGCGCAGCACGGGAAGGACCGAGCAGGCCGAGCGGCTGCAGGAACGTTTTCTGGCATTTATCAGGCCGCTTGGCGCCATGCGCGGAGAGGTGCAGGGGCATTGATGCGGCGAATTTGAACAGGCAATTCCGGAGACGGCGTCCTGCAATATGCCGAATATGCACCAAGAGGGTTTGTGTCCACGTGAACAAAGAGCAGATCATACGGGAAATAATTACGGCGCTTTCCGCCGATCTGACGGTGCTCTCCAGCGCCGCCAGGGCCGCCCACGAGGCAGCCACCCACGCGGAGTGCATCCCCGACAACAAGTACGACACCACCGCGCTGGAGGCCTCCTACATCGCCCAGGGACAGGCCAACCGCGCCCAGGAGATCCGGGCGGCACTGGAGAGCTACCGCACCCTGATGCTGCATGCCTTCGACGACGACACTCCGATCCGGCTGACGGCGCTGGTTACCCTGGAAGACGGCGATGGGAACGTGCGGAGGCTCTTTCTCGGCCCCCAGGGCGGCGGCATGAAGATCAGCAATGGCATTGGGGAGATTGTGGTCATCACCCCTGGTTCTCCTTTGGGCCGCTGCCTGCTGGGCCGGCGAACCGGCGACGATGTGCAGGTTGGCGACGCTGTCACGGCTGCGACCTTTACCATTGTTGCGGTATGTTGAGGTTTCCGGAAATGCGGGAGGCGGGGGGCGCCCTCATCCCCCCTCCTCCCCCTCTTCCACCCCGTAGCGCTTCATCTTGCGCCAGAGGGTGGTCTTGTTGATCCCCAGAATCCGCGCCGCCTCCAGCTTCCTGCCGTTGCAGGAGCGCAGGACCCGCAGGATGTGGTCGCGCTCGGCCTCTTCCATCCGGAGCGGCTCCTCCTCCGGCGCTCCGGTCGCGGCGCCCCCCTCCACGAGCAGGCTCCTGGGGGTGAGCAGGTCGGAGGTCTCCAGGATCATGGCGCGCTCGACGATGTTCTCCAGCTCGCGCACGTTGCCGGGGTAGTCGTAGCGTTCCAGCAGGCGCCACCCCTCCTCGCTCATGCCGTTGATGCGCGGGTTGATGTGGCGGTAGAGCCGCATGAAATGCCCGGCCAGGAGCGGGATGTCCTCCGGCCGCTCGCGCAGCGGGGGTATCTGCAGGGTGACGACGCTCAGCCGGTAGTAGAGGTCGCTGCGGAAGACGCCGCGCCGCGCCTCTTCGTCCAGGTTCTGGTTGGTGGCGGCGATGATGCGGGCATCGACGGCGACCGGCGTGCCGCTGCCGACGCGCGTCACGCAGCGCTCCTGCAGGACGCGCAGCAGCTTGACCTGGAAGGGGTTGCCGGTCGTGCCGATCTCGTCCAGGAAGAGGGTGCCGCGGTTGGCCAGCTCGAAGTAGCCGGTCCTGCGGGCCACGGCCCCGGTAAAGGCCCCCTTCTCGTGGCCGAACAGCTCGCTCTCCAGCACCCCCTCGGCCAGGGCGCCGCAGTTGATGGGGACAAAGGGGTGCTCGCGCCGCGGGGAACAGTGGTGGATCATCCGCGCCACCAGTTCCTTGCCGACGCCGGTCTCCCCCTGGATCAGCACGCTGCTGTCGCTGCGGGCGGCGCGGCGCCCCAGCTCCAGCACCTCGGCCATGCGCCGGTTGCGGGTGAGCGGGGCATGCCGCTCCTGCTCCTGCTCCTGTTCCTGGCGGTAGAAGGCGAGCGTCCCCTCCAGACGCCGTTCCTTGAGGGCCCGGTTGATGCGCGCCAGCACGTCGTCCGGATCGAAGGGCTTGGCGATGTAGTCGTAGGCCCCGTTCTTCACCGCCGTCACCGCACCCGCCAGGGAGGAGTGGCCGGTGATGATGAACACCGGCACCTCCGGGTTGATCTCCTTCACCCGCGCCAGGAGCTCCATCCCTCCCAGGCGCGGCATCTTCACGTCGCTGAGGATGATCTCCGCCCCCTGGCGGCGAAAGTGGGCCAGCGCCTCCTCGCCGTTGCCGAAGGCGTCCACCAGGTAGTCCGGACCGAGCATCCGCGTGAGGATGCGGCAGGCCAGCGGATCGTCGTCCACCACGATCACCCGTATCATGCCCCCACCTCCCGCGTTCCCGGGATAAAGACCTTGAAGCAGGCCCCCTCGCCGGGGCGCGACTCCACCTCGATGTCCCCCCCCATGCCGTTGATCATGCCGTAGCTGACCGAGAGACCGAGGCCGGTCCCCTCTCCGACCTCCTTGGTGGTGAAGAACGGATCGAAGATCCGGTCCAGGTGCTCGGGCGCGATGCCGCAGCCGTTGTCCCGGAAACTGGCCTGCACCCCCCCGTCCCGTTGCCGGAGCGTCACGGCCACCTCCCCGCCCGGCGCGGCATCGATGCCGTTCAGCAGGATGTTGACGAAGACCTGGCGCAACTGGTCGCCGTCGATCAGCAGGGAAGGGAGGGGGGCGTCGTCGCAGCTGAGCCGGACCTGTCTGTTTTCGGCCCGCAGCCTGACCAGCGCCAGGGCCTCACCCATGATCACGGCCGGGTCGTGGGGGGCCGGCGTGGCCCCGGAGCGACGGGCGAAGCTCAAAAGCCCGGCGATGATCCCGCTGCATTTGCCGGCCTGGTCGGCGATGTCGTCCAGGTCGCCGGTCAGCGAGCGCCGGTCGCACTCCCCCCGTTCGATCCCCTTCCGGGCCAGGATCGCCAGGGCCTTGATGTTGCCGAGCGGGGTGTTCAGCTCGTGCGCCAGTCCGGCCGCCATCTCCCCTATCGAGGCCAGTTTCTCCGTCCCCCTGATCCGCTCCTCCACCCGCAACCGTTCCTCGGCGCTCTGCTGGATGGCGTCCGCCATCCGGTTGATCTCCCCGGCCAGGAAGCCGACCTCGTCGCGCGAACCCTCCGCTATCCGTTCGGCCGGGTTGTTCCCCATCCTGCGGATACCCTCCACCACCGCCTGTATCGGGCGGGTCAGTGAGCGGGCGAAGAAGAGGGAGGCCGCCAGGGCGAGTCCCAGCACCAAGGTGGCCCAGAGGGCGGTCTGGCGGCCGATGGTGGCCAGCGGACCCAGGAAGAAGTCCCGCCGCGCATTGACCACCACCACCCACCCCCGGTCCTGGCGGCCGTAGGGGGAGTAGTAGGCATGGGCCAGGATGTCCCTGCTGCGCGGGTCGCTGGCGATGCCGCGCTCGCTGGTGAGCCAGGCGCTGGTGATCTCGGGGGGGTAGTCGTCGAAGATGGTGCGGCGGCTGCCGGTCTGGTCGCCGAACTCGCACGACCCGTCGCGATGGAAGAGGTAGATGCCGTTTCTGCGGTTGTCGGCGGGGTTGCGTTCGACCAGGAAGGCGCTCCCCTGCTCGGCGGCGATCAGGCGGTTGATCAGGCGGCCGGCCTGCTCCCCCCAGACGTTGACGACCAGTACGCCGCGCTGGACGCCGTCCCGCCCGAAGAGCGGGGTGGCAAAGCGCACCATGGCCGGACAGAGGGCGTCCTCCTCCTCGATCTTGCCCCGCTCCAGGTTGGAGATCAGCACGCCGTTGCGGGGAAGCCGGAGCGCGGCCTGGAAAAAGTCGCGCCCGGCCACCGAATGGACCGCGGGCATGGAGTAGGGGGGGCGCTCGGGGCCGGTCGCGGGCACGAGCCTCCCCTCCTTGATCTTGACCAGGACGTTGCCGGCCGGGTCGATCAGGCGGATCGCCTGGATGGTCGCGTCCAGTTTCTGCCAGCCGAGAAACGCGCCTTCCAGGCGCCGCAGTGAACCGGCCAGCCGGGTCTGGCTGACCGATCCCAGCGCCTCCAGATAGTCCCCCACCTCCGGGGATGCCGCCATGGTCGCCAGGGTGGTCTGTGAATGTCCCACCATCTCCGCCAGGCCGGTCGCCGAACGCTCCGCCAGCGAGCTGACCTGCCGGGAGGCGTTCCCTTGCAGGATGTGGGCGGTGGATACGATGATCAGCATCGAGAAGGCGATCAGCGACGGGACCGCCACCCCCAGCAGGGTGACCAGTGCCTTGCGGCGTATACCCAAACGTTTCATGTTGACCTCGCGCTGCATTCGGCACCGCTCTGGATTGGGATTGCACCCGCATTCGGTGCAATATGCACCCGGCGCTACCGTACGCCGATCGGCATTGCCGGTCAACCCCTTTCTTTCATTGTCTATTTCCGCCCTGGCACGTCCTGTGTAATGGTACAGGCGGGCCATGAGAGCCCGCATACAATTCAAGGAGGAGGATGCCATGAAAACTGTGATTGCGGTTGCGCTGCTGCTCGTGACTGCCGGGGCCGCCTGGGGCCTCGATGCCGGGTCGGGGTGTGTTGCCTGCCACGGCGACAGGGGAAAGATGAAGGAACTGGGGGCGGAGGCGATGTACCTCGACCCGGTCCAGGTGGATCGGGAGGTGAACATGAAGGGGAAGCCGACCTGCGTGGATTGTCACCTGGGTGATCCCAAGGCCCAAGACAAGACTGCGGCCCACAAGGGGCTGCTGCGCCCCTTCCTGGTGGCGGCGGGGAAGAAGTACAAGGGAGAGGCGATCTCCCGCGAGGAGGCGGGGGCCCTGCAACCCCTGACGCCGAAGGGGACCAGCATGAGCAGCATGATCCCCAAGGGGGACCCCAAGAAGCTGGAAGCGGCCGGGGTCAAGCGGATCGTCAACATCCATTGGCATGACCGCGACCCGCAAACCATGGCCTACTCCCCCAAGGTGGCCGAGCAGACCTGCGGCCGCTGCCACAGTAAGGCGGTGCAGGATTACAACAGCTCCACCAAGGGGCTCTCCAGGATGCAGCGCTCGTTCCGCAGCTGGTCCGAGAAGCTCCCCGGACCGCACAACTGCGGTGTTTGGCCCGGAGAGAACGAGGAGGGGCTCCGCTCCCAGACCTCGGTCCCGTACAGCAAACAGCAGAACGACAGCATGGGGCGTTCCTGCAACATGTGTCATCCCTCCTGCAACGACTGCCACTTCAAGCCGGTGGCCGCCAGGGGTACCCATGCCTTCGGAAAGCCGGACAACCCCAGTTGCTCCGGCGGCAACCGGGCCAGCATCTGTCACGGCGCCACCATGGAACGCCGCCGCGGCGCCGGTTTCGTCAGAGGGGTCTACGCCTTCCCCCCCGACCAGAAGCAGGGGGCCCACATCAAGGCCGGTCTGGAGTGCCTCGACTGCCACAAGCCAGCCAACCACCAGTTCGGGCACCTGGCCTCCGACGATGCCCGAAACTCGTGCGGGAAGTGCCACAACGACATCGTAAAGGCCGTCCAGGCCTCGCCCCACGGCAAGGTGGAGTGCGGCTCCTGCCACATCACCGCCCTGGGGGCCTACCAGTACACCTTCTGGGGCAAGGGGCACTACTTCGGCGTGGAGAACCCCTACGGCAAGCACAAGGATTACTACGGCAGCCGCGACCTGCCGACCATCGTCCGCAATCCCGCGGGACGCTGGATACCGATGAAACCCTACCCGATGGCGGTCATGAACCAGACCGGCGAGTTGGGGCCGACCGGGCTTCTGTTCCGCTCGATCCCGAAACGGACCGTACCGGGCAACCCCAAGCTCGGCGAGCCGAGTTCATTCGAGGCGGTCCGGGAGGTAAGCGAGGTCAACGACGCCTATATCGGGGTCGGCACGCGCAGCGATCTTCCCACAGGGAACAAGACGATACTCTGGATCCAGATGGAGAAGCTGAGCCACGCCATGGGCAAGCCGCGCGGCTGCGGCAGCTGCCACGACTCCCATGCCCAGGTCGGCAAGTCGCAGTGGAGCTACTTCGAGGAGCGCGACGTGACCAAGCCGTTCAAGGGGAGCTACACCATCACCGCCGACAAGGACGGGATGCGCTTCGGCGACGTGACCTGGGAGGAGCCGCAGCTCGCCCCCAACCGCAGGCTGGAGGAGGTAGCCCCCTTCGCGGTGCTGCCGAAGAACGCCTGGGACGTCAATGGGATCGACCTCTCCATCCCCTTCGACGACAAGAAGACCGCGACGGCCCGCAAGGAACTGGATGAGTTCCTCAAGGAGCTGGACAGGCGCAAGGACGACCCGAAGGTGAAGGAGATCCGCGTGATTGCCTATCACAACCTGGCAATGGCCAAGAAGATGCTGAAGAAGAAATAGCCGCCTTTGCAAGGGGCGGCCATCTCTTTTTGTGACGTTTCAGGATTTGACCAGCTTGTGGCAGAAGAGGCAGCGGTTCTTGGGGGGGTGATTGGGGGGAAAGGGGACCCCTTTTTCCTTGTGGCAGGGCTCGCAGTATACCTCGGCCCCCTTCTTGTCGGGCTTGAAGAAGGCGCGTTTGAATATCGAGGCGTCCGGGCCGGGCGCGTTGCGAAAGGCGGTTTCGTAGACGATCCGGTGCGTGCCGTCCGGCGGCACCGGTCGGGTCTTCTCCTTGCCGGAGATGGCGATGAAGGTCCCAATGACCACGACAAACAGCCCGGCAAAAAGCCAATCACGTTTAACCAGTTTCATTGAGTTGTTTCCCTTTCAAAACCCAAATTCTCAGATTGAACCTAAGTTCTGCAAACCTCACCACAGAGTCACAGAGGGCACAGAGAAATCGGTTTTAATAACAAAACATCAGACTTTGATGCCTATGATTTTGCCGCTCACCTTTTTGGTTATGCGGTTTTTTATTTTCAAAAAGGCTCTGTGATTACTCCGTGTTCTCTGTGACTCTGTGGTGGAAGTGCCGCTTTTGGTTGAATGTTTGAGTATCTATTCCGATTTTATCAGCGAAATATAGATGACGACGCCCCCGATCAACAGTCCGCCGCAGACAAAAGGGATCAGCGATTTCAGGGTCAGGACCTCGCCGGGCACCGGCATGGCGAAACGCAGGATCACGATCAAACCGATCATCCCGAACAGCGTCAGCAGCACGATCTTGGACCTCTTGATCACACCGTAGAAAAAGACAAACGCTATGCAGAGCAGGACGACGGGGTTCGTGAACATCTGCTTCAGAGTCAGGTTTTGCAGGGTGGTCAGCAGGTTGGTGGTCTCAAAGGGGTGCAGTATCTCGGCGGCTTTCTCCGCGAGCTGCTGTCTATTCATGAACGTTCTCCGTTTTTGATGCGGTAAAGCCGAGTGAAATAGTAAAGCAAAGCGGCGGGTTCGGCAAGAAAAAATAAAAGGCCCGCAACGAATGCGGGCCTTGGGGCATCAGGTCAGGAACTCCATGACCTTGTCCAGGAACCCCTTCTTCAGGGGGTGGACGTCCTCACCGCTGATCCTGGCGAACTCCTCCAGCAACTCCTTCTGCTTCTTGTTGAGGTTGGTGGGGGTCTCGACCCGGATGATCACCAGCTGGTCGCCGCGGCCGTACCCCTGCAGCGAGGGGATGCCCTTGCCGCGCAGACGGTAGATCTTGCCGGACTGTGTGCCGTCGGGGATCTTCATCGAGACCTTGCCGTCCAGGGTCGGCACCTCGATCTCGCACCCCAGGGAGGCCTGGATGAAGCTGATCGGGAACTCGCAGATGACGTTGTTGTCCTCACGCTGAAAGATGGGGTGCTCCCTGACGCTGATGGCTACGTACAGGTCGCCGTTTGGCCCCCCCTTGCCCTGGCCCCCCTCGCCGGTCAGCTTCAGCCGTGAACCGGTCTCTACCCCGCCCGGCACCTTGACCGAGAGGGCCTTGCTGTCCTTGACACTCCCCTTGCCGCGGCAGGTGGGGCAGGGGTTGTCGACGATCTTTCCCTCTCCCTGGCACTGGCCGCAGGTCTTGCTGACGCTGAAGAAGCCCTGCTGATAGCGTACCTGGCCGGCCCCGCGGCAGGAGGGACAGACCTTGGGTTCGGTGCCCGGCTTCGAGCCGGAGCCGTTGCAGGCGCCGCAGCGCTTGGCAAAGGGGACCTCGATCCGCTTTTCCACACCGAAGGCGGCCTCCTCGAAGCTGATCTCCAGGTTGTAGAGCAGGTCGTCGCCCCTTCGCCCCTGTTGGCGTCCCCTGCCGCCGGTGCCGCCGAAGATGTCGCCGAAGATGTCGCTGAAAATGTCGCCAAAGGGTGTGCCCGCCCCGAATCCGCCGCCGGAAAAGCCGCCCCCCCCGGAGAGGCCGGCGTGGCCGAACTGGTCGTAGTGGGCGCGCTTCTGGGCATCGGAGAGCACCTCGTAGGCCTCGGTGGCCTCCTTGAACCTGTCCTCGGCCGCCTTGTCGTCCGGGTTCTTGTCGGGGTGATGCTGGAGGGCCAGCTTGCGGAAGGCCTTCTTGATCTCGGTCTCGGAGGCGTTGCGGTGGACACCCAGTATCTCGTAGTAATCGCGTTTTTCGCCGTTTGCCACTATGGTTTCCTTGATAACGCAACGAGCAGCGACCCCGGAATGAGGCGCTGCCCGATGCAGTATGGGTGTAGGGGCAATTCATGAATTGTCCCTACTTGGGCAATTCATGAATTGTCCCTACTTGGGCAATTCATGAATTGCCCCTACAATCCCTTGTTATTACTTCTTCTCTTCCTTGACCTCTTCGAAGTCCGCGTCTACCACCTTGTCGTCCTTCGGCTTGGCTGCCCCGGCCTGCTCGGCGCCGGCGGCCGCCTCCCCCTCGCCGGCCTGGCCCTTGGCGTACATGGCCTCGGCCAGCTTGTGGGCCGATTGGGCCAGCTCGTCGGTGGCCTTCTTGATCGCCTCGGCGTCCTCGCCTTCCATGACCTTCTTCAGTTCGGCGATCTTGTTCTCGATGTTCCCTTTTTCGACGGCCTCGATCTTGTCACCGAACTCCTTGAGCGACTTCTCGGTGCTGTAGATCATGCTGTCGGCGTGGTTGCGGGCCTCAATGGCCTCGCGTTTACGCTTGTCCTCATCGGCATGGGCCTCGGCGTCGCGCACCATCTTGTCGATCTCCTCCTTGGAGAGGCCCGAGGATGCGGTGATGCGTATCGACTGCTCCTTGCCGGTGCCCAGGTCCTTGGCGGAGACATGGACGATGCCGTTGGCGTCGATGTCGAAGGACACCTCCACCTGCGGCATGCCGCGCGGCGCCGGCTCGATGCCCGCCAGGTCGAACTTGGCCAGCGACTTGTTGAAGCGGGCCTGTTCGCGCTCGCCCTGGACCTGGCTCTTGCGGCAGGGAATGGTGGTGTTCTGCTCGATCAACCTGGTCATCACGCCGCCCAGGGTCTCGATCCCCAGCGAAAGCGGGGTCACGTCCAGGAGCAGCACGTCCTTGACGTCGCCTTTGAGTACCCCTCCCTGGATGGCCGCGCCGATGGCCACCACCTCGTCCGGGTTGACCCCCCTGTTGGGGACCTTGCCGAAGATCTCCTCGACCCTTTTCTGCACGGAAGGCATACGGGTCATGCCGCCGACCAGGATGACCTCGTCGATATCGCTTGGGGACAGACCGGCGTCCTTGAGGGCGGTGCGGCAGGGGCCCTCCAGCTTGGCCAGCAGCGGTGCGCAGATGGACTCCAGCTTGGCGCGGGAGAGCTTCATGGTCAGGTGCTTGGGACCCGAGGCGTCGGCGGTGATGAAGGGGAGGTTGATATCGGTCTCAAGCGAGGTGGAGAGCTCGCACTTGGCCTTCTCTGCCGCCTCTTTCAGGCGCTGCAGGGCCATCTTGTCGCCGCGCAGGTCGATCCCCTGGTCTTTCTTGAACTCGTCGGCGATCCAGTCGATCACCAACTGGTCGAAATCCTCGCCACCCAGGAACGTGTCGCCGTTGGTGGACTTGACCTCGAAGACACCGTCGCCCAGTTCCAGGATGGAGATGTCGAACGTTCCGCCACCCAGGTCGAAGACGGCGACCTTCTCCTCCTTCTTCTTGTCCAGACCGTAGGCCAGGGCCGCGGCGGTCGGCTCGTTGATGATGCGCAGGACGTTGAGACCGGCGATCTTGCCGGCGTCCTTGGTGGCCTGGCGCTGGGAGTCGTCGAAGTAGGCCGGGACGGTGATCACGGCGTCGGTGACGGTCTCGCCGAGGTAGTCCTCGGCGGTCTTCTTCATCTTCTGCAGCACTATGGCCGAGATCTCCGGGGCGGAATAGCGCTTGCTGCGCACCTCCACCCAGGCGTCGCCGTTGTCGGCCTTGACGATCTTGAAGGGAGAGATGCTGATGTCCTTCTTGACCGCCTCCGACTCGAACTTGCGGCCGATCAGGCGCTTGATGGCATACAATGTGTTTTCCGGGTTGGTGACGGCCTGACGCTTTGCCTGCTGACCCACCAGGCGCTCGCCGCTCTCGGCGAAGGCCACCATCGAGGGGGTCGTGCGGCTCCCCTCGGCGTTGGCGATAACGACCGGCTCGCCACCCTCCATGATTGCGACGCAGGAGTTGGTGGTTCCCAGGTCGATTCCGATTACCTTGCTCATCTCGTATATTCCTCCTTTTCGGGTCTTTCTATCTTGAAGGTAGTCATCGCTTTGTGAAAAAACAAGGGCGTGGGGAAAAAAGTTTTGAATTTTAAGTTTTGGGTTTTGAGTTCAAGATCTTAACTCAAAACTAATAACTCAAAACTCATAACAGCTTATTTCTGCGCCGCCGAGACCGAGACCATGGCGGGGCGAAGCAGTCGTTCCTTGAGCAGATACCCCTTCTGGAACTCCTCCACCACCGTATTGGGGGGGTGCTCATCGGTTGCAACCTGCGACATGGCCTGGTGGAAGGCGGGATCAAAGGGGGCGCCGGCTGCCTCCACGGGGGTGACGCCGAACTTCTTCAGGGCTGCCACCAGCATGCAATGGGTCATGCGAATCCCCTCCACCACCGCCGAGAGACCGTCCTCGTTGGCATGGACCAGGGCGCGCTCCAGGCTGTCCACCACCGGCAGGATCTCCTCGATCAGCGACTTGGTGCCGTAGTTGAGCAGTTCCTCCTTTTCGCGATTGACCCGTTTGCGGTAGTTTTCCAGATCGGCTCGTTCGCGGAGGTAGCGGTCCCAGTTCTCGCGGCATTCCTTTTCCTTGGCGGCGAGTTGTTCTTCAAGCTGAAGGATGCGCTCCTCGGGGGGTGCCGGTTCGGCGATTGCGCCGCTTTCGCCGCCGGGCGCTTCGGCTCCGGAGGGGGGTGTCGCTTTTGCATCCTTGGTGATCTCTACGCTGTCGTGTTTTTTCATGATTTCGTATACGTCCTTTTGGTTTGATAATCAGGTCCGGCCGATTTTCAGGTCTCGTTCAAGATCCGGCTCACCAGGCGCGCGGTGTAGTCCACGATGGGGATGACGTTGGAGTACCCCATGCGGGTGGGACCGATCACCCCCAGCAGTCCCACGGTATTGCTGCTGGTAACGAAGCGCGAGGTGATGAGGCTGACCCCGGCGGACCGGCTGACCGGCGTCTCGGAGCCGATATAGATCTGCACGCCTTCCGCGGTCATGCAGCGACTCAGGAGTTGCAGCAGATGCCCCTTCTGCTCGAAGGCGCGGAAGATCTCCTGCATCCGCCGCACGTCGCTGAACTCGGGTTGGTCGAGGATGCGGGCCTGTCCCTCGACGAAGATCTCATCCCCTTCCATGGCCACGGTTTGCTGGCTGAGGCTCAGGGCACGGGCAATCAGGCGGTCATATTGCACCTTTTCCGTCGCCATCTCCGTCAGGATGCGCTCCCGCGCCTGGGAGATGGTGAGACCCTGCATCAGTTCGTTCAGATAGTTGCCCATCCTGACCAGGTCTTCCTCGGGGAAGTCCTCCTCTGTCTCCACCAGCCGGTTCTGTACCGAGCCGTTGCTGGATACCAGGATGGCGAGAACACGGCGGGGGGCCAGGCGAAGGAACTCGATGTGACGGAAGACGTTGGATATGAAGCTGGGCGCCACGACGATACCCATATAATTGGAGAGCGAGGAAAGGGTGCGGCTCGTCTCCTTGAGGATGTCCGACAGCCCCGCCCCTGACTGGCGGCAGCGGCTGATTATCTGTCTTTTTTCCTCGCGGGTGACCTGGCGCAAGGTTACCAGCGAGTCCACGTAGAAGCGGTAGGCCTTTTCGGTCGGTATTCTGCCGGCGGAGGTGTGGGGCGAGGTCAAAAGTCCCATCTCCTCGAGGTTGGACATGACGTTCCTGACCGTGGCCGAAGAGAACGTCAGGGCGTGGCGGCGCGCGACGGCGCTGCTGCCTACCGGTTCGGCGGTGGCGATGTAGTCCTCGACGATCGCCTCGAGTATCTGCCTGCTTCTTGGTGAGAGTTCCACATCCATGACCAGACCCCAAAAAATTAGCACTCATTGCGGCTGAGTGCTAAAATCTCCTTTCAAATTAATCAGTACCCCGCTATTTGTCAAGGACAATTCGCCACTCCGCCGGTGGGGGTATGTCCGTCAAATGGCTTGCTTCGGCCGGGTAAAAAGGTATATAGTTTTTTATTCACGACCATCTCAGAACAGCTCAAAGGGGAACATCCGTGTCCTGGCAGGCCATCGGCATATTCGATTCGGGTGTGGGCGGGCTGACCGTCCTGCGCGAGATCTTCAGGGCGCTGCCCCAGGAAGATACCATCTACTTCGGCGACACGGCCCGGGTCCCCTACGGCACCAAGTCTCCCGAGACGGTGGCCCGCTATGCGCACGAAATCACCTCCTTTCTGGTAAGACGCGACATCAAGCTCCTGGTGGTGGCGTGCAATACGGCGTCTGCGGTGGCCCTGAACGGGCTCAAACGGCAGTTCCCCATCCCGGTGGTGGGGGTGATCGAGCCGGGGGCGCGGCGGGCGGTCGAGGTGTCCAGGAGCGGCCGCATCGGCGTGATCGGCACCGCCGCTACCATCAAGAGCAGCGCCTACACCCGCGCCATAAAGCGCCTCAACCCCGGGGCAGAGGTCCTGACCCGCTCCTGTCCGCTGTTCGTTCCGCTGGCCGAGGAGGGGTGGACCGACAACGAGGTGGCGCGTCTCACGGCCCGGAACTACCTGTTGGAGCTGAAGGAGGCGGGGGTGGATACCCTGGTGCTGGGTTGCACCCACTATCCCCTGCTCAAGCCGGTCATAGCCGAAACCATGGGATCGGATGTCACCCTGGTGGATTCGGCCGAGGAGACCGCCCGGACAGTGGCCGCGATCCTGGCGAAGAAGGATCTGTTGCGCCCCGCCGCGGAGAAGGGGAATCACCACTACTTCGTGAGCGACATACCGGCCGGCTTCATCCGGGTCGGGAACCGTTTCCTGGGCGGCCGCCTGGGGGACGTGTACCAGGTGAACCTCGACAATGATGGGGAGGAGTGCTGATTCATGCCGCAAGGAGAGCGCAAACAGATCAACATCAGCCTGCTGATACCGTTTCTGGTGATTGCCCTGGTATTCGGCGTGCTGATCTGGCAGAAATACCGGACGAGCCGCGAGATTCCGCCGGCGCCGCAGGTTGAGCAACCCTCCGGTGCACCTACGGCGATCCTGTTTTTCGTGGAGGGGGGAAACAGGCTGGGCCGGGAGGCGCGGGAGCTGGAGCCGTGCGACGGGCCGGCCGCATGCGCCAAGCTCGTACTGGACGAGCTCTTCTACGGGCCGGTGGGGGATCTGGACGAGGCGTTGCCGGAAGGCGCGCTGCTCAATAGCGTGCGGATCGAGGGGGATACGGCCGTTGTCGATCTGAACCGCGCCTTTGCCGACGAACTACCTTCGGTCAGCTCGGCCGAGGTGCTGGCGGTATACTCCATCGTCGACACGCTCTGCGTCAATTTCCCGCAGATTGCCAGGGTAAAGCTGACCATCGAAGGGGAGGGGAAGGCGCGGCTGCGCCACCTGGACCTCTCCGGCCCGCTCGCACCCGATTATACGCTTGAACAGGAACCAAAACCGGAGGGGGAGGGTAAGACAAAGGCTCCATCTACTCCAACCACCAAGAAGGGACGTCCATGAAGCCATTCCGCGAAGCCATCCGCGAGCAGGTGCTGATCCTCGACGGGGCCATGGGGACCATGCTCCAGGAGCGCGGCCTGAAACCGGGGCAGTCACCCGAGGAGCTCAACCTGACCATGCCCGGGGTAGTGGCCTCGGTGCACCGCGACTATATCGAGGCCGGCGCCGACATCATCATCACCAACACCTTCGGCGGTACCCGTTTCAAGCTGTCCCATTACGGGCTTGAGGGGCGTCTGGCCGAGATCAATGCCCGCGCCGTGGAGATTGCCCGCAAGGAAGCGGGGGGCAGGGCCTACGTGGGCGCCTCCATGGGACCAACCGGCCAGTTCGTCGAGCCCTTGGGCGAGGTCTCCTTCGACGAGATGAAGGCCGCCTTCCGCGAGCAGGCCGAGGCCCTGATCCGGGCCGGGGCCGACCTGATCAGCCTGGAGACCTTTCTGGACATCAAGGAGTGCCGGGCCGCGCTGATCGCGGTGCGCGAGGTCTCCCGCGCAATCCCGGTGATCGCCATGCTGACCTTTGACGACAACGGCCGCTCGGTGCTGGGAACGCCGCCCGAGGCGGCCGCCATCACCCTGGCCGCGGCCGGGGCCGACATGGTCGGCTCCAACTGCGGGCTGGGGGTGGAAGGTATCCATGACATCCTCTCCAAGATGCGGACAGTGACCGATCTGCCGCTCATCTCCCAGGCCAATGCCGGTCTGCCGCAACTCATCGACGGAGTGACCGTCTTTCCGGGCACACCCGAGGAGATGACCGCCTACCACGACCGCCTGATCGCGCTGGGGGTGCGGGTGATCGGCGGCTGCTGCGGCACGACCCCGGCCCACATCCGCGCCATGAAGGCGGCGCTCGCAGGGCGCCGCTACCCCTGGCAGCCGCGCGAAGATACCAGCGGCGTCACCTTCCTCTCCTGCCGCGCCGGCTGGACGGCCGTGGGCGGCGGCAACAAGACCGCCATCATCGGCGAGCGTATCAATCCCACCGGCAAGCGGCTCTACTCGGAGGAACTGGCCGAGGGAAAGGTGGCCTACATCCGCCGCGAGGCCATGGAGCAGGTCCAGGCCGGAGCGACGCTTTTGGACGTGAACGTGGGGGCGCCGGGGATCGACGAGCCGGCCGCCATGGAGCGCGCCGTGTTCTGCGTCAGCGGGGCGACCGGCGTGCCGGTCGTGCTGGACTCATCCAGCCCGGCCGCGCTGGAGCGGGGACTCAAGGCCGCCGACGGCAAGGTGCTGATCAACTCGGTCTCGGGCGAGGCCAAGAGCCTGGCCAGGGTGCTGCCGCTGGCGAAGAGGTATGGCGCCGCCGTGATCGGCCTGACCCTGGACGCCAAGGGGATCCCCGCCACGGCCGAGGGACGCCTCGCCATTGCCCGCCGCATCCGCACGGCGGCCCGTAAACATGGCATCCCCGACGCGGACGTCATCATCGACTGCCTGACCCTGACGGTCAGCGCCGAGCAGAAGCGCGCCGTCGAGACCCTGCGGGCCATCCGCCTGGTCAAACAAAAGCTGGGTCTTTCCACTGTGCTGGGTGTCAGCAACATCTCCTTCGGCCTGCCGCAGCGCCCGCTGATATCCGCGGCCTTCTTCGCCATGGCCATGGAGGCCGGCCTGGATGCGGCCATCATCAACCCCAGGGACAAGGCCATGATGGATGCCTGGCGCTCGGCCCAGGTGCTGCTCAACCGCGACCTCCGGGCCGCAGACTACATCGAGGCGTATCGCGGCGAGCAGGCCGCCGCCACTGTGGCGGCTGCCGTCACCGACCGGCCGCTCTCCATCCGCGAACGGCTTTCCCTGGCAATCATCAACGGCGAGCGCGACGGTATCGTCTCACTGGTGGAACAGGCGCTGGGCGAAGGGCTGACCCCGATGCAGGTCAGCAGCGAAGGGTTTCTCCCCGGCCTGGAGGAGGTCGGGCGGCGCTTCGAGCGGAACATCTTCTTCCTCCCCCAGGTGATGCAGTCGGCCGATACCATGCAGGCCGGTTTCGCCCGCCTGAAGGAGGAGATGAAGGGGCAGGCCTTCGAAAGCCGCGGCCGCATCCTGATGGCCACCGTCGAGGGGGACATCCACGACATCGGCAAGAACATCGTCTGCACCCTGCTGGAGAACCACGGCTTCGAGGTCTTCGACATCGGCAAGAACGTCCCGGCCGCCACCATCCTCGCCAAGGCCGGGGAATACGCGGTGGATGCGGTCGGGCTCTCGGCGCTGATGACCACCACCATGTCCGAGATGGACAACGTCATCAAGAGGCTGCGCAGCGCCGGGATCAAGACCTTCACCATGGTGGGGGGAGCGGTGGTGACCCAGGAGTACGCCGACCGCATCGGCGCCGACCTCTACGCCCGCGATGCGATGGAGGCGGTGGCCAAGGTGAAGCGGCTGCTGGCGGCTGACAGCTAGCGGCTAGCGGCTGGGGGTGTTCATGGTCCTGGGCTTCAATCACAACGTCATGTACAAGGGGGAGCTGTTCCACGTCCAGACCGAGGACAGCGGCGTCGCCAACCCCCATATCATCACCCTGCTCTACAAGGGAGGGGCCATCCTCTGTTCCAGGAAGACCAGCTATGCCGACATCCTCGGGATGGAGAACCTCGGGCAGACAGTGCAGGAGCTGATGAAGGAGCAGCACAAGGGTATGATGCGCAGCCTGAAGAACGGGGAGTTCGACGAGCGTGCGTTTTCGACCAGGGACGCCGATGAAGGGCAGGCTCAACCGCAGCGCCGGGAGTTTAATTAACGTGTTCAAGAGCCTGACAACCAGAATTATCGTTACCACCATCGCCCTCCTGGTCTGCGGTATCTACATCTACACCTTCTTCAACGTGCGCCACCAGCAGTCGCAACTCATCGAGGCCGCCAGGGAGAGCACCGAGCTCCTGCTGCATACGGTCGAGAGCAGTATCTATAACACCATGCACCTGGGGAATGTGCAGGACGTGGGTTCGATCCTTGCCATGGTCGGCCAGCACAACCAGCTGGTCGGTGTCCGCATCTTCCATCCCCACGGTGTGATTCAGCGCTCGTCCGACCCCTCGGAGGTGGGGCGCGCGGTGAACGTGAACGACTACAAGCTCTTCCAGAGCCCCAAGAATTACGGGATCTTCGACCTCCCACCCCATGGTGAGGTCCTGACGATGGTCAAGCCGATCTACAACGAGCCGGTCTGCCACACCTGCCACGGCAACAAGGCCAGGGTGATCGGCGTTCTCGATATCAACTATTCCCTCAGGCGCACCAAGATGCAGATGCTGGAGGCGTCCCGCATCTTCATCTTCTCTTCGGTGGCGATTACCGTTTTCCTGGCCATCGCCATCTCGCTGATCCTGTTGAAATTCGTCAAACGCCCCCTGGATCGTATCATCGAAAATATGTCGCGGGTGGAAAACGGCGATCTGAGCGTCCGCATCGACTACCGGGGCCGGGACGAGATCGGGCGCCTGATAACGAGCTTCAACTCGATGGTTGACCGGCTCGGCGCTACCAAGGGCGAGCTTGAAAAGTACCATTTCCAGCAACTGGAGCGGGCCGACCGGCTGGCATCCATCGGTGAAATGGCTGCCGGCATAGCCCATGAGATCAAGAACCCGCTGGCGGGTATTTCGGCGGCGGTGACCATCATCAGGGACGACCTCGCTGACTCCGATCCGCGCGGCGAGATCCTGAGCGAGGTCCTGCAACAGGTGCAGCGTCTGGACAAGACGGTCAATGACCTGCTCTTCTTCGGCAAGCCCTCGATGCCGGAACTCGCCTGCATCGACATCAACGAGGTCATCGAGAAGACCCTCAAGTTTGCCTCGCAGCATCGCGGCTTGTTGAACATCGAAAAACGGCTCGAACTGGCCCCCGACCTCCCCACCGTGTATGCCGACGGCAAGCAGATGCAGCAGGTGTTCCTCAACATCATCCTGAATGCCTTCCAGGCCATGGTCGGCGGCGGTACACTGACCATTACCACGTATCTCAGTTCGCACGATGAGCGGGCTTTCGTGCGGATTGACGTTGCCGACACCGGCCCTGGCATCCCTCCCCAGGTACTGGAGAAGATATTCACGCCGTTTTTTACCACCAAGGCCCAGGGTACCGGCCTGGGGTTGCCCATCTGCTGCAAGCTGGTCCGTCTGCACAACGGAGAGATGCGGGTCGCCAGCGACGACAGCAACGGCACCGTCTTCACCGTCGAGTTGCCGGCCTGCAACGTGCACGAGATCGATGACGCAAGGGGAGATCATGAAGCGTAACAAGATACTGGTCGTTGACGATGAACATCTGATCCGCTGGTCGCTGGAGCAGAACCTCAAAAAACAGGGTTTCGAGGTGGTTACCGCCGGCAGCGGCGAGGACGCCCTGCGTCTCGCCCGCGAGGAAGAGCCCGATCTGGTGCTGCTGGATATCCAGTTGCCCGGCATCAGCGGCATCGAGGTGCTGGAAAGGCTCAAGGATCATGACGAGGAGGTCGTCGTCATCATGGTCACGGCCCACGGCGGCCTGGAGACGGCGGTCAACGCCATGCGTATCGGGGCCCACGACTATATCAGCAAGCCGTTCAATCTCGATGAACTCTCCATAATCATCAAAAAGGCACTGGAGACCTCCGACCTCAAGCGCGAGGTGGCCAGGCTCCGCTACGAGACGAAAAAATCGATCCCGCCCAATATCATCGGCTTCAGCAGACACATGAAGTACCTGATGGAGGTTCTGGACAAGGTAGCCAGGAGCGAGGCGTCAACGGTGCTGGTGCAGGGTGAATCGGGCACCGGCAAGGAATTGGTGGCCAAGTGGATCCACTACAGCTCGAACCGGGCGGAAAGACCCTTCATCGCCATCAACTGCGCCGCGGTGCCGGCCACCCTGCTGGAAAGCGAGCTGTTCGGCCATGAAAAGGGGGCCTTTACCGACGCCAAGGCCACCAAAAAGGGGCTTTTCGAGTTGGCCGACGGCGGTTCGGTGTTTCTCGACGAGATCGGCGACATGGAGATGGGGATGCAGGCCAAGCTGCTGCGTTTCCTGGAAGACCGCACATTCCGGCGCATCGGCGGCGGACGTGTCTTCACGGTGGACGTCCGTATCATCTCCGCCACCAACAAGGACCTGCAGAAGGCCATCGAGGAGAAGACCTTCCGCAACGACCTCTATTACCGCCTGCAGGTGATTCCCATCTTCCTGCCTCCCTTGCGGGAACGCAGGGAGGATATCATCCCTCTGGCCAAGCATTTCATCGAGATATATAACAGGGACTTCAATAAAAAGGTCCAGGGGATCGCCGCCATGGCCGAACGCATGATGCACGATTACAACTGGCCGGGCAATGTGCGCGAGCTGAAAAACGTTATCGAGCGGGCCATAATCCTGGGCAATGACGAGACGCTCCTTCTGGAAAACCTGCCGTTGGAGATCACGGCAGGGGCGGCCCCCCAGGGTGATGAGCCCATGGCGGCGTTTCGCCTTCCACCCGAGGGCATCGATATTGAAGAGGTCGAAAAGGACCTTATCCGCCAGGCCCTGGAGTGTACCGAGTGGAACCAGTCCAAGGCGGCAAAAAAACTCAATCTGGGCATTGACGCGTTCCGCTATCGGATGAAGAAATTCGGTTACCTGAAATAGTCTTCCAACAGGAATTTTCTCTTGATTTGCCTTGCAATCTGACGTACCGTTCAATTTATGAACGGTATCGATAGCGGCGTCACTGACGATGTGAAGGCATTCCAACTCCTCTCCGAGGTGACGGATGAGCAGCCCATTTCCCAGCGTGAACTGGCCAGGCGTCTGGGCATCGCCCTGGGGCTGGTCAACTCCTACATCAGGAACTTCGTGGCCAAGGGGTTCATCCGTGTCAAGAACTATCCCCGCAACCGTTACGCCTATCTGCTGACCCCCCAGGGCGTGGCCGAAAAGGCCAGGCTCGCCTGCCGGCATGTCCATTACTTCACCAACCTGTACACGGTTACCCGTCAGGCCTATCTGCAGCTCTTCAGGGAGCTTGCCGAACGCGGAATCGCGCGGGTCGCGTTCTGCGGCGTTGACGAGGTCGCCGAGATCGCCTGGCTTTCGCTCAGGGAGGTCGGCTTGGACCTGGCGGAGGTTATGGATGACGATCGCGCCGGGAGCGCTTTCATGGGGAGGGAGGTCGTAACGCTGGCCCGCGGCCTCTTGACGGGCAATCATCTGGTTGTGATCACATCGTTGAAGCGGACGGAGCAGTTGAGTGAGCGCTTGCGGGAACTGGGCATCGTCGCCGAGGTCATCCACCACCCCGCCCTGTCCGGTACGGTGGAGAACGGTCACGATAATTAAACCTAAATTCTGTAAACCTCACCACAGAGACACAGAGGGCACAGAGAAAATCTTTTTAGTTACAATACATTAGACATGTATATCAAGGGTTATGCTGCTCACCCTTTTGGTGATTAATCTATTTAAAAAAATCTCTGTGATTTCTCTGTGTTCTCTGTGACTCTGTGGTTGAAGTGCCGTTTTCAGGTTAAACATCTTTGGAGGCGTTTGAATGATGGACAAGCAGGCGAAGATTTTTGTGGCCGGACATCGCGGCATGGTGGGATCTGCCATCGTGCGCCGTCTCCGGGCGGAAGGGTACGGCAACCTGCTGCTCAGGACGCGGGACCAGCTTGACCTGCGGGACCAGGCGGCGGTGGCGGCCTTCTTCCGCGAAGAGCAACCCGAGTATGTCTTTCTTGCCGCCGCCAAGGTCGGCGGCATCCTGGCCAACAGCAGCCAGCCGGCCGAATTCATCCACGACAACCTGCAGATCCAGTGCAACACCATCCACAACGCCTGGCTCAGCGGAGTGAAGCGGCTCCTCTTCCTGGGAAGCACCTGCATCTACCCGAAACATGCCCCCCAGCCGATGAGGGAGGAGCATCTCCTCACCAGCCCGCTGGAGCCGACCAACGACGCCTATGCCGTGGCCAAGATCGCCGGCATCTACCAGTGCCGCTCCTACAACCGCCAGTACGGCACCCGTTTTCTGGCCGCCATGCCGAACAACCTCTACGGCATGAACGACAACTTCGACCTGGAGAAGTCGCACGTCATGCCGGCCCTGATCAGGAAGTTCCACGAGGCGAAAGCGAAGCGTGAGGAGTTAGGCGTGAGGCGTGAGGACAACCCCTTACCCCTCACCCCTCACCCCTCACCTGACCGCGAAGCGGTCGTCGTCTGGGGAAGCGGTTCGCCGCTGCGCGAATTCCTGCATGTGGATGACCTGGCCGACGCCTGCCTGTTCCTGATGAACCTGAACGATGCACCCTACGATGTGCTGCTCCACGACCCTCTTGCGCCGGCCCTGATCAACGTCGGTTCCGGTGAGGAGCTTGCCATCCGTGACCTGGCGCTTCTGGTGAAACGCGTGGTCGGTTTCGAGGGTGAACTGGTTTTCGATGCCGGCAAGCCGGACGGAACCCCGCGCAAGCTGGCCGACGCCTCGCGTATCCACGCCCTGGGGTGGCGCCACCGGATCGGGTTGGAGGAGGGGGTTAGGGCGACGTACGAGTGGTACAGGGATAATGTGGCGGTAGCCGGCCGGTGAAGGACGAGGGCCTTCTGCGGTTGCTGCCCCGCGTTGTCCGCTCCGCCCTGGAGGGACGGGAGGAAGTCAGACAGGTAATCGGCAATACCGGGTGGCTCTTTGCCGACAAGCTCATGCGCATGGGCGTGGGGCTGCTGGTTAGCGTCTGGGTCGCCCGCTATCTGGGGCCGGCGCAGTTCGGCATGCTCAGTTATGCGACAGCATTTGTCGCATTGTTCGGTGCGCTGGCCACGCTTGGCCTGGACGGAATCGTCGTGCGGGAGTTGGTGCGGAACCCGGACGACAGCCAGGAGATCCTCGGCACCGCATTTGCACTCAGGCTGGCAGGCGGTCTCCTGGCCCTGCTCATGGCGGTTGCGGTTGCATCCTGGCTGCGTCACGGCGAGCAGACGCTGCGCTGGCTGGTGGCGATCATTGCCGCCGGGGCGGTCTTTCAGGCCTTTGACGTGATCGATTTCTGGTTCCAGGCCAATGTCCTCTCCAAGCATACGGTCATGGCGAAGAATGCGGCCTTCAGCGTTGCCTCCCTGGCAAGGGTCGGGCTGATCCTCTCGCATGCGCCGCTTATCCTTTTTGCCGGCGTTTCACTCCTGGAAGTCGTTCTAGGCGCCGCCGGCCTGATCATCGTCTACCGGCGCAACGGCGGCTTCCCCGGGGAGTGGCGCAGTAACGCCGCCCGCTGCCGCCGGCTTCTGGGCGACAGCTGGCCCCTGATACTGAGCGGTTTCTCGGTGGCCATCTACATGAAGATCGACCAGGTGATGCTCGGTGAAATGGCCGGTGACCGTGTGGTTGGCATCTATTCCTCCGCCATCCGCATCTCGGAGATATGGTACTTTCTCCCCATGATCATCGTGTCATCGGTATTTCCCGCCGTGATCCAGGCCAAGGAGCGGGATGAAGGCCTTTACGTCCGGAGGATGCAACGCCTCTTCAGGCTGATGACGGCCATCTCCCTCGCCATAGCGGTGCCGATGACCTTCCTTTCCGAGTGGGTGGTGGTCACGTTGTTCGGCCAGGGGTTTGCCGCTGCCGCGCCGGTGCTTGCGATCCATATCTGGGCCGCGCTCTTCGTGTTTCTGGGTGTAGCACAGGGGCCATGGGATCTGGCGGAGAACCTTACCAGGCTGGCGCTCTTCCGGATTTCATCCGGTGCGTTCATCAACGTGGTGCTGAATGTTTTCCTGATCCCCGCTTACGGAGCGGTTGGGGCGGCCGTGGCGACGGTCGTCTCCCAGGCTTTTGCCGCGGTATTCCTGAACGTGGTCCATGTAAAAACGAGGGGGATATTTTTCGCCCAACTCAGGTCGTTCCTTGTTTTCCGCTCCGGCCATCAGTAGGAAGAGACTGCGTACAGCGAATTGTATCGTCTGTTCGAGGATTGTTAATCTCCATCCCTGTCATGGGAGAAAACGGTATTGACTGGAACCCCTGTCGCCTTTCTGATATTCAATCGGCCCGACACGACCGCGCGGGTTTTCGAGGCCATCCGCCGTGCACGGCCTGCCAGGCTGCTGGTGGTTGCCGACGGACCGCGGTCCGGACGGCCGGATGACGCGAGGCTTTGCGCCGAGGTGCGTGCCGTCATCGACAGCGTGGACTGGCCGTGCGAGGTCCTTAAAGACTTCGCGGAACGGAACCTGGGGTGCAAGAAGCGTGTCTCCACGGGGCTCGACTGGGTGTTCAGCCAGGTGGAGGAGGCGATCATCCTTGAAGACGACTGCCTTCCGCATCCCGGCTTTTTCCCGTTCTGCGAGCAGTTGCTGGAGCGCTATCGGGACGACGAGCGGGTGATGATGATCGGGGGAACGAATTACCTGCTTGACCGGCTCGCTATAAAGGAAAGTTACTTTTTCTCCCGCTATTTTCCCATCTGGGGATGGGCTTCATGGAAAAGGGCCTGGAGCAGATATGATATTGCCATGAAGGATTGGGAAAGGTTCAGGTCGGAAAGGCAGTTGAACTCATTCTATTCGCAGAGGTTCATGCGGAGCTATGTCACCAACATGTTCGATGCCGCCCATGACAACCGCATCGATACCTGGGATATCCAATGGTTCTACTCCTGCCTCTTCAACAACGGCTTATGCGCTGTCCCGCGTGTCAATCTGATCTCCAATATCGGGCTGGCAGGCACCCATACGTCAGGAGATACATCTAACAATCTGTTCCCGCTGTTCGATATCGAGGTTGATGATTTGAGGCATCCGCAGCAGGTGTATCCGAATTTTTTATACGACAATGAGTTCTTCGCAAAAAAACTCAAGCCCGGTGCGAAGGATTTGCTGAAAAAGGTGTATGCGGCGATGTGGAAAAAATACCGGACATCGGTTTTGTAGGTCAGAAACGACATGGCCAACAAGAGAACTCTGCATTTTGTCTATTCAACGCCGCAAGGCCTTGCGGACAAGATAATCATGGCGCTGTTCAGGAAAAGGGTGGACCATCCCTCATGGGAGCGGTATGCATGGCCCGACCCGGTGCGGGCGCCGCTGTCGATCACCTACCAGATCGCACGTCATTTTTCGTCGCGCTACCGGATCAGGCTGTACGACTTGAGAGAACGGACCACCATAGAGCCGGACAAGGGGGACATCCTGCTCGGCCATATGTGGCCGGACCCGCAATCCGTCATGTGGCGCTCCCTCGGCGCGAAGAACTTTTCGAAGAGATACGTCATTGCCCCGTATAACCACGAGCCGCGGCAGGTCCTCTGGTTTCGCCAGGCTGTCGAGCAATGCGACAAATACTTCGCCATCTGCGGCAAATACTGGATCGACACCTTTGACCGCTCCCCTTTCAGGGACTTTGCGCACAAAATCGTGCATCTGAACATGGCGCTGGATGCAAGGGATTACCCCTTTGTCAAAAGGGGCTTCAACCCGCCGGGGCGCAGGAGGTTCTTCTATATCGGGCGTTACGGCCGTTACGGCGATGAAAAGGGGATCGGCCTGCTTGAGCGCCTGGCCGGGGAGATTCCGGGGTTTGCCGGCGGCTATATCTGTGAAGGGGGGGAGATCAGGGGATGGGAAAGGATCTCCGCGCCGACGAGGCTGACTCCCGAATTCATCGCCAGGATTGCCGAGGACTATGACTGTTTCATCAACATGAGCAGGGCGGATGCCCAGGCGACTACGGTGCTCGAAGCCATGAGCTGGGGGTTCCCGGTGGCATGCACCAGGGAGAGCGGCTATGCGGATGGAGACCTGTTTTTCCTGGACCTGGAGGATGAACGGGGCAACATGGAGACCATCCGCAAGATCCAGGGCTTGAGCGAGAGGGAGCTGACGGAAATCTCGATCAGTAACAGGCGGGCGGTCGAGACGAGGTACAGTTGGGAGAGCTTTCTTTCGACGCTGGAGAAAAATATCGCTGAGTGAGGGGGATGTGATGGTGAAGAAAGAGGCGCTCGAGCGCATTCTCATTACCCGGGAAAAGTTTTTCGAAGTCGAGAGCGAGATCCGTTTCCACGAACATCTGCGCCGTTACGCCGCCGTAAGAAGGTTTTGCTACGGCAGGGTCCTGGATTTTGCGTCGGGCTGCGGATACGGTTCCTTCCTGCTGTCCGCAAACCCCGATGTGGAATCGGTTACCGGCATAGACAAGGACAGCGACGCCATTGCCTGGGCTCGCAAAGAGTTCAAGGGCGACAAGACGGATTTCAGATGCCAGGACATCGAGGAGGTGAACGAAAAATACGATACCCTTGTCAGTCTGGAGGCGATAGAACATTTCGACGACGTATCGCTGATCCCCAGGCTTGCCGCCAGGTGCGGGGTTGACAACGTGATCGTCTCCTACCCGAACAAGAAATCCACCCACTTCAACAAATACCACGTGCATGATTTTTCAAATCAGGACATCGTGAACCTGATGGAGGGGTATGTCTGCTATCATGGTTTCACCATGGGGGACGTGCAGTTTCTCCTCTTCACCAGGAAGCCGCTGAAAGCGCCGGCACACCTGTACAGAAATCTGATCGACCTGAGATGACCGCAGGAGATGACGTCTGCCGCGGGAAGGAAGACGCAGCTTGAAATGTAATATCTGTTTTTCCGGCACGGAACCTTTCGCCCGCGCCCTGATGCTCGGCCGCTATGAGGTCGCCTACTACAGGTGCGCCGGCTGCGGGTTTGTCCGGACCGAGGAGCCCTACTGGCTGGAGGAGGCCTATGCCGACGCCATCACCGGCAGCGACGTCGGGCTGGTGCGGAGGAACCTGCGCCTGGCAAAGAGCACCGCCGCGCTCGTCTCGGCGTTCTTCGACCGCAAGGGGCGCTTTCTGGACTATGGCGGCGGCTACGGCCTGCTGGTGCGCCTGCTGCGGGACGCGGGGCTGGATTTCCACCACTTCGACCGCCACTGTCAGAACATCTTCGCCCGCGGATTCGAGGCGCACCCCAACGACGGGGAGAACTTCGAGCTGCTGACCGCCTTCGAGCTTTTCGAGCATCTGCCGGACCCGGCGGCGGAGCTGGACTCCATGCTGCGCCTCTCCCGGAACATCCTCTTCACGACCACCCTGCTCCCCGAGCCGGCCCCGCTGCCGGGCGCATGGTGGTATTACGGCCTGGAGCACGGGCAGCACGTCTCGTTCTATTCCATGAGGTCGCTGCAGCGGCTGGCCGAACGTTTTTCGCTCCACCTCTGCAGCGACGGCGCGACGCGCCACCTGCTGACCGAACGGCGCATCCCGCCGCTTCTGTTCAGGGCGGTTTCGAGATACAAGGTGGCCCTGCTTTTGGAGGCGCTGAACCGCCGGCGCCCCCTGACCGACGACGATTACCGGCTGGTTTCCGGGGACGGTGCGCCGGAGGGGGGGCGATGAGGATCGCCCTGAACGCGGTAGGGTTCGCACCCGGCAGGATGGGGGGGATGGAGACCTACTTCCGTAACCTGCTCTTCAACCTGCAACGCCTGGAGGGGGGGGACAGCTATTCCGTCCTCTGCGACGAGCGCCATGCCGGCGAGTTCGACCTGACGAACAGCGCCTTCGGCTTCAGGTATCTCAACTATGCCAGGCCGTCGGCAAGATGGCTTCTGCGCGGCCTGCTGCGCAACCTGCTCGGCCTCGATCCCCTCTCCCTTGAGATGAGGGGGGTGGCTGCGGACCTGATCCATCATCCCTTCACGGTGCTGACGCCCCTCGGGATGCGGATACCATCGGTGCTGACCTTCTGGGACATGCAGCACGAGTTTTTCCCGGAGTTCTTCCCCCCGCTGGAACTGCGCAAGCGCAGGCGCATCTACCGGATGTCGGCGGAGCAGGCCACGCGCATCATCGTCAGCTCCGCCTTTACCGGCGAGTGCCTCATGGAGCGCTACGGCATCGACCGGCGCAGGATCGAGGTCATCCATACCGGCTTCGGCGGGGAGTACCGCGTGATCGACGACCGGGAGGCGCTGGAGCGGGTCAGGGCCAGGTACGCCCTGGAGCGCCCCTTTCTCTTCTACCCGGCCGCCACCTGGCCGCACAAGAACCACAAGACCCTGCTGGCCGCGCTGAGGATCCTGCGGGAGGAGTACCGATTCGACGGCGAACTGCTCCTCAGCGGCATCGCCATGGGTGCCCACGGCGACATCCTGGCCGAGATCGAACGGCTGGGGTTGGCGGGGAGCGTCAGGGTGCTGGGCTACCTCCCGTCCGGGGAACTCCCCTGCATCTTCAACCTGGCCAGGGTGATGGTCTTTCCCTCGCTCTTCGAGGGGTTCGGCATCCCGCTGGTGGAGGCCATGGCCTGCGGCTGTCCGGTGGCCTGCTCCAACGTCACCTCGCTCCCCGAGGTCGCAGGCGATGCCGGGGCGCTCTTCGACCCGCACTGCGCGGAGGAGATGGCCGAGCGGATCTGGCAGCTCTGGAGCGACGACGAACTGCGGGCGACCCTCCGGCGGCGCGGCCTGGAGCGGGCGCGGCTGTTCGACTGGCAGGAGACGGCCCGGAAAACCGTCGCGGTGTACAGGACGGCGGCGGCAGAGGGGCAGCCATGAAGTTTTCGATCATAACCGTAACCCTGAACAGCGAACGCCACCTGGCGGAGTGCATCGGGAGCGTCCTTGGCCAGGAGAACGCCGAACTGGAGCAGATCCTGGTGGACGGCGGCTCGACCGACGGCACACTCGACATCGTCAGGCGCTTTGCGGCCGTTGATCCCCGGCTGCGCTGGATCTCCGGGCCGGACGCGGGGATCGCGGACGCCTTCAACAAGGGATTGGCCCTGGCCACCGGCGAGCTGATCGGCATCCTCAATTCGGACGACGCCTATGCGCCGGGGGCGCTGTCGCGGGTGGCGGCGGCGTTTGCCGACCATCCGGGGTGCGACGTCTTCCACGGCGACATGGAGCGTTTCCGCGACGACACCCCCCTGTTCGTGCTGAAACCCGCTCCCGTGGGAGAGAACATCTGGTACGAGATGCCGGTGAACCATCCGGCCACCTTCGTCACCGGGCGCGCCTACGACAAGGTCGGCCGCTTCGATCCCCGCCTGAGGGTGGCCATGGATTACGAGCTCGTGCTGCGGCTCTACCTGGCCGGCTGCCGCTTCCATTACATCCCCGCGCTCCTGGCCCGCATGCGCTACGGGGGGGCCAGCGACGACCGCTTCATTCAGGCCCGGCAAGAGGTGGTCGCAGTTACCGTCCGGGCGGGGTATCCCAGGCACAAGGCCTGGTTCTGGTTCTGCCTGAGTATCCTCAAAAGCTCGCTGAAGAACCTCTTGCGCCGGCTTCGGCTCCATGCGCTGATCCGCCTGCACCCCAGGTTCAGGCCCGGCGCCGGGCGCTGATCAAGAAGGAGAACGACGTGCGCATAGCAATCGACGCCTCGACCATATCCACCCAGGGAGGTCCCCGCACCTACGTCCTCGGTCTTGTCGAGGCCCTGCTGAGGCTTGACCGGGAAAACGAATACGTGGTTTTCTACAACGACCCGGCGCACCTCGGCCGCTTCCCACGGGCCAGGGAGGTCGTGCTCCCCGGCAAGAGCCCGCTCGCCAGGCTCTGGCGGGAGCACCTGCTGCTGCCGCTGGCCTGCAAAAGGGAACGGATCGATCTGCTCCACTGCCCGAAGAGCGCCATCCCCTTTCGCTCCCCCTGCCCGACGGTGGTGACGCTGCACGACCTGATCCCGATCCGCCACCCGGAGACCGAGACCGTTGCGGCCCGCCTCTACTGGCGTCTGCACATCCCGGCGGCGGCCAGGCAGAGCGATTTCGTCATCACCGATTCCGAGCATGCCCGGCGGGAGATCATCGCCGCCTTCGGCGTCTCTCCCGAGCGGGTCCGCGCCATCCTGCTCGGCTTCGACCCGGCGATGCTGGCGCAGCGCGACGGGGCGCACGGCGCAAGGCTTCGGCGGCGCTACGCCCTGCCGGAGGGTTACATCCTCTACGTCGGCACCATCCAGCCGCGCAAGAACCTGGACACGCTCATCGAGGCCTACGCCCGCCTGCGGCGGGAAGGGGGAGTCGAGCGCAAGCTGGTGATCGTCGGCAGGAAGGGGTGGCTCTGCGAGAGCCTCTTTGCCCGCATCGCCCGCCACGGGTTGCAGGACGAGGTGCTCTTCACCGGCTTCGTGCCCGACGGGGAGCTGCCCTATCTCTACGACGGGGCCGCCGTCTTCGTCTACCTCTCCCTGTTCGAGGGTTTCGGGCTGCCGCCGCTGGAGGCTATGGCCTGCGGCGTGCCGGTCATCACCTCCAACAGCACCTCGCTCCCGGAGGTGGTCGGCGATGCCGGCATCACCGTGGACCCGCTCGACCAGGCGGTCGTGGCGGATGCCCTGCGACGGGTGCTGGAGACCCCGGAGCTGGCGCAACGGATGACCGCCGCGGGGCGCGCCAGGGCCGCGGGGTTCTCCTGGGAGAGGTGTGCCAGGGAGACGCTGGAGGTGTACGGCATGGTTTTAAAAGCGCACAATTCATGAAAACCGGGGTGTACCCATGACGGAACGAAGGAAGACGCTGCTGGCGCTTGGGGTGCTGCTCGGCGTCCTGATCCTCTTCTTCGGCAAGATCCTCTTCACCGACAAGATCATCAGGGCGCCGGACATCATCAACGAATACTACTGGAGCGTGGTCAGCCTCTCCAAGCAGAGCCTGGGCGATGTCTTCAGGCTGCATCTCAGCGCCGACTGGGACATCTTCAACAACACCGGCAACACCCTGGAGGGGGGAGGACAGGGAAACAGGTTCCTCTTCTGGCAGGGGCTGCTCTACAAGCTGATCCCGCCGCCGGCCAGCGTGGCCTGGTTCATCGTGCTGCACCTTTTCGCCGCCGCCGCCGGCGTCTTCATGCTCTGCCGGGCCATCGGCTGCGGCAGGTTGGCGGCGGTCGCCGCCGGGCTGGTGTTCGCCCTGGCGCCGGAGAACGCCTCGCTGATCAACGCCGGCCACGTGCTGAAGATCGCCACCATCTGCGTGGCGCCGTGGGCCTTTTATTTCCTGGAGCGGGGCCTC
The DNA here is from genome assembly GCA_016182975.1 of Deltaproteobacteria bacterium. Lineage (GTDB taxonomy): Bacteria > Desulfobacterota > Desulfuromonadia > Geobacterales > Pseudopelobacteraceae > JACPFJ01. The sequence goes on from JACPFJ010000028.1 coordinate 53,635, forward strand.
CAGAGCCGCCGCCCCCTATTCTTCATGACCGCCGGCTTTGTCCTGGCCCTGCAGTTCTTCTACACCCACTGGCAGATCGCCTTCTATACCTGCCTGGCCGTGGCCCTCTACGCCCTCACGAGGAGCGCCGCCATCATCATGGCCGAAAGGCAGGAACGGCCACGCCTGGCCGGAAGGCTGTTCTTGCTCAACCTCGTGGTCCTGGTCTTTTTCCTCACCACCGTGGCCATGGACCTGATGCCTCTGGCCAAGTGGTCCAGCGAGACCAACCGCGGCGCCCTTTCCGGCGCCAACCAGGGGAAGGGGGGGCTCAACCGCGAGGAGGCCATGCTCTGGTCCATGCCGCCGGAAGAGCTGGCGGCCTTCGCCATTCCCGGCATGTTCGGCTTCTCCCGCCAGGAGGGGGGTGAAAATCCCACCAACATCGGCGCCTACTACTGGGGGCGGATGATCTTCACCCAGACCACCAGCTATCTGGGGCTGCTCCCCTGGCTGCTCTTGCCCCTGCCGCTCCTCTTCCGCCGCGACCGCTACACCTGGATCGCCCTGGCCGGGGTCGTGCTGGGCCTTTTGTTCTCGATGGGGAAGTTCACCCCCTTCTACAACCTCCTCTTCGACCACTTCCCGGGGGTCAACCGCTTTCGCGTCCCGAAGATGATCATGTTCATCCCGGTACTCGCCATGGCGTTTTTGAGCGGGATCGGACTGACTCTCCTGCGTGACGAGGCGGTGCGGACCGCGCGGAGATTCAGGGGATACCTGCTGGCGGTCGCCGCCCTGCCGCTGCTCTTGCTCCTGCTGTTGGCCGTGGAGAAGGCGGGGGAGGCGTTCTGGATCACGAGCCTCATGGAACTGCTGGCCCAGCCGACCCGCTATCAGCAGGGTGCACAACTGGTGGCGCAGCGCTGGAACAACCTCGTCGCGGAAACCGCTATCGCGGCCGCTTTCGCGGCGGCCTACGCCCTGGTCCTCTGGGTGGGCTGCCGGCGGCCGCGACTTGCCACGGCCGTGCCGCTCCTGCTCGTCCTGCTGTTCCTGGCGGACGTGGGGCGGGTGAACGCCAAGTTCCTCTTTCTGGTCGATGAACCGCGGGAGACCTCCCACGCATTCACCACCCCGGCCATCGAGTTCCTGCGCACCAAGCCGCACGAGTACCGGGTGCTGCCGATGAACGGCACGTCGGGGCCGTACTCGGCCAAAAGGATACCGGTGCTCTTCGTCCCGATGCCGGTGCAACAGCAGCGCTGGCAGGAGTTTCTCGACGCCCTGGTCCTGACCAGCGCCATGCCGGATATCGTCAACCTGAAATACCTGGTCATGAGCGGGGAGCAGTACCAGCGGGAAAAGGGGAGTATCGGCGACCGCTACGTTCCGGTCTTCCAGGCGCCGGACGGGAGCGAGGTGGTGCTGGAGAACCGCCGGGTGCTTCCCAAGGGGTGGCTGGTGCCGTCGGTGGCGCTGGCAAGCCGGCCGGGGGAGGCGCTGACCCTCATGCAGAACAGCGCCTTCGATCCGCGCCGCCTGGCCATTGTGGAAGTGGCGCCGCCGTTCGCGATGTCGCCGCCGGACAGGGCCGCCGGCGGGGCGGGTGAGGTGGTTCTCGGCCGCTACGAGGGGCTGCGGATCGACCTGACCGCAAGAGCAACGGTCAATGCCCTGCTGGTCCTGGGGGAGAAGTACTACCAGGGGTGGAAAGCGACGGTGGACGGCAGGCCGGCCGAGATCCAGCGGGTCAACCACATCCTGCGCGGGGTCTATCTCACCCCCGGAGAGCACCGGGTCGAGTTCGTCTTCGATCCGCTGCCGTTCAAGATCGGCAAGTACCTGACCCTGGCCTCGTTCGCCCTGTTCGCCGCCCTGCTGGTGCGGGAGTGGCTGCTGCGCCGCGGCAGGGTGAGGAGTGAGGAGTGAGGAGTGAGGAGACCATCGACGAGGTGAAGGGGTACGGCCTGCGGATCATCCAGCCGCGCCACGGTTACCGTTTTTCGCTGGACCCCCTCCTCCTGGCCGATTTCGTCGCCTGCGGCGATGATGCCCGTATCGTCGACCTGGGGTCCGGCTGCGGGGTGCTGGCGCTGCTCCTGGCAAGGCGCTTCCCCGGCTCCTCCGTGGTGGCGGTGGAGAAGCAGGCCGCCATGGCGGATCTCGCCCGGAGGAACGCCGCTCTCAACGCCCTCGCGGAGCGGGTCGCGGTGCTGGAGGTAGACGTCCTCGACCTGCGGAGCCGATTCGCCGTGTCCGGCTTCGACGCCGTGGTCTCCAACCCCCCCTTCCGCGTCCCCGGCACGGGACGCGTCAGCCCCAGGGAGGGGCGCGACCTGGCGCGGCACGAGTCCACGGCCGGGCTGGCCGACTTCCTGCTGGCGGCCAAGTACCTGGTCAGGCCGGCGGGGCGGATCTTCTTCATCCACCACCCCTCGCGCCTGGCGGAGTTCGCGGCCCTGGCGAGGGAAAACCGGCTGGCGCTCATCAGGCTGAGGCTGGTGCACGGCAGGATCGGGGGCGAGGCGGGGATGTTCCTGGCCGAGCTGGCCAAGGGGAGCAGGGGGGCGACCACGGTCATGCCGCCTTTGATCGTCTACGGCGAGGACGGGGGGTACACCCCGGAGGTGCGGGCGATACTGGGGGAGTGAGCAGGGGACGCCGGCGGCTGCTCCGGATGAGTTGCCGGCCTTGCTGCAGGCGGAGTCTGTCCCGCTGTTGTCCGGCTGCGAGATTATTGTCTTGCCGTATCTGATTTCGGCGCTATCCTGCTTGTAAGATCGTACGAAGGAAGGCGTGAAATGGCAAATCTCTGGACGGCAATCGGACTGACGCTCCTGGCGGGGCTGGCCACAGGCATCGGCAGCGCGATCGCTTTTTTTGCCAAGCGGACGGACTACCGCTTTCTTTCTGTTGCGACGGGCTTTTCGGCCGGGGTGATGCTCTACGTCTCGTTCGTGGAGATATTCTTCGAGGGGGGAAAGTCGCTGGGCAGGGTGTACGGGGAGTACTGGGGGCATTGGGTGAACGCGGCCGCGTTCTTCGGCGGCATCGTCCTGATCGGCCTCATCGACAACCTGGTTCCCGCGGCGGAGAACCCCCACGAGACCCATTCCGAGCAGGAGACGGCCCCGCTGCGCAACGAATCCGCGCCCATGCCGCTCTTCAATATCGTCGCTGCCGAACCCGACCGTCTCCCCTTCGGCACCCACGACCACCACTTGCAGAACCGAAAACTCCATCGCATGGGGCTGTTCACGGCGCTGGCGATAGGGATTCACAACCTGCCCGAGGGGCTGGCGACCTTTCTCGCCGCCCTGGAAAACCCCAAGGTTGGCGTGGCAATCGCGATTGCCATTGCCCTGCACAACATCCCCGAGGGGATAAGCGTTTCTGTGCCGATCTTCTACGCCACCGGCGATCGCCGCAAGGCCTTTGTCTATTCGCTCTTGAGCGGCCTTGCGGAACCGGTCGGCGCGGGTATCGCCTACCTGGCGCTGGTGATGTTCCTGGGGGGCGATTCCGGCGCGATCCCGCCGCAGATAACCGGCATCCTCCTGAGCGGCGTGGCCGGTATCATGGTCTTCATCAGCCTCGATGAGCTGCTGCCGACGAGCCGGGCCTACGGCAAGGGGCACGACAGCGTCTACGGGCTGGTGGCGGGCATGGGCGTCATGTCGCTGAGCCTCTTGCTGATGAAGTGAGGCGGCCGCGCAGGGGGCGGGGAAAGAGAAAGGGCGCCCGGTCAGGGCGCCCTTTTTTGCTGTCTGCCGCCGGGTTAATCACCGGCGAATCAAAAGGATCAGTTCCATCTTTTCCCCCTCGCCCACATGGATCGGAAAGCAGAGGGCGGTGTGCCCCTCGGGCACCGGCAGGCCGGTTGCCGGGGGGTGGATGGCGACCGGGGGGTTGATGTCGATGATTGCGCCCATCTGCGAGGCCTTGGCGGCCACGTTGCCGCAGACTACGTTGACGAACTCCATGACCGTGTCTTCCAGCACCTCCGTAGGCTCGTTCTCCACGGACTCTTCCCGCAGGATGGCCCTGGCGACCCTCTTCTGGAGACCCTGCGAAACCGAGATGAGGTAGCGCGCCTGCACATCGCCGCTAAGGTCCATGGCCGCCATCATGAAGTTAGCGTCCAGCGAGGCGACCGACCGGCATTTCTCCGCCCGGAACTGGATATCCAGCACGCGGGTGATCATCTTGTAGGTCAGGTCGGCGGTCATCTCCCATATCCTGCTGTTGGGAACGCCGGCGGGAAGCTCGATCCGGTCGGTCACGTAGCGCGCCTGGTCGGCCTTGAATTCCTCCAGGTATTGGCGCAACTGCGCGGAGGTCAGGGCGCCCACCAGGACCAGGGCCTCGCCGATGTAGAGGTGGGTCTCCTTCTGCCGCGCAATGACCACGCCCAGCCGCTCGATTGTCAGGATGCCCATCTCCACCAGCAGGTCGCCCAGTTTCATGTCCTTGGAAAGCTGGGCATTGTGGGCGCGGTCGATATCCTTTTGGGTGACGTAGCCCATTGCCAGCGCCATTTCGCCGAGCTTAAGGTTCTTCTGTTCCTGCAACTCGATCGCCTTGAGAAGACCATCGCGGGAAACGATCCCTTTTTCCACCAGAAACTGCCCGAAGAATTTAACCGCCATGTTCAGATCCCTTGTATGTGATTAAATAGAAGTACCGGAGATATCTCAGAGCTGCCGCAGGATCTGCAGGACGTTGTCAGGCTCGAACGGTTTGGAAATGACGTTCTTGGCCCCCAATTTGAGCGCCTCGGTGAACTTGTCCCCGACGCCCCCCAGCGAGGTGACCATGACCACCTTGACCTCCTTGTCAAGCACCACCAGGCTGCGCAGGGCGGTCAGCCCGTCCATGCCGGGCATGTTCATGTCCATGCAGATGATGTCGGGGTTATCCGTATGGTTCATCTTGATGGCCTCGGCGCCGTTTTTCGCATGCCCGATGCAGGTGAACTCACCGGATTCGTTGATGATCTTTTCGAGTTGACGGGCCACCGAAAGGCTGTCGTCGACTACCAGGATACTTTTCATCAGCTGTTTTCCTCCTCGTCTTGAGACGGTCGGCCAAAACCAGTGGTCCCCGCTGCGGAACGCGAACCGTGGGAACACGTCGCAACATATATACGAAACAGGTTTGAAAGTCAAAACTATGTTTACCTTTTCACACCGGCCAATATATGCTATAAAAATAGACTATTCCACTCACAAGGAGACACATTGCGATGTACGCACCCCATCACGTAAAACATGCCGCCATGCTGCTGTTCGCGGCGCTGCTCGGCTTCGGGACAATGGCCGCGGCGGCTGAATCCGATCAGAAGGCGCCCCCGGCGGCGAAGGCGGCCGAACCGGCGAAGGCGGCCCCAGTGGAGAAGGTTGCCGAGGTCGTTGCCAGGGTAAACGGCGCTGAGATAAGGGAGATCGAGTTGCGGCGGGCCAAGAAGATCATCATGTCGGGCCAGCCCGGCCTGCAGATCCCCCCCGAGCGGCAGAAGGAGTTCGATCAGCAGGCGCTCTCCCAGCTCGTCTCCACGGAGCTGCTCTACCAGGCGGCACAGAAGCTGGCGGTGAAGGACCTAGACAAGCGGGTGGACGAGAAGCTGGCCGAGAGCAAGGCGCGTTTCGGAAACGGAGAGGATTTCGCCAAGGCGATCAAGGCCCTGGACATGGGCGAGAGCGAGCTGCGCGAGTACACTCGCCGCGACCTGCTCATCTCGAATTTCATCGACCAGGAGATCGTGGCCAAGATCAAGGTCGGCGAGGAGGATGGCAAGAAGTTCTACGACCAGAACCTGGACAAGTTCACGCGCGGCGAGACGGTGCGGGCAAGTCACATCCTGATCGGCATAGACCCCAAGGCCACCGCCGAGGAGAAGAAACAGGCCCGCGAGAAGGCGGAGAAGCTGCGCAAGGAAGTGGCCGGCGGGGCGGATTTCTCCGTCCTGGCCAAGGGGAATTCGTCCTGTCCCAGCAGCCAGCAGGGGGGCGACCTGGGTGAATTCGGCAAGGGGCAGATGGTGCCCGCATTCGAACAGGCCGCCTTTGCCCTCAAGCCGGGGGAGATCAGCGACGTGGTCGAGACCCAGTTCGGCTACCACATCATCAAGGTATCCGACAGGAAGGGGGCGGAGACGACCCCCTTCAAGGAAGTGCGTGAGCGTATCGAGGAGTACCTCAAGGGGCAGAAGGTCTCCGCCGCGGTAGGCGATTTCCTGGCCGAGGCCAGGAAGGGCGCCAAGGTGGAGATCCTGCTGAAGTAAAACAATACCCCACAACCTGCAAAGACCACGCGGAGGTCCTCCATGCTGAATCTGAAAGACCCCACCCTGCTGAAAGAACTGTGCTATCTGAACGGCCGCTGGTCGGACGCCGACAACGGCGCGACCATCGACGTGACCAACCCGGCCACGGGCGAAAGGCTGGGGACCGTCCCCAGGATGGGTGGTGACGAGACCCGCCGCGCCATCGAGGGGGCCAACGCCGCCCTGCCGGCCTGGCGGGCGCGAACCGCCAAGGAACGCTCCACGGTCCTGCGGCGCTGGTTCGAGCAGATCATGGCGAACCAGGAAGACCTGGCCGTGATCATGACCGCCGAGCAGGGGAAGCCGCTGGCCGAGTCCAGGGGCGAGATCGCCTATGCCGCCTCGTTCGTCGAATGGTTCGCCGAGGAGGGGAAGCGGGTCTACGGCGACACCATCCCCGGCCATGCCCCGGACAAGCGCATCGTGGTCATCAAGGAGCCGGTCGGCGTCTGCGCCGCCATCACCCCCTGGAACTTCCCGGCCGCCATGATCACCCGCAAGGCCGGCCCGGCCCTGGCCGCCGGCTGCACCATGGTGGTCAAACCGGCCAGCGCCACCCCCTATTCCGCCCTGGCCCTGGCCGAGCTGGGGGAGCGCGCCGGCATCCCGGCCGGGGTCTTCAGCGTGGTCACCGGCTCGGCCGGAGCCATCGGCAACGAGATGACCGCCAACCAGATCGTGCGCAAGCTGACCTTCACCGGCTCGACCGCGGTCGGCAAGGAGCTTATGGCCCGTTGCGCCGCCACGGTGAAGAAGGTCTCCCTGGAGCTGGGGGGCAACGCGCCGTTCATCGTCTTCGACGACGCCGACCTGGACGCGGCGGTGGAGGGGGCGATCGCCTCCAAGTACCGCAACACCGGCCAGACCTGCGTCTGTTCCAACCGCCTGATCATCCAGGCGGGGGTCTACGACGCCTTTGCCGAGCGGCTGGTGGCGGCGGTCTCCAGGTTGCGTGTCGGGGACGGCCTGAAGGGGGAGGTGCAGCAGGGGCCGCTGATCGACATGGCCGCCGTGGCCAAGGTGGAGGAGCACATCGCCGATGCCGTGGCCAAGGGGGCGAGGATCATCCTCGGGGGGAGGCGCCACGAGCTGGGGGGGAGCTTCTTCCATCCGACCATCCTGACCGATGTCACCCCGGACATGCTGGTGGCCCGCGAGGAGACCTTCGGGCCGCTGGCGCCGCTCTTCAGGTTCACGACCGACGAGGAGGCGGTCGCCATGGCCAACGACACCGAGTTCGGCCCGCGTCTGGAAAGTGGCCGAGGCGCTGGAGTACGGCATGGTGGGGATCAACACCGGCCTTGTCTCCACCGAGGTGGCCCCCTTCGGCGGCATGAAGGAGTCGGGCATCGGCCGCGAAGGGTCCAGGTACGGCATCGAGGAGTTCATCGAGGTGAAGTACCTCTGCATCGGCGGGATTCGCTGAATCCGGATAGCATTCAGGATGGCGCCGCAGAGACGGGCCGGTGGGCCGTCTTAGACGCCCCAGCGGGGCGTCTCTAAGAGGGAGGAATACGATAAATGGAATATATCCGGTAAATGGCAATCGTCCCGATTGACAACCTTGCGGTCGGCATGCTGCTCAGTGGCGATGTCTGCGACCGCAGCGGCAGGATGCTGCTTCCGGCCGGCGTCGAGCTGACCGAGAGGCACCTCAAGGTCTTCCGCACCTGGGGGGTGCTCGAGGCCGACATCGAGGGGGAGGAGGGGGGTGAAACAGCGCCGGTCCAAGCCAGCGAGGATGCCGACCCGGTCGGGCTGGCCGCCGCGGAGGAAGGCGTGGGACGGATCTTCCGCCTCAACGACCGCGAACATCCCGCCATCATGGAACTGATACGGCTCTGCATCGCACGGAAGGTGGCGGATGTCTCCTGAAGCCGGCGTCGTCTCCATGGAAACCCTTCTGGAGGGTGTCTCCGCAGTCCCCTCGCTGCCGCTCTTCCATGCGCGGCTGGATGAGGCCATCAATCACCCGCGCAGTTCCATCGCCGATATCTCCAAGATCATCTCCGAAGACCAAGGGCTCACCGCCCGCATCCTCAAACTGGCCAACAGCCCGCTGTTCGGCTACTTCTCCCGGATCGACACCATCACCCAGGCGGTCACGATCATCGGTGTGCAGCAGGTCAGGGACCTGGCCCTGGCCATCTCGGTCATGGGGCTGTTCAATGGCATCCCAGAGGACCTGGTGACCATGGAGCTGTTCTGGAAACACAGCATCGCCTGCGGCCTTACCGCACGCATCCTGGCCACCAGCCAGCGTGAGTCGAACCTGGAGCGCTTCTTCGTGGCCGGTATCCTGCACGACATCGGCCGCCTGGTGATGTTCATCAACATCCCCGACCTGTGCCGCGCGATGATCGAGCAGTCCCGTTCCGAGGAGAGGCTCTTGTACGAGGTCGAACGGGAGCGGCTGGGATTCGACCATGGCGACGTGGGCGGCAGCCTGCTGCAGCGCTGGAAGATCCCCCCCCGTGTCGCCGAGCCGGTAGCGTGCCACCACAACAGCCGGCATTCCGGACAGTACCCCCGCGAGGCTGCCATCCTCCACCTGGCCGACCTGATTGCCCATGCCCTCGAATTCGGCAGCAGCGGGGAGGGGTGCGTGCCGCGCCTCGACCTGGGGGCATGGGAGCGGCTGGCCCTTTCTCCCCACCTCTTCCCGTCGCTGGTCAGGGAGATCGACACGCAGTTCTCCGAAACGGTCAAGATCCTCGATGTGTGTGCCGGCAATGAATAGCGCGAGTCCTGAACAGCAGGCGGAACAGCTGCGGGAACGGGTCCGCTTCCTGGAAGAGACCAACCTGCACTATGTCGCGATCCTGGACATCCTGGCGGGGTGCGGCGATCTCCAGTCCGGCATTTCGGATACGCGCAGCAGCGTTCAGATCATGCATTCCACCGCCGACAAGGTGAAGAGGCTCATCCCGTTCGGCGTCATGGCATTCTGCGCGATCGGAGACGATGGCGGCTTCGAGTTGGCGTTCTGCGAGCCGGAGAACTCCGCCCCCGTCATCCAGGAGGAGATCGACGCCAGGATCATGGACGGCACCTTTGCCTGGGCGCTCAACCAGAACCATCCGGTGATCGTCTCCACCAGCGATGGCGAGCAGACCCTGCTGCTGCACGTCCTGGAGACCCCCTCCCGTATCAGGGGGATGTTTGCCGGTGTGCTTCCGGGTGGTCATGGCAACGTAGAGGTGTCGACCCTGAACGCCCTCTCCATCATCCTGACCTACACCGCCTACACCCTGGAAAATTCCACGTTGTACGACATGCTGCGCGACCACATGCACAACCTGGAACAGAAGGTACAGGAGCGGACAACGGAACTGGAGGCGGCCCGTCTCCAGGCCGAGGCGGCCACCAGGGCCAAGAGCGATTTTCTGGCCACCATGAGCCATGAGATCCGCACCCCCATGAACGGCATCATCGGCATGGCGGAGCTCTTGACGGATACGCGGCTCGAAAGCGAGCAGCTGGGCTATCTCCGCAACATCTCCATATCCGCCGACAACCTGCTGGTCATCATCAACGACATCCTCGACTTCTCCAAGATCGAGGCCGGCCGAATGGAGCTTGACCCGTACCCCTTCAACCCGCGCGATGTCATGGAGACCGCCCTGACGCCCCTCCAGCTGAAGGCCGCCCAGAAGCGGCTGGCGCTTACCTTTGCGGTGGCGCCGGATTGTCCCGCCATGGTAACCGGCGATGGCGTCAAATTCCGTCAGATCCTGCTCAATCTGGTCAGCAACGCGGTCAAGTTCACCCAGCAGGGCGCCGTCAACGTCGAGCTCGGCAGGGTGGGGGGCGAAGGAGACGAGGTGACGCTGCAACTTACGGTGAGGGACACCGGCATCGGCATGACGCCCGAGGTGTGCCGTCTCATCTTTCAGCCCTTTACCCAGGCCGACAACTCCACCACCCGTTCCTTCGGCGGCACCGGCCTCGGCCTGGCCATTTCAAGGCGACTGGCGGAGCTGATGGGGGGCAGCATCGCGGTGGAGAGCCGGGAAGGGGGTGGAAGCACCTTCACACTCCAGGTTGGGTTCAAACCCCTTGCCCCCGATTCGCAGCAAAGCCTTGCAGCGCTCCCGAAGCCCGCGACTCCCTCCGCATCCGCGGCAACAGCCCGCGACATACTCCTGGTGGATGATGTCGAGATCAACCAGGAGTTGGTCCGCATCGTCATGGAGAAGCAGGGACACCGTGTCACCATCGCCGCCGACGGCGCCAAGGCAGTGGCCGCCTTCCGGGACGGGCGTTTCGACTTGATCTTCATGGATATCCAGATGCCGGTGATGGATGGTTTTCAGGCAACCCGCGCCATCAGGGAGCTGGAGGAGGAGCGGGGCGGCCACATCCCCATCGTGGCCATGACCGCCTATGCCGCCGCCGGAGACCGGCAGAAATGCCTGGATGCCGGCATGGATGCCTATATCTCCAAACCGGTCATGCCGGAAGCGATCATCGCGGCCATCAACCGCCAGGCAGGGGCTTCGCCGTCCGTCCCGCCCCCGCCTGCCCCCGTTCCATCCCAAACAGCGCCCGGCGACGGGCCCGCGGAGGGGCCGCGCCCTCCGGTCTTCGACCGTGACGCGCTCCTGGGGAGGCTGGGGGGCAAGTCCGAGATGATTCCCCGCTTCACCGCCATGTTCGCCGGCAGCGTGACCAGCGCCCTCGAACGCCTGCACGAGGCCATGGCGTCCGGCGATGCCGATCAACTGCACCGCCAGGCCCACACCATCAAGGGGGCTGCCGCCAACATAGGCGCGGAGCGTTTGAGGGGGTGCGCCATCCGGCTCGACGAACTGGCCAAGAGCCGCGAGATCGACGACGCTCCGGCCCTGCTGGAGGAACTGGAAAGCGAGTTCGACCTGTTCATGAACGAGGTTCAAGGAGAGCAATGATCGACGAGGTTACGATCCTGGCAGTCGATGACGTCGACCTGAACCTGGAGATGCTGGATGTCATGCTCTCCGATCTGGGGTGCAGCCTGCTCAAGGCCTGCAACGGCCGGCAGGCCCTGGACGCCCTGGCGCTGAATCCCGCCACGGACATCATCCTGCTCGATCTTGAGATGCCGGTCATGGACGGCTTCGAGGTGCTCCAAGTCCTGAAGAGCAGCGAGGAATACCGCGAGATCCCGGTCATCGTCGTCACCGCCGACCGCAACGAGGTGATCAGGACCCTTGCCCTGGGGGCCAACGACTTCCTTGCCAAGCCCTACGATCCGCAGGAGCTCAGGCTGCGGGTCATGAACCATGTCCGCAGCAAAAAACTGAACGATCTCGCCCGCGACATGAACGCCGTCCTGGAGGCGGAGGTGGTCAGGAAGACCGCTGCCCTGCGGCAGGCCCTCGATCTGTCCCGTGAGGCGGAATACGAGATAACGCTCAGGCTCGGCAAGGCCGCCGAGTTCCGCGACCTGGAGACCGGCATGCACACCCGCCGTATCAGCGAGCTCTCCCTGCTGCTCGCCTCGCTGGCAGCCCTCCCGGCCGAGGAGTGCGAGGAACTGCACCATTGCGCCGCACTGCACGACGTGGGCAAGGTCGGCATCCCGGACCGCATCCTGCTCAAACCGGGCAAGCTGGAGGAGATGGAATTCACAATCATCAAGCAGCATACCGTGATCGGAGGCAAGATCCTGTCGGAGGCGGACCGTTTTCCGTGCCTCCGCGCCGGGCAGATCGTGGCCCTGCAGCATCACGAAAAATGGGACGGCAGCGGATATCCCGCCGGGCTCAAAGGCGCCGCTATCCACATCTACGCCCGGATCGTGATGATCGTGGACGTCTTCGACGCACTCACCTCCGAACGCCCCTACAAGAAGGTCTTTTCCATCGACAAGGCCCTGGGGATCATGAGGGAGGGGCGCGGCACCTTCTTCGACCCCGATCTGCTGGACCTTTTCCTGGCGAACATCGAGCAATTCCAACAGTTGAAAGAGGAACTGAGCGACCCGCAGCAGGGCCATGACCCGGCGACGGAGGCCCTCGAACTGGTCTTGTTGCAGCGATAAATAGTGTTGACAATAATCGCGGCAAAATGATATTCGTGTCGGCATTGCCTGCACATAACGCGGTACACATAGCAGCATTTCTTATCTAGAGCGACCGAGGGACTGGCCCTTTGACGTCGCGGCAACCAGCCTGAGAAGGCAAGGTGCCAATTCCAGCGGGATCGCAAGGTCCCGGGAGATAAGGAAGAGACGAAACCTCTATGGGAATCCTCTTCCGCACCCCGGAAGGGGATTTTTTCGTCGGAGGTATCGAGCATGAACATCGCAACAGAGGCGGTACAGGTCGGGCTGGAGTGGGACAGCCGCACGGGAGCGGTCTCGGTCCCCATCTACCAGACCGCGACCTTCAGGCATCCGGGGCTGGGCCTTAGCACCGGCTTCGACTACAGCCGCTCCGGCAACCCGACCCGCCAGAGCCTGGAAGAGGGCATCGCCCGCCTGGACGGCGGCGCCCGCGGCTTCGCCTACTCGTCCGGCATGGCGGCCATCACCAATCTTCTGCTGCTCTTTTGCTCCGGCGACCACATCGTGGTCACCGAGGACCTCTACGGCGGCACCTGCCGCCTCTTCGACAGGGTCTTCAACCAGTTCGGGCTGACCTTCAGCTATGTGGACACGAGCGACACCGCCGCGGTGGCGGCGGCCATCCGGCCCGAGACCAGGGCCGTTTTCGTGGAGACACTCACCAATCCCCTGCTCAAGTTCGCCGACATCCCCGCCCTGGCTGCCATCTGTCGCCAGCGGGACCTGCTGCTGATCACGGACAACACCTTCCTGACCCCATACCTGATGCGCCCCCTGGATCTGGGCGCCGATATCACCGTCTACAGCGCCACCAAGTATCTCTCCGGACACAACGACACGGTGGCCGGGCTGGTGGTTGCCAGGGACCCGCAGTTGGCGGAGCGGATCTACTTTCACCAGAACGCCGCCGGCGCCGTGCTGGGACCGCAGGACTCCTGGCTGGTGATCCGCGGCATGAAGACCCTCGGTGTCCGCCTTGACCGTCACCAGGAGAACGCCCTGCGGATCGCGGCCTGGCTCCAGGCCCATCCGCGCATCGCCAAGGTCTACTATCCCGGCCTGGATAATCACCCCGGCCACGACCTGATGAAGCGCGACGCCAGGGGGTTCGGCGCCATGATCGCCTTCGAGGTCGACGACCATGCGCTGGTGGAGCAGGTCCTGCTCAGGACCCGCCTGATATCGTTCGCCGAGAGCCTGGGGGGCGTGGAGAGCCTGATCACCTTCCCCGAGGTGCAGACCCATGCCGACATCCCGCCAGAGCTGCGCGCCCGGCTGGGGATCAACAACGTGCTCCTGCGCCTGTCGGTGGGGATCGAGGATTGCGACGACCTGATCGAGGACCTGCGCCAGGCCCTGGAATCATAAGGAGGTAACATGAAATTCGCGACCAGGCTGATCCACGGCGGCCAGACCGTCGATCCCCTGACCGGGGCGCTCGGCATCCCCATCTACCAGACCTCCACCTTCCGCCAGCGCTCGCTGGACACGTTCGGCCGGTACGACTACGCCCGCTCCGACAACCCGACCCGCGAGGCGGTGGAGGAGGCCATTGCCCAACTGGAGGGTGGCACACGCGGCTTCGCCTTTGCCTCGGGCATGGCCGCCATCACCTCCACCCTGCTGATCTTCTCCGCCGGCGACCACCTGGTGGTGTGCGACGACGTCTACGGCGGCACCTACCGCGCCCTGACCGGAGTCTTCAGCCGCCTGGGCATCGCTTCGACCTTCGTGGACGCCACCGATCCGGCGGCGATCGAGGCGGCCATCCGTCCCGAGACCAGGGGGATCTATCTGGAGACTCCCTCCAACCCGCTGCTCAAGGTCACCGACCTGCGGGCAGTGGCCGGCATGGCCCGATCAAGGGGGATCGTCACCCTGGTGGACAACACCTTCATGACCCCCTACCTGCAGCGCCCGCTGGAGCTCGGCTGCGACATCGTGCTGCACAGCGGCACCAAGTTCCTGAGCGGTCACAGCGACGTGATCTGCGGCTTTGCCGTGGTCACGGACAGCGAGCTGGGCAACCGCATCCGCTACATCCAGAACGGCTTCGGCGCCATCCTGGGACCGCAGGACTCGTTCCTGGCCCAGCGGGGGCTGAAGACCCTCAAGGTCAGGATGGACCAGGCCCAGCAGAGCGCGGTGCGGATCGCCGACTGGCTGGCGGGACATGGCCGGGTGCGGGCGGTGCACTATCCGGGGCTTGCGCAGCACCCCGGCCATAGCGTCCATATGGCCCAGGCCGACGGCCCCGGCGCGGTGCTCTCCTTCGAGCTGGATTCCTACGAGACCACCAGAAGGCTCCTGGAGGGGGCCGAGCTCCCGGCCTTCGCCGTCAGCCTGGGAGGGGTGGAGAGCATCATCTCCTATCCGGCCAAGATGTCCCACGCCGCCGTTCCACCCGAGGAGCGCAAGCGCAAGGGGATCACCGATACCCTGGTGCGGCTATCAGTAGGGCTGGAGGACCCGGACGACCTGATCGCGGACATGGCGCGGGCCATGGGTGAAGGGTGAAGGGTGAAGGGTGAAGGGTGAAGGGTGAAGGGGTTTTGCCATGCGCATCCGTGTGAACGAAAAACCGGCAAGTGTCGAGGATGGGCTGACCGTGGCCGCCCTGGCGGAACGCGTAAAGCCGGGCGCCGACGTCATGATCCTGAACGGCTTCCCGGTCCCGCCCGATACGGTGCTCCGCGAGGGGGACGAGCTGTTCCTGATCCGGCGGGGCGAGATCCCCGCCGAGGAGGAGCTTGAGTATCTCATGGCGGCCCGCCACACCCCCGGCGTGCACGCCCGGCTGAAGCGGGCCGTGGTCGGGATCGCTGGCGCCGGCGGGCTCGGCTCGGCCGTGGCGGTGGCCCTGGCGCGGATCGGGGTGGGCAGGCTGGTTATCGCCGACTTCGACGTAGTGGAGCCCTCCAACCTGAACCGCCAGCAGTACTTCGTGGACCAGATCGGCCTCCCCAAGGTGGAGGCCCTGGCCGCCAACCTGCGGCGCATCAATCCCTACGTGGCTGTGGAGCCCCACGGCGTGATGCTCGGCCCGGAGAACATCCCGACCGTCTTCGCCGGGTGCGGCGTCGTGGTCGAGGCCTTCGACCGGGCCGACATGAAGGCGATGCTGGTGGAGACGGTCCTGGGCGGGATGTCTGGGGTCACGCTCGTGGCCGCCTCGGGTCTGGCCGGTTTCGGCCCGAACAACGCCATCGTCACCCGCCGGGTTTCGTCGCGGCTCTACCTGGTGGGGGACGGGGAGTCGGAGGCCAGGCCGGGGAGCGGCCTGATGGCCCCGCGGGTCGGCATCGCCGCCTCCCATCAGGCCAACCAGGTGGTGAGGATCATCCTGGGGGAGGAGTGAGGGCCATTATTGAACGCAATACGGAATTATCGGGAGGTTCCGGTTAGTGATTCTCGAACAACGAGGGATCCCCTTGTTGTTGCTGATCTGATGGATAGCATGAAAGCGGAAAATGAAAGGAAGCAGTATGAGCAAGGTCAACAAAACCAGCCTCAGGTGCGTTGAGTCTGACGGCGGAATCACCGAGGAACAACTCGAAGAACTGAAGGCCCTTGAAACCATGCCTGATGAGGATATCGACTTGTCCGATATCCCGGAGATCACCGATTGGAGCGGCACGGTTATCGGTAAATTCTATCGTCCCGTAAAGGAGACCGTCACCCTGCGCCTCGATGCCGATGTCCTGCACTGGCTGAAACAGGGGGGCAAGGGGTATCAAACCCGCCTGAACTCCATTCTTCGCCGGGAAATGACCGCCAGCATCAAAAAGCGCAAGGCGGCATGACTCCGAAACGTGGGGCTTGAAATGTTATGAGCTGATTTTTCATGACTGCCCTACAAGTGTGTGCAGCCTCTCACGTCTAACCTCTCCCCGTCCTTTTAACCTGAAAACGCTTTTGGGTCCACGAACGACACGAAATATCACGAAAAATTAAAGCGTTACAGCCGAACAGCAATTCTCCAAACAGGGTGCACCATGATGTTACATATTTCATTGATTTTGTTCGTGTTTTTCGTGCTTTTCGTGGACAACTGCTTTTTCTAGGTTTAATGCCCATCACGTCCAGCCCCCTGTTGTTTGCAGATCATAATGAAAGGATATCTGAAAAAAGTAAGGCGTACTAAATGGTTACGATTGACATTTCGTTAAGGTTTTGTTACTTCCAATGACGTGCGTTTGCGATCTGCCGATACCTTGGAGGGATGACATGAGTGCTCATGTGTCGAGCGCCATGGTAATTTTCCAGTTTGAGAGGAGTTGTCGCCAACCTAATTTTCCACCCCTGTCGCCAAGCTAATTTTCCAGTTTGGCGGTAACCGCCGCCAACGTGATTTTCCACTGAGGCGATCAACGGGTTTC
>JACPFJ010000029.1 GCA_016182975.1 Deltaproteobacteria bacterium
ACTGACAAGCCCCGCGATCTATTTTGAGTACAACGTGAAGAAGCAGAAGGAAAAAGAGGAGTGGTAGGAGAGATGGAGGTGTAATCGCAGAGAAAGGGCCGTGTGCGAACACGGCCTTTTTTTACGCGCGGGTTCCGGTGAGAGACAGAACGGCCGCCCGATGAGACGGCAGTTGCGGAACATCCGCTTCACCTCAGGGCCATAAGGGGGGGGCAGATTCATTCCACGCCCGAAAAACCGCCTTTATCCCGCTTTCACCATGGACGAATCCCCCAAAATGATGCATTATCCAAAACCGGCATTCAGCCGCCTGGTTTCGCAATTCATTAACGCCATGGTTTCCGGCAGGGGGCAGTAACAGAGATGAAGGATGTAACCGCGATTCAACCGACGCCGCTCGACGGCATCCGCTATTTCACGCCCCCGGAAGGCTTCGTGCTCACCGGCCGCGACGGCAGGGTCGAGATCCCCTGGGAGGGGAGGCCGCCAATCCCGCTCCTGGAGGAGGATTTCCCCGTTGCCGCGGAGAGCGGCGCACCGGACTACGACATGGTGGGGCGCGGCATCTACCAGGCCCTGCGCCTCAACCCGGACTGCGTCCGGGCCTTTGAGTACGCCTGTGTGCTGAAGGAGGCCTATCCCCACATCGTCTCCGAGCTGGGGGGGCAGATCATCATGCTCGATGCCAGGGAGGTGGACACCCCCTACCTGGACCGCAAGATAAACCTCCTCAAGATCATGGCCCTTTTCGATCCCGCCAACGCCGGACTCTGCCTGGAGATCGCCCGTACCTTCACCGAGAAGGGTTCGCGCCTCGCGACCCTGCACCAGGCCGTGACCGGCTGGTACGGGGCGGAGCGCTTCCTGAAAAGGGCGCTGGAGCTGGACCCGGCTGACCGCCACGCCGCCTACGAATACGGCGAGGCGCTCTACGTGCTGGGGCGCTACGACCGGGCGGCCGAGGTGTGGGCCGAGGCCCTGCCACTCATGCAAGGGAGCGAAAAGGCGCGGGTCGAGGCGCGCATCGCCGCCATCCTGGCGGGCAGGCTCCCCCTGGTCCCGCCGCTCGACTACCTGACGGCGTTGTCGCTGGCGGTGGAGGAACATCATGCCGGCCGCTGCGACGAGGCCGCCGCCATCATCGAGGACGTGCTCGGCGACCCGGTCTTTGCCGCCCAGTTCCCGATGAACGAGGTCTATTACCTGCTGGGAAGCTGCTATCAAGAGATGGGGATGGTCAAGGAAGCAGCCGAGGCATTCAAAAGGAGTTAGGTATGTTCGGATTCAGCGCCGCCGATTGGATCTTCATCGGGATCATCCTGGTCGTCATCTTCGTATGCGTCGCCATCAGCGACATGCGGAAGAGATAGACTGACGGGGGCTGACGCATGTACGACGACAAACATAATGGTTCGAGGGCGCCATGGAAGAGATAGGACACGATAACGGACGGCATGGATACTGCAATGTATGTTGACAGTGACAGCAAATCCGGTGATTCGGCCAAGGGCGTTTCGGTACGCATCGAAAAGCTCAACAAGTCTTTCGGCGACCACCACGTCCTCAAGGACATCGACCTGGATATCAGGGCCGGAGAGACCTTCTCGATCATCGGCCCCTCCGGCACCGGCAAGAGCATCCTGCTGCGGCACATCATCCGCCTGGAGACGCCCGACAGCGGACAGATCTTTGTCAACGACGAGCCGGTATTTGCCGGGGAGAGGGTATTGCCCTGCTCGTTCCGCAGCAGCATGGTTTTCCAGTCGTCGGCCCTGTTCAATTCCCTGACCGTGGGTGAGAATGTGGGGCTCTGGCTGCGCGAGCACCGCATCTGCCCGGAACCGCGGATTCGCGGGATCATCGCCGAAAAGCTGGCCATCGTCGGGCTGGAGGGGAAGGAAGGGTTACGCACCTCGGAGCTGTCCGGGGGGATGAAGAAACGCGTGGCCATTGCCCGCTCCCTGGCGATGGAGCCCGACCTGGTCCTCTACGACGAGCCGACCGCTGAGCTGGACCCGGTCACCACCGACGAACTGGCGGAGACCATCGTCTCCCTGCGGGCAAGGACCGGAAACACCACGATCATCGTCACCCACGACCTGAACTTCGCCCTCTACCTGTCGGACCGCATCGCCATGATGCACCAGGGGGAGATCATCGAGGTCGGGACACCGGCGCAGATCAGGGCGAGCGGCAACCCGGTCGTGCAGCGTTTCATCCGCACGACCACCAAGGGTATCCAGGGGGCGTAGGGGGATTTTGAGTTTTGAGTTTTGAGTTATGAGTTCGTTTCGGAGTTGTGAGTTTGGATTTCGAATTCAACTCAAAACTAAGAACTCAAAACTCAAAACCGATCTTAAGGAGCGACGATGCGTTTTGCCGCACCCATTATAGTTGCCGTCCTGCTGCTCGCCGCCGGCTGCGCCGATCTGAAACAGTCGCGCCCGCTGCTCCCGGTGGCGGAGTACGAAAAGATGATCGTGGGCCGCCTGGATGCGGACTACGTCGGGACCGACAGCTGTGTGGCCAAGTGTCACCGGCACGACAAAATAACCGACTTTTTCCGTCGCAGCGTCCACGGCGAGCAGATCAAGCCCGAAACCGGTCTGCCACTGGTGAACTGCGAATCCTGTCACGGCCCGGGGAGCCTGGCCATCGCCGGGATCGAGGAGAACCGCAGGCTGCTGGGAGAAAAGGGAGACCGCTGTGACACCTCCAAGCTCCTCAAACTGAAGAGGCTGCCACCACAGGCCCAGTCGCTGATCTGCCTGAGATGCCACTCCGCCGCATCGACCCCGGCCCTGGCCCACTGGCATGCCAGCGAACATGCGCTGAACGGCCTGAGCTGCTTCTCCTGTCACAAGCTGCACGAAGGCCCCCGGCAGAAGGTGAGCCACGAGCAGATGGACGGGCTCTGCTACGGCTGCCATCCCGATGTGCGGGCACAGTTCAGCCTCTTCTCCCATCACCCCGTGCGGGAGAAGAAGATGAGTTGCAGCGACTGCCACGACCCCCACGGTTCGTTCCAGCCCAAACTGCTCAAGGGGAGCACTCCGCGCGATCTCTGCACCCGCTGCCACATGGAGAAGAGCGGTCCGTTCGTGTACGAGCATGGCGATGTGACCGAGAATTGCGTCAATTGCCATACCCCGCACGGTTCGGTCAACCGGCGCCTGCTTTCGGCCGCCATGCCGTTTTTGTGCCTCCAGTGCCACAATCCGGGGCACCGCGGGGTGATGAATCCCCAGCAGGCGCCGCTCTTTGCCAACCGCTGCACCGACTGCCACTCCATGATCCACGGATCAGACACCCCCGACAACCGCGGAACCGGGACATTGAGGAGGTAGACCATGTTGTGGACATCCCCCGCATCATTGCTCCGGCAGTCACGTCTGCGCCGCACCCTGCTGTTTGCCCTGCTGCTGGGCTGCATCGCCCTGCCCGCCCGGGCCGATCTGTCCGCCGTGGAAGACGCCGAGGGCGAACCGGAAGCGGGTGGAGCGGGGCTTGAACGCACCACCGACCCGCAGAGTTTTGCCGCGGCCCGCGCCGGTTATCGTTTCATCACCCCGGTTGACGTCCCGGCGGCAGCCGCTCCATACACCCGGCTGAAATCCGGAGTGACGGGCGGGGTGACGGCCGGCACGATCGCTCCCGACCTCAAGCTGGATGTGGAGGCCGCCTTTCTCCACGAGGACGACTACCATGCCGAGCTGTTCCTGGATTACGGCGGCCTTTACCGCCTGCACCTGGAGAACGTGGCGCTCTGGCACAACCTGCTGCGCGAGCCGCTGACCCCCGGCACCCTTGCCCCGCGGGAGCTGGACGCGGCTGCCGGACACGGCATACGTTCCACCATTACCCAGGTGGACGGCCGCATCAAGCTGGGCAACAACCCCCTGCACCTGCACCTCGCTTACTGGGAGCTCGGTCGCGAGGGTTTCCGCCAGCTGATTTTTTCGGATCACGCCTTTGATGGCACTCAGCCGCTGGACAACAGCATCATCTCCCGGTCCTCGCGGGTCGACACGGTGACCAGGGAGGGGAGCATCGGCCTGGATGGTCACCTGGGGTTCCTTGACCTGAGCTACGGCTTCCGCATCCGTGATTTCAGCAATCAGGCGCCGGACAACCGGGACGTTTTCATCGGCCGGGCCGAGCTGCTGCCCGGCTCCCAGGCCCATGACCTCGTCCCGGAGAGCCGCGTCATCTCCCACTCCTTCAAGCTCTTCACCGATATGAGCGGCGGGTTGGTGGGGAGCGCGGCCTATGTCCTCACTCAGCGGGAGAACGGCGCCGACCGGGGGGATGCCCGGCCTTCCAGCCATCCCGCCGATACCCTGCACTCCGTGGCGGGGGACCTGAGCTACACCCCGTTGAGGGCGCTCTCCTTCGCACTCAAGTATCGACGGCTGGAGATCGACCGTGATTCCCCGCTGACGGTTTTCCATCCCTTCTCACAGGTCCAGGCCAATCCCTCCGGCGTGCTGCCGGTGCGCCCCTCCAGCGATACGGTCAGGGACAGCGCGACCATCTCCGCTACCTACCGCCCCTCGAAGAAGACGTACTACCGCCTGGAATACCAGGCCCAGCTGGAGTCGCGCACCAACCTGCCCGATCGCCTTGATCTCGGCAACCCCGCTGCCCTGCGCAGCGACAGCCGCCAGACCCATTCCGCCAAGGCCAACCTTTCCTGGGAACCCTATAAGGGGATGAAGCTCAATGCCACCTATAGCTATGATACCTGCGACAATCCGGCCTTCCCCGCGTCCTTCTCGGACCGGCACACGGGGAAGCTCTTCCTGAGCTACAACCGCAGCGGCAGATGGGGGGCAACCGCCAGCTACCTGGTCAGCCGTGAAAACGGCAGCATCGGCGCAGCCACCGTGACGTCCGGTGTGACCCAGATCGTGACACCCTCGGGCGCGGCAGAGTTCAGGCTTCCCAGGGAGAACCGCAACAACTCTGTCAATACCAGTGTCTGGTTCAGCCCCCTGGAGCGGCTGACCATCACCGCCAGTCATTCCTTCCTCCAGTCCGATATCGACCAGACCATCCTCTTCACCACTCAGTCACCCGGCTCGCTGGCGGCGGGCAATTACCTGGCCACTGCCCACGTCTACGGCATCGACGCGGCCTATGCGCTTTCGGAGCAACTGGATCTGTCACTGGCCTTCCAGCAGGTGCGTTCCAATTCCCGTTTCAACGTGCAGCCGGACAGCACCTATACCGTGCTGGATACGTCGAGCGGGCAGTTGGCGACCTTCACGACCGCCGGTATTACCGGCCTGACCCGTCTCGATACGACCGAGACCGGCATAGCGGCCCGGGCGGACTGGCGCGTTGGCAAACATGTCGGCTGTGCGCTCGACTACAGTTTCCGGCTCTTTGATTCCGGCAATCCCCTCTTTGACGGCGCCGTGCACGCAACCTCGCTCGCGCTTACGGCACGCTGGTGACCGGATGCGGCGCGTATTGATCTTCATAGCCCTTACGGGCATCCTGCTGGCGGCATGGCCTTTGGAGTGCCGTGCTGCCGACAAGGTCATCGCCGCCATGATGAGCAGCGACCAGCCCCGCTACCGCGAGGCGCACCTGGCCTTTGTCAAGTCGCTGGCCGCGCGCGGTTACACCTCGGCCAACACCGAGATCATCCTCCAGTCACCCAACCCCGATCCGCACTCCTGGTCCAACACGGTCCGCAAGTTCAATGCCTATCGTCCCGATCTGATCGTGGCCTACGGCGCCCCGGCCGCGCTGGTGGCGATGAAGGAGAGCGAGGGGATTCCGGTTGTAGCGGCAGACATGTATGCACCGGAAAAGCCGCCCCGCGGCATGTGCGGCGTCAGTTCCCGCGTGCCGTTGCTCATGCTGTTCAACATCTTTCAGGAGTTACGCCACCACCGCAGGATCGGCGCCCTCTACACAGCCCGAGAGGCAGGTTCGCAGCGTCAATTGGAGGAGTTCAGGAAACTCGCCCTTCAATTCGGGATGAGCGTGGAGGGAGCGAACGTCGCGTCTGCCCCGGCCGTGGAGGCGGCCCTCGACTCCATGCTGGACAAGGTGGACGTGATCGTTGCCACCGAAAGCGGCATCGTCTGCCGGCAGTTCGACCGGATCATCTCCCGCGCCAGGGCCCGCAACATCCCGGTGGTGGCCACCATGCCCGGCGCCGCGGAAAGGGGGGCGCTGCTCTCCTTGGAGATCAGTCCCCAGGAGCAGGGGCACCTGGCGGCAGAAATCGCCAGCCGTATCCTGGAAGGTGCGCGGGCGGAGCATCTGTCGCTGCTCAGCCCGCGACGGGTCGATCTGATCATCAACCTGCGGGTCGCCCGCGAGATGGGGATCACCATGCCGTTCGCTGCCCTGGGCGCCGCCACGCGGGTAATCAAGTAGGAGCGGCAAGGGCGGGAAAAACAAAAGGAATCTCACGAAACTACAGCCAAAACAAAGGCTGCTTTTTAACGCAAGGATGCAAGGATGCAAAGAGGATGTCCTTTCCGGGATATGACTTTGCGGCTTCAACCCCTTGCGCCTTTGCGTTGATGCGTTTCAGATTTTTGTTGATTACCAATCCGTGTAAATCCGTACAATCCGTGAAATCCGCGTGCTATTGAAGTGGTATTTTGTCATTCGTTTTGAAACCGAGGTAACCCAGTGAGTGATTACATCTGTCGCGCCTTGAGCACCGGCGGGGGAATCCGGGCGCTGGCCTGCAGCGCCGGGGGGCTGGCCCGCGAAATCTGCGCCCTGCAGCAGACCTCTCCTACTGTGAGTATCGCACTGGGGCGGGGGCTGGCCGGCGGCGCGCTGATGGGTGCGCTGCTCAAGCGGAGACAGCGGGTTGCCCTTAAATTCGAGGGGAACGGCCCGTTGCGCAAGCTGATCGTCGAGGCAGACAGCGACGGGGCGCTGCGCGGCTGCGTGGGCAATCCGGCCGCCGAGGCGGAGCCGCTGGAAGGAAGGTGGAACGTGCCTGGCGTGCTCGGCCGGGCGGGCTTTCTGACCGTGACCAGGGACCTGGGGCTGGGGGGCGAGCCGTACCGGGGCATGGTGCAGCTCCACAGCAGCGAGATCGGCGACGACCTGGCATACTATCTGACCGATTCCGAACAGGTGCCGTCGGCCGTCGGCCTGGGCGCCTCACTGGATGAGACCGGCCAACTCTCCGCGTGCGGCGGTTTTCTCGTGCAGGCGCTTCCCCGGGCCGAGACGGCGGAGATCGAGGCGGTCATGGAGAGGATCGCCACGTTGCCCCCGCTCTCTGAGCTGCTGCTGGCGAGTGGTCCCGAGGGACTCTTGGCACGCATCTTCGGCGATCTCCCCTACAGGCGGCTGGAGGGCCACGCGATCTTCTTTCGCTGCGGATGCAGCCGGGAGAAGGTCGAACGCGCCCTGCTCGCGCTCGGCCCGAGCGAGCTGGGCGAGATCCGCGCGAAGAGGGAGGGGGCCGAGGTGAGTTGCGAGTTCTGCCGCCGAACATATCACCTTGACGCGGCGGCGATCGAGAGGCTGGGGGAAAGACAGTTTTAAGTTTTGTGTTCTTGGTTTTGAGTTCAATTCAGAATTCAAAATTGCCTCTGCCGCCTTTCCGCCTTCAACTCATAACTCAAAACTCATAACTCATAACTCATAACGCAAAACTCAAAACTCAAAACCAGGTGTAAATAGATGCGCACCATCAGGCTGACTATAGAATACGACGGCACCAACTATGCCGGCTGGCAGATACAGCCCAACGGTCTGGCCGTGCAGCAGGTGATCGAGGAGGCGTTGCAACGACTCCTCGGCGAAGGGGTACGCCTGCGCTCCTCCGGCCGTACGGACGCCGGCGTGCACGCCCGCGGCATGGTGGCGGCCTTCCGGACCACGACCCGCCTGCCGCTTCGGGCCTACGTCGAAGGCACCAATCGCTTCCTCCCCCCGGACATCGCCATCCTCGATGCCGACGAGGTACCCTCGGGCTTCAGGCCGATCGGTGACGCCCTGGCCAAGCATTACCGCTACACGATCCTCACGACGCCGGTGCGCTCACCCCTGCATCGCTTCCAGGCCTGGCACGTCCGCGAAGCGCTCGATCTCGACGCCATGCGGGCGGCGGCGGGCCGGCTTGTAGGCAGGCATGACTATGCCGCCTTCCGCGCCTCCAATTGTGCGG
Organism: Deltaproteobacteria bacterium; assembly: GCA_016182975.1. Classification (GTDB taxonomy): domain Bacteria; phylum Desulfobacterota; class Desulfuromonadia; order Geobacterales; family Pseudopelobacteraceae; genus JACPFJ01. Next base: position 8,159 of record JACPFJ010000029.1, read on the forward strand.
CAAGGACGACCGTACGCCGGATCGATGCCGTTTCAGTCAGTCAGTCGGCTGAGCGTGTCATCATCGATGTGGTCGGCGAGGGCTTTCTGAAAAACATGGTGCGGGTCATGGCGGGAACGCTGGTGGATATCGGGCGGGGCAGGTTCAGCCCGGAGCATGCCTCCTGGCTGTTGAGCAATCCGGACAGGAAAAAGGCCGGCGTAACGGCGCCGGCCTGCGGGTTGTGCCTGATGCGGGTGTATTACGAAGGCAGTTATGAGTTGTGTGTTATGAGTTTTGAGTTTTGAGTTAAATCAAAACCAAACATGCAAAATTTCGGTTTGCTTATCGCCTTTCATTACATGACTCACAACTCAAAACTCAAAACTGCCTTTATTTCTCCGCCAGAAGCTTTTTGACGAGGCCTTCCATGGAGCGGCCGATATCGTCGTTGAAGCCCCTGTAAATCTCGGCGATCCGCCCCTTCTTGTCGATCAAGAACATGACCGGCACCGAACGGATGCCGAAATCCGTCGCTACCGTTTCTCCGGCCAGGGCCACCGGGTAGTTGATCCGATGCTCCTCGGCAAATGTCCTGACGACCCGTTCCCCGTCTTCGTCGAGACTGAGGCCGAGTATCTGAAGCCCCTGTTTGCCGTATTTGCGGTTCATCTCGATGAGATGGGGGATGGACTCCCGGCAGGGGGGACACCAGGTGGCGAAAAAATCGATCACCAGCACATGGCCACGGTAATTGTCCAGAGTGACCGGCTGGCCCGAGGTGGTGACCACCTTGAAGCCAGGCGCCGGCTGGCCTGCCTTGGGAATCGCCTGGGCGTTCAGCGGTAGCAGGGTTGCGACGGCGACCAGAAAAAGCAGCGCGTATCGATAAGCAGTTCTGTCGAGTCTCATGCCGTTACAGGGCCTTGGCAATCAGGGCATCCAACTGGGACTTGGGCACTGCGCCGACGATCTGGTCGATAACGACCCCCCCCTTGAACAGGATCAGGGTGGGGATGCCACGCACTCCGTATTTGCCGGGTGTAGCGGGATTCTCGTCAACATTGACCTTGCCGACCTTGACCTTGCCGCTATACTCGTCGGCCACACCGTCAACCAGGGGCGCAATCGCCTTGCAGGGCGCGCACCAGGTAGCCCAGAAATCCACAAGCACAGGTATATCCGACTGCAGGACCTCCCCGTCGAAATTGGCGTCGGTGAATGCCATTACCTTTTCGCTGGCCATACTATTCTCCTTTGAGGGATGTTGAAATTCCCCCGAATGATATACCAGGCGGGGAAAAAATCAAGGACAAAGGCGGGAGAGACAATTTTGAGTTTTAAGTTTTGGGTTTTGAGTTGAAGGCGGATGAATCGGATTTGAATTTTGGATGTTGAATTGTCTCCCCTTTATTGCAACAATGCTTTATCATTTTACAATTCAAAACTCACAACTCAAGACTCATAATTGTCCGAAGGACATCACATGCCCCAACTGCCGCTGAACATAGAGATGCACGGAAGGCACGCACTGGTCGTCGGTGGCGGCCAGGTGGCCTGCCGCAAGGTGAAGGCGCTGCTGGCGGCGGGCGCTTCCGTACGCGTTGTGGCTCCGGAAATGAGCACGGAGATCACGCAGCTGGCATCGGCGGGCGATCTGGCCGCGCGTGGCGGGCGGTACAGGGCCGGGGACCTGGACGGCGTCTTCCTGGCGGTGGCGGCCACCGACGACCCCGCGGTGAACCGTCGTGTGGCCTCTGAGGCGCGTCGGCGCGGCATCCTCGTTGCCGTGACGGATGCGCCGGAATTGGGCAACTGCACCTTCCCCGCCGTGTTGCGCCGGGGCGGCCTGGAAATCGGCGTTGCCACCGGCGGCCGCTGTCCCGCCTTCGCGCAATTGGTCAGGGACCTCCTGGCGGGGATGATCGGCGAGGAATACGGCGCCGCCCTGGAACGCGCTGCCTTCGCGCGCGAAAAGCTGTTGACGGAAGGGAATGACAGCACATACAATAATCAGCTTGTACGCTCCATTGCCCAACGCCTGATCGCGGAGCTGTCCGAAAAGAAGGAAACACCATGAGCCATATATTTTTCTCCCTGACACTCGTCCTGTATGGCTGCGCCACCATAACCTACCTGGCCTACCTCAGCAGGACGACTCCGACGCTGGCAACCTGGGCCAACCGGCTGGTCATGGCGGGTTTCGCGGCCCACTCCCTTGCCACCATCCACCGCTTCAGCTCTGCCGGCCACCTGCCGATCACCAACATGCACGAATCCCTGTCGTTTTTCGGCTTGGCCATCGTCGGGACCTTCATCCTCTTCGAACGCAGATACCGGGTGGCGATCCTCGGCTCGTTCATCATCCCGCTGGCGCTGCTGTTTGTCATAGCCTCCAGCGCATTCCCGACGGCCATCCGCGATCTGAATCCCGCCCTGCGCAGCGGCTGGCTGTGGGTCCATACCATCATGGCCTTCATAGCCTACGCCACCTTCACCATCGCCTTCGGTGCGGCCGTGATCTACTTGATCCAGCAGCATTTTCTCAAAAAGAAGCGGCTCGGCGCGCTATTCCAGAAACTCCCATCACTGAATACCCTGGACGATATCAACTATCGTTGCCTGACCGTCGGCTTCCCGCTGTTGACCGTGGCCATCATCACGGGCGCCATCTGGGCCGAGAAGGCCTGGGGAACCTACTGGAGCTGGGACCCCAAGGAAACCTGGTCGCTGATCACCTGGTTCATCTTTGCTGCGCTTCTGCACGGCAGGATGACCACCGGCTGGCGCGGCAGGCGCGCCGCGCTGCTTTCCATCGCCGGCTTCCTGATCATGCTCTTCACCTTCATCGGGGTGAATCTGTGGCTGCCCGGCCTGCACAGTTACAAATAACGGTCTAAGGATCAACGCCGCATGAATATCATCGTCATCGGTCTCTCCCACAAGACCGCAACCGTTGAAATACGGGAGAAGGTGGCCTTTTCCCCCAACCAGATCGACAAGCCGCTACGCGATCTGGTCGCCCTGGATGACATCATCGAAGGGGTGATTGTCTCCACCTGCAACCGGGTGGAGATCTACGCCACAACTCGCGACATCGCCGGCGGCATCGCCCGGGTCAAGCGTTTCCTGGCGGATTACCACCGCATTCCCTTCGAGACGCTTGAGCCGCACCTCTACAGCTACCATTCCGAGGCCGCCATCCGCCACGTCTTCCGGGTCGCCTCCAGTCTCGACTCCATGGTGGTGGGTGAGCCCCAGATCCTCGGCCAGATCAAGACATCCTACGGCTACGCCGCCGAGTACAAATCATCCGGGATCATCCTCAACCGCTTCCTGCACAAGGCCTTCTCGGTGGCCAAGCGGGTGCGCAGCGAGACCAGGATCGCCTCATCGGCCGTATCCGTCGCCTTTGCCGCGGTGGAACTGGCCAAGAAGATCCTGGGCGACCTCTCCGACAAGACCGTCATGCTGATCGGCGCCGGCGAGATGTGCGAACTGGCTGCCAAACACTTTCTGAACAGCGGCGCCCGCGGGGTGATGGTGACCAACCGCACCTTCGAGAGGGCCGAGCGCCTGGCGGAGGAGTTCGGCGGCGAGGCAATACGTTTCGAGGATCTGTTCGAGCATCTCCACCTGGCGGATATCGTGCTCTCCTCCACCGGCGCTCCGCACGTCATCATCGGCCCTAAGGAGGTGGAGGAGGTTGTCCGGCGGCGCAGGTTCAAGCCGATGTTCTTCATCGACATCGCCGTGCCGCGCGATATCGACCCCAAGGTGGACGACCTGGAGAACGCCTACCTCTTTACGGTGGACAACCTGCAGGAGATCGTCCAGGCAAACCTGGCCCAGCGCAACCGCGAAGCCGAGAAGGCCGAGGAGATCATCGATCAGGAGATCGGCCAGTTCTACAAATGGCTCTCCTCGCTGGAGGTGACCCCCACCATCGTGGCGCTGCGCACGCGCTTCGACGAGATCCGGCGGGCAGAATTGGATAAGACCGTCTCAGGGTGGAAGGAACTGCCCCCCGATGCCGAGAAGCGCCTGGAGGCGCTCACCACGGCCATCATGAACAAACTGCTCCATACCCCCACCGCCGTGCTCAAAAAGGCCGGCCAGGGAGGACGTGTCGATCTCTACGTCGACGCCCTGCGGCAGCTCTTCGAGCTGGAGGCCGCCCCGCAGGAGAACGGCGAGCTGGAGTTGGAGGAATGAAATTTTGAGTTTTGAGTTGTGAGTTTTAAGTTGAATTCAAACCCCAAAACCCTTTCCTCTTTGAGAGATAGAAGTTATTTTGAACAGAAATGGAGAACGTTATGTCCCCAAAAGAATTGCGCATCGGCACCCGCGCCAGCCAGCTGGCCCTGTGGCAGGCCAACTGGGTCAAGTCCGAGCTGGAGAAGAGATACCCCGGCATTGTGGTCAGCCTGGTCAAGATCAAGACCATCGGCGACAAGATCCTCGACGTCCCCCTGGCCCAGGTTGGGGGCAAGGGGTTGTTCGTCAAGGAAATCGAGGAGGCCATGCTGCGCGGCGAGATCGACATTGCCGTGCACAGCATGAAGGATGTCCCCACCGACTTCCCCGAGGGACTGGGGCTCTGCTGCATCACCGAGCGCGAGGACCCGCGCGACGCGGTCATCTCCCGTGGCGTGAGGTTCACCGATCTGCCCCTGGGGGCCAGGATCGGCACCAGCGCCCTGCGCCGCCAGGCCCAGCTTCTCAAGGTGCGTCCCGACCTGGAGATGGTGATCATCCGCGGCAACGTGGAGACCCGCATCCGCAAGCTGGATGAGGAGAACCTTGATGCGGTCATCCTGGCCGCCGCCGGCCTGAAGCGGCTCGGATTCACGGAAAAGGTGGCCGAATACCTCGACACCGAACTCTCCATCCCGGCCATCGGCCAGGGTGCGCTGGGGATCGAATGCCGTTTGAGTGACCCGGTCATAACCGAGACCATCGCCTTCTTCAACCACCCCGCAACCAGTTATGCCGTGCGGGCCGAGCGAGCCCTGCTGAAGCGTTGCGAGGGGGGGTGCCAGGTGCCGATCGCGGCCCATGGCACTGTCACAGGCTCCGAGCTGAGGCTGGTCGGCTTCATCGCCGCCGTGGACGGCCAGCGCTCGGTGCGCGGTGAGATCAGCGGCCCGGCGGCCGAGTGCGAACGCCTGGGCGCCGAGCTGGCCGACCGCCTGCTGGCCCAGGGGGGCCGGGAGATCCTGGAAGAGGTCTACCAGCGGGAGATCGCCAACGGGGACGAGACCGTGGTGTAGTTTAATCAAAAACGGCATTTAAAACGCAAAGACGCAAAGAACGCCAGGAAAAATACTAAGGTAATTCTGAAACCATGCTCACCTGCGGGGTGACAACCAGATGTATTTCAACCGATTGGTTTCTTTGCGAACTTTGCGTCTTTGCGTTAATGAACTGCTTTTTCAAGATTAATTCAACCTTCGCTTCGGGAGGTGCTTCGAATGGAAACTGAACAGAAAACGGGAATCGTGTATCTGGTTGGCGCCGGCCCCGGCGATCCGCGGCTGATCACCGTGCGGGGGGTGGAATGTCTCTGCCGCGCCGATGTGGTGGTCTACGATTACCTGGCCAACGAACAGCTGCTGGCCTTCGCGCCGGACGAAGCGGAGCGGATCTACGCCGGAAAGATCGGCGGCAGGCACAACCAGGACCAGGCCGAGATCAACCGCCTGCTGGTGCAAAAGGCGCGCGAGGGACGCTGCGTCGTCCGCCTCAAGGGGGGTGATCCATTCGTGTTCGGGCGCGGCGCCGAGGAGTGCCAGGCCCTGCGCGAGGCGGGGCTACCCTTCGAGGTCGTGCCCGGGGTCACCGCCGCACTCGGCTCGGCGGCCTACGCCGGCATCCCCCTTACCCACCGGGATTTCACCGCCTCGGTGGCCTTCGTCACCGGCCATGAGGGGAAGGAGAAAGAGGAGTCCGCCATCGACTGGGAGCGGCTTTCCCTTGGCAGCGGCACGGTGGTCTTCTACATGGGGATTACGACCCTGCGCCGCAACATGGAGCGGCTGATGGAGCACGGAAGAAACCCGCAGACGCCGGTAGCGCTGGTACGCTGGGGCACTACGCCGGGGCAGCAGGTGCTGACCGGCTGCCTGGCCGATATCGCCGAGCGCGCCGAGCAGGCCGCTTTCAAGCCGCCGGCGGTGACGATCGTCGGAGAGGTGGTCGCCCTGCGGGAGCGGCTGCGCTGGTTCGACAACCGTCCGCTCTTCGGCAGGCGGATACTGGTGACCCGCGCCGCGGATCAGGCCGGTGAATTCTCGGCCATGCTGGCCGAGCGGGGCGCAACGGCCATTGAATGCCCCACCATCCGCCTGGTGGAGCCGGAGGACTGGTCCTTCCTGGACGCCACCATCAGGGGGGTCGGCGGCTACGACTGGCTGGTGCTCACCTCGGGCAACGCCGTGCGCAACTTCTTCCGGCGGCTGGCAGAGTTCGGGCTCGACACCAGGGCCCTGGCGAGCTGCCGGGTCTGCGCCGTGGGTCCGAAGACCGCCGAGGCGATCCTGGAGTTCGGCATACGCCCCGACCTGGTGCCGTCGGACTACAAGGCCGAGGGGGTGGTGGCGGAGCTAGGCAAACAGGAGATCGCCGGCAAAAGGGTCCTCTTTCCCCGCGCCGACCTCGCCCGTGAGATCATCCCCCGCGAGCTGACGCGGCTGGGGGCGCACGTGGACAGTCCGGTGGCCTACCGCAACCTCCTGCCGGAGAGGCTGCCGCCCGAGGCGCTCTTTGCCCTGGAGAAACGCTCCGTGGATTGCATCACCTTCACCTCGTCCTCAACGGTCCGCAACCTCGCCGGTATGCTGGGGGGGGACATGCTGGTGGACATGCTCAAGGGGGTGACGGTGGCATCCATCGGACCGGTCACCTCGCGCACCTGTCACGAGGTGGGCCTCAAGGTCGATATCGAGCCGCCGCACTCGACGCTGGCGGATCTGGTGGCGGCCATCGAACGGCACTTCAACCATTAGGCGCTTAGCGCCTATCGTCTGACAACATGTTGGTAGTAGAAATCATGTTGCAACGAGATGCAACTCGGTTAGAAGATTGAACGTTTCGTTGCATATGTTGTCGTATTTTGCGTCGATGGGGCGCATTGTTTTCGGCGGTCGCCCTACGGTTTTTTTGGATATTCCTGCCAAAAGGGGTTTTATCACCTTTTC
>JACPFJ010000031.1 GCA_016182975.1 Deltaproteobacteria bacterium
CCCTCGGCATTGTAGAGCCGGATGTCGAGGACGACGCCTCTCTTCTTGATGTCCCTCACGAACGCCTCGTACTCCTTCAGGTCCCCCTTCGTCATCAGGGTGAGGATGTCGTGGGCTATGGTGTCGGTCAACTGGCGGGCGGCATTTCTCTGCAGCTCCATGGTGGAGGAGTACTGCAGGTAGATGGTAAGCAGCCCCATCCCGGCAAAGCCGATACAGAGGGTCAGTCCGATGATGGCAAGCACCTTGCGAATGAGCTTGGATTTGAACATGGGCGGTTCCCTCCGTCAGATGGGATATCAGAGCCGGGATGGCAATTTCGGAATCGTGCTGCCTGTTTATTGTATCTACTGTAAATCTATAAGTAATTACGATTCATGTACTTAATATGAAATTTAGTACCATATTACCTATTTATAGTCAAGCTGATACATTTGTGAAGGATTCAACAGAAAAGGCTTATCTAAGCACTAGCGCCCCATCAGACTGATTCCGATGGGGCGCTAGTGTTCAGGAGAAATAAAGTTCACTATCTATGCTGTGTTAAATGAAAATCGACCAGTTCGTCCAGTGAAGAGACAATCAAGGCAGCCTCGGAGATGCGCTCCCGCGGATAGCTGTTGGTAACGGCTACGACCTGCAAACATGCCCCCTTGGCCGCTGCTATGCCCGCAGGTGTGTCTTCGATGGCAATCGTGGAGGATTGAGTGATTGCCGCCCATGAACATCGCGCGGATAGTTTTTCATAAGCGAGGCGATAGCATTCCGGGTCCGGTTTGCTTTTGGCGACATCATCAGCTGAAATTACGATACCGAAGCAGTCGCTGATATTCAGCATCTCAAGGATAGGCATGATGTCTGAGTGCAGGGCGCCGCTGCATATCGCCAGAGGTACGCCGGCACTGTGAAGTGCCGTGATGAGTTCAACTACGCCGGGATATGGTGTTACCCCATCACGAATAACTTCCTGAAAAATCAGCGCTTTGGATGTGATTAGCCTGGTGAGCTCCTCGTGGCTGATCTGTTGCCCCTTGGTATTGAATGCCTCGGCAAAGGCGTCACGGTCATCAAAGCCCATATAGGTCTCTACGTACTGCTCCCATGTAAAGCCTAGATCGAGCGGCTCAAGAATCCGCTGAAAGGCCCTGTAGTGCAGCGGTTCCGTATCCACGATCACGCCGTCGAAGTCAAAGATGACGGCATCGCCCTGCAATCCTCCCGGAAAGGTCACCATCTCCCCACCAACGCCAATCCGGCCCCATTCTCGTAGGCCTGGGGGGCCAAGGCCAGCTTCGCTCCCGATGCATGGTAGCCGGTCACGACCCGGCCGCAGAGTTCGCCCAGCGCGGCGCCCAGGACGACGTCGCTGGCCCAGTGCTTGTTCGTGTGCAGGCGTGCGAAGCCGACAAAGGTGGCAGCCGAATAATATAGCGTCTTCATGGCAATGCTCTCCGAGGTGGCCGCCAGGACGGACGCCAGGGCAAAGGAGCTCGCCGCGTGCATGGAGGGGAACGAATCGTAATCCCTCCGGAAACCGAACGGCCTGAAATCCCCCTTGGCTGTCGTGGCGTTGGGCCTGCCACGGCCGGTGGCCTCCTTGATCAGGAAGGTTGAGGCATCGGCCAGGATCAGCGCCTCACCCATCATCTCGCCGGTCTCCTTCCATCTCTGGGAACCTGCGGCCATGCCCCCCCCATAGACCAGGGCAGACAGGCCCAGGTGAATGAAAGGGTCGCCGGCCAGATTGCCCGCATCGGCGGCCTTGTCGAGGGTGGCGCCCCTGTTCGCCTGGACCCTCGCCCGGATATCCCGGTCAAAGATGTAGGTCAGCCCGACGGCACCCACAACACCCAGGGTAATCAGATAGTTGCCGTTTTCGATCTGAAATGGGGTCTTCGCGAGAGCTGCCGACTCATTACCCAACCTGCGCAGGCCGGCGCCGATTTCGCCGGAAAAGGAAACATCGCCGCTCTCCGAAGCAAATGCAACGGCAGGGAGTAACAGGATTGCGAATAAGAGGGATGCTACATGCTTCTTCAACGGATGCCTCGCAACGTAGTAGATCGAGCCGGCGGTGAATGCGCCGACGATATCGGCGAAAAAATCGGCAAATTCGGCTTGGCGGGTCGTCGTCAGCGCCCCCTGTAGCAGCTCGATCACCCCTCCGAACAGCGAGGCTGCGACAATGCCCAGCAGGATGGAGGAACTGCGGCCGCAAGAGGTGAACATCTGGGTAGCGATCAGGGCCGTTATGCCCATGGCTGCGGCATGCAGAAGCTTGTCCCAGCCGAACGGCCCCTCAATCTGGGGCGGGGCGGGGGTCAGCGCCAGGTAGAGCAGCAGGGCGCACCAGGCAGTGCAGGTGGTTGACCAGGCGATGGAGCGGTTATTCATGCTGTTGGTCATGTCTCCTGAATCTGATGAGCGACTGTTTGATCTCGCCCAGCATCCGGGCGTCCTCGGGGGAGAGCTTTGCAAGATATTCCTGGATGAAAACAACGAAGATGGAGACAAAAAACGCCGTCACCGTGGAGAGCATGACGATCAGGGAACGCTTGGGCTTGCTCTTTCTGAGCGGCACGACAGCATCGTCGAGCACCTGAACGGCGGACGAGTCCTTGGCCTCGTTGAGTTTCGCCACCTCGTACTGCTTGGTGAGTTGCTCGAAGATGGCCTCCTGGATCTTCAGTTCGCGCATTCGGCGGACGTACTCGACACCCAGGCCGGGCACGTTGCCGGCAGCCGGGATGACGTTGTCGCTGCCGCCGTTGCCGGTCATGGCGCCAAGCTGGCCTCTCAGCCTGGCAATGCCGGCCTGGAGGGTCCTGACCTCGTTGCTCTCGTCGGTCATGGAGTTGCGCAGCGAGGCGAGCTGCACCTCCTTGCTGACGACCTCCGCCTTGAGACGGGCAATCCCCTCTATGGCCACGGTGGCCTGGGAATCGACCTTGATGGTCTTGTGTTTCTCCTGGAACGACCGCATGTCGTTCTCGGCGCCTTTCAGGTCCTGCTTGACGACCTCCAGGCGCTTCTCCAGGAAGATCCGCTCGCTGCCGGCCTTGGAGAGGTTGAGCTGCACGCTGCGCCGACCCAGCTCCTCCACAAAGGTATTGGCCAATAAAGCGGCCTTTTTCGGCTCCTTGCTGTCGGCATCGATGCTGATGATGCCGTCTTTCCCGGCCTTGAACTTGACTGACCCCTCCAGGACCTTTCTGGTATCATCTATGGTCTTGGTCTTGAACTCGTTTTGCAGGTCAAGCCGCTTGATGACCGCATCCGCCACGGAGCGGCTCTTGAGGATGCCCATGTAGAGATCCGATGAACCGCCGAACCCCATGCCGCCGGCCAGGCCGGCCAGGCCACCGGCCTGGCTGAGCAGGGCCGATAGGCCGCCGCCCGAATCCTTCTGCGGTGGCAGGATCTTGGCGCTGGCGGTGTAGATGTTCTTCAGGGTCAGCGAAAAGCAGATCGAGAGGACGGCCGCCGCGGCGCAGAGCTTGACGATGACCGCCTTGCGCCTGACGACGACCTGCAGCAGTTCCAGCAGGTTGATCTCCTGCTCCTCGAAGGTGTCGGGCTTGTTGAGTGTCGTGATGTCTTCGTTCATCTTATGTCCTATTTGAACCAGAGGAAGACCGTCCCGGCCGTCAGGGCAACCTGGGACAGTATGGTGGTGATGTCCTTGATGTCGCGCAGCCAGGCGGTACGCTCCAGTTTCTGCGGCACCACCAGCGTGTCGCCGGGGTCCATGAAGGTGGACATGAAACTGCCGAAGCTCCACCTTTTCGATTCATCGCTCCACTTGATGCCGAAAGATGACTGCTGGCGGCTGAACACCGAGCCGTCGGCCTTGATGATATACATGTCGGCCTGCTCCGCATCGCGTGTGGGGCCGCCCGCCTTTTTCAGGTAGGTCTCGACCTCGGCGGACTCGGGAACATGGACGAAGGTGGTCGGGTTGTAGACCTGCCCCATGACATTGACCACGTTGGGACGCGGCGGAATCTCCAGGAGGTCGCCACCCTCCATCTCCAGGTCGAAACTCCCCTTCCTGAAATCGTCCAGCTGTGACAGCCTGATGACGACGCGACCCTCCGCTCTTAGGGCCTTGAGCCGTTCGAGCCCCTTCATCAGGCCGTCCAGGGCGGCCCTGGTCGCCTCGATCTCCTCCCTGGAAGCGGCCACGAAGGTGATGGCGGCCTGCTTCTGGAGAATGTCCTTCTAGGTGCGGTTGAGGCTGTCGTCCATCCGTTTCTGCTGGTTCTCGCGGACCGAGCGACGGGTGAATTTCGCCCCTTTCAGGTAGGCCTTGTCCGTAAAGCCTCCCGCCCTGGCGATGACCGAGCTGATCTTTTCGCCGCGGGTAATCGAGTAGACGCCGGCAAATTTTACCTCGCCCCTGATCGTGACGAACTTGTCGGTCGCTTCCACCCATTCGGCAATGCCTCTCACGATCAGCACGTCATCGGCCTGGAGTTGAACGTTATGCTGCGGGTCGCCCCCCAGCGCCTTGGCCAGGTCGATCTGCAGGCGCGTGGAACGCGCCTTGTCCCCCTCGATGGTCACCCTGGTCAGCTCGGCGAAATCGAGGATCGCGTTACGTCTGGGGCTGCCTGCCGCGGCAACCAGGTCGCGTACGGTCATGCCGGGATAGAAGTCGTAGGTGCCGGGGTTGACCACATAGCCGTTGATGGCCACCATCGGTTTTTCCTGCATCTCCCAGCGTGAAAAAATCCGGATGGAGTCCTGCTCCTGCAGGGGGATGTTGTCTGCCTCGCTGCCGTTCAGGGCCTTGCGCAGGTTGAAGGTGAGGACCTCCCTGTGATAGTCCGGGAGCGCCAGGCGTGTCACCTCGGCCGACTCAAGGTAGGATTCGGGGAGCAGGTCGGAAAAGTCGCTGATGAGGTCCTTGACGCGCATCCCCTTGCGGTACTGGTATTCACCCGGCCGGATGACGTTTCCCCTCAGGCCGACAATCTGCCGCACCGCCTCCTGCACCGGGAATATCTTGACCATGTCCCTGTCCATGATCTCGATGTTGGCGGTGGCGCTGTCGATAACCCGCTCCTTGAGGGGATAATCGAGTATCACCCTGGAGCTGTTTCCGGCAAAGCGCTCGATCTGGACCCTGGCGGTGTAGCCGCTGGCAGTGATGCCGCCTGCCATGCGGATGACATCCGCGAGCGACATCTTCCCGGTGATCTCATAGATCGCGGGGCGCTTGACCTCGCCGGCCACGGCCACCACGGGACCGATCACCGGCACGAATATGGTGTCGCCGTTCTGCAGGCGCACATCCTTGCTGCGGTCTCCCGAAAGGAACATGTCGTAGAGATCGACCTCGTTTACCAGCTTGCCGTCGCGCATGAGCCGGATGGAGCGCAGTGAGCCGTTGCGCGAGGGGCCGCCGGCCGCCGAGAGGGCGTTGATCACCGTGGAAAGGGAGCTTACCTGGTAGCCGCCGGGGGTTTCCACCTCTCCGACCGCGAATACCTGGATGGATCTTATCTTGCCCAGCGTTACGTTGACTTCATAGTTTTTGTAGTAGCGGGAGATGGCCTTGTTGACGGCATCGCGCGCCTGATCGAAGGGGAGCCCGGACAGAGACACTACGCCCACCTTGGGGATGGTGATCTCCCCGTTTCTGTCGATGGTCAGCTCGTGCCGCGCGCTGTACGCCCCCCAGGCGGTGATGTTGATGGAGTCACCCGGTCCGAGGATGTAGTTGCCGCCGGCGGGGAGGTTGTCGAATGTGGAGAGGAGGGGAGAGCTGTTTTTGAAGAACTCGTAGCCGAACTGGCGCAGTTCGCGCTTCAGGGGCTCCGTGTCGATCTTGTCCAGGAGCGTCAGGCTTTTTCTGGAGTATGTCTTCTCAAGCCGGGAACCCTGCTCATCGCCGGGCAGGGGGATGACGGTCAACTCCTCGGACCTGATCCTCTTCAGCCGGTCCGTTTTTGTGTAGGCTGAAACCTGCACGAAATAGTTCTGATAGTTCTTCAATTCCCGGATGGTGTGGGAATCCGAGTTTCCCACCTCCTGCGTCTTGAGCGGCTTGCCCGGCTCGATGCCGTATTCGACGATGAAACGGGGCGGACCGTCGGCAGTGCTGGCCTGAAAATTTGCCAACCTCCAGCTCAGCCTTACAAGGCCGTCGCCAGGCTCCGCCTTGACAAGCAGGCGTGGTTGTTGCGCCTTTTCGCGCGGCGTCTCGTCCGCTGTTTCACGGGTCCTTTCGAGCATGCTCTTCAGGTCGTCTCCAGGCAGGTTGAGTTGTCCGCCCGGCCGTGGCGCAAACTCGCCGGGGGTTGTCTGGAGACCGTCCATTCTGAAGCCCTCGGACAGCCTGTTCGGGTCGAGAGCCTTTTGTATCGCGTCGTCTGATGCCGCCAAAGAGGATGTAGCGGCACATATGAGCAGCATAAGCAATACATGGAAAATCCGGCAGGACGATGGCATTAAGTGCTCCTGAAACTTAACGAAATTAAAACATATTCTTATATCATTGTGCCGGCGTCTTGGCAATAAAAAAGCCTTCCATGAGAAAGGCGTTCCGCCGGAAAAAGGCCTGGCTCATAAATTTATGGTTGACGATTTGTAATTTTGTTCTATATTGGAACGGTTTTGTCACATGTATTGAAAGCACGATGTCAGCAGGCAAAATACAGCAAGGAGGGATGAGTTCATGGCATTACGGGTTGCAATCAACGGTTTCGGCAGGATCGGCAGGATGGTGCTGAGGGCTGCGTGCAAGGACAAGGGGATAGAGTTCGTGGCGATCAACGACCTGACCGATGCCGCCACCCTGGCGCATCTCTTCAAGTATGATTCTGTTCACGGCATCTTCCCCGGCAAGGTCGAGCATACCGCCGACAGCCTGATAATCAATGGCAAGGCCATCAAGATCTACGCCGTCAGGAATCCGGCCGAACTCCCCTGGAAGAAGGACAAGATCGACGTCGTCCTGGAATCCACCGGTCTGTTCACCTCCAAGGAAAAGGCCGAGGCGCACATCCAGGCCGGCGCCAAGAAGGTCGTCATCTCCGCTCCCGCCACCAACGAAGACATCACCATCGTCATGGGGGTCAACGATCACCTCTACGATCCCAAGAAACACAACGTCATCTCAAACGCCTCCTGCACCACCAACTGCCTGGCCCCGGTGGCCAAGGTGCTGCATGAGACCTTCGGCATCGAGAAGGGACTGGTGACGACGGTCCATTCCTACACCAACGATCAGAATATCCTCGACCTGCCCCACAAGGACCTGCGCCGCGCCCGCGCCGGAGCCATGTCCATGATCCCCACCACCACCGGCGCCGCCAAGGCGGTCTCGCTCGTGCTTCCCGAACTGAAGGGCAAGCTGGACGGCATGGCCATCCGCGTGCCGACCCCCAATGTCTCGGTTATCGACCTGGTTGCCACGCTCAAGAAGAAGACCGATGCCGTCAAGGTCAACGCCGCCCTGAAGAAGGCCTCCAAAAGCGCTCTCAAGGGCATTCTCGGTTTCAGCGAGGAGCCGCTCGTCTCCGTTGATTTCAACGGCAACCCCCTTTCGTCCATCGTTGACGCCTCATGCACCAAGGTGATCGGCGACAACATGGTCAAGGTCATCTCCTGGTACGACAACGAGTCCGGCTTCTCCAACCGGGTGGTTGACCTGTTCCAGCTGATCGCAACTAAAAAATAGCAGCTTATAACTGTAGCAGCCTGAGGGGGAATTCGGTTCCCCCTCTTTTTTTGCCGACATCAATTTGCGATTGAAGGGGGTTTCCATGCCGATCCGCTACATCGACCAGGTCAAGGAGCTGAAGGGGAAGAAGGTCTTCATCCGCGTTGACTTCAATGTCCCGCAGGACGAAAAGGGGAACATCACCGAGGAGACCCGCATAGTAGGTGCGGTACCGACCATCAGGTACGCCGTGGAGCAGGGGGCGAAGGTGGTGCTGGCCTCCCATCTGGGGCGGCCGAAAGGGGAAAAGAAGCCCAAGTACTCCATGGCCCCGGCCGCCAAGCGCCTCTCCGAGCTGCTTGGCCTGAAGGTCAGACAGGCGCCCGACTGTTTCGGTCCCGAGGTCGAGAAGATGATCGATGCCATGAAGCCGGGCGAGATTGTCATGCTGGAAAACGTCCGTTTCTATCCCGGAGAGGAGAAGAACGACCCCGAGTTTGCCCGGATGCTGGCCAACGGCTGCGAGATCTACGTCAACGACGCCTTTGCCGTTTCCCACCGCGCCCACGCCTCGGTGGAGGCGATCACCAAAGTAATTCCGGCCATAGCCGCCGGTTTCCTGATGAGAAACGAGATGACCTTTTTCGACAAGGCCATGCAGAACCCGGTGCGTCCCCTGGTGGCCATTCTCGGCGGCGCCAAGGTCTCCGGCAAGCTGGAGGTGCTGGAGACGCTGGTGAACAAGGTGGACAAGGTCGTGATCGGCGGCGGCATGGCGTTCACCTTCCTCAAGGCCATGGGATACTCGGTCGGCAAGTCGCTGGTCGAGGACGAATTGATTCCCACTGCCAGGAAGATCATGGATAAGGCCAGGAAGAAGGGAGTAATGTTCTATCTGCCGGTGGATTGCATCGTGGCCAATGCCTTCGAGGCCACTGCCACCAACTTCATCACGACCGTCCAGGAGATCCCCGAGGGGTGGATGGCGCTCGACATCGGCCCGGCCACGGCGACGCTCTTCAGCGAGACCCTGCGTGACGCCAAGACCGTCATCTGGAACGGCCCCATGGGGGTGTTCGAGATGGACGCCTTTGCCCGCGGCACCTTTGCCGTGGCCGAGGCAGTGGGGAGCGCGTTTGCCACCACCATCATCGGCGGCGGCGATACCGATTCCGCCGTACGCAAGGCCGGTGTCGACAACAAGGTCAGCTACATCTCCACCGGCGGCGGCGCCTTTCTGGAGCTCTTGGAAGGCAAGATCCTGCCCGGCGTGAAGGCGCTTGATATCAAAGCCAAAAAATAGGGGGAGACATGCGTACGCCGGTCATTGCTGGAAACTGGAAGCTGTTCAAGACCATTGCCGAGGCCATGGCGCTGGTCGATGGTCTCAAGCCGCTAGTGGCGGGGACGAAAGGGGTTGAAATCGTCGTTGCCCCGGTATTCACGGCGCTCAGCCGCGTGGCGGAGGCGCTGGCGGATTCCAATATCCGCCTGGCCGCCCAGGACTGCTACTGGGAGGAAGAGGGGGCCTTTACCGGCGAGGTTGCGCCGAAGCTCTTGAAGGATGCCGGCTGCAGCCACGTCATCATAGGTCATTCCGAACGCCGTCAGTACTTCGGCGAGACGGATGAAACCGTGAACAAAAAGACCAGGGCCGCCATTGCGGCGGGGCTGACGGCAATCGTCTGCGTGGGCGAGACCCTGGCCGAGCGGGAGGCCGGCGCCACCTTTGCGGTTGTCGAGACCCAGATCAGCGGGGGACTGGCCGGGCTTTCCGCCGCATCCCTCGAACAGGTCGTGATCGCCTACGAACCGGTCTGGGCCATCGGCACCGGCAAGACCGCCAGCGATACCCAGGCCCAGGAGGTGCATGCCTTTATCCGCTCCCTGGTGGCGAAGCTCTTCGGCAACTCCGCTGCCGATGCCGTACGCATCCTCTACGGTGGCAGCGTTAAGCCTGACAATGTCAAGGGCTTGATGGCCCAGGCCGACATCGACGGCGCCCTGGTCGGCGGCGCCAGCCTCAAGGCCGATTCATTCGCCGCCATCGCCAATTTCGGAGCCTGAACCGCCGGTTGGCCAGAACCGGCGCTTGTCGGCCGGTACGCTCGGCAATAAAACCTTTACAAGGCCACGGACACTGTGGTACAAAATTCATTCCTATTTTCACCGGTCAGGGGATACCGAATGACGATTCTTCTTACAATACTGCATGTCCTGGTGAGCATCTTCATGGTCGCCGTGGTGCTGCTCCAGTCCGGCAAGGGCGCAGAGATGGGCGCATCCTTCGGCAGCAGCGGCAGCCAGTCGGTCTTCGGCGCCGGCGGCGGAACCACCTTTCTCAGCAAGATGACCACCGGGGCGGCGGTCATCTTCATGCTGACCTCGCTGACCCTGGCCTACATCTCGGGTCAGCCATCCTCCTCCTCGATCATGTCCGGTAAGGGCAAGCCTGCCCCGGCAGGCAAGGCGCCGGCCCAGGCTCCGCCAGCCACGGCACCCGCGGCGCCGGCTCCGCTTCAGGGCAAACCCGCGGCCGTGCCTCCCGCACCCGCGCCACCGGCCCAGCAGAAGTAGCGTTTTTGTGCTTGATTGTGCAATAAAGATTGTGTTATAGATTTGCGCTCAATTGTTAGTGACATATTTTTTGCGGTGGTGGCGGAATTGGTAGACGCACCAGCTTGAGGGGCTGGCGGGAGCAATCTCGTGATGGTTCGAGTCCATTCCACCGCACCAAATAGAAAGGCCGGGTTCCCCCCCGGCCTTTTCATTTGGCAATTTCATCCTCCCGAATGTGTGTTATAACCTACCCATGCCATCCGCCATCCTCACCCGTTCACTCACCAAGCAGTACGGCCCGCTCACGGCGCTGACCGATTTCCATCTGGAGGTCGATCAGGGTTCCATCTTCGGCCTGCTGGGTCCCAACGGCGCCGGCAAGACCACGCTGATCCGCATCCTGACGACGCTCATGCGCCAGAGCTCGGGCGATGCCTTTGTCGAGGGGCTCGACACCCGCACGCAGGGGAGGGAGATCCGCCGCCTGATCGGGGTGGTGCCGCAGGAGAACAGCCTGGACCGCTACCTGACGGCGCGCGAGAACCTGGAGCTGCACGCCAGGCTGCACGGCATGGAGGCCAGACATTACCGGCAACGTATCGACGAACTGCTGGAGCTGATGGGGCTCGCTGGCAGGCAGAAGGACTTTCCCGATACCTTTTCGGGCGGCATGCAGCGCCGGTTGGTGGTGACCCGTGCGCTTTTGCACGAGCCGCGGCTGCTCTTCCTGGATGAGCCGACCACCGGGCTCGATCCCCAGTCGCGCCGCGCCGTGTGGGATTATATCCGCTCGGTCGCCGGCAGCATGACCATATTCCTGACCACCCACTACCTGGAAGAGGCCGAGCAACTCTGCGACCGGATCGCCATCATGGACCACGGCCGGCTGATCGCCCTGGGAAGCACGCAGGAGTTGAAGGAGCGGCTGACCGGCGGGGGTAACGTCTACCAGATCGAGTTCGATGAGGGGGCGGAGCGCTATGCCGCGGTTCTGCGGGAGATGGTCTGTGTGCGCGAGATAGAGGTGAGCGGCCGGACGGTTTGCGTGGCGTTGGAAGAGTGGGAATGCCTCTCTGAGGTGATCGCCGCCCTGAACGGTGCCCCGGTGCGGCGCATCTCGCTCAGGGAGCGGACCCTGGAGGAGGTCTTCATCAGCCTGACCGGGGCGGGGGTGCGGGAATGAGGCTGCGCGGTTCCTTTGCCATCTGGCGGCGCGACATGCTGGTGCTGCGCCGCAACCTCCCCTCCGAGCTGGTGGCGGTGGCGGCCTATCCGCTCACCATCTACCTGGCCTTCGGCATCGGCATGAAGGGATACATCGGCCTGGTGGAAGGGGTGCCCTACGGCCTGTTCATCGCCCCAGGCCTGATCTCCATGACCGCCGTCACCGCCGCCTACAGCGAGAGCGTCTGGAGCCTCTGGTTCCACCGCCGGGTGCAGTTCACCATCGACTCCTACCGCGTCACCCCCATATCCGTCTCCGAGATCGTGATCGGCAAGATCCTCTCCGGGTTTTCCCATGGGCTGGTCAAAGGGCTGGCCGTCGGCCTGGTGATCTTCGCCATCACCCCGTTCCGCTTTCCGCTGGAACATCTCATGGCCTACCTGGCCTTCCTGATACCAGGCTCGGCCTTCTTCTCCTGCGCCGGCATCATCTGCGGCACCGTCATGGACAAGCCTGAGACCATCGGCAGGGTGGAGGCGGTCTTCATCATGCCGCTGATCTTCATGTCCGGCCTGTTCTTCCCGCTCTCCTCCTACCCGCCGGCCCTGGTCCCCTGGGTGCGGGCGCTCCCCACCACGGCCCTGTTCGAGGGGGCGCGCCAGGCCCTGGTCGGCGGCGTCTTCCCGCTCGTGTTCGCGCTTCAAGTGGCTGTCACGGCGCTTTGCACCTTTGTGGCGGCAGTGTGGATCTTCCGGCGGAAGATGGCGGAGTAGATTGAAAATATATTTAAACGCAAGGACGCCAGGACGCAAAGAAGAACAATAGGTTAATCTGAAAAACATCATCTGTAGGGTGAGAAAAATATCTCCTGTGAATCTGTTGACTTTCTTGGCGTCTTCGCGCCTTGGCGTCTTTGCGTTAAAATAGTGACTTACTTACTCCGCCCGCAACGCCTCCACCCGCCTCTGCAGGATGAAATCGGAGCGCTTATCCCCAGGCATGGCTTCGATCCGTTCCATGTCGATCCCCAGTTCGGCCGTTGACATCCCGGCCACCCGCACCGCGCCCCTCCATCCGGTTATCTCCCCAAAAACGCCTTTGTCCGCGGCGGACACCAGCGGCAGGATGGCGGCGATCCCCGCCTTCACGGCTTGTTCGGCCATTCTCACCCTGGTTGCGCCCCTCAGCTCGGTCCAGCGGTTGAGCCTGTTGTGCAGCCGGCTGGTCCAGGCCAGTGCCGTGCGGTACGCCGCGGGGAGGCGCAGCCGCTCGCAGAGGTTGCGGGCCAGGTCGAAACCGGCCTCGTCGTGGCCATGGTGACTGGGGTACAGCGCCGGGTCGGTGGCAAGTTTGCCGATATCGTGGAACAGGGCGCAGAAACGGGCCAGCGGGTCACCCGTCCGCTGCGCCGCGCGCTGCAATACCTGGATGGAGTGGCTGAAGAGGTCCACCTCCGGGTGGTATATCGGCGGACCGGCGATGACGCGGGGCATGCGGAAGATCTCCGGAAGATAGTTTTCTCCAACTATTAACTCAAGCATGCGCTGAAAGAAACGCTCCGGTTCGGGCGACTCCAGGGCCTTGAGCATCTCGCGGGAAAAGCGCTCCACGGGGATGGCGCCGAGCCTTTGCGACCAGTCCTGTTCACGGATCAGCGCCTCTGTTTCGGGCGTCATCCGCCACCCTTCGCCCTCGAAACGCAGGGCGCGGAAGATACGCAGCGGGTCGTCGAGGAAGGATCGGGGAGTACAGGCCCTGAGCCGGCGCTGTTCCAGATCGCTCTTGCCGCCAAGGGGGTCGATGAGCTCGCCCGCCAGTGTCATGGCGATGGCGTTTATGGTGAAGTCGCGCCTTGCGAGGTCGGCGGCCAGAGCGGCCGCATCCTCAAGCGGTGTCGCCTCGATCTTGCCGAATGATTTATCGTATCCGAACCAGATCGGCTGGGTGCTTTTTCCCTCCACCAGGCGCAAGCCGCTAGCGGCCAACTCGTCGGCGGAGAGAGCCGCTGCCAGGTCGATGTCCCTTCCTTCACGCCCCAGGAGGAGATCGCGCACGCTGCCGCCTACCAGGAATATCCGCTCGTGGCAAGAGGCGGGGAAGAGGCCTTTGAGAAAGGTGAGAACGTCGTTCATGACTGTGTTTTCCGTTGTTTTGAGTGTACTCATGGGCGCATTATATCCCGGGCCGGGTAAAAATGGAGGGAAAACTTTGCTGACCATTCGGACGGAGGAGTGTGGTAAAGTGGATCGTGGCGGATTCAGGGCTATTTCAATGCAGAGGAAAGAAGACGTACATGACGATAAAATGGTATCCCGGACATATGGGCAAGGCCCATCAACAGATTTCCGAGTTGATCCGGACGGTTGACGTGATCATCGAGGTTCTCGACGCGCGACTGCCCGCATCCAGTTCCAATCATATGCTGGAGGAACTGCGCCGGAACAAGCCCTGTATCAAGGTGATGAACAAGAACGACCTCGCCGATCCGGTTGTCACCAAGGCATGGGTGCGCACATTCGAAAAACGGACCGGGATTCTCGCCCTCCCGCTGTCGGCGAAGCAGCACCGCGAGGTGAACCAGCTGATCAAGCTCTGCCAGCGGCTGGCGCCCAACCGCGGCAAGCCGGGCAGGACGCTGCGCGCCATGGTCGTCGGCATTCCCAATGTCGGCAAGTCCACCCTGATCAATACCCTGGCGGGAAAGTGCCTGGCCAAGGTTGGAGACAAGCCCGCCATCACCACCTGCGCCCAGCAGATCGACCTGCGCAACGGTATTGTTCTCTCCGACACGCCGGGGCTGCTCTGGCCCGACATGAGCGACCAGGTCGCGGCCTACCGGCTGGCAACCAGCGGCGCCATCGGGGCCGGCGCCCTCGACTACACCAACGTGGGGCTCTTCGCCGCCGACTTCATGATGCATCGTTACCGGGAACTGCTCATGGACCGTTACAAGCTCGCCGACATGCCTGACAGCGCCACCGCCATTCTGGAACGGATCGGTCGCCGCCTCGGTTGCCTGGTCGCCGGCGGGGAGGTCGATCTGCACCGCGCCGCCGAGGCCTTTCTGCGGGAGCTTCGGGCTGGCAAGATCGGTCGTGTCAGTCTGGAAGAGCCGACTCAGATATCCACACAGGTGATTGAAGAAAACTGACCTTCCTAACATAACCGCCTCGCCGAACGGCCCCTGCCACTCGAAATCTGCCGACAATCTCTACACACTACACCTGTGCCGTGGACATTTTCCTCACGGCGGACGTCATTATCAAGACAGTTAAGGCAAGATAACATATAAAGCCCATTAAAACGCACAGTTGTCAACATGGCGCGGCTCTTGCTTTTTATCTTCGAAACGCCGCTGCGCAATCGAAAAGCGGGGAGCATAATTTTACTCAGGATAAAAATGTGACCCTGGTGCGATCCGGTATAAATTTGATCTTGCATTTTCAGGCGTAATTGTATAAACAACAAATGCTGTAATACCATGCCCTCCTGGCGCTGACAGCAGGTACCATCTTCCGTCGGCGTGTGTGCAGGTCCAGCCAATATTTCAGTATAAATAAAAAGGTATTTTCCGTGAGAAAAAAGAAGATGTACCTCTCTGCCGAGACGATGGACGTGAATTTCGTCCGCCAGGTCGAGGCGCTTTCCGGCACATCGGTGCGCCGCTGTTTCCAGTGCGGCAAATGTTCTGCCGGCTGTCCCATGGCCTCCTTCATGGAGCACCCCCCCAACCGGGTGATGCGTCTTTTGCAGCTCGGTCAATGGCGGCGCATCCTGGCCGGGCTCTCCATCTGGTACTGCGCCTCG
>JACPFJ010000032.1 GCA_016182975.1 Deltaproteobacteria bacterium
ATAGCAATTTTTCAGAGAACACGTTAATACTTGGTTGCCCCGAAGGGGCCTCTTTTTCCGCGCGTAGTCGCGGAAAAAGCGTAGGCGCTTACGACTTCAGTCTTGCAGAAAATGAGCAAACCTGAACTGCAATAGAACGCGGATGACGCGGATTGAGCGGATTCACGCGGATTTTTTATACATTGACCTTGAAAAAGCAGTTCATTAACGCAAAGACGCAAAGTTCGCAAAGAAACCAATCGGTCAATAGAAATCTGGTTGTCACCCCGCAGGTGAACGTGATTTCAGAATTATCTTAGTGTTTTCCCTAGCGTTCTTTGCGTCTTTGCGTTTCAAATGCCGTTTTTGGGTTGAATCTCTTTTTTTGTTTAATCCGTGTAAATCCGTTCAAATCAGATTTTATCCGCGTTCTTTAGGCCCTTCGGGTCCATTGCCTTTGACTTTGTCTTTCCTCGTTTCCGGGCTCAATCCTCCCCCCGATTGCCCGCCACCTCCCTGAAGGCCGCGAAGGCCCGCTCCAGCGACGCATGGAGCCGCGGCATCTCCCCCAGCTCGCCCGACTTGGCCGCAACCTCCATGGCGTCGGAAATCACCTGCAGCACTCCGGCACCGATGTTGGCGGCGGCACCCTTGATGGTATGGGCCTGCAGGCGGATCGCCGCGCACTCCCCCAACTCCACCGCCTCACCCAGGGCCGCCAGATGACCGCCGGTGCTGCCGATGAAGAGCGCGATCAGTTTCCCCATGTAGGCCTCGTTCCCGCCGAGCCGTTTGAGGAGTCCCTGCCGGTCAAAGATTTCAGCGCCGTTGTCCGAAGACGCCTTGTCAGGCAGCGGGCCTGCGGGCGTGGCCGCTTCCACCTGCGCGCTCACCGCCGCATCGGCCTCTTTCCCGGGGAGCCAGAGTTTGAGCACGGCACGGAGTTGGTCGATGGTGAACGGCTTACTGAGGTAATCGTCCATGCCGGCAGCCAGGCAGCGCTCGCGGTCCCCGGCAATCGCGTTGGCGGTAAGGGCGATGATCGGCACGTGCCGCCGCGGACCCTGCTCCGCCGCCTCTTGCGTCCTGATACGGCGGGTAGCCGTGAAGCCATCCATCTCCGGCATCTGGCAGTCCATGAATATCAGGTCATAGCGGGCGTTGGACGCCGCCTCGACGGCCTTCACCCCGTCCCCGACGAGTTCTGCACGGCAACCGAGAAGCCTTAGCATGAACAGGGCCACGTCCTGGTTGACCAGGTTGTCCTCGGCAACCAGGATGGCGGCATCGAACCCGGCCTGTTCGACTCCCGCCTCGGGAACGTCACTCGGCACAAGGCCCCCATCTGGCATGGTCACGACGGCGCTGAGGCACCTGTACAGCCCGTCCCGGCTCACCGGCTTGCTCAGGGAGTTCACAAACCCGGCCTGACGCGCCTCCATGGAATCGACATAGCGGTTTACGCAGGTAAGCAACACGAGCCGCAGCGGTGGGATGGCGGGGTCCGCCTTGATGGCGCGGGCCAGTTCGATGCCGTCCATGCCCGGCAGCTGCATGTCGATGACCGCCATGGTATAGGGTTCGTTCGGGGAGGCGCAGCGCAGCAACTCCAGGGCCTGCGGCCCGCTTTTGGCGGCATCGGTGCGCATCCCCCATGAGTTGGCGTGGCTTTGGAGGATGGCGAGGCTCGTGTCGTTGTCGTCCACGAGCAGCACCTTGACCCCCTGGAGGAGCGCCTGCGGCGGCGTTTCCGTGTCGGGTCGATGCCTGCACAGGCGTGCGCTGAACCAGAAGCGCGAACCCTTTCCCGGCTCGCTCTCCACCCCTATCTCCCCACCCATGAGCTGGGCAAGCTGCCTGGCAATGGAGAGGCCGAGGCCGGTGCCGCCGAACTTACGGGTGGTGGAATCATCGGCCTGGGAAAAGCTGTCGAAGATGTGGGCCCTGGCCTCGGGCGTAATTCCGATGCCGGTGTCGCAGACATCGAAACGCAGCAGCACCTCGGCGCCATCCTCCTTCTCCATAGCGAGGCGCAGCACGACCTCCCCCCGGGCCGTGAACTTGACCGCGTTGCCGATGAGGTTGATCAGGACCTGGCGCAGGCGGACCGGGTCGCCATCAAGCGACACCGGCACGACGGGATCGATCAGGAATGCCAGCTCGACCCCCTTGTTCTGGGCCGTGGCGGCAAATATCTCCATCGCATCGGCAACGGCCTGGTGGAGGTCGAAGGGGATGTTCTCCAGCTCCATCCGCCCCGCCTCGATCTTGGAGAAATCGAGGATGTCGTTGATGATCCGCAGGAGCGACTCGCCGGAGTGGAGCCCCGCCTCGGCAAACCTGCGCTGCTCGGGCGACAGGCTGGTTTTGAGCAGGAGGTGGGTCATGCCGAGCACTCCGTTCATCGGGGTGCGGATCTCATGACTCATGTTGGCCAGAAACTGGGACTTGGCAAGGCTGGCGGCCTCGGCCGCCTCCTTGGCCCGCTGCAGCTCCTCCACGGTCTGCTCCAACTCGCTGTTGGCCGCGGAGAGCTCGGCGGTGCGCCGGGCCACCACCTCTTCCAATTCCTCGCGATGCCGTCTCAGGCTCTCCTCGCGCGCCTCGATCTGCCCCAGCATCTCGTTGAAACCGTCGATCAGGGCACCCAGTTCGTCCTCGCTCTCCTTGCGCGCCCGGACAGTGTAGTCCTTGTCGTTGGAAACGCTCCTCATCACCTGCTCCAGGTGCAGGATCGGCTCGGAGATGAAGCCCTGCAGCCGCGAGGAGACCAGGTAGGCGACGAGAGAGGCCACCAGTATGATGACCAGGACGACAACAAAGAACCCGGTCATGCGTGCGAAGATCTCCCAGCTGTCGGATTGGATGATGATCTTGCCGATCTCCTGGCCGTCGAGGATGATCGGCCTGACCATGTCGAAGTGCATGTCCAGGTCCCAGAACCTGTCCGCATCCCTGGTCACATGCGCCAGGAGCGCGGGATCGATCCGGGCCCGGGGCGGCTCCGCTCCCAACCTCCTGTCGGTACCGTCGGCAAGGTATTTCGCCAGGATGGTGCCGTCGCTGCCGATGATGTAGGCGCCGATTATGTGCGGTTTCGCCTTGAGTCCCGCCAGGGTCTCGGCGGCGGCGCGCCGGTCGTCGAAGGCCACGGCCGCGGCCGTATTCTGAGCGAGGATCTCCGCCAGGGCCGCGAGCCCTTCCTGCGCCTCGTGGCGGAACCTGACCGCCTCGTTGGCCACGAACGCCAGGGATGTCACCACCAGGACGATACCGCTCGTCGCGAGGAGGATGGCGGTGAGTTTGCGCCTGATGGAGAGATCGCGGAACAGCCGTATCATTGTCCTGCCCCCCGCTGCTCATCGACAACGATCCTCGCCAGCTTCAGCAGCTGGGAGCTGATACGCAGCCCGGCGCGTTGCGCGGCCGCGACGTTGATCTCAAAGGCGACCCGCTTGCTTACGGTGATCAGATTGATCATCCCCCCAGCCTCGCAGAATCCCTCCTGATCCGCCACCGTCAGTATGGGGGAGCCCTGCAGCTGCCTGAGGATGCGGCCCAGGTGTCCCCGCTCGGAAGAGCTGATGAAGAGGAGATCGCACTCCTTCACGTCCTCTACCCGGCGGTAACGCTTGATCACCACGGTCCGACCCTTGGCGGATTTACCCCTGACGGCTTCGAGATCGTCACCGAAGGGGTCCTGTCCGAGTATGGCGATACAGAGGGGGGGAGGGGCGCCGGCGACAACGCCGGCGGGCCACTCGACGAACTTGAGGAGCGTATAGAGAAAGGCCGCCTTGACCTGGTACTCGCGGGGGGGGGAGGGTTCGGCACGGGAGATGGAAGCAGCGGACACGAACGCCAGCAGCAGCGCCGCGAACAGCGCCGCGGCTGCCCTGAGGGCAAAGAGCCCCCGCCTGCTTGCGCGGGCTGCGCCACGGGGCGGGGGACTGTATCCTGGCAGAAACGTCATGATCTTCCTTTAGAAGAGGTAGGTCAGTTTGACGCGGAAGGTCAGGCCGTCCTGGCCGATGACATCCTGCAGGTGTTCCGCTGCTCCCGGGTCCCCGTAGCGCGTGTCGAACAGGTTGTAGAGCGTGGCGGAAAGATCCAGTCCCGGGAGCAGGTTCCGGCTGAAGAGGGTCAGGTTGGTAAGGTAGTAGGCGGAGGCAAAACCGCCGGCCAGGGTCGTGCGCCTGCTGGTGTACTGCTCCTCGATGCCGGCAAAGAGCCTCTCCCGGATAAGCGGTGCGATCAGGTTCAGCTTGACGAGGTGCTGGGGCGAATTGGTCAGGGTCCTGCCGCTCTGGACGTCCTCGGTATCCTGGAAGGTGTAGCTGAGGCGTCCCCGCAGGCCGTTTGCCCATCGCCCCTCCAGTTCCAGCTCCACACCCCTGGCATCTACCTGTTCGATGTTGTCGAACCGGATCAGGCCGTCGGCGGGATCGAGCTGCTGGCTGATCAGGTCGTCAATCCGGTAGTAGAAGCCTGACAGTGAGGAGCGGAAGCGCTCCCCCAGGTACTGCTCGTAGACCAGCTCGTAGGTGCGGATCTTCTCCGGTCTCAGGCCGGGGTTGGCCTTGATTGTCTGCCCGCCGTCGGAGTAGAAGAACTCGAATGCGCCCGGCGCGCGGAATGCCTCGCCGTAGAGCAGCTTGAGGACGCTCCCCTCCAGCGGCCGGTAGATCAGCGCCAGCCTCGGGTTGGTGGTCCCGCCGAAGGTGTCGTAGTGGTCAAAGCGCACCCCCGCGTTAAGACTCAGGTTTTCGCGGAGCCGGACCTCGTCCTGGAGGTAAAGTGCCCAGATGGAGGAGTTGCGCCGGTCGTCCAGGTATTGGAGGTTGGGGACCGCATCGTAATTGCTCTGGTCCTGGCGGAAGTTGTCCCGGTATTCCACGCCGGCCGTGACCTTGTGCCGGCCGAGGAAGGTCCTGGTGGCCTGCGCCTCGGCCCCCCACCAGGAGCCCCACCCCAGGTCCTTGTTCAGGACCGCCAAGAGGGGGTCGGCCGGGTCGCTGCGGCGATCGTAGAGGAAGTCGCCGTGATAGTAGAAGCGGTCGTAGTAGACCCTGGCCGTCACCTCGGTCCGCCCGGTGAAAAGGTGCGCGTATCTCAGGTCCAGATAGCCGTGCTCGTCGCTGGTGCGGGTGCGCGCGTCGTTGAAGAGCGTGCCGAAGGAGGCGGTGGGGATTCCCTTTTCCCGCGAGGCATAGACGCCGGTCAGGGTGAAATCGCGGTAGTTCAGCTTGGTTAAGAACTGGTAGTTCTTGTCGTCGTCGGCCCTCTCGGCCATGCCGTTGTTGCTGGCAGGGGTGTCGAATTCCCTGAAGAAGAGCCGCTTCGGCCCCGCGCTGTCCATGACGGAGGCGGAGAGCAGCATCTCCAGGCCGCTGTCGAATTCGTTGCCGTAACTGACGCGGCCGGTATAGGTGTCGAAGCTCCCCGCGGAGCCGGAAACCTCCGTCCCCTGCAGGTCGCCCCCCCGGCGGGTGATGACGTTGATCACGCCGAAGAAGGCGTTGGTGCCGTACAGGGAGGAACCCGGCCCGCGGATGACCTCGATCCGGTCGATGAGGTCCACGTCCACGGGGAATTCCGTGCCGATGGGCGCTGACTCGTAGAGGTTGTCGTTAATCCGGTGTCCGTCCACGAGCAGCAGGACACGGGTATTCAGATCGCCCGGGCGGTTGAAGCCGCGCACCCCGATGGTGGCGTAGTTGCGGTCGTTGGTGACGTAAAACCCGCGCACGCCGCGGAGGATGTCGGCCAGGGTGCGGTAACCGTATCTTTTGATTTCTTCGGCAGTGACGATGCTTACCGACGAGGGGGCCTCGGTCACCTTCTGCTCGTACTTGGAGGCGCCGTAGACGGTGGCGATCTCGACGTTCATGAGCTGCTCCACGCTCAGCTCGGTCAGGTCCGGCAATGGCTGCGCGGAGGCCGCAACGGCCAGGGGCAGCGACGCCAGCAGCGCCAGCGCTGCACTGAAGAGCGGCGGGAGATGGCGGCGGAATGAGAAAAAGGGCGTAGTGCTGCGGGGGTGCCTGGGATGGATGCTCTTCAAACCGTCCTCACCTTTCGTCATTGCGCGGGGTCGGCCCCCGGCAATCGACCATTGGAGTTCAGCACTGCCGCGCCATGGCAGCCGTGAAGTTGGAATTGTTAAGATTACAGGCAAAACCGCTGCATGACAAGGGCCGAAATAGAGACAGAAAATGGGTTTACGCGAAATAGGTCTATTTTTTAACCGGCACAAAGGGAATCAGCCCCCGCTGGAACGCCTCCTCCTGGAGCTCCAGCGGGGCATTGCGGATATCCACGGCAAAGCCGTTCACAGTGAGCATCCAGACAAGCGGGTTGTCCTCCAGCTTGCTCGGCAAGCTCCAGTGGGGATTGAGGTAGCTGATCCCCATCAGCTTTTCGATGCTCCGCGCCTTTGTCGTGGCCGTGCTCTTGCCGATGCCGAACAGCTCGCACAGCTTGCCCAGCGGCAGGTGCGGGGTCTGGGTCTTGTCGTGAAGAAAGTTGGCGCTGCCGATGACATAGACGCAGGCGCAGGCCCACTGCTCCGGTTTCCCTTTCGCCAGCGGCGAGGGGCGTTTGCGGCAGAGGGCCGCCGCCAGTTCCCGTGAGACCTGGGAATACTCCTCGTTCAGATGTTTCCGGCAGAATTCGTCAATGATCCCGGCAACGGTTTCGAATACCGGCTGCATGGCTTTGGGGACTTTCAGCTTGTCGGTCATGACCTGCTCCTTTCAAACTTCAAAAAATCAATGAGGAAGCAGCCAGGCGCATCACTGACGACATATTCAAGGGCATTATCCAGAGACATCGTCACCCCGCCAAAATCTCCGATATGATCCCATTTGTCGCTATGGCTGTACCACATGACCTCGACGCCGTCGCCTCTTCCCATCGGAATAAAACGGGTGATCGGCGTCTTGCGCGTCTTCGTGTAAATAGAAAGACCACCCCTTATGATTCTGGTTTCCACGGAGATTCCGTGTGATTCGAAATAGGCTGCGATCATATGCTGTTTTTCTTTGAGCATGACTATCAGGCTCCACAACACTTCTTGAATTTCATGCCGCTGCCGCAGAGACAACAAAATATACGCCTTCCTCAATGGTATTTACGTCCATGTGGGAGGCAATGCTTTTCATAGTTTTTACTGTTCAGTGAACAGTATCGTCGGCATCACTCATATCCCATATTGTTCCCTGCCAATTGCTGATTAAACCCCGGTCGTTGCACTTCGGGCACATCCACACAATGTCATCCGTTTCGTGGTCAACAAATCCCACGATTTCCTCCTGACATGGTTTACGGTTTGGTCGGCGACGACAATTTACACGATACTCAATCGGATATTCCGGTTCCGGATATGATGACATGACAATGATTGCCGTAAAATATTCACCAAGTTTTCTGGCTTGGGCCGGTTCCGATATGATTTCCCCTTCATTATCAAGAAAATGGGTTATGTCTGTAATCCATGTGTCTGCCATTTTTATCCTCATCTATGCATGACTCTTCTCGATAATTGACCCAATAATTGCCTGTGCCGTCAATTTCTGGTCAATCCTTTAGAATGCCTTATCCACCTTCTGCCCCGGAAAGGTTACCCGCACGTCTGGCCGATCTCTTCGAAGGTCGGCGGCTCCTTACCCTCTTCGAGCAAATTTATTCATCGACGCCTCTCCGTGCCGCCTGTTCTCTGGCCAGTTCGATAGCCAGGTGTAGACGGGAGCGCAGCAAATCCACCGGTGGCAGTTCCGTCAGATATTCCGCAACCCGGATCGATTTTCCGTCCAGTTGCAGCAGTTCGACCTGTTCGGCATCGGTGCCGGCACAGAGAATCAGGCCGATGGGGGATTCTTCTCCTGTTGCCCGCTCGTGCTTGTCCAGCCAGCGGAGATAGAGCTCCATCTGGCCGATGTGGGCAGGCTTAAATGATTCAAGTTTCAATTCAATCGCAATCAGCCGCCGGAGGAAGCGGTGATAGAAGAGCAGGTCGAGATAGAAGTCGTCCTTGCCGACGCTCATCCGCTTTTGGCGGGCCACGAAAGTAAAGCCGCTCCCCAGTTCCAGCAGGAACCTTTCCATTTCCCGCAGGATGGCGTTTTCCAGGTCCTTCTCGCTGAACGCCCCTTGCAGACCGAGAAAGTCCAGCAAATAGGGGTCACGGAACACCATGTCGGGGGTCATCTGCCCATCGCGCAGATTTACCAGTTCGGCCTTGATGACCGCCTCGGTGTTTTTGGAAAGGGCCGTCCGCTCGTAGAGCATCCCGTTGATCTTCTGGCGCAAGGTGCGCACCGGCCAGCGCTCCACCCGACACATCTCGGCGTAGAACTCCCGGGCAAGCGGGGCTTTTATCGGCAGCAGCGCCAGAAAATGGGTCCAGCCTAAATGTTGTAACAGCGATACAACGATTTCCTCATCAGGGAACACCTCGGCGAACTGAACCATACGCCGTACATTTTTCTCTCCAAAGCCCTTACCGAATTCCATCTCTAATTGTCGTGACACTGATACGACAATCTGCCCGCCATAGGCAGCCCTGTCGCCACCCAGAACTTCGGTACGGATACGTTTGCCCAGCCGCCAGTAAAGGAGCGTCTGTTCGGCATTGGCAACCGTGGCCACTCGGTGACGGGCGGAGTGGATCAACTCGCGCAGGTCGGCAAGAATACCGGCCGCATCAACAGCGACAGTCCCTTGCGAACGGGTTACGGTGGGCTTACTCATCGACGTCCTCCTTCTTAGCCAGTTCCCGCAACTTTTCCCGCAACTTTGCTTCGGTCGGACACTCCTTGAAATCGAGGGTCTCGGTTTCAAGGTCGTCGGCGATTTGCTCGTCGAAGTAAGGGAGCAGGGAGAGGATTTTTTCGGGGGTGTGGGCCACTAAGTTAGCACCTTTTTGTCAATGGGTAGACGCGACAATATACTTTCCATTCGGTTGAGCTCCCGTAGTCGTTGCGCGTAGGGGCGATCCTTGGTCCATTCGGTCAGGCCGCGCGTCCGCAGGAAGTCGCGATAGTCCGCCAGCAATTCTTCCAGGCTGGCACGGGCCACGTTGGTCAGCTTGATTTCCATCTCCTTTGATGTGCCGGAGGCCATGCTCCCCTCGATAATGTTTTGCTTGCCTGAGCGGGCAGCCTGTACCATCTGGTCATGGGTACGGCTGCGTCGCTCGATGAAACGGTCGCAAAAATAGACCGTGGCATCGTAAACAACCTCCGCTTTCTGATAGGAGAGCAGTTTGTAATAGCCGCCATGGGGCGGGATAAAACCTTCAGTCATGGGCAATTCCTTTTCAGCAAAGGACTTAAAGGACTGAAACGACCTCAGGGAGTGCGAACCGACCGGACAATAATTCCAGGTGGAATCACACTTGTTGTCCTTGGCGTCATTTGTCTCCTTGACCAAGAACCGGAACAGACCTGTTTCCTGCAAACTAAAAAGCCGCCTTCAGCATCATGGCTGACAAGGCGGCTTTCGTTATATCGATATCATTTCCCGTCGATTACATCCCATCATCGCACTCCCACACAACACTGCAATATTACGCATGTTTAATACGCCCTTTCATCCTTGCTGTCAACGAGAAAGGCCGTCCAAGCGACTACAGAGTTCAGTTTCCTGCCTTCTTCTCCGCCAGGTTCCATATTTGGTCACCATTTTGGCTGATTTCTCAGGGCCAAGGATTCATGGAGGATTATTTGGATGTCAAACGCCCCAATAAATGGAACCAATTTGGCTTCCTTCAAATACTCCTTCCCGGAACAAAGAAAAGCCTCCTTTGTGGGGAGGCCTTCGAGGGTATATGGATTACGAGAATTCACCGTTCTTGTTGTTCTGCCTTAATTCCCAAAAAATGAAAAAGGCCCTGCGTAAAAATCACAGAGCCTTTGTTCATTCATTTGGTGCGAAGACTGGAACCAAATCGCACTTGCAACTTATTGATAAAGAAAACAAAGCCTAAGCCATAGACTCGGATATACCCCCAAAAACACCCCCAAAAAAATCAGGCGGCGGTAACGGTTGTGTCGATCCTGACATGCAGGGCTTTTTTGATGGTGGCGAAAATGGCCGACAGATTCTCCATCGTCGGGTTGCCGGAGGCGGATAGCATCCGGTGGAGGCTCTTGCTCGGTTTGTGGACCTCTTCGGCCAGGCGCTCGAAGCCGACCGTTGCGTTTATCAGGTCGCGCAAGATCAGTTTGGCGGTTGGGGAGTCGCCATCCAGCATGAGATCGATTGACTCATGGAGCAGTTCCTTGGCAAAATCAGGGTCCCGTTCCACCCGCTTCTTGATCGTTTCCTTGAAATCTCTCGTGAGAGCCATACCCCCCCTGAACCACTCTTCATAAGGGTTTATCCCGTCTTCGTGAAGATATTCTTCGTCCTTTTTTTGATTGGTAACTCATATGTTACCATAAATCGATGTATATTTCGTATGATTTTCTGGCAGGGGCCTAAGAAGGACGCCTCAGGTGGGGGTCGTTGCGGATCCCGCCAAGACTTGGGAGTTTTCAAATCCGAAGTGAATACGTG
Source organism: Deltaproteobacteria bacterium (assembly GCA_016182975.1). Lineage (GTDB taxonomy): Bacteria > Desulfobacterota > Desulfuromonadia > Geobacterales > Pseudopelobacteraceae > JACPFJ01. Next base: position 10,540 of record JACPFJ010000032.1, read on the forward strand.
GCCAAAGCAACAAAAGTTGTTGCTTTTTTGGAGTATGTAAAGGCGAAAATGTTATGAGACGGCAAGATGACCAGCCCCATGGTGATTTTCTTGGCAGGGGAAGGTCAGCCGAGGGCGGTACTGACCGCGATTTATAGATAACATGCCTGTCAAAGAACTGGAAAAACCACAAAAAATCTGCTATGTTTCAACAGTTTCTAACGAATACTGTACACACAATAATCGCTTGACAAAAAGAGGCTGGTGGCGGATATTATAAGTAACACACCCGCCACGCCTCTCAACGATGCGCACCCCGGCGGGTATTTTTATGTCCGATGGACAGAAGCAGGTCTACTGCAAACCAGCCCTCACCCTTGACGAACAGCTCGACCTGCTGACTGCGCGGGGACTCAGCGTTCCCGACCGTGAAAAAGCACGCCATTACCTCCAGTATATCGGATACTATCGCCTCTCCGGTTATTTTCTCACCCTCCAGCAGCATGGCAACGGCGTTCAGCCGCACACCTTCATGGAAGGCATTACCTTCAAGGATGTCCTGGACATCTACATCTTCGACCGGGAGCTGCGGCTTCTCGTCATGGACGCCATCGAACGGATAGAGGTGGCGTTCCGCGCCTGCATCTCCAACCCCATGAGTGAAAACCATGGCCCGCACTGGTTCATGGACCCGGCCCACTTTGTCCCGCGTTTCAAGCACGCCGACCTGCTGGAGAAGTTAAAGCGCGAGACCTATCACGCCTCAGTTTCAGCTCCACGCAATCATCCGCGCCGGGAAGCGTTCATTCATCACTATTACCAGACCTACTGCCACCCTGATCTGCCGCCGAGCTGGATGGTGGTCGAGGTCATGTCCCTCGGAACCCTTTCCAGCATTTACGCCAGCCTTGCCTCCCGCGACATGCAGAAGGAAATCTGCAAACCGTTCGGCATCAACCATCTGGTCATGGAATCATGGCTTCATACCCTCACGTACCTGCGGAATCTCTGCGCCCACCATGCCCGTCTCTGGAACCGGCAGTTCAGTATCAAGCCGACGGTCATGAAGGCGTATCAGAAGCAACTGGGCCGCAATTACACCTTTTACGCGCAGTCGGCCATGCTTTACATTCTCATGTACATAATCGCCGACGGCTCCAAATGGCAGCGCCGGCTGGCGGAGCTTCTGGAAAAGCATCCCAACGTTAATATCCGGGCAATGGGATTCCCCACGGACTGGAGACAGGATCCTTTCTGGCGACTGACCTGAGATTCGCAACGATTGAACCGGGATACTAACAAATAGACATCTCTCCCCACCAAGTTGCACCGCGACCGGGATCCCCGTGGTTTCGAGTCGCTCAAGAAGGATGCCCTTCTCTTCACATCAGTCAGGGGCCTGACGAATTTGATTTGTAGGAGGATAGCAAATGGCGTGGTACCTGAGAAAATCGGTAAGACTCGGCCCTGTTCGGTTCAACCTGTCCAAGAGTGGCATCGGTACCTCCGTTGGGGTTAAGGGCTTCCGGGTTGGCGTCCGCCCTAACGGGAAAAGCTATATCCACGCCGGCGGATATGGCATCTACTACCGGCAGGAACTTGGTGGTGGAGCGGGCGGCGGAAGAACCAATCCCCAGAATCATCCACAGACTCCCTCACCTCACTACATAGAACCGCCGAAGCCTGGCACCATCGAATATACCACCGCCTCTTCCAAGGAGCTGGTTCCACAATCGCGAAAAGACTTGCTGGACAAGCTCAACCAGTCTTACAGCACAGTAAGACTCGATTACGTCTGTGGGGGAATCGGCCTCTTGCCATCCTTCATAGCTTTCCAGAACAGTTCTCTCGCTGGCTGGATTTTCATTATTGTGACGGTAGTTGCCTTCATTTTTGTCGCCCGCTGGGAGTCAAATCGCCGGACCATCGTCCTGGATTACGACTTCGAGGACAAGGGAGAGCATTTCCAGAAAGTCATCTCTTCGTTCAACGCCCTGGCTTCAAACAACAAAGTGTGGTCGTTGATAAATTCACGGGGAGTCAACGATATCCACGATTGGAAGCGTAATGCCGGCGCCTCGAACTTGATAAGCCGCACCGAAGCCCAGGTCGGAGAGGGGAAACCTCCTTGGGTCGAAACGAACATCGATGTTCCTGTTATTAAGACCCGGGGGCAAAGCCTGTACATGATGCCCGATGGCATCCTTGTCTATGACAGCAAGGGTGTCGGCTTCGTCGAGTATGACGATATTCGCGTGAACACTAACACGACCAGATTCATCGAACAAAGTCCTCCGCATGATGCCAAGGTCGTCGACAAGACCTGGAAGCACCCGAATAAGAGTGGCGGGCCGGACCGCAGATTCAAGAACAACTACCAGATACCGGTCTGCCTGTATGGCGAGCTGCGGGTCAAGTCGGGCTCCGGGATGGATTTGTATCTCATGACCTCGAAGAACGAGGCACCCCAGAATTTCTCGGCACAATTCAGCAGTGCCTGCAACCCGGCCTAAAGGACGATATTGATGGAAAACAGCGGCCTCCTCTACCTCAAAGAAGTTGCTAAATACTTCATGGACTTCCTGGAAACCGACTTCCACAAGAGGAAAAACCCGCGGCGTACGATCAAGCTCCGTAGCGATGATAATCTCCTCGTTGGTATCCGGCTCGACAAGTACCCCAAGTTCAACGATGCCATCTGGAAGTCCATTCGGGACTCCTTCGGCAGCAACGCCCTGAAGAGCATCGCCAAAGGGGCGTACCGGTCCAGCATCTCCGCCAATCTCCTCGACCTCATCAAGTACCAGATGAAGAACGTTACCACCGACCAGACCGAAAAGCTCGCCGACCAAATCGCCAACATCGTCGAAAACTACGCCCTGTCCTACAAGGATGAGTTCGACAAGGCCCTGACCACTTCCCTGGAAGAAGCGGCCAAGGCATTCCAGGCCGTGCTGGTCAACCCGTTCATCGGCAGCATTGCCAAGTCCCTGGAGAGTGCCGGCATCGGCGACGAGAACAGCATCTACCTGATGGAGGAAGAGCTCACCGATATCCTCGTCAAGGGCATTGAAAACAAGGTCTCCGAGGTCACCAAACAGCTCATTGCCGACGAAAGCCAACTTGAGGCCATGGACGAGATGCGGTCCGTCCTCGAGGTCGAAGAAATCAAGGCCACCCTGCTGTCATTCTTCGAAAACTACCAGGTCACCGACCTGTTCAACGAAATCTTCGAGATAGCCCGGAACAAGAACATCCTCGAGACGCAGGAACTCTACCTCTACTTCTGCGACATCACCTTCAACAGCGTCAAGTATCCCATCTTCTATATCCCGGTGAACCTGGAGCGGCAGGGAGATGCCTTCGCGGTCGAATTCGACTCCCATGTCTACATCAATAAGAAGGCCCTGGAGTTCATTGTTCAGGAGTACCGGAACAAGACCGGCAAGATTGGCGACCTCAAGACGGTCAAAGAACGGATTGTTTTCCTGGCCGACCACAACGGCGGCTTCAAGAACTTCCTGGGGGAAATCCTCACCGAAATCGTCGGCTTCTTCGAGCTCGACACCAATATCAACCTGGCTGACAGCTCTGCTCAGACAGCCAAGAGCATGCATGTACGGATTTCCAATGCCTGCTACATATCGTTGTTCGACAAGTCTGATGAAGCAGTGGTCAACGATTACGAAGAAATCCTGCGCCTGCTCAACGAGGAAGACAGCGAGCTTGCCAAGGCTTTCCAGAAAATCATCGAGGATTTCATCCACAACGACCCCAAGGCTTTTATCTCCGATGTCGAGGGCGAGTGGGACGGCCTGGATACGGGTGACAAGCTCGTCTTTGAGGCGCCCATCCCGCTGAACGAAGAACAGCGCCAAATCCTGATAGCGACGAAGCGGCCCGGCTGCAACTACATCACCGTCGAGGGGCCGCCGGGTACCGGCAAGAGCCATACGATTACCGCCATCGTCTGCGACTGCGTCCTAAACGACAAACCGGTCTTAGTGTTGTCCGACAAGAAGGAGGCGCTTGACGTCGTTGAGGACAAGATATCCGATGCGCTCAACAAGGTCCGGCACGACCGGAACTTCCAGAACCCCATCCTACGCCTTGGCAAGACTGGCAGTACCTATGCACAGATATTGGCCCCCGCGGTCATCAACAGCGTCAAAACCCACTACCGCGCCGTTCGCAACGACTCGGCCAAGCTGGACGATGGCATCGCCAAGGCGGTGAAGTCCCTGAAGGAAGACGTCGAGACCGAGATTCTCATCAGCCAGGAAATCGACTTCTCCGACATCTCCAGATGCTATGCTCTGGAGAAGCAGTACGCTGGGCAGGACCTCCCCATCGCACTGGAGGAGTTCCTCGCCAATCCCGACTCGTTCGTCGAGCTGGAGGAGTTTCGGCAGATATTCGGCCGCCTGAACGAGATGTTCTGTAGCGGCGACGCAAGTGACAAATGCCGGGCCTTGTCGCTTCTGAAGGTTCCCGCTGCCGAGTGCCATAATACGGATACCCTGCGCAAACTCATCCGCCTGAGTGGCGATACCATGGTTGTGGCCACCAAGATACGGGACCGATTTGCCGACCTTCATGCGCTCTCGAGCTGCGAAAAACTCACGGACGCGAGTTTCACCACACTCCACGAGTTCACCCAAGCCTACACCTCGTTGAAGAGCGGGTTGTTCGGCTTTCTCTTCAAGGGCGGCAAAGTCCGGGCGCTGAACGAACGATTCAAGACAGAGCTTCCTCTGGTGAACATCGACCTGCCCCACAAGCACCTCGACCAGCTGCAGCATATCTCCTCAATCTTCAACTACGCGAAGGCCAATCAGCCCGAATCCACCGGGGTCGTCTACGACTTCATCTTGGTCATCTCTTCCATCCTGAAACAGGAGTCCGCAGCTGAAGAACTCTCCGCCTTCGTGGGCATTGACGAGGACCTCAAGTACCTAACGGACAATCTGAAGAAATACCCGAATACCTTGAAGCTCCTTGGCATCGATATGGCGCAACTCGCCGGCTGTAGCAGCAACAAGCTCGTGGCCATGGGCGACGAAGAGTTCAAGCAGCTCGTGCACTACATCACCCTGCGGCAGAAGTTGGACAAGGCATTTTCCACTCTTCCCGATACCGATTATGAAACTGCCAAGAGCACGATTGAAAAACTGGTCACCGTCCAGATGACCTATCAGATGGATAAGCGCGTTATCGACTTTGCCGAGAACAACAAGGCCACTGCCATGACCTTGCGAAAAATTATCCAGAAGAAGCAGAAATTCCCTCGAGACGAGTTTTCCAAGCTCAGGGAGGCGTTCCCCTGCATTCTCGCCGGCATCCGGGATTACGCCGAATATATTCCTCTGCAGCCGGAAATCTTCGACCTGGTCATCATCGACGAGGCCTCCCAGGTCAGCATAGCCCAGGCGTTCCCCGCTCTGCTCCGGGCCAAGAAGGTACTTATCCTCGGCGACAAGAAGCAGTTCAGCAACGTGAAGGCGGCCCAGGCCCGGTCGGACACCAATCGGGAGTACCTGAACAACCTGAAAGATACGTTCAAGAAGTATGTTTCCACCGAACCCCAGAAGTTGGTCCGGCAGGATAACTTCAACATCAAGACCTCCATCCTTGAGTTCTTCGAGTTCATCAGCAACTACACCATCCAGCTGAACAAGTATTTCCGCGGCTACAAGGAAATCATCTCCTACTCGAATCGCCACTTCTACAAGGGCACCCTGCAGGTGATGAAGATACGCGGCAAGGTCATTGATGATGTCCTGAAGTTCGAGTTCCTCGACCATGACGGGAAAATCGAGCCGGTCCCCAAGTCGAACAGCCTGGAGGTGGAGTTCATCGTCTCCGAGCTGAAGCGGCTGAAAGAGACCGGCGGCAAGAGCTCCGTCGGTATCATCACGCCCCACACCAACCAGCAGAAGCTGATTCTCGAGGCGGTAAGCAAGCTTCCGGACCGGGATTTCTACTTCGAGGAGCTGCGGCTGAAAATCATGACCTTCGACACCTGTCAGGGCGAGGAGCGAGACATCATCTACTACTCCATGGTCGCGACCGCGAACAATGACCGGCTGTGGGGCGTGTTCATCAAGGACCTGGACGCCATCGACATCGAGGAGGATGGCAAGATTAAGGCGCAGAGGCTCAATGTCGGTTTCAGCCGCGCCAAGGAACGGATGCACTTCCTGGTTAGCAAGCCCCTGGATGGCTTTACGGGGTCGATTGGCGATGCCCTCCGACACTACTGGAGAGAATTGGAAGCGGCCAGACAGGAGCCCTTACCCGATTCCGTGGACCCGAATTCACCCATGGAAAAGGATGTCCTGCAATGGATAACCCAAACCGGTTTCTGGCTGAAGAATAAGGGGCTCGGCCGGGTGTCGCTGGTTCCGCAGTTCAACATCGGCGAATACCTCCGCCAGCTTGACCCGACCAGGGCCTACCAGCACCCGAAGTACAAGGTCGACTTCCTGCTGGTCTATCGGAATGAGAAAGGCCGGGAACACAAGATTGTTATCGAATACGACGGCTTCAAGGAACACTTTACCAACCACGGCGAGGTGAATGAGTTCAACTACAGCCAGTATTACTCTCCCGAGGACGTGTACCGCCAGAAGACCCTGGAGAGCTACGGGTACAAGTTCATCCGGATAAACAAGTTCAACAGCGGCAAGAACCCCATCGAGACGCTGGACAAGCGGCTGGCGGTTGCCACCGCTGACAAGAACGGCGACGTGGATGTGCTCAAGTCGATACACGACACCATCGACAACATCCAGAACAACGGCGCCAAGGAATGTCCCAAGTGCAAGGTAATTCGGGAGGCTGACGAGTTCAAGGACCCGGCCTGTTCGACCGGCTATGGCCGGATATGCGTCTACTGTAAGAAGCTCAAGACTGCCGGCTCCACAGCAGCCGATAATGTTGCTTCCGGTGGCCGCATCATGTGCCCCAAGTGCAAATCGGTAATGGTGCTGCGCCATGGCCGGCGAGGCAAGTTCTATGGGTGCTCAAGATATCCCATCTGCAACTCCATAGTCCCATATCGGTAAAGCGTAACTACAAGGGAATGACATGTCGTTAAAGGTCCCGTGCAAATATTGCGGCAAGGAAATCAGCCTTCGCAAGATGCCGAACGGGCAGTTTGTGCCCTTCGACAAGGGGACTAATGCTCAACATCATTGCCAGGACCAGCCGGCGAAGACTACGGACAAGAGTGGCGGCACTGCCAAGACCCAGCCTCACGTGGATGCTGGTGCCAGTGTCGGTGACATGGTATTCCGGGTCGTATCGGAGTCCCCTGGGCTGAAGGCAAAGAACATTGCCTCGACCATATCGAGAAAGTATGGCGTCAACGTCGACCGGTCGGAAGTAAACCGCTGGCTCTATTACGACCTGAAGGGGAAGGTGTACCAAGACGGGTCGTACCAGTGGTTCCCGGGGAGTGCACCGTCACGGGTGGGGACTGCAGGGCAAGGACAGTCGCCGGGAATCCCACCGGAGTCGAGAACCCCGCCGACAGGGAGTGCAGGGAGTGGTGTTCAGCAGAGTACGAACAAGCTCTTGTGGGCGATAATCGTGCTGCTGGTTATCCTGGTGCTGATTCTGATGAGAAAGTGACCCAAGTATTACGCTCAGCAGGCCATGAAAGCCTTTGACCTGAGAGGGATTATGATATTTCTTCACACCCTTATCGAAAAATACGTTGGAAAGCCCTTTGAGATAGATTGCTTCGACATGGAAATCCATGGGAAGGATAACCATCAACCGCCGCTTTTTAAAGGACCCGGAGTTATTAAGGGGAAAGCAGCAGGAGCTTTGTCCTTCAAGTTACACAATCAGCTCCCCATGACAACGGAGCTATTCCAGTATATAAAGAAGGTCAAAGAAGGAAGCGACCAGCAATCTGTTGCGGCTACACTTACTGCAAAAGACTATGATGGAATCACATGGCATGGGGGGTGGTTAATTCCTGATGTCGACCAGTTCATGGCATCCCAGAAGCTTGTTGTTTATGGGGAGCTTGAGGGACTCTCAACAAGGGTTGCCAAGTTAGAGGGTGACAGCAAGAAGCACCAGACAGAGCTTATCTTTGCTGGAACACTTAATATTCCTTTCAGTGGTTGTGTGCATGAGAAACGTTTTCACGGGGAAGAAGTAATTTCGACTTCCTCCTGGCACGACCACCACAAGTTAAAATATAGGGAGTCGGAAATATTCTTCCAGGAATCTCAAGACAGGACTCAAACCAGTGTGTCTGCCTCGCACTTCGAGGGATTTGCTTCTCCCTATGTTGATGGCTGGCTATCTGAATCGTTGTCATTTGTTTCAGCTTCTTTTGTTGCACCACGAATGACAATCAGGCATCTGGCCGATGATGCCCTTGTGTTTATCAGGAATACACCAGAAGATAGCTCATCAAGGATGCCTCGGCCTTTTTCTCGTGAACATATAGACTGCATTTGGGAGTTATTTCTCCACTACTTGGCAAAGTGCCATGAAACTCAATCATTTGAACCGATGCCGCTTTCATGCGGTTTTTCGGAGCAATTAATAGCCAGCACTGCAACTGTGCAAGGCTTCCTAATATCATTGGCAACGTTCATTGAAAACTGTGTGAAAGACATTTGTCAGGATAGCTGCAAGCCAAGTGAAGAGTATGCTGGTCATGTTAAGGCATGCATGGAACATGTAAAAAAATGGGATGGCAATGAAGAGGTACGAGCAAGAGCTGAAGGTCTTATCGCCATGCTTAACAATCCCCATATCAAGAAATTAATGGATGAGTTGATTGACAAGGGTGTAATCACCAAAGAACAGAAAGATGCCTGGAATAAGGTCAGGCATCGTTTGGCGCATGGCAGTTTGCTTGATTTTTCAAGAATCGAAGAGTTCTGGGATTACCGGAACCGCCTCATCTCCATGATGTATCGTCTCATCTTCAGGAAGATTGGCTTCAGCGGGAAGGCCCCGGATTATGACGGAGCGGGTATCTCTTATGTGGATTTTGCATGGAAGTAAGCTTGCGACTTATTATGTCACATATACGTGCTATGAGTTAGAATGATTACAATTTTAGCTCGATAGCGAGGAGGGAAGATGAAAACGTGTGACGTTTGGGTGTTTCATGTTGGGAGGGGCGTAGCCGGGGCAATCCGTACTCCGGCAGGTAAGTGGATAATTGTCGACCTCGGAGCGAGTAGCGACTTCTGCCCGGTGGAGGATTTCCTCCTGAATAACCTGCCGATTGAGAAGGAAGGCGAGCGCAGAAACCTTGAGCAGCTCATCATCAGTCATCCACACAATGACCATATGACGGCTCTGAAAAGGTTCGATGAGAACTACACCCCCGGTTTTCTGACGGTACCGAATGACAATGATGGCCAGAACGACAAGAAGAAGGTGAACTGGGAACGGATTCAGAACCCGGATGACGAGCTTACCAACTATCTCCGCGAAAAGGTTCTGCTCGGGCGGCAACCGCCACTGGTAGCGGTAAAAGACAACACGGAAGGATTCCATTTCGAGATTTACTATCTTGACCCGCATGTGTGCGAAAACGACGAAGACCTTTCGACCTCCAACTATGCAAACAACATCAGCATCGTTGCCAGGGTCTACTATAAAGGGAGTGTCGTTCTATTCGCCGGCGACATGATGAAAGACGGGATGAAAAAGCTTATCGACACCACCGGCCTGGGTAAACGGCTGGAGGATTCCGGAGTCCACTTCCTTGTAGCGCCCCATCATGGTCTGCGGTCTTCATTTTCTGTCGACCTCTTCGACAAGATGAAAGGCGGCAAATCGGCGCTCAACATCATCTCCGAGAAGGAGACCATAGCAGATTCAAACGAAATCGTAGATGAGCGCTATGGCAAAGAAGATTACGCCAGCGGGCATAAGGTCCAAATCGACGGGGAAAGCGTTTCCAAGAGAAAAATCAGGACGTCGGTCGTCGGCCACATCCGTATGCGGCTTTTCGAAAATGGGAATCGACTTGTGACCACCGGTGATGTGGTCCTTTAGCTATCGATCATGCAGTATTAAGGAGACAGCATGCTGAAATCCATATTCTGGGATGTGCAACACGGGCTTGCTGCGACTATCGTCACGCCGAACAACAGGCACATCCAGATTGACCTGGGAACTGGCTCATACGGCAGCAATAACACGCTGTTCAGTCCATTGCGCCACCTGAAATACAACTGGGGGATAACACAGCTTGATTGCATCATCTTCACGCATCCGCATACCGACCATATTGACGATATTTTCAATTTCGGTGAGGTAGCTCCGCCGACAATTTACAGGCCAAATCATCTTACGGACGAAGAAGTCCGTAATGGTAACCCGCCTGGCGACCGGGCAAAAATCGACAGGTATCTGGATGTCAGCCGGAATTACAATAACCCTCTTGCTGCCGGCAATGACCTGGAAACTCCGAATAACTGGGGTGGAGCAGACGTCAGGACGTTTGCTCCGTACACCTGTGCGCGGTCAAACCTGAACAATCACAGCATCGTGACTGTCCTCTCTTATGCAGGCATGAAGATACTTATTCCGGGTGACAACGAGCCGCCATCCTGGAACGAGCTCCTCGCCCGGCCGGATTTCGTGAGAGCCATCATGGGCACGGATATCCTTGTAGCTCCACACCATGGAAGGGACTCGGGATACTCCGCAGAGTTGTTTCAGCATATCACGCCGAAGCTGGTCATTGTTTCCGACGGGCAGGTGTGCGATACGACCGCAGTCAACCGATATTCGCAACAAGCGACAGGATGGTTGGTTCATAAGAGAAGTGGCGGCACCGCTCAAAGGAAATGCCTTACGACTCGGAACGACGGCATGATTCTAGTGGAGTTCTGGCTCGACAATACGACCCCGAATATCGGGGTCACAATCGATTGATGGCTGTTTGCGGGAGTTTTTATGAAGGAATTACGGGCGACCTTTTACGAACTGCGGAGTTACTTTGTTCCTGGCAGCATGGTGCTTTGGGCGGTTCTTGAGCTAATGGTTTTGACCGGCTATGAGCCGTCGACCGGAGCTCTGAGCAGTCTTTCTCAGTCTGTCAGGGGAGTGCTCTTTATTGTCATCGCTTATGTAATCGGCCATGGGCTCCACGTAGTTGCTAACTACACCATCGACAAAATGTCTTTCAGTTCTTACCCACCAAAGGATTATTTCGACGCGAAGTTCGAGCAGGATTTTTCTCCAGAGGCGATAGCATCACTGTTTAAAGCCACGGCGGCTATACTCGGAATCCAAAACCCTGACGCTGCCAATGCCAAGGAAACTATTAAGAAGGCGTACTGGGTCTGCTTACAGTACGTAATGAACCTCCAGAACGTTGAGACGGAGAATTTTCTTGGTCTTACTGGCTTCTATCGCGGGATAACTGCTGCAATGGCGGTTATTTCCGGGATGTATCTTCTATCGTCTGTCTACTACAGCAAGGGCGTGTTGGGAATTATCGGACTATGTTCGTTCTTGGCTGGTTTGATGTTCCTGACCAGAGTGCGCCGATTCGGCTATTATCTGGTCAGGACGGTTTATTTCAACTTCCTACACTTGTACAATCAGAAAAATTCGGGAACCACGTCGTCTTGAAAAAGGGGTGGCCCTCCTAGTATTCGGCGCCATGGGGGGCCAATTATTTGGAGCCATAGGTCTCCATAAAAAGCGGACATTTTGATGGCTGCCCCTCCAAGTTCCTTCCCTTGCAAAAGGAAAAGCCTCCTTTAAGGGAGGCTTTTGGTGACATCATAGGCTAACCGAGAAATTCCCGATTTCCTTGTTCTTCTCGTACTGCCAGGGCTTGCGCCGCTTTAGATTGCCTGACGGTCAGCCTGAGCTGCCGTGGCCGATGGTCATTGACCACCGCGAGAAGTCACCTTCCCGATTCGCCCCATGAATTTACAGCGTGGGACTGTTCGCCGCTGCTACCCTTTGCAACATGTGCCGGTCTGGATAGAACCTCAGCAGATTTACCATCAAGGTCGGCTCTGTGGGCCAGTCCGTGTGTCGAAACGACAAAGCGTCACGGTACGCTGCATATGCGCTGAATATTACCTTTCGAGACCTCCAACGTCAATCATTTTCATTCTTTAGACGCTTGATTTGTCGCTGTAATTTCACGATTGCTTTTTGGACTTGTCCAGCTCCTGCTCGGTATTTTCTCCTTTACGGAGTTTTTCTTCACAGATTCGTATCTGCTCATCAGCGGTTGCTCGAGCGGCTCGGCATTCATCAATCTCCTTCCGCAGGGTATTTTGCATATACAACGTATCCTTCTCCAGACTCGCAGCCCGTAACAGCTTACCCTCGGCCTCCCCGTCCCGTATAACGGCCTTGGTCATTATCTTGTTAGCTCTATCGATAGCCTGTTTGGAAGCCACGTCGATCGCGAATTTCCGTCGTGCAAGTTCACCAACGACATATCCGATCCCAAATCCCAAGACAGTGCCGACCACCACATAGGGCCAGGCAGCCGGAACACTAGGCCAATCGAACTTTATGTCCTTTACGACGCGATGCCCGATTGTCTTGTTATTTTCCTCCCCCAGGAGAAGGTAGCCGGTCTTCGGAATGGGAGTTCCTTTCTCATTGAACCGAACAATGGCCAGCTCAGGCAATACCCACCAGTTCAGCCAGCAAAATAGGATAAAAAGCACTGCGGCGACCGTAATCCGGACTATTTTCATCGCAGGTATGCCTCCGTAGTTTCCTTGTCGAAATGCCCCACCTCCTGGGCGACCGTTCCCTTTGCGTCATCGTAGTTCATGCCGCCGCGCTGTAACTCTTCCATCCGCTCCTGGGCGTAGCTATGGCGCAGACCATGCGCCCCGTTGGAAAAACCAAGCTCTCGCTGGCTCGCAGCTGAAAAGCTCTGGCTCCACGCCCGGCCGCCGCCGATGTCGTAATGCTGGGTGTAGTTCACTCCCCGGTCAGTTACCTGTCGCGGCTCCGCAAGCCTCGTCGCCTCCAGCTGCGCCGCCAGTTCCCTCGATAGCAGGATCTCCCGCACCAGGCCCCCTTTCCCCTCCACCGTGTAGCGCTCACCCTGCCGGCCGGCGAAGCGCTCCGCGCTCCACTCCCGATGAGTGGATGGCGGACGCTCGTTTACCGGTCGGATCGTCAAGAGCTCGTGCGCTCTTAGACCCGCATTGTGGGCGATCCGCGTAGCCAGGCTGTTCCGCTCCGACTGGGCGGAGGCGATTCGCTCCACCTGGGCGGCGGTGTAGCTCCGGGTGGAAAGGTGGGTCTCCCGCTCACTTTTCACGACTTCGAGCCTCACCCCCAGGTGCATCTGCATCGCCTGGCGGTCAAGATCGAGGGTCTTCTGTGAGACGGTTGCGGCCCGGTCGGCGAGATACTGTTGGGCGATCTCGACGGTCAGGCTGCGGAGATCGCCGAGCCGGTGTTCCTGCTGGTATTCGGCAACCCCCTTGAGGGCCTGCTCGTATCCCCGCGCTGTACCGACACTGTGGATCCTGCCGTCGTCCCGGTGGTCATGTCTTCCCTTGCCCAAGGCAACTTTTTGGGATATGGCATGCTCTGACTGCGCCTTTGCGGATCGGAAGCTCGGCATGGTTGTCCCTCTTATCTGTCTGCCTCGGACAGCTCCGGCAGCTTCTTCAGGTAACGGTCGACGGAGCTGCGGTTGACCTTGCAACGGTGGCTCACCCGGAGCCACTCGGCAAGGTCGGCGCAAGAGGCGCCTGCCTGTTTCATCGCGACCAGTTCCGCGCGGTACTTGTCGAGGCGGCTCTTGCGGTAGAGCTTGCGCCGTGCCTCGGCGCGGCGGGTGCGGATGCGCTCTACCTCCGCATGCGGATCAAATGTCTCATCCCTCTTGCTCATGTGGCTGCCCTCCATGAATTGTCGCGTCGATCTTCGCAAATTGGCGCTAGTGCTCTCCCCGCGCTGTGTCTGTGCATGCTGACACAGCGCGGGGACTGAGGGGGCGGGACAAACACCGGCAAAATTTACTCATGCCGAACAGCTGCAATCGTCACCGGTGTCAATTATTCTGGCCCCCTCAGTTTCCGCTCCGCGCGTCAGCGCGGATAACCAGGAACGCCTGCAAGTGCAGACGTTCCGCCGCCTGGTATTCCGCATCACGCCGGGACAGGCCGCCTTCATAGCGGCAGCTCCAACAGATCATCTTCCGTCAATACTATGGCCGCCGTTTCGGGGGATTTATCCGTAACAGCGTCACAAGCCGCACCGGCTGCGGGGTTACGTGTGACGGTTTGCGTGTCGTTACCGAAACGTGACGGGTTGTTCGTCACAGCTGCCGGATTATCGGTAACAGCCGGATTATCCGTCACAGCCAAAACCGCATGGCTATTGGCTTGTGACGTTGTTACGCTTATTTGAGGGGGAGGGGACAGGTAACGGGAAAATACCTCCCGGAACTGATCGAGGGTGTACCCTTTGGCGGTTTCTATCCCGATGCGGATGGTATGGGAAAGAATGCCGTATTCCTTGAGACGCTTTGCCACTTGTCTGGGAGATATGGATTGGCCCCGGTTGAAGGTGGCCCAGGGTTTTTCCACATCGGCGCACAACAGTCGGATCAGCTCTGCCGTGGTTATTCGGTCCCGGTCAGCGCCGAAGATCTCCTGGATGTCGGCAAGGAGTTCCGTGCCGACTGTCTGCGCCGCGCTCTCGCTACCTGACAGTTTCAGCGCCGCCGTGGTGCCGAGCTGCAGCCACTCGTTGCCGGCGGCCATGGCAATGGCCAGGAGCGGCTCCCAGTTGTCCTGCGCCCGGTCGTTGAGGCTGTCGGGCAGCGGTGGCCGGGTCTGCCTCACCTTGTCGCAGTAATTTTCGGCAAACCGCGCCAGTTTGGAACGCAAATCTGCAAACAGATTCGGTTCGGCATGGCGGATGCGGTCAACCTCTTCGTGGGGCAATTTGCGCCGCAATTCCAAAATGACGGCCCGATCCATCAGGGTGTCGGCAACATGGCCGATCCCGGCAAGGGCCTTTGCTCCCCAGGTGTTGAACTTGGTCGGGGTGAAACTGTCACCGACGGTGCGGATGACATAGGCGCTCTCCCTGGTATGGCCGCTGTTCAGAAGTCCGCGCAGTTCCTCGTTATCCTTCATGAAGGCGTCGGCCTCGTCGATCAGGAGGGTTGGACACCAGGCGTCGATGGTGCGGTACAACGCCGCCGGAGAAATACTGCTCGTGGTTATGGCCCGGGCCGACAACCGCCCCAGGAGAAACAGGAGTTGCGTCTTGCCGCATCGCTTCTCGGGTGCGGTGATGATCGCCAGGGGTGCGACCTGCACCACGTCGATGAACCAGGTCATGGCGGCCCACAGGGCGACCGTATGGGCGGTCTCTTTTTCGCAGACGATGAACCGCCGGACCGTGGCGGCAATGTCGGTCAGCAGTTGTGCCGGGTCTACTTCATCCGGCCAGGGTTCCACCTCGACAAAGGGAAGATCATCGGCAACGGTCCCCTTGCGGGCATCCTTGACCGCGGCATCCAGGGTCGCGGGCCGGACGCCGAGCGCCTTTGCTTCATGCCTGCGTACCTGGTCGTATTGCAGGGTGGAGAGTTTTGACAATCTCTCAATTACGGCTTCGAGCGGGTGATCGGAGGCTTCGGTTTCGGTGGGTGCTGGGTTTTCTCCGGCAGGGGCGGGCATGGCTGCGGCCTCAATACAGGCCTTGACCGCCTCCGGCCCCGCCAGCCGGGCCAGGTCGTTGAAGTCGGTATCTTTCTCTGTCCTGGTCGCAGGAAAACAGGGAACGGCAAGGAGGCCGGAAACGGCCAGCGCCGCTTCGGCGGCTTTCTCCATGCCGGGGTTTCCCTCGGTGACGTGATCGTCATCGGCACAGACGACCAGAACAATGTCGGGATACTTTTGCCGCAACGCCTCCGCCACCGGTTTGAGATTGCCGGCAGTGAAGGCACAGGCCACGGCGTGCCCCGTGATCTCGTGGAGTGTGGCACCGGTGGCGAAACCTTCCGCTAACAGAATCCTGTCGTTCGCCTTGCCGATGGCATGGTAACAGCCGGTTACGGCGGTGCCGCTCTTGAACTTCTTGGACCCGTCCGGCGAAATGAACTGCAGGCCATGGAGGGTCCCCTCTGCATCTCGGACCGGCACAAGGAGGGAGTCCTTCAACTGCTTGACGCCATGGGGCTTGATTCCCTTTGCCACCAGGTAAGGGTGTTTCACGTCAATATCCCGGCCTTTTGCCCAGAGATACGCCGATTTCTCCCGGCATTCTTTCCGGATCTCCTTTTCTATTCTGGCGGCCTCTTCCCGTGCCTGTTTCACCCGGATCAGGAACGCGGCCTTTTCTCCGGAGGTCCTGGGACCATCGGCCTGCCAGGGTTCGGAAATGCCGGAACGCCAGCAGCCGAATACTCCACCGGTGCCGTCATCGAAGAGTTTGCACCAGCCGGCCGCGTCTCCCTTCCGGTCGCTGGTGGCAAACCTGACCAGTTTGCCCGGTACGATCTCAGAAGAGGACGGGGCACCGCCTGTGGCCTGTCGGATTGCGTTGAGAAAACTTTCAATATCCACAATGCGTCACCTTATTCCGGCTGACCTTCGATAAGCGCTATTATGTCGGAAACCCGCCAGGCGGTTGTCCTTGGACCGAGCTTTACCGGTTTCGGGTAGCGGCCTGAAGCTACCCCAGCTAGCCAGCTCGACCTGCTTACAGGTATGAGAGGAGGAATAGGGGGATTTGCTTTGGGGTCGCCGATGATGCTGCGGAGTCTGACAAAGCCGGTTTCCGGCAAGGTGGTGATGCGCATACGCTCTTCCTCCATATGTTTTGGGGTGATAATTGAAGACAACCCGCCAGGGAATAAGGCGGCAAACCGGTGACAGGCAGTTATCCAACGGGTAAGTGATGTAGCAAATTTGACAACGAGGTTTACGGTGAGAATGGCCGGATCGGATGAGACTAGCGCATCATTTCCACGAGAGGTGGCATGGTGGCTAGGGGGAATGACTTGATTTTGTGCGGGTGGAATTGAAACAGAATGCATAGTATCGCGAAGTCTCATGTAGTGGTCGTTGACCCCGCCGTGTCGGGCGTGATCATCCTATATGAGACCTTATAATACTATTTCAGACAGTAGCGTCAAGGAAAAAATGTAATAAATTCAATATGATACAGTGAGAAACCTACTGAAATACTCTAAGACATCATTGGCATGATGCAGTCATTATCTGGATGCCCGGTCGGATAATTGTATGACTTTTGCCCCTGCTTTAAGCCCGTCAAGGTAGTCGGCCCACTGCTGCATCATCTTCTTACGTTCGGCCAGGTGTGACGTGCGATTGTAGGCCCTGCCTAGCCTGTCAGGAACGGCGTGTGCAAGTTGCGCCTCGATCGCATCGGGCGTGAATTGCAGAATTTCATGGAGCATGGTTCTTGCCATTGCCCGGAATCCGTGGCCGGTGATCTCGGTCTTATCAAAACCCATGCGCCGCAAAGAGGCGTTGACGGTATTCTCGCTCATGCAGCGCAGGGGCGAGCGGTGACAGGGAAACAAATACCGGCCGTGCCCCGTCAATAGATGAAGCTCTTTCAGGATCGCTACAACTTGACGAGACAACGGTACAAGGTGGGGTTGCCGCATCTTCATCTTTTCGGCGGGAATGTTCCAGGTTGCAGCGTCAAGGTCGAACTCCGACCATTCGGCTTTCCTCAGTTCACCAGGACGGACAAAGACAAGAGGGGCAAGCTGTAAGGCGCACTTGACGATAAAGGAGCCTTCGAAGCCATCTATGGCGCGGAGTAGGGGAGTGACCTCTTTCGGGTCCGTGGGGGCCGCCATGTGGGTATATTTGACGGTAGGAAGAATCTTCCGCAGGTCCGCCGCCGGATTGTTCTCGATCTTCCCGTGCAGCTTGGCGTAGTGGAAGATGTGATAGAAGGCGGTCTTAATCCGGTGGGAGGTCTCTAGGGTGCGGGTGGCTACTCTTTTCAGTATCTCCACAATTTCGGGAGTCTTGATGTCGGCAATCGGCTTGTTACCGATGAAGGGGAAAACATCCTGCTCAAGGCGCTTCAGGAGACGTTCTGCATGGTTATCCGACCAGTCCGGCTTTGAGTTCGCATGCCAGTCGCGGGCTATCGCTTCAAAGGTGTTCGCTGCCGCCTCGACCTGTACTGCTTTCTGAGCCTTCTTGATCTCACCTGGGTCAACGCCGTTGGCGAGGAGTTTCCGGGCATCCTCGCGCCGTTGCCGTGCCTCGGCCAACGTGATTGAAGGGTATGAACCGAAGGCTAGCGTCCTTCGCTTGTCGTTGTAACGGTAGTCACAACGCCATAACTTCCCGCCGGTTGGCGTAACAAGAAGATAAAGACCACCGCCGTCTGCCAGCTTGTAATCTTTCTCCTTCGGTTTCGCGTTCTTGACCTGAAGTTCCGATAAAGGCTGAATCCGCTTTGGCATTGGCTTACCCCCTTTTGACGGTATCCATTTTTCCATTTTTACGGTATTACGCCAAAAGTACCGTCAAAAATCATGGATTTCATCATACCAAAGCGAATTTTCTTGGACAATAGAAAAATAAAAAGCCCTGATTTCTCAGGGCCTTCCGTGCTTCTTAATATCTGCTTGGATTGTTAAATGGTGCCGAAGACTGGACTCGAACCAGCACACCCTTGCGAGCACAAGAACCTGAATCTTGCGTGTCTACCAATTCCACCACTTCGGCAGTAGAAATGATCTTATAACACCACCAACAGACGGATGCAAGCAAAAAAAACGGCTATTTCCCTTCCATTATCCTGCCTGATTTGGTACAGTCATAAACCTCCCATTTTACTAATTACACGGCTGTATCGTGTTTAGAAGGAACACCCCCCGTTCATGAATCTCCTGGCCGTTGAAAAACCCGCCCGCTACATGGGTGGGGAGATGGGCTCCATCCGCAAGGATGGCGCCGAGCTGCGCTTTGTCCTGGCCTTCCCCGACGTCTACGAGGTGGGGATGAGCCACCTCGGGCTGCGCATCCTCTACCATATCCTCAATAATGCCGAGGGGATCGCGGCCGAGCGGGTCTTCGCCCCCTGGCCGGACATGGAGCGGCAGATGGAGGCGACCGGCGCCCCGCTGGCGACGCTGGAGAGCGCCACGCCGCTGGCGCTCTGCGACATCGTCGGCTTCACCCTCCAGTACGAGCTCTCCTACACCAACATCCTCAACATGCTGCGCCTGGCGGGGATACCGCTTCTGGCGGCCGAGCGCGACGCCACGTTTCCGCTGCTGCTCGCCGGCGGCCCCTGCGCCTTCAACCCCGAGCCGCTGGCGCCGTTTTTCGATGCCGTCCTCCTGGGGGACGGCGAGGAGGCGGTGCTCGAGATTGCCGCGGCCGTGCGCGAGGCAAAACGAGGCGGAGAGGGGAGGGCGGCGCTCCTGGAGCGTCTGGCGCGGATCGAGGGGGTCTACATCCCCGCCTTCTTCGAACCGAGCTACAAGCCGGATGGCGCTGTCGCGGAGGTCACGGCGCTCAGGGGGGGGCAAACCAGGGTCCGCCGCCGTTTTATCGCCAATCTGGACACGGCGCCCTACCCCAGCGAGCCGGTGGTGCCGTTCATGAAGACGGTGCATGACCGGGTGGCGGTGGAGATCGCCCGCGGCTGCACCCGCGGCTGCCGTTTCTGCCAGGCCGGCTACATATATCGGCCGCTGCGGGAACGTTCGGCCGACACCGTGCTGGGGCTGGTGGAAGAGACTTTGCGGGCCACCGGGTACGACGAGATCTCGCTCTTGTCGCTCTCCAGCGGCGATTACTCCTGCATCGCGCCGCTCTTGAGCGAGTTGATGTCGCGTCATGCCGGCAACCGCGTGGCCGTGTCGCTGCCGTCGTTGCGTGTCGGGACCCTGACCGAGGGGTTGATCGAGGACATCAAAAAGGTGCGCAAGACCGGTTTTACCCTGGCGCCCGAGGCGGGGAGCGAACGGATGCGCCGTGTGATCAACAAGGGGATCGCCGAGGCGGACCTGCTGGAGACCGCGGCCAACGTCTACCGTGCCGGCTGGCGCCTGATCAAGCTCTATTTCATGATCGGGCTGCCCGGCGAGACCATGGACGACGTCCAGCAGATCGCCGAGGTTTCACGGCGGGTGAAGGACCAGGCCAAGGGGTCGGGCGTCTCCGGCGAGGTCAACGTGGCGGTCGGCAATTTTGTCCCCAAGGCGCACACCCCCTTCCAGTGGGAGCCGCAGATCTCCATGGCCGAGATCGGAGAGCGCCAGTACCTGCTGCGGGGCGAGCTGAAGCGGCGCAAACTCAACTTCAAGTGGCAGGACGCCCCGCTCTCCTTCATGGAAGGGGTCTTTGCCCGCGGCGACCGCCGCCTGGCGCCGGTCCTGATGCGCGCCGTGGAGTTGGGATGCCGCTTCGACGGCTGGGGGGACCACTTTTCCATGGAGCGCTGGCAGCAGGCATTCGCCGACTGCGGCATCCGGCCGGAGTGGTACCTGCGGCGGCGCGCCCTCGATGAGGTCCTGCCGTGGGAGCACCTCGACTGCGGCGTGTCGCGGGAATTCCTGCTCAGGGAGCGGGAGCTGGCCTGCAGCGAGGCCGCGACGCCGGATTGCCGCCACGGGGCCTGCACCGCCTGCGGGGTGTGCGACTTCAACACCCTTGCGCCGCACCTCTGCCGGGAGGCCGCGCTGCCGGCACGCCCGGAGGGGGGCGTGCCTATGGATACCCCCACCGCCCGTATCCGCCTCCGCTTCGCCAAGTGCGGCGCCATGCGCTTTCTCAGCCATCTTGAGCTGCTCACCGTCTTCACCCGCGCCGTGAGCAGGGGCGGGGTCCCGATCCTCTTCTCCCAGGGGTTCCATCCCCATCCCCGCTTCTCCTTCGCCGCCGCAACCTCGGTCGGCGTGGAATCAACGGCCGAATACATGGACATGTTCGTTGCGGCAGGCATCGCGGCGGACGAGGTCCTGGAACGGCTCAACGGCGCGCTCCCCGAGGGACTGCGCATCCTGGCGGCCGAACGGATCGACGTCAAGGCCCCTTCGCTCTCCACGCTGATCGACAAGACGCGCTACCGCATCACCTTCGACGTCTCCCGTTCCGGCGGACTGGCGGAGCAGTGTGTGCAATTTTTGGCACATGCCGCTTATGTCATCCAGCGCAGGAAGAAGGGGGAGGTCCAGAGCATCGACCTGCGCGGCGAAACCGTCTCACTCAGCGCGTCCGGCGCCGCCCTGGAACTGGTGGCCGGCAGGGGCAAGCCGCTTGAGTTTGCCCGGGCGATCACGGGCGATCCCGATCTCCAGGGCGACGACATCCGTGTCGAGAAGCTGGAGGTCTTGTTCCTGGCAGCCGGCGGCTAGCGGCTGGCCGCTGTTTTTTCGTAATTCAGTTAAATTTTATATACAGAGGTTTCCATCATGGGCGCAGAACTGGTAATCAACGCCGCTTCCCACGAGACGCGCATCGCGCTGATCGAGAACGGCACCATCGCGGAGCTTTACATCGAGCGGACCCGCGAAAAGGGGATCGTCGGCAACATCTACAAGGGGAGGGTCATCCGGGTCCTGCCGGGCATGCAGGCCGCCTTCGTGGACATCGGCCTGGAGAAGGCCGCCTTCCTCTACGTGGCGGACGTCTTCGACGCCATCGAGGAGTACGAGTCGCTCCTGGACGAGGGGAAGAAGGACCATCCGGTAAACGGCGTGCAGCCCGCGGAGGGGCACCAGGAATTCAGGCCGCTCCCTCCGATCGAGGACCTGCTCCAGGAGGGGCAGGAACTGCTGGTGCAGGTCTCCAAGGAGCCGATCGGCACCAAGGGCGCCCGCATCACCTCGCACATCTCCCTGCCGGGCCGCCACCTGGTCTACATGCCCACCGTCGATCACATCGGCATCTCCCGCCGCATCGAGGACGAGGGGGAACGCGACCGGCTGCGGGAGTGCGTCGAGCGGCTCAAGCAGAACGGATCGGGCTATATCGTCAGGACGGTTTCCGAGGGGAAGAGCGAGGAGGACCTGCTTTCGGACATGCAGTACCTCTCCACGCTGTGGGCCGAGGTCGTCAAGCGCAAGGACAAGGCCCCGGCGCCGTCTTTGATCCATTCCGATCTGGACGTGGTCCAGAAGGTGGTGCGCGACATCGTCACCGAACAGGTGGACAGGATCGTGGTCGACTCCAAGCCGGACCACGACCGCATCGTCCAGTTCATCTCCACCTTCATGCCCAAGATGAAATACTTCATCGAGCTGTACGACGAGGAGGAGCCGATCTTCGACCATTTCGGCCTGGAGGTGGAGATCAGCCGCGCCCTGGGGCGCAAGGTCTGGCTCAAGTCGGGCGGCTACATCATCATCGAGCAGACCGAGGCGCTGACCGCCATCGACGTCAACACCGGCCGCTTCGTGGGGAAGCACAACCTGGAGGACACCATCCTCAAGACCAACCTGGAGGCGGTCAAGGAGATCGCCTACCAGCTGCGCCTGCGCAACATCGGCGGCATCATCATCATCGACTTCATCGACATGGAGAAGGAGGTCAACCGCGACAAGGTCTTTGCCGCCCTGGAGGAGGCCCTCAAGGGGGACAAGTCCAAGACCAACATCCTGAAGATATCGGAGCTGGGGCTGGTGGAGATGACCCGCAAACGGGTGCGGGAGAGCATCGGCCGCATGATGTGCGAGCCCTGCCCCTATTGCGAGGGGCGCGGCTACATCAAGTCCAAGACCACCGTCTGCCACGAGATCTTCCGCGAGTTGCGCCGCGAGATGCTGGACATCCGCGGGACCAAGGCGATGGTCTCGGTCCACCCCCAGGTGGCCGACCTGCTTTACGACGAGGAGCGCCGCGGGCTGGAGGAACTGGAGAAGAGGTTCAAGAAGCGCATCACCGTGCGCGCCAAGCCGGGCTTCCACCAGGAGCAGTTCGAGATATTGATCAACTAGCCGCTAATTATACGCATGCTCGTGAGACGAAAAAAGGCGAGGGGAATTCCCCTCGCCTTTTTTCGTTTGCTGCATTGTTTGTGCGAAAAACTAGGCGGCCTTGTGCTGCAGGTCGAGCTGATCGTAGTTGGCCGCGAAGTAATCCATTGCCTCGCGCATGATGTCCGAGATGCTCATGTGGGTCTTCTCCATGATGTTCTCCAGATGTTCACGCTCCTCGTCGCTGATCCGCATGGATATGACGTTGTAACGCGGATTTTCCCTCATTCTGCCCATGTCTGTCTCCTCTCTGTCTTTGTGTATGGTGGTTTTTCTGTTCTGTGTGAACTCAGTACGATACCGTATACACTGCCAGTTCCATGCCAAGAGAGCAGCAAAAATAAGATCGCTTAAATAACGGCATGTTAGGGATAGGGGGCGGCTCGGCACTCCATGGGGCCCGCAATATGTGTGCAACAAATGACACACATGTGGCCAAAAGTATACACTATTTTGGAACAACGCCGCGATATGACGGAGTTTAGATGATTTTGAACTGGTTAATTTTGGATTTTAAATTGAAATTCATAATTTAACCTAGAAAAAGCAGTTGTCCACGAAAAGCACGAAAAACACGAACAAAATCAATAAAATATGTAACATCATGGTGCACCCTGTTTGGAGAATTGCTGTTCGGCTGTAATGCTTTAATTTTTCGTGATATTTCGTGTCGTTCGTGGACCCAAAAGCCGTTTTTAGGTTTAATACTAGGTATCCCTGGGGCCGCGCACGACCTCGATGCCGTGCTTTGTGAGCAGGCGGTAGAAGGTCCGGCGGGGAATATTGGCCAGGCGGGCCGCCCTGGCCACGTTGCCTTCGGCCTCCTCGAGGTAGCGGCCGATCAGGTTCTTCTCCGTCCTGCCCACGTGCAGCTCGCGCTCGGCCTTGAAGGATGCCCTGCGGCGGTTGACCTCGGTATCTGCGCAACGCTCGTAGGTGTCCGCAAAGATGGTGGGAAGGTTCTCCAGCCTGATGACGCCGTCCTTGAGCAGCACGGACGAGCGCTCGATGATGTTCTGCATCTCGCGGATGTTTCCCGGCCAGGGGTAGTGCTGCATGGCCTTGACGGCGCGCTCCTCGATGCCGATGATGTTCTTGTTCAGCTTCTTGCGCGCCTTTTCCAGGAAGTGCTGGGCCAGGGCCGGTATGGAATCCACCCGGCTGCGCAGCGGCGGCAGCTGGATGTTGAACACGTTCAGGCGGTAGTAGAGGTCTTCGCGGAACCATCCCTCGCGTACCCCCTGCTCCAGGTCCTTGTTGGTGGCCGCGATCAGGCGCACGTCCACCTTTTTGGGCATGGTCCCCCCCACCGGACGCACCTCCCCCAGATCCAGCATGCGCAGCAGCTCCGCCTGCAGCTTGGGGGTGATGTCACCGATCTCGTCCAGGAAGATCGTCCCCCCGTCGGCCGCCTCGAACAGCCCCTTCTTGTCCGCAACGGCGCCGGTAAAGGCCCCCTTCTTGTGGCCGAACAGCTCGCTCTCCAGGAGCGAGTCGGTGATCGTCGTACAGTTGACCGTTACCAGCGGCTTGTCGCCGCGCAGGCTCAGGCGGTGGATCCCCCGTGCGGTCAGCTCCTTGCCGGTGCCGGTTTCGCCGCGGATCAGCACGGTCGTGGGCATCGGCGCCACCTGGCGGATCAAGCCCAGTACCTCCTGGATGCCGGGATCGTCCCCCACGATGGGGTTGTCACCCATCTGCCGGTCCAGCTCGCGCCGCACCAGTTCGTACTTCTGCATCAAGCGGCCGCGGTCCTCCTCGATCTGCTGCATGTTGTGGGGCAGGCACATCTCGATGTCCGCCAGCCCCTGGAACACCGCCACCGCATGCTCGCGGCAGGTGCTGTAACCGCAGGCGCGGCAGTTGAGCTCGTCGCTCTGGGTAAATTTGCTGGTCGATTGCAGGATGTGCTTGACATCGTCCTTGCCGGGGCTCGGCAGCTTGCGCGACCTGTCCGAAAAGGAGCGGCGCAGTACGGGCGGCGAGGCGGCGGATGTATAGTGCAGAGCGGTATTGTAGGGGAGCTCGCTGTTGTTGTAGCAGACGATCAGCTTACGCTTGAAGAAGTGATTGAGCTCCCGGTCGCGGGCGGGCCCGTCCATGCAGCCGCCGTCGCAGAAGCGCAGGTCGACAAAGGAGGGGGCGATCCTGCCGGCGGCCAGGTCGCGGATGATGCCGATGGCGTGGGTCTCACCCTCGGCGGTTATGGTCTCGGTATCGAGCAGATCGGGTTCGATCCCGAATACCTTGAGCGGCCCCCCGGTCAGGGTGAAGAGCCTCCCCTCGCCGGGGTCGATGCCGTCGAAGGGCACCTCGCCGAGCGTTGCCGGGCTGATCCCGCGGCTCTTGAAGAGCTTGTCGATCTCCTGGTAGGTCAGCACCACGTCGATGGCGTTGGCCGACTCATCCGATTGCACCTCGAACTTGGCCGCGATGCAGGTGCTGACATACACCACCCTGGTCTCCGCGCCCAGCACCCCCTTGATGAAACGCCCCATGGCGATCATGGGGGAGACGGTTCCGATCAGGTTGGGCAGGAGCCCGGGGTAGTGACGCTCGATCAGATCGACCACGGCCGGGCAGTGGGACGACAAGAGCGGGCGGTCCGCCTCCCCCAGCGCCTGGCGGTAACCGGCGGCGATCATGCGGGCCCCATGGGCGCCCTCGTGCACCTCGCGGAAGCCCAGGCTCTTCAGCCCCGCCACCAGCTGGCCGGGTGACAGGGCATGGAAATAGGCGGGAAACGAGCACCCCAGCACAACCACCACCGGTGCCCCAGAGGTCAACAGCTCCTGGGTCCTGACCATCCTGTCCACCACCACCTTGGCGTTTTGCGGACAGGCCAGGCAGTTGCCGCAGCCGATGCAGCGGTCGTAGATGATCTCGGCGAAACCCTGGTCGACCTTGATGGCCTTGACCGGGCAGGTGCGCACGCAGGAATAGCAGCGGCGGCAGCGCTCCTTGTAGGTGACGATCGGTTGCATTATTAAACTCCGGGATTTTTGAGCAGTATACACACAAAAGCCGGGCATGTGCAACTAATGGCACACTCGCGGCCGGGAAAGGTCCGGGGAGTGTCAAAACATCAATTTCGTCACCCCCTGCCGCCGTGCCGCCCGGCAGCTCGGGAAGCGGTGAATTCCGTTGTTGTTGCCGTGGCCCGCTTGTCGTTACAATGAAAGGAGAGAGCCAAGGAGAAAGGAACATGGAACCCAAGGGCCGAGATCGTCGATCTGGCCGCCATCTGCCGGGGGCAATCAGCTCGGCTGTCCCGTCGCGTACCGACTGGCCTTCCGCGAGCTGGGGCTCTCGATCGGGCTGAAGGGGGTCGTGCCGCTTCGGGAGTGGTCGGAGCGGAATCCGAAGCCCATTGCGGCGGAAGGCCCGCTGCAACGGAAGATCGAAGCGCTCGCCGGGTACCTGCCGCTGGCCGGGGAGATCGAGGGTTTCTGGCTGGAGGGGAGAAACAGGGTGGTCGGGACGTGGCGCGAGCACCGGGAGATCAACATGGTGATGCTCGCCACCAGCCTGGCGCCGGATGGATTTCTGTCGATTTGAGCATACCCCCGGAATTACGAGGGGTGAGGGGGTGAAAGCCCGTGCCGAAAGAGGGACTCTTCAAGCCGCCGCGGCTTCGTTCCGGGCAGGAAGCGGAGAGAGAGCGGCACGTCACCTGGCTGGAGCTGTTCTACGACCTGGTCTTCGTGGCGGCGGTCGCGCAACTGTCGAGGAGCCTTAGCGACGATTATTCCTGGCTCGGCATCCTCCGTTTTTCCGTGCTCTTCGTCCCGGTCTGGTGGGCCTGGGTGGGGCACACCTTCTATCTCACCCGCTTCGACACCGAGGACGTGGGGCACCGGCTTCTGACCATGGCCCAGATGGCGGCGGCCGCCTCGCTGGCCGTCCATGTGCCGGCGGCCCTGGGCGCCACCTCTGCCGGCTTTGCCCTCTCCTACGCGACGGTCCGTTTCATCCTGGTGGCGGAGTATCTGCGCGCGGGACGCCACATCCCGGTGGCGCGGCCGTTGACCGGCCGCTACGCCGCCGGATTCGGCGCCGCCGCCTCCATCTGGGCGATATCCGTGCTGGTGCCCGTTCCCTGGCGGTTCGGGCTCTGGGGAGTGGCCCTTGCCGTCGATTTCCTGACCCCGCTGACCGCCGGCCTGCTTCACGTCAGGTTTCCGCCCCACCTCATGCACCTCCCGGAGCGGTTCGGGCTCTTCACCATCATCGTCATCGGCGAGGCGGTGGTGAGCGTGGTCATGGGGATCGGCACGAGGGGGCTCACCTTCGGATCGGGCCTGGCTGGGATGATGGGGCTGCTGGTCGCCTTTGCCCTCTGGTGGGGGTATTTCGAAGGGGCGAAGGGGGCGGCGGTGCTGGCGCTGAGTGGGAGCAGGCACCTGTGGCGTTACCAGCAGTGGCTCTACTCGCACCTGCCGCTCCTGATGGGGATCACCGCCACGGCGGTGGGGGTCAAGCACATCATCCTTCTGCCCCCCGGAGTGGCGCTCCCCTACCCGGAGGGATGGCTGCTCTCCCTTTCGGTCGCGGCGAGCGTGCTCGCCCTGAACGCCATTTTCCTGGCCGCTTTCACAGGGGGGACCAGGCACCTCCATCGCTTCCTCATTCCCCACTACATCATCGCCTTCCTCGGGATCGTGACCGGGGCGGTGAGTGCCATTCTGCCGGGAATAGCCCTTCTCGGCATCCTGACCCTCCTCGGCGTGGCGCAGATTTTCTTCTCGATGCGGGAGATGCCGTCCGCGGATGCGGGTTGACCGCAAGTGCAGTGAGGTTTGGACGGTCGCCGCTTTCCTTGAAAGGGTTTTGTTCGATTTCTGCTTGTTGAATGAAAACCATTGGGGTATCTTCACCAAAGGAAGGTGAAATATGACGGCACAGGAGATAAGATCCCGGATTGAAAGTCTGAAGCTGCAGTTGGTGGCGAAGTACCATCCGGAGAAGGGGAGAGCCATGGGAGTCGTGTTTGACATTTAAGCATTATCCGATTGGGTATGTTTAAATGTTGAACCTGGCCCCCGGCATTACGCCCGAGGGCGAGGAAAAGGGTTACACAGACTACCCACATCTGGCTTAGATGGTGAGTAACGAAATCAAACAATGAAGGATGGAGGAAACATGAAGATCGAAGGGTCAATTGAGTTCACGGTCATCGAACGCAACGACGACCGCGTCGTCTCGGAAATGCCGATCCAGGCCGGCATCAAGAATCCCTTTGGCGTCGTTCATGCCGGTGCTATCCTCTGGTTTGCCGACGTAAGCGCCTCGGTCCTGCTTATTGGCGCCGCGCCGGTGTCAGAGGGGATGAAAGGTTTTCCGCTGGCTATAAACCTGAATGCAAATTTCATCGGCAATCAGACACTCGGGACGTTCACGGCCGTTTCTTCTTTCGTGAAACGGGGACGCTCCGTCAGCATCGTTCGCACCCTTGTGTACGGCGCCAACGAGAAGCTGATCGCGGACGTTACCACCAATCATGTGGTCTCAAAGTGATATAGATGCCATATTCCGCCGCGAGGGGTCACCCCTGGCAAAAGTCGACAGAGGAGAACAAGCCATGGCAACGCACCTTACATCCCGAACCCTCGGCGTATCGATCGGATGTCCTCCGGACCAGGTATATGAATTCGTTTCGAATCCGGAAAATCTGCCGAAATGGGCCAAGGGGTTGGGAAAATCCGTCAGGAAAAGCGGCGGCGGTTGGTTGGTCGACACCCCGCAGGGTCCCGCGAAGGTACGCTTCGCCGAGCGCAATCGTTTGGGCGTCTTGGACCATTACGTCACCACTGCGCAAGGAATCGAAGTCTATGTGCCGTTGCGGGTCATCGCCAACGGTTCCGGCAGCGAGCTGCTCTTCACGCTGTTTCGTCTCCCCGGCATGTCGGATGAGCAATACGCCGCCGATCAACAATTGGTCGAGCAGGATCTGAAGACGCTGAAGGAGATCCTGGAAAAATAAGGGAAACCATGGGGTCGCATCCCTACAGCACCCCTCTTCACTGCTGAATCGGAAAGCCCTTGCGATACCGGTAAAAATGCCGTCGGTCGTGTCAAAAAGGGCTAAAATGGTATCAATCAGTAGCCTGTCGCTCTGGTTTGACTAGGAGATTACATGTTGAAAAACAGCTTAACCAGAAAAGAAACCAGCAGAACAGCGGTAACGGGCGTAAGACGTGGTGAAGAAGAGTTCCGCGCGCTTTCTTTTGTCGACAAGCGCAACTATCTTGACGGGGTACTCCCCAAGGAGAAGCTGGCCCTGGTCTTGGGGGACCCGGACGGCAAGAAACTGGCTCGGGCCATGCAACCTCATGAGTTGTATTGGCTTTTCAAGGAAATCGGTGGTCAAGACGCCATGAAATTGCTGGGGCTGGCAAGTCCGGAGCAGTGCGTATTCATCCTGGATATGGAACTCTGGAGAGGCTGGTCGTTTTCGGAAGATAAGGCTGTCGAATATCTGGGATATATTATGCAAGGGAGTGAGGAGCATTTTCTGGAATTACTTCCGCATCTGGATTTCAATCTCCTCTCCCTCTTTCTGGGGAGAGAGCTTGTTGTCGCGGGGGGCATCGGCGATCTCAATACCGATGAAGAGCGTCAAACCGATTGGGACCACACCTTTGACAATGTCTTCCTGATAAAATTCAAGAACCCCAAAAATGCCCGGATAATCGGCTCATTCCTGGAGTTGGTCTGCCGCTTGGATAATCCCCTGTACACGTCGCTCATGGAAAGTGTGAGCGGCGAAATTGACATTGAATCAGAGGAAGAGTGCTATCACACAAAATCGGGACGCCTTGCCGATCTGGGCTTTCCTCCTCTTGATGAGGCGCTTGAGATCTACTCCCGTATCAACCCGGCCACGTTTACACCCGGTCGCAACAAAGTCCTCTTTCAGGCGGTTGAAACATCCACTCTCCCCGAGACGTTTTTGACCGGTAAGACGTTCCTGGAGAGGGTTATTCTCCGAGCGGACTCGGAACTGTTTCGCATGGAGCTGAATTATCTGATTAACACCGCATTGGTGGCCGATGAAGCCCATCTTGCCGACATGGAACAGATGAGGTCGGTAGTGGAGCGGGTTTACGGTTATTTGAATATTGCCCTGGAGTACCTGAGCGAAGGGGATGAAACAAAGGGAGTGGAAATCATTACCGGGGAATATCTGAAAAGGCTGTTCCATCTGGGGTTCAGTCTGGTACTCGGCCTGAAGTTCAGGGCAGATAAGCTTAGTGAGCCGGATTATGCCACCGGCAAAGTCCTGTCTGGATTGAAAACCGCCAGACCCCGCTACTATCGTGGACTCGACTCCGACGCTATTGATGGCTACCGGGAATTCCGGGAGATGCACGATGTGACCACGGTGTCGGATTTTCTGAAAAGGTTGGAAGGTTGAACGGAGCATTGAGAACCCTGGGGGGCGTAGCCGATACAAACTACAAAGTCAACGTCTAGCTGCCACGACCTCTCGCAACCGCTCCAACGGTGACCCGCCGGAGAAAACATTGGGTCGTGTTTGACATTTAGACATTATTCGATTAGGTAAGTTTAAATGTTGAACCTGGTGCGCCGGTCATTAACCTCGGCATTACCCCATGCTGGTGCGAAGCCCTCCCGACAATGTACCGATTAATCTTCGCCTTCATCTCCCGCCATCAGGTCCGTATGATGCACCTTATAATGATTCACAGAGGCAATCCACGGAGTGATTGCAATTGTAAGTAATCCGAGTATCAGCATCAGCGTAATCGTTGCCATGATACTTACCTCCTTTGCCAGAGCCATATGACCCTTTCTTATTATAATTATACCCCTTATGAAGGCGCTGGACTATAGAAGCAGGAGGGGGCGCGCTCTGTAGGTAATATTTGAGCGAGGAAGGCAAATTTTCAACCAAGCGCAACAGCCCCCTGCCGATCCGATTGTTCCATCCTTTGCAGCAACTGATCCATGTCATTTCTTCATTCGCCGCCGCGCGTGCAACAAGCCTACTCCATCGGCTTTGCCGGCACCTGCGGCAGGTGCCAGATCCCGGCATTGTACTCGCGCATGGTGCGGTCGGTGGAGAAACGGCCGCTGCAGGCGGTGTTGCGGATGCTCATGCGTGTCCATCCCTCCACGTCCCGGAAAACGGCTGCGGCCCGCTTCTGCGCCTACACGTAGCTGCGGAAATCGGCGGCGATCAGCCACGGGTCAAAGGGGTTGGTGATGGCGTGCACGATGGGGTCGAAGATCCTCGGCTCCAACTGGTTGAAGTGGCCGCTCGACAGCAGGCTCACCACCCGCTCCAGATCCTCGTCGCTGGCGATGATGGCCCCTGGATCGTAGTGGTGGCGGCGCTCCTCCACCTGTTCGGCGGTGAGCCCGAAGAGGAAGAAGTTCTCGTCGCCCACCTCCTCGCGGATCTCGATGTTGGCCCCGTCCAGGGTGCCGATGGTGACGGCGCCGTTCATCATGAACTTCATGTTGCCGGTGCCGGAGGCCTCCTTGCCGGCGGTGGAGATCTGCTCCGAGAGGTCGCTTCCCGGGGCGATCGTCTCCATGGCCGAGACCCGGTAGTTGGGGAGGAAGGCCACCTTGAGCAGGAGATCGGCCTCGGGGTCGGCATTTATCACCAATGCCACGTTGTTGATCAGCTTGATGATGCGCTTGGCCATGAAGTAGCCCGGCGCCGCCTTGCCGCCGATGAGCACGCAGCGGGGCGTCCAGGTGGTGGTATCCCCGCGCTTGATGCGGTCGTAGAGGTGGATGACGTGCAGTACGTCGAGCAGTTGGCGCTTGTACTCGTGGATGCGCTTGACCTGCACGTCGAAGAGCGCCTGCGGGTCGAACGCCACCCCGCACTCGGCGGCCACCATCTGCGCCAGGCGCTCCTTGTTGGCCCGCTTCACCTGGCGCCAGCGCTCGCGGAAGGCGCCGTCTTCGGCCAGGGGGAGCAGCCCGCGCAGCCGGTCCAGGTCCACCTCCCACCCAGAACCGATGGTCTCGTCCAAAAGGCGCGCCAGGCCGGGGTTGCACCGGGCGAGCCAGCGCCGCGGGGTGACGCCGTTGGTCTTGTTGTTGAACTTGTGCGGCCAGAGCTCGAAGAAGTCGCGGAACAGTCCCTCGACCAGGAGCCGCGAGTGCAGGGCGGCCACGCCGTTGACCGAGAAGCTGCCGGCAATGGCCAGATAGGCCATGCGCACCATCGGCTCGCGCCCCTCCTCGATCAGGGACATGCGCCGCAGCCGCTCGCTGTCGCCGGGCCAGTGGCGGGCCACCTCGGCCAGGAAGCGGGCGTTGATCTCGAAGATGATCTCCAGAAGCCGCGGCAAGAGCCGCCGGAAGAGCCGCACCGGCCACTTTTCCAGCGCCTCCGGCAGCAGGGTGTGGTTGGTGTAGGCCATGGTGCGGGCGGTGATCTCCCAGGCCTGATCCCACCCCAGCCCGTGCTTGTCCATCAACAGCCGCATAAGTTCGGCCACGGCGCAGCTGGGGTGGGTATCGTTCAGCTGGAAGACGTTCTTCTCGGCGAAGCGGGTGAAATCGTTGCCGTGGATTCCCACCCAGCGGGCCAGCACGTCCTGCAGGCTGGCCGAGGCGAGAAAGTACTGCTGGCGCAGCCGCAGCTCCTTGCCGTTCTCGCTGGAGTCGTTGGGATAGAGCACCAGGGTGATCTGCTCGGCGGTGTTCTTGGCCGCCACCGACTCGGGGTAGAGGCCGGCGTTGAACTCGCCCAGGTCGAACTCGTCGGTGGCCGCCGCCTTCCACAACCGCAGGGTGTTGACGGTGCCGTTTTGGTATCCCGGGATCGGGACGTCGTAGGGGATGGCCAGCACGTCGTTGGTGTCGACCCAGCGCGCCGCGAGCCGGCCGGCGCCGTCGCGCTGGAACTCGCTGCGGCCTCCGAAGCGCACCCGCTGGGTGTACTCGGGACGCTCGATCTCCCAGGGATTGCCGTCGCGCAGCCAGTGATCCGGCTCCTCAACCTGCTCCCCGTCGGCGAGTTGCTGGCGGAACATGCCGTAATCGTAGCGGATGCCGTACCCCGTCACCGGCAGCTGCAAGGTGGCGCAGCTGTCGAGGAAGCAGGCGGCAAGCCGCCCAAGGCCGCCGTTGCCAAGCCCGGCGTCGTGCTCGGACTCGGCCAGTTCCTCCAGCTCCATTCCCAGGCACTGCAGGGCCAGGGCGGTGTCCTCTTCCAGACCGAGGTTGAGCATGGCGTTGCCCAGGGCCCTCCCCATGAGAAACTCCAGGGAGAGGTAGTAGGCCTGCTTGCAGTCGGTTTCCTCGTAGGCGTAGCGGGTCTGCTTCCAGCGTTCCATCAGACGCTCGCGCAGTATCAGCACCAGTGCCTGGTAGGCGTAGTGGGTGGAGCGGGAGTGTCGGTCGCGCCCCAGGGAGTGGGTGTAGTAGCGGCGAAAGTCGTTCACCAGGCTGAGCACGTCCATTCCCAGGGGGGGCAGTTCGGTCAGGCTGGCGCTCAGCAGGCTTTGCTTGAGTTGCTTGTCGTTCATGGCGTTACTCCTGTGGTTGTCCGGATTGTGCAGCCGGCGGCTCGCCCCGGCAACGGTGATAGATAGACCTAAATCATACCGCATAAAAACATCATCGCCACATCTTCACCCGCAACATCGTGAGTGGCTTTGTGAGATAAACGCCGTTTTCAGGTTTAAAAAGAGACCGCGCTACCTTTTGGGGGTAAAGTGCGGCCGTTTTACCATGTTATGGTCTCTGCCCTGCCAATTTATGCTTGAGGTTACGGGGGGTGATTCAGGGGATGGTATTTTCCGACTGGGACGACTGCGGGTCGTAGCGGTCAGCCACAATACGGAGCGAGCTGATTGCTTCCGAAGCGAGAGAGTCAAGCCGGGCCAGCAGCGCCTCGCGACCTTCTTCGTCATCTCCCGCCACCAGGGTCTCCTCCAGCACCCCGGCACACTCCGCAAGGGTAAAGGCCCCCATGTTGGCGACCACCCCCTTGAAGGTGTGGAGCAGTTGCCTGGCAGCGGCGGTGTCCCCGGAAGAGAGCAACTGCTCCACCTGCTGCCGGGCATCGGCATACTTGGCGCACACCATGCCGGCAACCTGGCCGTAGAGCGAGCGGTTGCCGTTCAGCCTTCGTACGGTATCGGGCAGATTGAGGCCGGGAAGTCCGGTCGATTCATCTATATCCAGGGGAGAGCGCAAAATGTCGGGACCGGCAACCGGCTCCGGTTCCGAGTGCTTCGGCGAGCAGTAGCGCCCCAGGATCTCCACAAGCGCATCGATGTCGATCGGTTTGGATACGTGGTCGTTCATGCCGGCCTCAAGGCAGTGCAGCCGGTCTTCCTCGAAGGCATCGGCTGTCATGGCAATGATCGGGAGGGCGGACTCCCCCAGGGTCTTGCGTATCTCGATTGTCGCCTCATAGCCGTCCATGATCGGCATCTGCACGTCCATCAGCACGCAATCGAAGGAGGCCGCCGCGGAGCGGACGAATTCCACGGCTTCGCGTCCGTTGCCCGCCATCACGACCTGTGCGCCTTCACCCTCCAACATCCCCCGCGCCACCATTTGATTGAACGTATTGTCTTCGACCACCAACGCCCGCACCCCGGCAAGCCTGCGTCCCGTCTTATCGCGGCAATCAGGGGACGTAATCCGCGCCGTCCCGCGGCCGGCCGCGGCAACCGCGTCCAGCAGCATCGACGGGGTGGCTGGCTTTGTGATGAAGCCGTCAACCACGCCGGGATGTCCTTGCGCCAGTCCGGCCATCGCCTCCCGGCCGCAAGAGGACAACATCACGATCAGCGGCATCCGGCCGTCATGGCAGAGTTCCCGAATCCGGCGGCCGGTCTCGACACCGCCGATACCGGGCATACCCCAGTCTATGAAAACGGCGTCATAGTGGGCGCCGTTTCCGAGGGCATCCGCGATGGTTCTCAGGGCCTGCAGGCCGTCCCTGGCCGTATCCGCGCTCCAGCCGATGAATTCCGCCATGCAGAGCAGCGCCTCGCGCGCCGTGGAATTGTCGTCCACTATCAGGACATGGAGCGGCGGGGGGGGGCAGAAAACGGTTTCCGCCGGCGCATCTTTGTCGGCGGGTTGAAGTCCGAACTTCACGGTAAAGCTGAATTCGCTCCCTTTCCCTTCCTCGCTCCGCACCCTGATCTCGCCCCCCATCAGCCGTACCAGGCGGCTGCTGATGGCCAGCCCGAGCCCGGTGCCGCCGAAACGGCGGCTGGTGGATGCCTCGGCTTGGGTGAACCCGTCAAAGATCTGCGCGAGGTTGTCGCTGCCGATGCCGATGCCGGTGTCCCGGATGACGAACTCCAGACCGGCATGCCCCGCATCTGTTCCGGTCAGCGAGACCGACAGCACGACCTCCCCCTTTTCGGTAAACTTGACCGCGTTTCCGGCCAGGTTGATCAGCACCTGCTGGAGACGCAGGGGGTCTCCCAACAGTCTGAAGGGGACGTCGGGGGCAATGGCGAAAACGACCTCGATATCCTTGTCCCGGGAGTTGGCGGAGAGGATCACCGACATGTTGCGCAGCAGATCGTCCAGACGAAACGGGACCTGCTCCAGCTCCATCTTTCCCGCCTCCACCTTGGAGAAGTCGAGTATATCGTTCAGGATACCCAGGAGCGACTTGGCCGCCACCTGGATCTTGTCGCAATAATCCCGCTGGCGCGGGTTCAAATCGGTCCTTTGCAGCAGATAATTCAGGCCGATGACGGCGTTCATCGGGGTGCGGATCTCGTGGGACATGCTGGCCAGGAAACGGCTCTTTGTCCTATTGGCGGACTCGGCCGCCTCGGCGGCAAGCTGGTAGCGTTCGGCGCTCTCCCGCAGGGCGGAGGCGGAGTTGGCGGCATGGCGCTCGAATTCCCGCTGCCGCTTGCGGTAGACGTAGTGTCCGAGCGCCGAAATCAGCGCGATCAGGCCGAACAACCCACCCTGCGCCAGGACGTCACGGCGCCATGACTCGTAGACGGCGGACAGGTCGCGGCTGGCCGCCACCAGCAGGGGTTTGTCCATCTTCAGGCCTGCGGGTTGGACCGTGCGCCAGACCAGCAAGCGCTTTTCGCCGGTGATGTATGTAGTGCAGGCATTTATGCTGGCCTCCCGGCCGCTCTGCCGGTGCCGGGTGAAAAAGGTGCCGGGCAGTGCCAGGTTCTTGCCCGCCAATCCCTTGCGGTCGGGATTTATCAGAAACAGCGGGCCGTCCCCGTGGACGATGGCGGTCCACATGTCCGGTGCGTAGCGCACCGAGGAGAGCATGGTGGTGAAATACTCCGGGTCGAGGGAGGCGGTGACGACCCCGGCGAACTCGCCATGGGGGCCGGGCATCATTCGGGTCGCATTGATCAGGAACGGCCCCAGCACGGTCCTGAAGGGTGGCGAGACGTACAGCAAGGCGGGGTCAGGGTGCTCCCTGGGGGTCTTGAAATAATCCCTCTCCTTGAAGTTCCGGCCGACCAGTTCCGGCCGGTTGGCTGCCCGGATGGTTCCTGCCGCGTCCACGACGGACAGGGTGCGAATCCCCGGCATGGCGTCGGCCAGGATTTTAAGGCGCCGCTCAAGGTCGTCGTAGTTGCCCTTGTGCGACTGCTCCCGCTGCAGGGAAGCCAGCACCAGATTGACCGAATCCAGGTTCCGCCCCAGGTTCTCCTGGATGACCTGCGTCTGGGTGAGCAGGCGCTCCTGTTCCCGTGTCCCGGTGCGGCCGTAATCCAGATAAAGGTTGGCGCCGACCGCAGCGCCGAGGACCAGCAGGGCGCCGGCCAGCATGGGCCACGGGAAAAGCAGGCGGCCATTGCGGGTGAGATTTCGTTCGGACATGCTCCGTATCTCCATTGATCGAGTGCCCACAAGATAACTGTTTCGCCGCCGTCTTGGCAAGCCGTTTAACCCGCCCTCTTCCTGGTTTGCTGTCCAATGCGGATGATCATCAATGTGCATTGTAAGAAATGCTCAGAAAAACCTCTTTATTTTGGCGCTAATTAGTCATATTGTATCGCTCAAACCAGTCGCCGGGAATCATCGAATCATCCTGTAACGAAAGGTGTCGGGCAGCGCCATGAAGTATGACCTTCATAACCCCATGCAACCGTTGCGCATCGTCGTCGTTGAGGACAGTGAAGAGCTGCGCCTGCTGCTCGTCGCGGGATTGAGCGACTTCGGGCATCAGGTCAGGGGCGTCATCGATGGTGATGCCCTGGATACGGCGCTGGCCGAGGCGCCGGCCGACGTGGTAATCCTGGACATCGGCCTGCCGGGCGAGGACGGCATGGCAATCGCCGGGCGTCTGCGGCGGTCATACAGATGCGGCATCGTGATGGTGACCTCGTACGGAAGGTTGGACGACCGCGTGCACAGTTTCAAGAACGGCGCCGATCTTTACTTCGTGAAACCGGTCGACGTCCGCGAACTGGATGCCGCGCTGAGGAGCCTGGCGCGCAGGATGTTCGGTCCCCCCACCTCCACCTGGCGCTTCAACGCCCGCTCCTCGAAGCTGTCTACCCCTCATGGCGTCGAGGTGCCCCTGACCGCCCAGGAACTGATCCTGATGCGTAAGCTGATGGAGACCCCTGGCGAGAACGTCTCGCGCAGGGATATCTTCGCGGCGCTCGGTCAGCCGAACGACCAGTATGCCGACAGGCGTCTGGAGACCCTGGTCAGCCGCCTGCGCTCGAAGGTCCGGGCAACGGACCCCGATTCCGAACTTCCGGTGCGCTCCCGCCACAACCTGGGCTACGCCTTCCTGGCGGATGCCGAATTAACCTAGAAAACGGTCTAATTCACCTTCAGCCTCACCCTCGCAGACCCCGTCCGATTCCCCAATCCTCCCCAATGTAAGAAACTGTAAGCAATTGTAAGATGATATATGTGCCCATTTTTAATGAAATAAGATAATTTGTCCGATGCCGATCCGTTCGGCGGAGGATCAATTGACGCGGTTGCTCTCCGCA
The DNA here is from genome assembly GCA_016182975.1 of Deltaproteobacteria bacterium. Classification (GTDB taxonomy): domain Bacteria; phylum Desulfobacterota; class Desulfuromonadia; order Geobacterales; family Pseudopelobacteraceae; genus JACPFJ01. The sequence goes on from JACPFJ010000032.1 coordinate 48,460, forward strand.
ATAGCTGGAGCGGACACCTATGTATGACGGGATGACAAGAGAAGAGCTGGTCCGCGAGCTGGAGCGATACAAGGCGAACCTGGCGGCTTACCGTGAAAAAGAAGAATGCTTCCGGGCCATATTCGAGAATTCCGTGGTCGGGATCGTGATCCTGCTCCCTGACGGGCAGATCTCCAACGCCAACCCGGCGTTGGAGAACATGCTGGGATACTCGTGGGACGAACTCAAGGCCCTTAAACTCTGGGACATCACCTTTCCGGAAGATTACGGGATCGACCGGGAGTTGTTTCTGGATGTTTTCGAAGGAAGGCGTCAGTACTACCAGATTGAAAAACGCTACGTCTGCGGGAATGGGGCCTTGATCTGGGGGATGCTGACCGCATCGGTCGCGCGGGACGAATCCGGCGCCCCCCGCTTTATCGTCAACATGATCGAGGACATCTCGGCCAGTAAATTAGCCGAGGAGCAACTGCACTACCTGAACACCCACGATTCCATGACCGGGCTGCGCAACCGCGCCTGGTTCGACGAGGAACTGGGCCGCCTGTCGCTGGGGCTGCATCTTCCCACCAGCATCATAATCATGGACCTGGACGGCCTGAAGCAGGCCAACGACACGCTGGGACACGAGGCCGGGGACTGCCTGATCATCGGCGCCGCAACCATTCTGCGCGAGGCGTCCCACGGGGAGGACATGGCGGCCCGCATCGGCGGGGACGAGTTTGGCGTCCTGCTTCCCGACACCGATGAGGCGGCCGTCCTGGCCATACTGGAGCGGATAAGGGAGTGCCGGGTCGGATTCAACGTGGACCGGCATGAACTTCAGGTGAATTTTTCGATCGGAACGGCCACGGCGCATACCAATGAACAGCTTTCAGGTATCTGGAAAGAGGCGGACGAACGCATGTATGTCGAGAAGGCATTACATAAGCGCTTATCCGCAGTGAAATAACCGCGCGGGACTTGCCTCGGGAAGCCAGGCTCGCATTTTCGGCAAGACCCCGCGTCACCATTGCTGAGGATGGGTGGAACGGTCCGGCGCAAGGGCGCCCGCGCAATGCCTATCGAAGGGACGCAACGTGGAAATGTCCGACGAGGATTTCGCACAACTGAGGGACTTCATCTACAACCACTGCGGCATGTACTTCCATTACGCCAAGAAGTACTTTCTGGAGAGCCGTATCGGCCGCAGGATGGATGCCACCGGTATCAGGACCCATATGGACTATTACCGGCTCCTCAACTCGACCCGGGGCGCCGAGGAACTGAAGTGCCTGATGGACGTGATAACCACCAACGAGACATTTTTCTTTCGTAACGTCCCCCAGTTGAACGCGCTGGAGACCAAGCTGCTGCCGGAGATCGTCGAAACAAAGAACAGGATGGGCGTTCGCAAGCTGCGCATCTGGAGCGCCGCATCCTCCTCGGGAGAGGAGGCATATACACTCTCCATGGTCCTGCTGGAAAAGCGGGCCGGGCTGCTCAAGGACTGGATCATCGAGATCATCGGCACCGACATCAACGAAACGGTGATCGCCCAGGCCAAGGATGGGGTCTACGGCGCCTATTCGGTCCGCAACATCCCCGACCTGTACAGGCGTAAATACATCCGCGAGGAGGGGGACAGGTTCATCCTCTCACCGGACGTGAAGAGGTTCGTCAGCTTCAACAAGCTCAATCTCTATGACGAGTCGAAGATGATCGTCATGAAGAGTTTCGACATCATCTTTTGCGCCAACGTGCTGATCTACTTCGACAAAACATCCAAGTCCAGGGTCGTCCAGCACTTTCACGACAACCTGCATCCTTACGGCTACCTCTTTGTCGGCCAGTCCGAGTCCCTGCACGGGGTCAACGGCAAATTCAGGACGGTGCATTTTCCCGGCGGCTTCACCTATAAAAAGTAAGGTGGCTCAACATGTCGGGTGAAACGCCCATCCAAATACGGGAGCATTCATGAAACGGGAAGCCAGAACACTGATCGTCGACGACTCGCGGAGCGTACTGCGAGTGATGGAGAAGATCCTCAACGACTTGGGAATTACGGGTGTCGCCAAGGCCGGAAATGGCCTCCAGGCGGTGGAGCTCTTCGCGGGGGCTTTGCGGAGCGGCACGCCCTATTCACTCGTGTTTCTAGATATCATCATGCCCGTGATGGACGGCCAGGAAGCCCTGCTGCGGATGCGCGCCCTGGAGAGGGAGGCCGGTATCGCGGGAAGCGACAGGGCGACCATCATCATGGCCAGCTCGCGCCACTCTCCGGAGGACATGATGCGTGCCCTGGTCGAAGGCGATTGCACCGATTACCTCGTCAAGCCGTTCGACGACGAAGACCTGCGGGGGATGCTCGTCAGATACGGCTTTGTCTGAGCCCGTTTTGCCGTTACGGATCGAAATTAATGCTTGACTTGCGGGCAACAGTTCACTATATTCCATAACTCTTTAAAAATGATGCGGATGGAGACGGCTATGTACGCAGTTATCAAGACAGGTGGCAAGCAGTACAAGGTTGCCGAGGGCGAATTCCTCAAGGTGGAAAAGCTCGCGGGCGAGATTGGCGACAGTATCGAATTCGCCGAGGTGCTCATGCTAGGCGGCGAGAAGACGGTGGTGGGCGCACCGCTTGTGGCAGGCGCCAGCGTGACCGCCAGGATAGCCGCCCAGGGCAAGGACAAGAAGGTCCTGGTGTTCAAGTCCAAGCGGCGCAAGGACTCGCGCAAGCTGCGCGGACACCGTCAGCACAGGACTGTTCTCAGGATAGAGAAGATCAGCGCATAACCCAATTTTTTCCGAGGAGACAGGGAAATGGCACATAAGAAAGGTGTGGGCAGTTCACGCAACGGCAGGGATTCGGACGGTCAACGGCTCGGCTGCAAGAAATTCGGCGGCGAAAACGTAAAAGCCGGCAACATCATCTATCGCCAGCACGGCACCCAGATCCACCCGGGCAATAACGTCGGCTGCGGCAAGGATTACACCCTGTTCGCCCTGATCGACGGCATCGTCAAATTCGAGCGCATGGGCAGGGACCGCAAGAAGGTCTCCGTGTATCCCAATTAATACCGAATGCCGCCAACAGATCTGCAAGCCCGGAAGACACCTTCCGGGCTTTTTTTGTCTCCGCTCACCGGGCTTCATAACAATGTTTACTTTTGATTGCTACAACGAACATTATGTTTTATAGTGCTGTCATTCATTAAAGTTGCGGACCGCATATTCCGAAATTGCATCCCGACTGCCAGCACATGTCACGGAGGGAATCGCCCCATGTTCAAATCCAAGCTCATTCGCAAGGTGCTTGCCATCATCGGACTGACCCTCTGTATCGGCTTTGCCGGGATGGGGCTGCTTACCATCTACCTGCAGTACTCCTCCACCATTGAGCTGCAGAAAAAGGTCGCCCGCCAGTTGACCGACACCATAGCCCACGACATCCTCACCCTGATGACGAAGGGGGACCTGAAGGAGTACGAGGCGTTCGTGAGGGACATCAAGAAGAGAGGCGTCGTCCTCGACATCCGGCTCTACAATGCCGAGGG